>NZ_CP125295.1:4800000-5400000 GCF_030412785.1 Paraburkholderia sabiae
GTTTTATCGTTGCGTCGAACTGCCTGCGATGAAGTGGTCGGCGAGTTTGAAGCCTGCTGCTGCAAAGCGCATGCACTAACGACTCAAGCAGATTCAGGCAAAAAGAAAGGCCGGCGCGATACAGATCGCGCCGGCCTTTCTGCTTTTCTCAGCTGGCGATCTTTGCGTGCGCGCCCGCCACGTTCGCCAGAATGCGCTCGACGCCCTCGACGTACGTCTGCGTACCGAACTTGCGCACGGCCGTCTGATAGCCGCGTGCGACGAGCCGATCGCGCAAGGCCTGATCGGAGCGCAACTCGGCGAGCGTATCGGCGAGCGCATGCGCATCGCCCGGCGTGCACATCACGCCGTTCACGCCGTCGTCGATGATCTCCGTCACGCCGCCCGCGCGCGACGCCACCACGGGCCGCTGCGCGAGCATTCCCTCGACGATCACGCGGCCGAACGGCTCGGGCGTGATCGACGTATGCGCGACGACATCGACGGCGCACATGCACGCGGCCACGTCGTCCTGGAAGCCGAGAAAATGCACACGCTCTTCAAGACCGTGCGTCGCGACGAACTCATGCAGCTTCGCTTCGTATGCGTCTTCGCCAAACAGCGCTGCACCCACCAGCACGGCATGCATGTGCGGATTGAGCACCATCGCTTCGAGCAGCACGTGCTGCCCCTTCCATTGCGCGAGCCGGCTGAACGAACCGACGAGGAAAGCGTCCTGCGGCAAGTTGAGTCGCGCGCGCAGCACGCTTTGCGGCACATCGCGCAGCGCATTGAACGGCGCGCTGGAAATGCCGTTGAACACGACGTCGATGCGCTTGTCACCGAACTGCGTCAGATCGGAAAACGCGCGCGCCGAAGCGGCCGAATTGGCGATCACGTGCGCGAGGCCCAACTTCGCGCACCACTTGATGATCGCCAGCTGCTTGCCGCCGAAATGCTCGGGGCTCACGATATCGCGCAGATGCCAGACCACGGGGCGTCGTGCGAGACGTCCCGCGATCGCGCCGATCACCATCGCGCGCTGCGTGTTCGCGTAGATCACGTCGCTGTCACGCGCACGCGCGACCGTCGCGCGCACCAGCGACGCCACGCCCTTCACCGCTTTCGCCAACGGCGGTGTGCCGCCCTGCTTGCGGACCTCGCGTATCGCGCCGGGATCGAGGACATCGACGGCGACGCCTTCGCGATGCAGCGCCACACGAAACGGGCCGTCGTCGAACAGCACGACCTGCACACGCGCCTTGAGCGCCTTCACGATCTCCAGCAGCGACAGTTCGGCGCCACCCATCACGCCGCTCTGATCGATCGCGAGCACGCGCAATGCACTCGTTTCATGCTTCTGTTCTTTGCCGATGACGGGCGGATCGTCGGAAGGCAGCGACGCGCCGCGCAATGCCGGCACCGACTCGCGCACGAAGCCGAAGAAGCGCTCGCGGAAATGGCGGATCGAAAAACGCTCGGCATTTGCGCGGCAGTCGGCGGGCCTGAAACGCGCGGGATCGCTCGCGAAATGCTCGACGGCATCGATGATCGAATCGGTCGTCTGTTCGTTGAAGAAGATGCCCGTCGGATGCGATTCGTACTGGTCGCGCACGGTTTCGAGCGCCCCGCCCTTGCCGTAAGCGATCACGGGTGTGCCGCAGGCCTGTACCTCCACCACCGAAATGCCGAAGTCCTCTTCCGCCGCGAACACGAATGCCTTCGCGCGGCGCATGTGATCGCGCAGCACGTTGAAAGGCTGATAGCCCATGATCTGCACGTTGGGCGTCGCCTTCTCGCGCACCTTCTGCATGTCGGGACCGTCGCCGATCACGACGAGCTTGCGCTCGGGCATCTTCGCAAACGCCTCGACGATCAGATCGATCTTCTTGTACGGCACCATGCGCGACGCCGTCAGATAGAAATCGTCCTTCTGTTCGCAGAGCGAGAACGCCTCGACATCGACGGGCGGAAAGATCACTTCGGATTCGCGCTGATAGACCTTGCGAATGCGGCGTGAAATGAACTCCGAGTTCGCGACGAAGGCATCGACGGAGTTGGACGTGCGGATATCCCAGTTGCGCATGTAGTGCAGGATGAGCCGCGCGAATGCGGACTTCGGTCCGCTCGTCAGCTTCGACTGTTGAAGGTATTGATGCTGCAAATCCCACGCGTAGCGTATGGGCGAATGCACATAGCTGATATGCACCTGGTCCGGTCCCGTCAGCACGCCCTTCGCGACGGCATGGCTGCTCGAGATCACGACGTCGTATGCGGACACGTCGAGTTGCTCGATCGCGAGCGGCATCAATGGCAGATACGAACGGTACTTCGTGCGCGCCATCGGCAGCTTCTGGATGAACGACGTCGTCACCGATTTACCGCGCAAAAACGTGCGGTCGTCGAGAAAGTCGACGAGGCTGAACAGATCGGCATCCGGAAAGCACGCGACGATCTGTTCGAGCACGCGCTCGGCGCCAGCATAGGTGACGAGCCAGTCGTGAATGATCGCGACGCGCACGGGGCCGACGCTGCGCGCGCCGCGTCGTTTCACGGGCGTCGCAGGTGGCCTGGAAACGGGCGTGGTGGGGATGAGATCGTGGCCTGCATCGCGCGTCACAGGCGTGGGACGCAGCAGGTCTTCTTCAACGATATCGTGGTTCATGCGCTATTCCTCGGATTGAGTCGCAACTTCAGACGCGCAAGCAGCGAACGCGCAAGATCGCGCAATGCAGGGGTCATCGTGAGCGACCAGGCGACGTTCGCGCTCACGACGAGCGCGCCCGCGGCAATGGCCATCGGCAGGCTGGACAGCAAGGTGGCGAGCCACAACGTGCCCACCAGGAAGACGAGATGCGCGCACATGTCGAGCACGATCGGACGCGCGTGAATCGCGGAGAGGCGCAGCAGCACGACGTAATCGAACAGCCCGCGCGCGGCGACCACGACGGCCGCACCCGTCAGCCCGAAATGCGCGATGCCGAACCACAATGCGCCCGCGAAGAACGGCAGTTCGAACAGGCCGAGACGCGCAGCGGAAGCGGGATGCACCTGCGACTGAATAAGGATGCGCGCGAGGTTCGCCTGACCGACGAGCCACACGGAGATGATCAGAATGCGGCCGACAGGCCCCGCCACGTCCGCGATTTCGCTGCCGACCCACGCATGCAGGAACGGTTCGAGCACGATCATCGCGACGAGCGCAACGGGCGTGAACACGCCGTTCAGGAACTCGAGCGACTGCCGCATGATGACGTCGGCATCGTCGCGGCCGACCGCGGAAAGCCGCGGGAATAGCGTGCGTTGCATTGCCGTGGGCACGATGTTCAGACGCGTGACGAGGTTCTGCGGCACCGTGTAGTACGTGACGAAGCGCGCGCCGAGACTCGTGCCGAGCATCACGCGGTCGAGCGATTCGGCGACCATGCCCGTGATGCTCGCAATCAGCATCCAGCCGCCGAAGTTGAACAGGCCCTTCGCCACTGTGAATTGCGGCGCACGCAACCGGCGGATGCCGAGCACACTGAACGCCGAACGTCCGAGCAGAATCGCGGCGAGCAGACGCGCGACGACAGCGGCCGCGAGCACGTTCTGCAACGTCGGGCCCATCATCCATGCAGCCGCGAGCGGCAACAGCTGAAACAGGAACGTGCCGAGCGTCTGGTTCGTGTTGTAGATGCCGAAGCGTTCCGCGCCGTTGATCGCGCCCGCGAAGACCCACGACACGTTCGCCAATGGAATCGCCACCGCGAGCCACGGCAGCGCCATATAGACCTCGTGCTGCAGTTCGGGCGACACCTTCGAGAAGTACGCGGTATAAAGCGCCGCGCCGAAGTAAATGACGAGTCCGCCGACGATGCCCGTCGCCAGATTGAGCCACGTCGCGCTCCAGAACACCTGTTCGCAGGCATCGGCGTCGTTCGACGCGCGCGCCTTCGAGATGTGATTCTGCGCGGCCATGCTCATGCCGAGATCGAGGATGCTGAAGTAGCCGATCAGCGTCCAGACGAGGCTGATCACGCCGTAGCGTTCGACGCCCAGCAGCTTGATGTACGACGGCACCGTGACGAGCGAAACAAACGTCGGCAACACCAGTCCGATCAGGTTGATCACTACGTTTCTTAGGATGCCCTTGTCCATCGGATTCCTTTTGAGTCAGTCATGCGTTGCGTTTTTGTCGGAGTAGCGTGTGGGTGGAGAATCTGTGCTTAGGCGTTGGGTTTCCAGCGGTACATCAGGACCTTGCCGCGCGCGTCTTCCTCGACGAACACGAGGTACTCGCCGTCTTTGCGTCGATGCGCGCTGATGCCGTTGGGCACGTCGACCCAACCCGATGCACGGCCTACTTCCGGGCCCGGCTGCATCGTGCCGACGGGTGTGCCCGTGTCCCTGTCGTAGACGTGCACGGTGCCGACGGGCTCGACGGCGAACACGTACTTGCCTTCGACGGTGAGACCGATCAGCGTCGATACGGGCTTCGCTTTCGTGTCCCACGGCAGCGGCAGCGTGTAGCGCGCAACGGGATTGCCGCTCGACCATTTGTCGTAGCGCACCAGCACGCGGCCCACTTCTTTCCAGAACGCACGGTCGAACGGGGCTTCGGGCGTGTACCCCGTCACGTACATCGAATCGGTTTGCGGGTCGTAGATCGCGCGTTTGACTTCGCTGAACGGCTGCGGCACCGCGTACGCGGTCATGTCCGCGTATGAGTAGATCGGGTTGCCCTTCGCATCGAGGCCGCCGAATCGAAAGCGGTTGATGCCCTTCGAATCGCGCGCGCGCCAGATGTCGCCGTTGGTGTCGACCCACCAGCCCCAGCCGCCCGCGAGGTGATTGCCCGTCGTGTTCGGCGTGAATTCATCGGCGTCGAAATGGCCGTTGCCGTTCGTGTCGCGCCAGATCCAGTCGCCGCCCTTCGGCGCGTTCGGCACCTTCAGTACGGCGCGTTCGCGGCCTGCGATAAAGCCCGAAGGCGTCGCCGTCTCGCCGTCGCGGCCGCCATCGAAGCGATAGATCTTCAGATGGTCCGCGTACATGTCGGTGAGGAACAGGAACGTGCGGCCCTTCAGTTGGCGTGCGATGGGCAGGCCCGGCCATTGATCAGTGTTGAAGACGGGATCGTCGGGATAGCGGAAGCGGTTGGTCAGAAAGCCCGCGTATTTCCATTGCTGGCCGGCAGGTTTCGACAGATCGAGTTCGAAGCGCTTGTTGCCCATATAGACGCTGTCGGGCCGCGACGGATCGATCCACGCGCCATCGACGAACAGCAGCCCTTCCACCTGCCACAGACGCTTGCCATCGGGCGCATAGCTTTCGAGCGTTGCGCCGAGGCCTGCGCCTGTCGGTTCGAAACGCGGACCGATGCCGTTGGTCGACACGTAAACGTTGCCGCGCGCATCGACGCCCACGCCCGTCAGTCCGTTGAAACGCTGCGGTCCGGGCTTGCCTGCCACGCCCGAGAAAATGCCGCCGCGTTCGCCGAGCGTCGACGTCAACGCATACGTGCCGTCACGCTTGCTGAAGAACAGCACCTGCTGGCGCGGACCGTTATCGGCGATCAGCACGCGGCCTTGCGGGTCGACGGCGAGATCGACGGCGACGGCGTCCGTGGGCAGCGGCAATTCGTCTTTCAGGCGCTGGCCGTCGGCAGAGAGATGCACGACTTTCGGATGCTCGCTCAGCGTATCCGTCAGCACCCACAACGTGCCGTCGCCTGCACGCGCGATGCGTCCCGGCGCGGCGATGTTCCATTGCGATTTGCGTTGCATCGATTCGGCGTCGTACACCTCGATGCGGTTCTGCGTCGTGTTGGACGCATACAGCGTCGTGTCGCTCGCGGCGAGCCCGTTGATGTCGCCATGCGTGCCCGTCGGCACGTCGTTGACGAGTTCGAATGCGGCGGCGGCTTTCGCATGCGGATCGAGGCTGCTCACAGCGGACTGGAACGCCGCGACGCGCTTCGTGTCGCCGATCTCGCGTCGGGAGATGCCGTACCACTGGCGGCCCTTCTCCGGCCACACGCCCTGCCCGACGAGATGCCCCTTCTCGTTGCCGACACCAACGGCCACATACGCGTAGCGCCCGTTGATCGCAATCGCGTTGCCGCCGCTGTTGCCCCAGCCGTGCGTGCCGCCCGCGAAGCCGAGCATCTTGCCGTTCTGATAGACGCTCGCCTCCGCGCCGCTCTCGTCCCACGGGGCGTTCGTATAAACCTTGCCATCCGGCGACACCGCGAGCGACGTGATATTGATCTGCGTCCAGCTGCCGTCGCCGAAGCCGAACGTATTGCCGATCCACGACGTCTGCACGTTCAGCGCGGGTTCCGCGAACGCATGCAGCGTGGCGAGCAAGGCAAACGCGCACATCGCGCGAGCAAGCGTGAGTCGAGGCAACGCGGGTTCTCCAGTCGAGACGAAACAAAGGCAGCGATCGGCATGCAGCACCGGATGCAATGCGGAAATGCGCAAAAGAACCTGCAATGCGCGCATTAGCGTTAAAGCATCGCTAAAGCGCAATGGTCCAATCAGCGCTTAACGGTAATTGCAAAGAATGAATCACGTAAATCGCAAATAATTCAAAATTATTCGCGTGTTGAAACGATCGAAAAGAAAATTGAAAAAAATCGGTCTGCGTGCTTTTCGGGCAATTTTGCGGGCAAAACTGGCCGTGAATTTCCGGCGCGTCGCGTGATCCGGTAGTTCTTGCCGCATTTCTTCGGAAAGGTGTATCGAGGTGTAACGGCTCACGCGTCGATACAAAAATGTCTTTTTTATTATTCAAATCAATTCGTTTATTTCATTCCGGTTTTTTAGTGTTTTTATTTCCCTAGAATAAAACCCGTTTTCGCCCGTCTTCATGGTGATCGCCTCGCGACATCGTGCATGGCCCTTCGAATGCCGCATCAGGCGCATACACGGACGCTCATGACAGCCAGCACCCTGCCCGCCCCTTCGACTCATCACCGACGCATCGTCCAGCTCGACGGCCTGCGTGCGATCGCTGTGCTCGCCGTCTTCGCACAGCACGCGCTGAAAGCGCCGCTATGGATGGGCGTCGATCTGTTCTTCGTGCTGAGCGGTTTTCTGATCACGGGCATCCTGCTCGAACGCAAGGCGCGCCAGCAGTCGTATTTCAGTTACTTCTACGCGCGCCGCGTGCGTCGCATCCTGCCGCCGTATCTGCTGCTGATGCTGGTGTCGTCGCTGCTGTTCGGTCTCGGCTGGGCGCAGCACTGGGAGTGGTACGCGTTCTTCGCGACGAATATCGCCGATGCACTCGGACAAAGCGGCCATGACAGCCTGAATGTGCTGTGGTCGCTCGCCGTCGAAGAGCAGTTTTATATCTTCTGGCCGTTCGTGATTCTGCTGCTGCCCGAGCGCGTGGTCGGTTACGTGGCGGCCGCGCTGATCGTGCTCGTTCCCGTGCTGCGCGCCGTCGCGACGCCGTGGTTCGATTCGTTCTGGCCGATCTATTACCTGACGCCGTTCCGCATGGATCTGCTCGCGGCGGGCGCGCTGCTCGCCGTCGCCGTGCGACGCAATGCGAACGCGCTGGAGCCGTTCAAGTTGCTCGCTGCACTCGGCATCTGCGCGGCGCTGGCCGTGCTCGCGTGGCTGCATCTGCACTATCCGCGTTTTCGCGCGGCCAATACGCCGCTGTCGAATGCGGGGCTGTATAGCGTGTCGCTGGTGCTATGCACGTCGGTCGTCGTGATCGCGCTGCAAAGCAAGGGCATCGTCAAGCGCGTGTTGTGCAACCCGGTGCTCGTCTATATCGGCACGATCAGCTACACGATCTATCTGATTCACCTGACCGTTCTCTACGTGCTCTGGCCGCTGCACTACAGCCGCCCGGTGACGGCCGTGCTCGCGCTGGCGATCACGCTCGCGTACGCAAGCGCCTCGTGGTTCGGCTTCGAACGGCGTCTGATTCACGGCAGCGCGTCGCCTCGCAGCACGAAGCGCGACGAAGCGCGCGAAGAACTGTTGCACGCGGCACGCGAAGCATCGAGGACGAGCGCTTGAGGCCCGCACGGATGCATCGCGCCGTGCTCTGTGCGCTTGCCTTCGCTGCGACGCTCGCATCGGCGGACGAGCCTGCGCAACCGCAAGTGCTGATCGAAGCGTACGGCGACTCGACGACCCTCGGCATTTCGTGCAGCGACGGTCACTGCGGGCCACGCCCCGATAACGCGGTCACGTATCTGCAGGAGCAGTTGCGCGCGAAGTATGGCGAGCGTGTCGTAGTGGTGAACGACGGCGTCGGCGGCACGATGGCCACGCAACTGCGCGACGGCACGGGACCGGGCCGCAAAGGTCCGTGGAAAGACCGCCTCGCCGCATCGAATGCGCAGATCGTCACGATCAACT
Organism: Paraburkholderia sabiae; assembly: GCF_030412785.1. Taxonomy (NCBI): domain Bacteria; kingdom Pseudomonadati; phylum Pseudomonadota; class Betaproteobacteria; order Burkholderiales; family Burkholderiaceae; genus Paraburkholderia; species Paraburkholderia sabiae. Next base: position 4,808,349 of record NZ_CP125295.1, read on the forward strand.
ACGGCATCAACGAAGTGATGCACAACCAGACGCCCGAGCAGTTCTATCAGGCCGAAACGGAGCTCGTAAAAACGGCGCAGGCGCTCGGCAAGCTGCCCGTGCTGCAGACCTCGAACCCGATGCCCGACGGTCGCCTGAATGCGCGTCTCGCGGAGATGGTGGCGATGACGCGGCGTGTGGCGGCCGAACAGCAGGTTCCACTGGTCGACCACTACGCGCAAATCTCCGCGATGGCCGACTGGAAAACGCATATGTCCGACGGCGCGCATCCGAAGCCGGAGCTGTATCGCGTGAAGGCGCAGCAGGATTTTCAGGTGATCGATCCGCTCGTGCGGCGGCTGTCCCACGTGGCTGCGTCTTCACAAAGCCAGCCGCCGCGCGCGCCGTCCACTCCTCATTCAACTTCAGACAACCCGACGAGAGGCAACTCATGACCACACAACGCAAAGCCATCATCACGGGCGTATCCGGCCAGGACGGCGCCTATCTGACGAAGCTGCTGCTCAACAAGGGCTATCAGGTTACGGGCACGTATCGCCGCACCAGTTCCGTCAACTTCTGGCGGATGGAAGAACTCGGCGTGATGGACAACCCGAATCTGCAACTCGTCGAACACGATCTGACGGATGCCGGCTCCACGCTGCGTCTGCTCGACACCGTGCAGGCCGACGAACTCTACAACCTCGCCGCGCAGAGTTTCGTGGGCGTATCGTTCGACCAGCCGTCGACGACTGCGCAAGTGACGGGCGTCGGCGTGCTGAACCTGCTCGAAGGCATCCGCACGGTGAATCCGAAGATGCGTTTCTACCAGGCGTCCACGTCGGAAATGTTCGGCAAGGTGCAGGCCGTGCCGCAATGCGAAGACACGCCGTTCTATCCGCGCAGCCCGTATGGCGTGGCCAAGCTGTTCGCGCACTGGTCGACGATCAACTATCGCGAGTCGTACGGCATGTTCGCGACGAGCGGCATTCTGTTCAATCACGAATCGCCGCTGCGTGGCCGCGAATTCGTCACGCGCAAGATCACCGACACCGTCGCGAAGATCAAGCTCGGTAAAGCCGATGTGCTCGAACTCGGCAATCTCGATGCGAAGCGCGACTGGGGCTTCGCGCTCGAATATGTCGAAGGCATGTGGCGCATGCTGCAGGCGGACGAGCCGGACACCTACGTGCTCGCGACGAATCGCACGGAGACGGTGCGCGATTTCGTGAAGATGGCGTTTGCAGCGGCGGGTTATCAACTCGAATGGACAGGCCGCGACGAGCGCGAAGTCGGCCTCGATATTTCGACGGGCAAGACGCTGATTCGCGTGAATCCGCGCTTCTATCGCCCTGCCGAAGTCGATCTGCTGATCGGCTGCGCGGACAAGGCGCGCGAGAAGCTCGGCTGGCATCCGGAGACGTCGCTCGAACAGCTGTGCCGCATGATGGTCGAGGCCGATCTCGCGCGCAACCAGAACGGCGTGTCGTGCTGACACTGCGTTGAAGAACAAGGGGCGCTCGAAGCGCCCTTTGTTTTTAGAGCAGCTTGCGACTGACCTGCGGCACCATCGGCGCGAACTGCAACAGGCGATCGGCCTGCGCGTTGATGAACGAAGCGATGGTGTGCACCAGCGTGCGCTCGTCGCCGATGTACACGTCCGCATTCGCCAGATCAGGCGCGAGTGCTTTCGCGGCCTGCGCCATGCGCGTCATTTCGCGTGCGAGAAAGCGTGGCGCCGTGCCCGTGCGCTGCGCGAAGTCTGCGAGCGCGAACGGCGTGATTTCTTCGAGCCTGAAGGCATCGCCATACCCCATTGCCATGTCCTGCTCGACCTGTTCGCCGTATGCATTCACGGAGACGAGATCGTACAGCGGCGCGGGATCGAGACCGCCGCCGTGCACGAAGAACGACAGGTTCTTGCCATGCGCGTCGCTGTTGCCGATCAGCAGCTGAAACAGCGCCCAGCGGATCATGAACGTGCGCGCCGCGGCAGGATTGTCGAGATGCCGCTGCAATGAAAACAGCTTCTCGAAGCTCACACCTTCGCGGATATTGCGTACGTCCTGCGTATTGCCGAAATTGCGCTCGTATTTGAACGACACGGGCAAGTCGAGCGCCTGACAGCCGTCGATCACATGCCGGCGTCGCACGGCTTCGACCGACTCGCCGTCCTTCGCATCGACTACGACTGCGCGGTCGAAGCGCTGAATCAGCAGGATCGGTTCGGGAAGGCGCCGGATCGCGACGGGCGCAGCCTGCAAGCCCATGCGCGTCGCGAGCGTCATGCAGTAGTGCTCGTTGGCGACCATGCACGGCGTGACGGAACTGCGCGATTCGGGCTTGAGAATGTGCGTCGAACTCAGCGGACCATCGGCGAGCGCGATGCGTTCGCCTTCGAGCAGCACCTGCAGCTTGTCCTGATAGCCCGCCACCGACAGCCGCACTTTGCCGTCCCACACCGGAAACGGAATCGCGTCACGCTCGCGGATGCGCTGGCTCAGTTCGTCGGGCGTGATGTTGCGGCGTGCGGGCGGGCCCTGTTCCTGCTTCACAGGCTCGACGGGCCGGCCCGCGTCGTCGGAAGCAAGAAAGCTCAGCGCGCCGACAGGCTCCTTGCCGAGCATGCGAATGAGCCCATAGGTGTTGTCCTTCGACACCTGATAGACGACGGACGCCACATCGAGCGCCCGCCCCTCCGGCAACAGATTCGCGATGAAGCGATGCACGGCGCCGCCCGCGGGCTCTTCGCCCGACAGCGGAATGTGCGGCGACAGCGGAAACGCCTGCCGGCGCGACGTCCAGTTGCCGTGGTACTGGAAACGATAGAGGCTCTCTTTCGCCTCGAAGTCGAGACGGCCGACCGCGCCTTCGTGAGTCGTGACGTGGAGGGTATGAGCCATCAGGGCTTCTCCGCCGTGCTGCTCGACGCGACCGGACCGCCTGGTTCGACGGCATCGAGTACCGCGCTCGTCTGCTGGTTCGTGAAAACCAGCATGTTGAGGCCGAGGCCGTCCAGCACCTTGAACACCTTGTCGAGACTGACCGAGCGGCCGTTCTCCAGGCGCGACAGCACGTCTTTGGAGACGCCGAGCATGTCGGCGGCATCGTCGATGCGCAGTTCGCTTTGCGCGCGCCGGTTGCGTACGAGCAGGCCCAATGCGGCCATGTCGCGGGCCAACGGGTTGACGGCGGTCGGTCGAGGTAAGGTGCGGGCCATAGTTCCGGAATTCCAGGAATAAACCCACCTGCGGCGCACGCAGACGGATAGTTACGAGAATATCGGAATTATTGCGACATGGCGCGTCGGATGTCAATAGTTCTTACATTTCAGGAATTATGACTCTAAGGCTCGTCCAAAGCTCGATAATTCCTTAAATATCGGAATTATCGCTGAAAAAACAAAGGGCGGCACCAACGCCGCCCCTTTCGTCCTCGCAGCTTAGGCTACTTATGCCGCCGCCTGGATCGCCTCCTGATACACAGCCGCGACGCGCTTCGCGATCACCGGATTGTCGAAGTTCGCCCGCGCGTAGGCGCGGCACGCATCCGCATCCGGCAATCTGATCGTGCCGTCGAACGCCTTGATCAGACCATCGGCGATCGCGTCCGCACCCGTCGACGGCAGCACGAGATCCTGCGACAGCCCCGACACCGCTTCCGCTAACCCGCCGACGGGCGTCACCAGCACGGGCGTGCCCGACGCCAGCGATTCCACCGTGATCAGGCCGAAGCCTTCGAGCGCCACCGTCGGCACAACGCTGATATCCGCCGCGCGATACAGCGACGCCAGATGCTCGTCGGGCACGAAGCCCAACAGCTTCACGTTGTCGCCGAGACCCGCATCGTCGATACGCTGCTGCAACTCTTCCTGCAAGCGGCCCTTGCCCGCGATCAGCAGCAGCACATCCGGCTGACGACGCTTGACGACCTTCACCGCGTCGATCAGATCTTCGAGGCCCATGCGCCGCACGAGACGCCGCACGGCCAGCACGATCGGACGGCCGAGCGGCAGTTGCAGGCGCAGCCGCGCCTCGTTCTGCGTGAGCGGCAGATTGAACTGGTCGACGTTCACGCAACCGGGTACGACACGCACGCGATCGGCGGGAATGCCGTAGCGCGACGTGAGAATCTTGCCGAACGCATCGGACAGCACGATCAGTCGCGACGACCGCGCATAGACCGTCTGCTCGAGATAACGCTTCGCGCGCTGGCCGAGCGAATCGGCGCCTTCGACGTGGCTCTCGTCGGCCCACGGCCCCTGAAAATGCGAAACCTGCGGGATGCCGCGCGTCACGTCGAGACCCGGAAACGTGTACAGCGCGAAGTGCGACGAGATCACGTCGGGACGCTGCTCGCGAATCTCGCGGCGCAGCGCGCGGCGCGCGGCCATCAGGCGCAGCGGCAGCGATTGCGCCGCCGAACCGAAGCCGTTGATCGCACCGTTCGTGTCGTGCGCAACGCGCTCCGAGCCCGCGACGACGCCGCGCACTTCGACGCCCGCGCCGGGCAGCGCGCCGATCAGCGAGTAGTACATGCGGTCGAGACCGCCCGCGCGCTCGGGAAACCAGTGCATGCCGATCTGCAGCGATTTGATGGAACGTGGGTTCATGGTGTGTGCATTCCTTGTCGTTGTCAGTGCATCAGGCGCGGTCCGCGCCTTGCGGCCCGGCGAGCACGTTCGCCGTCAGCGCGTCGCTGTCACCGTGGTTGTCGTTGAGTGTGGTCGCGTGGCGGCGGTCTTCGCGCCGTCCCGCGATCTGCCGATACAGCGCGATGTACTGCTGCGCCATGCGCGCCCAGCCGAAGCCCGTCGCGAGTTCGTTGGCCGCGCGGCCCATCGCGAGCCGTTCTTCATCGTTCGATGCGAGACGGCCCACGGCCTGCGCGAGCGCTTTCGGATCGTCGGGATCGTCGAGCACGATGCCGCAGTCGGGCGTGATGATTTCCGCCCCGCCCGCCGTATGGGCGGTCACGACGGGCAGACTGGCTGCCATCGCTTCGAGCAGCGACAGGCTCATCGCCTCGTAGCGCGACGGAAACACGTACGCATCGACGGAATGCATCAGCACGGGCATCTCTTTGACGAGCCCCAGAAAATGCACGCGATCCGCGATGCCGAGCGCTTTCGCTTCTTCCGGATACGGGCTGCCGGGCAGATAACCCGCCACCGCGATATGCACGCGTTCGGGCAGATGCGTGAGCGCCTTCAGCACCGTGCCGAGGTTCTTGCGCGGCGTACGCAGATCGCCGACGAACAGCAGCAGGAACTTGTCCTCGGGCAGCTTGAAGCGCGAGCGGTCGCCATGCGCCGCCGCGAAGCCCTGCGTATCGACGCCGTTGTAGATCACGTCGAGCCGGTTGCGCGGCGTGAGGCCGATCGCCGCGATCTCTGCCGCGACCTTCTGCGACACAGCCGTGATCACACGCGAGCGTCGGTACGCCCAGCCTTCGAGCACGGCGTTGGCGCGCGTATAGACGAACTGATACGCGGACCACAGCCCTTTGCCGAGACCGAACGGGTAGTACTTGCTTTTGAACCAGCCGGTATGCACGAAATGCGCGGTGTTGACGTCGGCGGGCATCCACGTGATGAAGCCGTTCACGTGCAGCACGTCGTATTCGCGCCGATGCATGCGCAGCCACAATGCGCTCTTGAGCGCGAACACCTGCTGGCGCAAGAGATTGGTCGGCCAGAAGCGGCCGATCTTCACGGGCACCCAGCGCACGAGCGGATGCTGCAGCAGTTCGGGCGCGACATGCGAGGCGACCAGCGTGACCTCGATGTTCTCGTCGAGCGCCGCGCGCGCGATCTCGTGATTGACGCGGCCCTGCCCGTCGTTATGACGCACCACGTGCGTGACGATGGCGACTCTCAATCAGTGGCCTCCATGAAAGAATGATTGGCGGCGCCGGTTCAGCTTTTGCCAGTGCGCCGCGGAAATGATCGAAAACACGCCCATGAAGAGCAGCAGGCCGCCCGTGCCGACGAGCGAATTGGTGAACACGAGCATCGCGAAGATCGAGAGTGCGAGCGACAGCGACGCCGACGCGAATTTGTCGTCGCGCAATCTGAACGACGCGCGCAGCGCACGAAGCAGCAGCCAGATCACGCCCGACATGTACAGCAGCGTGCCCGGCCAGCCGAGCACGAACGGAATGTTCATCACGCCGCTGTCGAAGTTGCCGTACTGGCCGAGCTGGCCGCCGTCGTTCGAGAGCTTGGTCGACGTGCCCGTCGCGCCGAGTCCTTCGCCCGTCACGTCGGTGAACGCGGTCTTCGCGAAGGTCGCGTAGAACTCGTTGCGCGCGGCGTAGCTCTGGTCGTCGTGCAGATTGATGATGGTGTCGAGGCGCGCCTGCATCCGTTCCGCGACGGGACCGACGGCGAGCAGCGGCACGCACAGGCCCGTCAGCAGCACCGCGCTCGCGACGATGCGGATGCGCACCTTGTTGTCCGACTTGACGAGCTGGATCAGCATCGCGATCACCCAGCCGCCCCATGTCGAGCGCACCAGCGACAGACAGAACGACAGGAAGCCGAACGCGCCCGCCACCCAGCGCACGCGATGGTTCGCGGCCATCACGTAGACCATCGCGCCCATCATCGCGAGCGCGAACGGGCCCGACGAATTCATCGTGCTGAACACGCGCACGCCGAACGGCACGGGGTCGCCCTGCGAGTTCATCTGCGAGCCGAGCATCCATAGCGCGTCCCACTGCGGCATGATGAAAAACTGCACGAGACCGTAGCCGCCCATCAGCAGCATGCCCCAGATGAACGTATTGACGATGGTCTCGCGGAATTCCGGGTACTGGCGCGAGTGCGCCATGATGTGAAAGCCGATCAGGATCGGATAGACCCAGTTCGCGAGGTCGTACAGGGCCGCTAGCGGGCCGCTGGAGACGACGCCGATCATGAATGCATAGGCGAGCCCGCCCAGCACCAGCAAGACCGGCAAACCGCGTCTTTGCGCGAGCACGGGGTAGAAGCGGATCAGCGAGAGCCCGCTGATCATCGTGACGGCGAGCGGCGCGACCTGGATCAGGCTCGTCGGCGTGAACGCGCCCTTCGACCAGTCGGCGAGACGCCGCACTTCCGGGCTCAGGAACCACAGCCACCACATGTACCCGACGTACTTCGCGGGCGCCTTGAAGTACAGCCAGAAACCGACGGCGATCGACAGCACCGGGAACGCGAGCGTGAGCACCGTGCCCTGGTGCGCGACGATCAGCATCGCCGTGACGAGCCACAGCAACGCGGGCGGCAGCCAGTCGCGGCGCTCGCGCTTTGCGACGCGCGCGGTGCCTTCCATTCCGGCTGGTGCAATCGACGACATCGCTTACCTCCCTCCCCGGCTTTGCGACGGCACGGCTTCAGCCTGACGAACGCTTGCGCGTTCGCGCGCGCCCTGCTGCGCGGTCTGGCCACGGCGGCGCAGCAGATCGCGCGTGATTTTCACGTGCTGCTGCGCGTAGTGCTGCGTCGTGTGATCGCGCGAGACGAGTTCCGTCGCGGCCGCCTGCGCCTGTTGCAGCGCCCCTTCCGGCGACGTCATCAGGCCGAGCAGCGCATTGCGCAGCGCGTCGGTATCGAACGGCGGCACATACGCGGCGGCGCGCGCCGAGAAGTAATCCTGCAATCCGCCGACGTTGGTCACGACCATCGGCTTGCCGACAGCAGCCGCTTCGAGCATCACGGTGATACCCGACGCATGCGTGTTCGGCCGCAGCGGCACGACGATCACGTCGGCCCAGTCGTACAGTTCGCGCTGTTTCTTCAAACCCGCTGCGGGCGCGACATCGACGTTCAGCGAGCGCAGCGAACGCGGAATGCGCCGGCGCGTCGCGAGCCGCACCGCAAAACGCGGATCGTTGCCGACTGCCTTGATCAGCGTTTCCCAGTCACGGTCGCGATCGTTGCCGATGGCCGCGATGCGCAGCGGCGTATCCGGCTGCCATTGCATCGGCGGCTGTACGGGGAAGTCGCGCGTGTTGAGGCCGTAGAAAAGCTGCGTCGCATCGCGATCGAAGTAATCGCGGCACAGTTCGGCGTTGTCGCGCGCGAGCGTGGTCAGCAAATCGGCGCGCGCCATCAGCTTGCGATAGAACCAGCGACGCAGCAGGCCATAGCTGGGCCACTTGTCGATCAGCCACACGCTTTGCGCGATCAGCAGCGGTTGATTCTCCCGCTTGCCGTTCATCAGCAACATCAGCGCGGCGGACAGCCATTCGTGTTCGGTGTGCGTCCAGATCACGTCCGAGCGCAGCATCTCGTCGCGGTTGCGCAGCGTGTGGATCAGATCGAAGCCGAGCAGCGTCTTCAACGCACGTCGCACGAGGCGCACGGGTTTGCTTTCGGGCGTGTCCTGCGAGTAGCTCAGTTGAAACTCGTCGGACTCGGCATGGTGATAGCCGTACAGACAGCCGATGTCCTCGCCCTTGCGATAAAAACGCGGATCGGCGCCGTAAAACAGATGCACGTGGACCTTCGTCGTCATGCGTGCACCCCCGCGCCGCGATGCGCTGCGTACGCGCGGCGCGCTTCGCGTGCGCCCGTGCGCACTGCGTGCCAGCGCGCGAGTTTCGTGCGCGCGCCTTTCGAGGTCAGCGCGAGCATCGCATGCACGGCGCCCGGATAAACCCGCGTGCCGACGAGCGCATACCACCACCACGCGACTTCGCGCTGGCCCGGCGGCAACTGCTCGCGCAGGATCAGATGCAGGTTGTACGCGGCGTTGCGCACGGCCGTCATCGATTGCGCGTCGCGGCGGTCGTCGTCGAAACGCTCGGCGGGGAAATGATCGACGGCGACGCGCGGATCGTAGACGAGCTTCCAGCCCGCGTTCTTCACGCTCATGCTGAAGGCCATGTCGTTGTGAACCTGCGCGCCCGCGCCGCGCAAACGGCCGTCGAAGCGGATCGCGCGGATCGCGTCACGCCGGTAGCTCATGTTTGCGCCCTTGAGCAGATCGACTTCGCGCGCTTCGCCCACGCCCAGGTGGTGATTGCCGATGATCTTGCCTGAACGCATCATCTTGCCGACCAGAAAGCGCGAGCCGTCGAGCACGCCGCCTTTCTGATGAACCCAGTCGCGTCCGCCGAGTGCACCCAGCCGCGCATCGCCTTCGAACGCCGCGCCGATGCGGCGCACCCAGTCGGCGTGCGGCGCGGCGTCGTCGTCGGTGATCGCGATCACGTCGCCCGTCGCGGCGTCCAGCCCGCAGTTGAGCGCGGCGACCTGGCCCGGCAATTCGACGGGCGCGATGTTCAGCGGCAACGCACCGACTACGAGGGGATCGGCGAGGCACGCATGCGTCGCGTCGTCGTCGGGCCGCGCGACTACCACGACTTCGTCGGGCACGCGTTCCTGTTTCTGCAAGGCGGCGAGGCAGCGCGCGAGGTCTTTCGGCCGGCGATACGTCGGCACCAGTACCGTTATCTTCATCGTGAACTCTCCGTGGCTGATTGAAGGCGCACTGCGCGCATCAGGTGCTCAGGTATTCCTGCACGGCCGCGTAGTGGCGGTCGTAGTTGCCGCGCGCACGCGGCGGCATCGCGTTGAAGATCGCGCCCTGCACGTGCACGCCCGACGAATGCAGACGCTTCAGTGCGTCGGCGATCTCGCCTTCGCTATGCATGCCCGAGCGCACGACAAAGAACGTCGAGCCCGCATAGCCGCCGATGATCGAGGCGTCGGTGACGGCGAGCACGGGCGGCGTGTCGATCAGGATCACGTCGTAGCGCTTCGCGAGGCCTTCGAGGTATTGCGGCAAACGCGGCGACATCAGCAGTTCGGAAGGATTCGGCGGACGGCGGCCGCACGAGATGAACGCGAGATTGTCGATTTCCGTCGCGCGCACCGCTTCTTCGAGCGAAATCTGACCGCTCAGCAATTCCGACAGGCCGTTGTCGGGCGAACCGCCCAGATGCTTTTCGAGCGCGCCGCGCCGCATGTCGCCGTCGATCATCAGCACGCGCTTGCCCGAATGCGCGAGCAGCACGCCGAGGTTGATCGTCAGGAAGCTCTTGCCGACGCCCGGCAGCGGACCCGTGAACATCACGATGCGATTGCGCGCGTCCTGCAACGTGAACTGCATCGACGTGCGCAGGCTGCGCAGACTTTCGATACACACGTCCTTCGGCTTCGCGTTTGCGAGTACCGCGCGCTGGCGTGTACCGCCGCGCACCGCGGCGTTTTCGAGCAGCGCCTGTTCCGCCGACAGCGGCACGAGACCGTACACGGGCAGATGGAACGTGCGCTCGACGGTTTCGGGGTCGTCGATACCCTTGAACATATTTCGGCGCAGGAACACGAAACCCGTGCCGACGATCAGGCCCAGAATCGTCGCCGCCGAAAGAATCAGCACCTTCTTCGGCTTGATGGGCGAACCGGGACGCAGCGCCGCGTCGACGATATGCACGTTGCCGCCCGTCCCCGCTTTCTGCACGGAGAGTTCCTGCACGCGGTTCAGCAGCAGCACGTAGATGTCTTCTGCAACCTTCGCGTCGCGCTGCAACTGCACGGCCTTTACTTCGGTGGCGGGCAGATCGCGGAAACGGTCCGCGTATTTCGTGCGCTGTGCCTGCAGTTCGGCCATCTGCTCTTGCGCGGCCTTGATCATCGGATGATCGTCGCCGTAGCGCTGTTCGAGCTGCGAAATCTGCAGACGCAGTGACGAAATCTGCTGCTCGTACTGCACGCTGCCTTCAAGATAGACCTTCGCTTCGTCGCTCGCGTTGATCGAGCCGCTCTTGCTCTGATACGCCGTCAACGCGGCTTCCGCGCGTTCGAGATCGGACTTCAGGCGCGGCTCTTCGCTCTTCAGGAAGTCGAGCATGCGGCTCGCGTCGGCCTGTTTGGTGCGGATGTGTTCGAGCAGATACGACTGCGCGAGCGCATTGGCGACGGCGGCCGCGTGCTCGGGGCTCTGGTCTTCGAGCGAGATCGAGATCACGCCCGTCTGCTTGCCCTGCTCCTGCACGTTGATCGCCGACTGGAACGCGCCGATCGCGTCGAGATCGTTCGCCCGCATCACCGTGAACTGCGTGCCCGGACGCGCGACCAGCTTGTTGACGAGCATCGTCACGCCGCCGCCCTGCGCGGGTTCGCCCGCTTCGCCGCGCAACAGCAACTGGCCGTCGGGCGTCATCAGCGTGTAGCGGCCGTTGTCCATTGCGGTGAGGATCAGCTTCTTGCCTTCGAGTGCGGGCGTCACGTCGATCGAATCGACTTCGGCCACCTCGCCGCCCCACGCATACGAGCCGAGACCGAGCCACGCTTTCGCGGGCTGGCCCGGCGTCGCGAGGCGCGCGGCGAGGCTGCCGAGAATGGGGATCGTCTTCGGCGTCACCGAGAAGTTCAGCTTCATCTGCTGAACCACGGGCGCGACGACGCCGCGGCTCTTGATCATTTCGATCTCGGCGTCGGTGGGGATCGTGTTCTGTCCCGTCGAGATCGTCGCGCCCGTTTGCGTCTGCGTGAGCGCCTGCGACGTGTTGTCCGACGCTTCCACACGCACGTGCGCATCGGCCGAATAGACGGGCTTCGCGACATAGCAGTAGAAGCCGGCCATCGCGACGATGGTCGCGGCGATGCCGATCAGCCACCAGATGTCGTCGATGATCACCTGCAGCAGTTGGCCGAGGACCACGTCCTCTTCTTCGGTTCTGGCCTGCATGGCCAGATGGGGATTGGCTTGAGTGCTCACTTGGATACTCGCTTGAGTGCTCAGGGTTGACCCGGGTCGGGTCGCCGCCCGCATCCGGTGCGTTGCATCCGTTCAGGTTCGGATGCGAAGCGCCGGCATGCGGACAGCGGTTCAGGCAATGCGGCTGCCGCTAGTCGATGCAAACGTCGAAAAAGACATCAACGCGTCAGCTGCTTCAGATAGAACAGCGTCTGCACCGTCGGCAGCACCTGCTGCAGCACACGGTTGAACGTCGTCGAAGCGGCCGTGCCGACGTACACCACATCCATCGGCTGCAACTCGAATTGCGACGACAGCATGATTGCGTCGGGCTGCGTCATGTCGAGGCGATACACGTCGGGCGTGGTCGGCTTCTCTTTCATGCCGCGCATCACGTAGATCTGGCGCGGGTTCGCGTCGGTGTCGAGAATGCCGCCCGCCTGCGTGAGCGCATCGGCGATCGTCAGTTCGCCCTTGTTCATCGGAACGGGGATCGGCGTCTTCACTTCGCCCATCACGAAGATCCGCGTGTCGCTGCGATCCGGCACGTTGACGATGTCGCCCGGTTCGAGCATCACGTTCTGCGTGGCATCGCCCTTGTCGAGCATGCGGTTCGCGTCGAGCACATAGAGCTTGCCCTTGCGCGTGAGACGCACGCGTTGCAGATCGGCGTTATCCGTCGAACCGCCCGAGCGCGTGATCGCGTCGACGAGCGTCAGCGGCACGTCGGACAGCGCGAGCGGGCCAGGCGTCTTCACGTCGCCCGTCACCTGCACCTTCTGGCTGCGGTACGACAGCACGCGCACATCGACCTGCGGATCGCGGATGTACGGGATGAGCTTTTTCGACAGCTCGTCGCGGAGCTGCGCCGTCGTGCGTCCCGACGCACGAATGCGGCCGACGAACGGGAAATAGATCGTGCCGTCGGGCGCGACCGTCTGCCCGTAGGGATCGGCCTGACCGGGCAATGCCTGGGTGTATGGCTGCTGCAATGCGCCGCCGAGCGTCTGCGTCGTGTTGCCGCCCGACGAGAGCGTGCTGCCGTTCGGCGTCGTCAGTTCGGGGTGGTCCCACACGGTGATGCCGAGAATGTCCTGCGGCGCGACGCGGTACACGTACTGCGTCGGATCGGCGAACGGGCCCGGCGGCGGCAGCACCTGATGCGCGATCGCATCGGCCGTCTGCGCCTGTTGCTGCCGGATCACCGAGGCGTCGATCAGTTTGACGGGGTACGTCTCCGCCGGTTTGTTCTGCTGGTCTTCCTTCAGGCGCGACGTATCGAGGTAATTCCCCGGCGCGGTCGCGCATGCCGACAGAAAAGTCGTCAGCACAAGAGATATCGTGATGTGTCGTTTCAACATATTTTGTCCAGCCATCCCATGACGAGGTGTTCGATGTGCGCGAGGCTGTCGCGATACACGGCTTCGTCGCGTCCGTGCGGATCGACGACATCGGCGCCGCCGTTGCCCTGTCTGTCCGACTTGCTCCAGTTGCCGAGCGAATACACCTTGCCGCGCGACGTGGGTTCGAGGGCTTCCACGTCTTTCACTTGCCGCTGTTCGGTGACGAGGATCAGATCGGCGGCGCGCACGCTCTGGCGATCGAGCCGCCGCGAGCGATGCGTGCCGACCGTGCCGCCGTCGACGCCGCGTTCTTCGAGCAGACGCCGCATCACCGGGTCCATCCCATGTCCGTCGATCGCGCGCAGACCCGCCGAGCGGAATGCGATGGGCTGCGCGCCACGCTCCTGCTGTCGCGACCTGAACAGCCACTCGGCGGCAGGCGAGCGGCACACGTTGGCGTGACAGACGATCAGGACGTTGGCGAACATGGGCGGCCTCCGGTCAGGTCGATGCGTTATTGCAGCGTTACAGCGCGGCGGCAGCCAGCGACGCAGCGGCCGCTTGCGATGCGCCTTGCGGCTGCGCAGCCTGACGGCCGATCGCGTGATACTCGATACCGAGTTCGCGCATCGCTTCCGGCTCGTACAGGTTGCGGCCGTCGAAAATCACAGGCGTTTTCAGCAGCGTCTTGAGGCTGTCGAAGTCCGGGCTCTTGAAGACCTTCCATTCGGTGAGGATCACGAGCGCGTCGGCTTGCTCGGCCGCCTGCATTTCTTCATCGGCGAAAGTCAGACGCGCGAGCTGCTGCGGCTTGCCTTGCAGGTCGAGCGCGAACACGCGCTTCGATTCGTCGATCGCGACGGGGTCGTAGGCCACGACTTTCGCGCCGCGCGACAGCAGTTCGGCGATCAGCGCGCGGCTCGGTGCTTCGCGCATGTCGTCGGTGTTCGGCTTGAACGCGAGACCCCAGACCGCGAACGTGCGGTCCGACAGGTCCTCGCCCATCTGCGCGACGATCTTCTGTGCGAGCACCTTCTTCTGCGATTCGTTGACGGCTTCGACGGCTTCGAGAATGCGCAGACCATGGCCCATTTCGCTGCCCGTGCGGATCAGCGCCTGCACGTCCTTCGGGAAACACGAGCCGCCATAACCGCAGCCCGCATACAGGAAGTCGTAGCCAATGCGCGGATCGGAACCCATGCCGCGCCGCACGGCTTCGATGTCGGCGCCGACACGGTCCGCGAGATTCGCGAGATCGTTCATGAACGAGATGCGCGTTGCGAGCATCGCGTTGGCCGCGTACTTCGTGAATTCGGCGGAACGCACGTCCATGTACAGCGTGCGTTCGCGATTGCGGTTGAACGGCGCATAGAGACGCTTCATCAGCTCGCGCGCCTTTTCGCCGGGCACGTCGTCGTCGCAACCGAGGATGATGCGGTCGGGGCGCGTGAAGTCTTCGACGGCTGCGCCTTCTTTCAGGAACTCGGGGTTCGACACGACCGAGAACATCTGCTGCAGATCGCGTTTGTCGAGTTCTTCCTGCACAGCCTGCGCGACGCGGCGAGCCGTGCCGACGGGCACCGTCGACTTGTCGACGATCACCTTGAAGCCCTTCATATGGCGGCCGATGTTGCGCGCGGCGGCGAGCACGTATTGCAGATCGGCGGAACCGTCTTCATCGGGCGGCGTGCCGACAGCGATGAACTGGATATCGCCGTGCGCAACGGCCGCTTCGACATCCGTCGAAAACTTGAGGCGCCCTGCCTTGCGATTGCGCGCGATGACGTCGAGCAGACCCGGCTCGTGGATGGGGACGCCGCCATTGTTCAGCACGTCGATCTTGCGCTGATCGACGTCGAGGCAGAATACGTCGTGTCCGATGTCTGCCAGACAGGCGCCCGTCACGAGGCCTACGTATCCGGTTCCAACGATCGTCAGGTTCATGAATTACACCTCGAGATTGAATGGTTCAGTGAATGCGGAACGCGTGGCGTTCCTCTGCTATGTAGGTGGCGCGCAGCGTTCAGTACGCGTTGCTGCCGACGAAGCCCTTCCAGAACGTCAGGCCGACGATCTTCAGATCGAGCCAGAAGCTCCAGTGCTGCATGTAGTACAGATCGAGCTTCACGCGGCCCATCATCTTTTCGATGCGGTCGGTTTCGCCGCGATAACCGTTGATCTGCGCCCAGCCGGTGATGCCGGGCTTGATCCGGTAGCGGTGCATGTAGCCCTTCACCAGATCCTTGTAGATGTCGTCGTGTTCGAGCGCATGCGGACGCGGGCCGACCACCGACATCTCGCCGCGCAGCACGTTGATGAATTGCGGCAGCTCGTCGAGACTCGTGCGGCGCAGAAATGCGCCGACGGGCGTGATGCGCGGATCGCGGCGCGTGGCCTGCGTGATCCGGCCCACCTCTTCCTTGTGGACCTTCATCGAGCGGAACTTGAAGATCTCGAACTCGCGACCGTCGATGCCCTTGCGTCGCTGACGAAAAAACACAGGCCCCGGCGACGACAGCTTCACGGCCGCGGCAATCGCGAGCATCACGGGCGCGAGCATCGTCAGCGCGGCGAGCGCGAACAGGCGGTCGAACACGCGCTTGGGCAGCACGCGCAGATCGGTGATCGGCGACGCGGCGAGGTTGATCGCGGGCACGCCGAGCAGATCGACCATCGGCTGGCTGAACAGCGTCAGGCTGCGCACATCCGGAATGAAGCGGATATTCACGAAGTCGTTGCGGAACTCCATCACGAAGCGATGGATGATCTTTTCCTTCGACATCGGCAGCGCCATCCACAGCTCGCGCACCGAGCGACGACGCATTTCGTCGATCATCGCCGCGTAATCGCGGTGCACGGGCACGCCTTCGATCGCTTGCGCTTCGTCGGTGTCTTCGTAGTGGCTGCGCGTATCGTCCTCGTCGTACACGATCACAGGGCTGAAGCCCGCTTCGGGACGGCTGCGCATCTGCTCGATCAGAAACTTGCCGTACGGCGCACCGCCGACGATCGCCACCTTCTTCTGATTGAAACCCTCGCGGCGCAGCCCGCGCAACACGGCATGCACGCCCGCTTTCGTGACGATCAGCAGCACGATGGTGGCGACGGCCCAATATGCGAGCCACAGACGCGACAGCATGTCCGCGCGATGCAGGCTGAAGCTCATCAGGATGCCCGTCACCTCGACCATCATCCAGCCCATCGTCACGCGCCACAGCAGGTCGTACAGCGGCTTGCCGCGCCACGACTGATACACACCGAGCGCCGGAAAGAACAGGATCACGAGCAGGCAGTCGAACGCGAGCGACACGCTTTGCATGTCGTCGAGCCACACGAAGCCGCCCGCATGCACAGCCGCCGCGATCAGCGCGCCGAGCGCGACCATGCCGATGTCGATGATTCTCGATAGAACGCTCAGCATCTGCTGCTCCTCGCCTTGTCTGTCAGTTGCATCAAGTTCTTTCGCGTCCGTGTGAAATGGAATGCCGCCGCAATCGCAATCGACTGTGAATCGGCGAATCGGGATCGGCGGACTGAATCGCGAATTGAGTCGCGCATTGATTCGCGTATCGACTCGCTTATTGACCCTACTCACGCCGATGGGTGAATACCCTTCTACAAGCCTCAATAAAGCGGTATTAAAATTCCGCCGACAAGGCCGCAAAAAATCTCAAAATGTATCGGCACGATTTCCCGGATTTTTTCTGCTTTAATTCGGTAACTTTTGCCGGATTTCACGGGATCGTTCTGCGTTATGCGCCGTCTTTCCTTCTCTTGCGGCGTAATATTCCGCTCGCGGTGCCAGATGGCCTCATGTGCGCGTCCGTTATCGTTCTGTTTGCGCATCGACCGATTGTGTCATGTCAATTTTTAACTGATTTATTTTCGCTTTTTAAAACATTGCGAAATTAATCATCGATACCGGACAGCCATTTTCTATCGTAATTATTCGATAGAAATTCAATGCCAATTTATTGACGCATTACGACGTGATAAAAACGGAAGCATTCATCCCGCTTCGAGGAGTTATCACCATGACTGCTACGGCGTCCGCCGTCGAGAATCGACCGGCGAATTCATCCCGGCTCAACGTCAAGCTGAAGGTTCATCCCGTGATCCTGGCCGGCGGCTCAGGCACGCGTCTTTGGCCGATGTCGCGCGAACAGCATCCGAAGCAGCTGATCGGCCTGCTCGGCGAAGACTCGCTGCTGCAATCGACGACCCATCGGCTCGACGGACTCGATGCCGGCTATCCCGTTGCCGAACAGCTGGTTGTCGTCTGCAATGAAGACCATCGCTTCACGACGGCCGAACAGCTGCGCGTGAGCGGCGTGCAAAGCCGCCTGATTCTCGAACCGTGCGCGCGCGACACGGCGCCCGCGCTGACGATCGCCGCCCTCTCCGTGCTTGCGCTCGACGAAGACGGCATCATGGTCGTGATGCCCGCCGATCACGCCGTCACCGACAGCGAAGGTTTTCATGCCGCCGTCGCCACGGGCGTGCGGCACGCGGCGAACGGCCATATCGTGACGATGGGCATCGTGCCGGCGCGCGCCGAAACGGGCTACGGCTATATCCGCATCGGTGCAGCGGTTGCAGCGGTTGCAGCGGATACAGCGAACAACGCATCGGACGATCGCGCGATCGTCGCGCATCAGCTCGACCGCTTCGTCGAAAAGCCGCATCTGGAACTCGCGCAACACTATGTCGAGTCGAAAGAGTACTGGTGGAACAGCGGCATTTTCATTCTGCGTGCGTCAACGTGGCTCAAGGCCGTGCGTCATTTCCAGCCCGCGATTTACGAAGCCTGCGAAGCCGCGCATGCGCAAGGCAAGACCGACGGCGACTTCTTCCGCGTACAGCGCGACGCGTTCGATGCATGTCCGAAGAATTCGATCGATTACGCGGTGATGGAGCAGCTCGGCAACGACACGTCGGTGTGCTCGGGCGTCGTCGTGCCGCTCAATGCAGGCTGGTCCGATGTCGGTTCGTGGGACGCGATCTGGGACATTCTGCCGAAAGACGGCGACGATAACGTCGGCCGCGGCAACGTGATGTTCGAAGGCGCGGCCTCGACGTTCGCGCATTCGGAAGGACGCCTGATTGCCTGCGTCGGCACGCAGGATCTCGTCGTCGTCGAAACCGATGATGCGATTCTCGTCGCCGACAAGAACCGCGTGCAGGACGTGAAGAAAGTGGTTGGCCGGATCCGCGAGAAGCAAGGCACGGAGGCCGTGAACCATCGCAAGGTGCACCGCCCGTGGGGCCATTACGATTCCGTCGACATGGGCGAGCGCTTTCAGGTGAAACGCATCGTCGTGAAGCCGGGCGCACAGCTGTCGCTGCAGATGCACCACCATCGCGCGGAACACTGGATCGTCGTGCGCGGCACGGCGCTCGTCACGCGTGGTGAAGAGCGCTTCATCGTGTCCGAAAACGAATCGGCGTATATCCCGCTCGGCATCAAGCATCGCCTGGAAAATCCGGGCAAGATGCCGCTCGAAATCATCGAGGTGCAATCCGGCTCGTATCTCGGCGAAGACGACATCGTGCGTTTCGACGACACCTACGGACGACAGTAATGCAAAGCGCGGTGACGGGTTGATGCCCGTCACCGCTTTTGCATGTTGTCAGAGTGGAATGTCGATGCCTGAACGACGGGCCCGGCTTCAAGAACCGGTTCCAGCCCGGAATCAAACGATGGCGTGCTCACGCCACCGTCATCATCCCGCGTGGGAAATCAGCTTCGAGAGCGACGGATAACGTTCGCCCGTCTTGTCGTTGACGGCGTCGGACGGATAGCGGCGCAGCGGCATCAGACGCGGATTCAGATGCTGCGGCAGATGCGGATTGCCTGATGCAGCGGGCGTCACGTTCGCCGCGGCGAGTGCCGGCGTCGGCGTGAGTTCCGGCATCGCGCGCGTGACGGGCCGCACGGCGACCTTCGGCGCGTGCATGCCCGCATGCACGCTCGCACTCGCCTTCTGGCTCGCGAAGCTGCCGCCGTGCAGACCTGCGCCCGCTTCATGCGTAAGGCATTCGCGATCGATCCACTGACGCGCCCAATCGAGCGCGAAGCGATGTGCCGCATCGGCATCGCTGAAACGCGGACCGATCAGGCCCGAGCGCTCGACGCGCTTGCCGTCCTTCATGATCTCGGCCCACGCGCGGAACTTGCCGTTGGGCACCTGCTCTGCCGCGACATAGATCACGTAGCCCAGACGGTCGGCGACCTGCAGGCCGCGCGGCGCCGTGAGGCTCATCCACAACGGCGTGTGCGGGCTGCCGGGTGCATCGTCGGCGGACGCGTCTTCATCGGATGTCTGCTCGTCGTGCAGTTCGCTCGGCAAGATCGCGGGCACCATCATGGGCACGAGCGCGGTGTCGGCGGCAAAGGCTTGCAGGTCCTTTTGCATGTGTACCTGCATGTCCATTTGCGTTTCCGTTTGCGTTTCCGTTTGCACGCTGGCTTGCATGTCGATCCGCTGCGCGTCGTCGAAGACGACAGCAGCAGAATCACCGTTCGCACGCGACGCGTCGACGAAGCCCGTCTCGACAGCCGCCGAACCGGCGAGCTGGCGCGTGATGTCGGCCATCGGCGCGAGCGCACGCCAGCCGCTCGTCACGCTCGGTTCCTGAACGGACGATTGCCACGTTTCCGGACTCTTCCAGAACACGCCGCGCGCGAGTTCATCGCGCGGCTTCGGTGCTTCGACCACGGGCGCCGGCTTCGGCGCAGCGGGCGGCGTCGGCTCCGGGATATAGGCGAACGCGCGCCCATTCTGCGTCAACAGACGGATCACTTCGGCCAGCGTGCCGTCGGCTTGCCACTCCTCGAAGCGGCGCCGGCACGTAGGGCCTGACGGATAGCGACCGGGAAGCTTCGACCACGGCTCGCCAGTAGTCAGGATCCACAGAACGGCATTGGCCACGATACGGGGTTCGGCGCGGGGCCGTCCGCGTCGGTTCAGGCGGACGGCTGGCTCGTCGGAAACGAGCGCGGAAATTTGCGCCCATTCGTCATTGCTTAGCTCATCGAAAAACATGTTGTTCTCCACGCAGCCTGGCCTGGCTGCGGCTTTGGGCTCTCACGAACTTCATTTTGGCGGTTCGTGTCGGGTCCGCGGTTGCACAATATGCTTATACGTTCTTGCGCCGGGATTGAGAAAGCGCACATCGATAGTGCGACATTTCACCGGGACGACGCACAAAACGTGGTCTCACTCGTGCATGGGAGAATTTGTGCACGAAGCATACCATCGCCAGGGTTTGTCTGAATATGACTGAGACAAGTGTTACGGATAGAAACAATCTTGTCCTTTTTGCTGCGTCGTTTAGTTCGCGAATGTCACAGAACTGACGCCGGTTGCAACGCTTTGCATACCGCACGAACGGCGCGAGACAACGCATCCATGCTCGCGCTGCTGCGATGACAGGCGTGTGATCGCGTGGATCGCGCACAACACTATTGACGCAGTTACATTCGATTCGATGTGTGCGGCATAAAGTGCCGGAGCGCAGCGGCGTTTCTATTTGTGACGCATGCTTGCCGCTGCTGTGGCGTGAAGTGACGGATAGAGTCGTGCTTAACAGACATTAGCGGACAGGTGTCGCGGCGCGCTCGCCGACGACCGTCGTCCACGGCCGCACGCGCCATTGCGTGACGAGTCCGTTCAGCACATAGGGATCGGCTTTCGCAAACGACTCGGCGACTGCGGGCGAATCGCCTTCGAACAGCAGCACGGCGGTATCGACGGGATCGGCAAGCGCGCCAGCAAGATGCAGTTCGCCGCGATCTGCGGCGGCCCATGCATGCTTCAGATGCGCAGCGCGAAATTCCGGACGACGCTCAAGATAATCCTGCGACACATCGTAGATCAGCAGATAGTGCATGGCGAAAACTCCTGAATCGTGATGAAGGCAATGACACAAGCATAACGTTTCGCGCGTTTGCGGTAAGTCATCTTAGGGAAACACCTGTGCCGTCTGAGCGTCGGATGCGTCAACCTTTTGCCCTGCCCGTTCGTTCTCACAGACACCATGTAGCGCAATGGTGACGGCCGATCACAGCGGAGGCGACCTGCCCGGCTCGATGTCCGTCTCACGACAATCAACAACATTCACAACCCGTGATGGAGTCTCCCATGAAGATCCAGGCCGCACTCGCCGCTCTCGCCCTGACGGGTCTGCTCGCGTCGCCCGCTTTTGCCGCGAACAGCCAGCAATCGAAGATGACCGCGTGCAACAAGCAGGCGGGCGACAAGAAAGGCGACGATCGCAAAGCGTTCATGAAGGACTGTCTGTCGGCCTCGTCGGCGATGGCTGCGTCCGCACCGATGACGCAACAGGACAAGATGAAGATGTGCAACACGCAGGCAGCCGACAAGAAAGGCGACGATCGCAAGGCATTCATGAAGACGTGCCTGAGCAACAAGGGCTGAGGAGAAGCGCATTCGCACGACGCCGCGTGAATCGCGCGGCGCACGACGATGCGAGACAGGCAGGCGGCGTCCGTCACGCGGGCGCCGCCTTTTTCTTTTTAGGCCTCATGCGCAGCGGCGACGATGCCGCGTCCTTGCGCACACAAGCTGTGCATTCGCGGTGTCATGCGCCGCCCTTCCCGCGCCGTTTTCTTCTATGATGGCGGCACAGACGGCCCATACCCCACACAGAACAAGTCCCACGGGCCGCCAGCTTGTCGTTGATGCCGCAAGCGCATCGCACGGAGGCAAGGATGGTTGGGAGACACAAGAATCGCTGGTTGCGTCGCTGGCTGGTGGTGATCGTCTTCTGGGCGGTGCCCGTGGCGATCGTCGCCGT
Organism: Paraburkholderia sabiae; assembly: GCF_030412785.1. Classification (NCBI taxonomy): domain Bacteria; kingdom Pseudomonadati; phylum Pseudomonadota; class Betaproteobacteria; order Burkholderiales; family Burkholderiaceae; genus Paraburkholderia; species Paraburkholderia sabiae. The sequence goes on from NZ_CP125295.1 coordinate 4,830,181, forward strand.
GCGCGAGATTCAGGAGGAAATGGCCTATAACCGGGTCGACCTGAACAACGCGCTCACGACCTGGCAGCTCACCGACGCGCAACGCGCCGCAGGCGCCGCCACGCGCTGTCACGGCATGCCCGACGACGCGCGCACGGCCGGCTGCCCCGCCGACGTGCTGGCCGCCAACGCGCCGCGCCAACAGGACGCGATGAACGAATACGCGGTCCGCAAGAGCACGCTGGCAAGCTATCTGTGGCACGCGTTCGTCGGCTACTGGGTCGTGCCCGCCGCAACGATCTTCGCGATCGGCTTTGTCATAGGCATGGTGCGGCGCGCGCTGCGGCGGCCGCCCGTCAACAAGAGTCCCGTGAATCACTAGCCGCTGCTGCGCCGTCATTCGTTTGAAAAGACGCAGGCGCGGCATCCGCGCTGCGGCTTTCCCGCAACACTTTCCGTTCGCTTACAGCATTTTGTCGCGCCGCAAAACCGGTAAATTCGACCTCGTTTTGCGGCCCGCCAGGCGACTGCGCGAGCCGCGTGCAGACGGCCGTTCCGATCGTCGCGAACCCGGGTCGGATGCTGTCCGGACAGCCTTCCTGCACGCGCGGACAACCGGCCAGAATTACCCAACGAATCGCTGACCATCGCCGGAGTGCTTGTCGCACAAGGGTTTGCGCGGTGTCCCCAGAACCCTTGCATTGCTGGTACGTGTGATATAACTAAACAGGCAACCCGCGTGAACTGAGGCTGCACCCCGGAACCACGATGGAGAAAAACGATGCAAAGACGAAACTTCATGTTGAAGAGTACCGCCGCGCTCGCTTTCGGAACCCTTGCACTGGCCGGCTGCACCACCACCAAGAGCAGCGGGGAATCGGCCGCTACGGACATGTCGAAACGGCAGTCGATCGACGCCAGCGTCGACGGCACCATGTCCCGTCTCTACACCACCGTTAAAGGCTCACGCGAGCTGGTCGCCAAGTCGCGCGGCATTCTGGTTTTCCCGTCCGTGTTGCAGGTCGGCTTCGTGGTCGGCGGCCAGTACGGCGAAGGCGCGCTGCGCGTGGGCGGCAGCACCGCCGGCTACTACAGCACGATTTCGGGCTCGTTTGGTCTGCAGGCCGGCGCGCAGTCGAAGGCGATCATCTTCTGCTTCATGACGCAGGACGCGCTCGACAAATTCCGCAGCTCGGATGGCTGGTCGGTCGGCGCGGATGCGTCCGTCGCGCTCGTCAAGATGGGCGCGAACGGCGCCGTCGATTCGACGACGGCCACCGCGCCCGTCGAAGTATTCATCCTGACGAACGCGGGCCTGATGGCGGATGTGTCGCTGGCGGGCACGAAGGTATCGAAGCTCAAGATCTGACGGCAACGCGGCCCGCGTGCGTGAATGAGCGGGCTGCCGCGACGTAGCGCTACGGGACGCGGACGCGAGTCCGCCGCGCAGTTCCGGCAGGTCGTCGACGAATCGCGCAGCACGCGCTTTCGCTGGCGACGGATATGACGTAAATGACGTAAATGACGAAGGGCGACGCAATCTCACGATTGCGCCGCCCTTTCTTTATGCTGCGTGGGATCGGACTTCGATCGGACTTCGATCAGGTCGTCGACGAAGCGTCGATCACCTTGAAGCGCGAGCGCTTCTGCGCGCGAATCACCGACTGATACGCCTCCACATACTGCCGCGCCATCCGGTGCGACGTGAAGCGCTCCTCGAAGCGCTTGCGCACGGTCGCGCGCGGCAGCTTATGCAGACGGTTGACGGCAGCGACCGCGCCGATCTCGTCCTCGACAATGAAGCCCGACACGCCGTCGTCCACGACTTCAGGCACTGCGCCGCGATTGAACGCGATGACGGGCGTGCCGCACGCCATCGCTTCGATCATCACGAGCCCGAACGGCTCCGGCCAGTCGATGGGGAACAGCAGTGCATGCGCGCCCGACAGGAACTCGGCTTTCTGATGATCGGCGATTTCACCGATGAACTCGACGTACGGCAGATCGAGCAAAGGCTTGATGTCGCGTTCGAAGTATTCGGCATCGGCGGCATCGACTTTCGCGGCGATGCGGATAGGCAGCCCGCAGCGGCCCGCGATACGGATCGCCGTATCGACGCGTTTTTCCGGCGAGATACGACCGAGAAACGCGAGGTACTTCTGCTCGACCGGCTGCGGCGTGTAGAGCGTTTCCGGCAGGCCGTGATAGACGGTGCTCAGCCAGCGCGCCTGCGGCAGCGGATGACGCTGCGAGTTCGAAATCGAAATGACGGGTGCCGTGTTGAACGTGTCGAACACAGGCTGCTGCTCGGGCAGATCGAGACGGCCGTGCAAGGTCGTGACGAACGGCGTGTCCTGGCGCTTGAAGACCGAAAACGAGTAGTAGTCCATGTGAAAATGGAGCACATCGAAATCGTCGGCGGCACGGCGAACCAGTTCCATCAGCAGCATGTGCGGCGCGATGCGGTCGCGAATGCCGGGATCGAGCCGCAGCGCGCGCGGCCAGACGGGTTCGAGCTTCGCGCGCGTGACGGAGTCGCCGCTCGCGAACAGCGTGACTTCGTGACCCAGGTCAACGAGCGCCTCGGTGATGTACGACACGACGCGCTCCGTCCCACCGTACAGCTTGGGCGGCACCGATTCCGTCAAAGGGGCGATCTGCGCAATTCTCATCTGTGTCTCCAGGCGCCGCGCAAAGGCGGCTGCAGCGAGCAGTGGCGAACGAGTATGACAGCAGGCAGGCAGCCGATCAAACGCGGCGCGGCGATTTCATGCGCTTTGACGCGGTGTTTCGGGTTTATCCGCATAACGCGGTCGTCCGCGGTCTGCCCGCGGGTTTGTCCGAATACCGCGTCGCGCTTTGGATGATGCGCGCGCCCGTGCCCTGCCTCTCGTATCCTAAGTGGCGATTATTGCCCGGCCTTCGCTGGAAATCCGCAGCTATTTCAAATGCATTACGCTGTTACAGTCGGGAAACACTCGTTTCGGCGACTCAGCGCGCGGGCCACTTCCACGCGGGCAGATCGCGCGAGTCGGCATCGGCGATACGTGTCGCGCCCAGCTGCTTTTCGAGCACTACGGATTCGCTGCCCTCCTCGTGCTCGAGCGCCGCAATCAGCCGTGCAGCGTGCGACACGACGATCACCTGCGAACGCAATGACGCTCTCGCGATCAGCCGCGCAAGCGCCGGCAGCAGATCGGGATGCAGACTCGTCTCCGGTTCGTTCAGCACCAGCAACGCGGGCGGCCGCGGCGTGAGCAGCGCCGCGACCAGCAGCAGGTAGCGCAGCGTGCCGTCCGACAATTCCGCGCCCTTCAACGCGCGCAGCAAGCCCTGCTGCTGCATCGTCACTTCGAAGCGCCCTTCGATATTGGTGACGATGACGCGCGAGCCGGGAAACGCGTCGTCGATAGCGGCGTCGAGCGCGGCCGGGTCGCCGATTTCGCGGACGGTCTGCAATGCTGCGGCGAGATCCGCGCCGTCGTCGGCGAGCACGGGCGTATGCGTGCCGATCTGCGGCAAACGAACGGGCGATTCCGCATCGGTTCTGAAATGATCGTAGAAGCGCCAGGAACGAATCTGCTCGCGCACGGCGATCATTTCCGGCGCGCTACGCGGGTCGGAAAACTCCGTCATCATGCTGTCGAAACTCGCGACGCTATGCGGAATGGTCTGCCATTCGCCGTCGTCGTCGCGCGTGCGGATCGACGGACCCTGCCGGTCGACGAGCAGCGCCGACGGACGCAGTACGGGACCGCTCCAGATGCATTCGCGTTTGATGACGGGATCGAGGCCGAACTGCGTCTCGCCCGGAATGGGCAGCCCCAGATCGATCGCGTAGCCGAACTCGTCGCCCGCAAAGCCGAGCCGCAGATTGACGGGCTCCGTGCGGCGCGTGCCCTGCACAGGCGCGTCGCCCGCGAGCATCGCGCGGGAGAAGCGCTCGGGACCGGCCCACAGCGTGGATTGCAGCCCGCCTTCGCGCGCGAGCGAAGGAATGACGCCGCCGCGCGCCGTCACCGCGAGCAGACGTAACGCGCGATACACGCTCGACTTGCCGCTTCCGTTCGGCCCCGTGATCACGTTCAGGCGCGCGAGCGGCACGATCAGATCGCGCAACGAGCGATAGTTGGCGATGGCGAGCGTCGTCAGCATCCGGAATTGATCGGTATAGCGAATGAATCGGGACGCTGCATCAAGCCGGTCTCGCTTTCCTGTCACCTGCCGTATCGGAAGAAGACGTCGATAGCGGCACGCTGCGCAGATCGCTCAGGAACGAATCGCGCCACACGCCGAGATCGTTCTTGCGCAGCGCTTCCATGTCGATCTCGTGACGCCGCTGGCGTTCGTCGAGCGGCATCCCGAGCGCGCGCTGCAACGCTTCGCACATGCCGATCGAATCGTGAGGATTCACGATCAACGACCCTTCCAGCTCGGCCGCCGCGCCCGCGAACATCGACAGCACCAGCACGCCCGGATCGTCCGGATTCTGGGCGGCGACGTACTCCTTCGCGACGAGATTCATGCCGTCGTGCAACGGCGTGACGAAGCCGACCTGCGATTCGCGGAACAGCGACATCAGTTTCCAGCGGTCGTATTGCTGATTCAGATAGCGAATGGGCGTGTAGTCCAGGCCCGAGTATTTTCCGTTGATGCGCCCGGCTTCGTATTCGAGTTGCTGGCGGATGTCCTGATACGTCGTCACGTCGGAGCGCGTCGGCGGCGCGATCTGCACGAGCGTGACGTTGCCGCGCCATTCGGGCGATCGCTCCAGCAGCGCTTCGAACGCGCGGAAGCGCTCGACCAGCCCTTTCGAATAATCCAGACGGTCGACGCTCATGATCAGCTTGCGCCCTTCCAGGCTCTGCTTCAGGTCGAGCACGTGCTGACGGCTCTCGTAACGCTTCGCCTGCTCGGCGATGTCGTCGGGAAACACGCCGATCCGGTAGACCCCCGTACGCAACTCGCGGCCGAACGCTTCCGCGTGGCCGTCGCTCGATACGGTGCCGCGCGCGTGCCGGCGCAGATAGTCGTGAAAAGCGAGTTCGTCGTTTTCCGTCTGGAAACCGATCAGGTCATAGCAGCACAGCGACCTCACCAGCTCTTCGTGCGGTGGGATGTTCAGCAGAATCTGCGGCGACGGAAACGGAATGTGCAGGAAAAATCCAATGCGATTCTTGACGCCTTCGGCGCGAAGCGCTTCCGCGAACGGGATCAGGTGATAGTCGTGGACCCAGATGATGTCGTCGGGTTCGAGCAGCTTGATGAGCTTGTGCGCGAGCCATGAGTTGACGCGCCGATAACCTGCGTACTCTTCGCGCTCGTACCGCGCGAGGTCGTTGCGATAGTGGAAGACGGGCCACAGCGTCGCGTTCGAAAAGCCGCGGTAGTACTGGTCGTAGTCCTTGCGTGTGAGGCCTGTGGTGGCGAAAGTCACGCTGCCGTCGGTTTCGAGCGTGGGTCCGGCGTTCGCGACGGTTTCGCTGACGACATCGCCGCTCCATCCGAACCACACGCCGCCCGCGTCCTTCAGCGCACCGAACACGCCTACGGCCAGGCCGCCTGCCGAGCCTTTGGTTTCCGTCGGCGTTGCCACGCGATTCGACACGACGATCAGTCGGCCCATGTTGCTGTCCCTCCGCTCTGGTTGGCGCTGCCGGTCCGCCTTGGCCGGGCGCATTGTTTCGTGCTTCAGTGCTGGTTCGACCGCGGTTGCACCCGATCAGTTGCACATTTGTGCCAATCCGGAAGGCATAGGCAAAACGGCACGGGCTACAAGCAAAGCGGTCTGAAAGCACAAAACGCGCGCCGTGCTTAACACACGGCGCGCGTCGAAAAGAACAGCGAACCAGGCGGGCGGAAGGTCTGACTAGCGCCGCTCAGCTGCCCGATTTGCAGGGAAACGCCTTGCCGAGCCCCAGCGAAACGGCCGTGCTCGCGTTATAGCCCGCCACGTTCGGATTGTCGGCGATGTACTTGCGCACCGCGTCCGTCAGCTGTTGCGAGCGCGCTTCCGGCGGCAGGCAGAAATACTGGCCGACACGCGGGCCCGTCGTCCCGCCAATCGCGTCAATCGTGTTGAAGATGCCGTCCGCGGCACCCTCGATATAGGCCGCACACGCGCTACGCGACGCAACGTCGGTCTTCGTGCACAGCTTGTTGAGGTCGCCCCCCGTGAACGCGGCAGCCGTCAACGGCACAGCAAGCGCGCCGGCGCAAATCAAAACCCGCAGCATGTTTTTTCCTTCCTGGTGTGAGCCCGGAACGATGCATGGCGTCCGGCGATCTCTGCCGCCCGGACTCGCCACCCGTTCCCGCTTCAATTCGGGCGCGTGGTGACCCGCGCCCAAGCCGCTATTTTGCACTGTTTTGCGGCGTTGCAGGCGCGCCCGCAGGCGCCTGTTGCTGCATCTGCTGGAGCCGCGCCGTCAGCCCTTCGACGACGTCCGGTTCCTTGTACTGTTTCGCGAAATCGAGTGCCGTCAGGCCGATCTGGTTTTTCACGTTCAGGTCCGCGCCGCTGTCGAGCAGCAGCTTGACGGTCGACACATGGCCGCCGCGCGCCGCCATCATCAGCGGCGTCGTGCCATTCGGCGAACCCGTGTCGATATAGGCGTCATGATCGAGCAGCAGCTTGACGATGTCGTCGTGACCGTTCGCGGCCGCGTAGTGCAGCGGCGCCCAGCCCTTCTTGTTGACTTCCGCGTCCTTCGCAATCAGCTGCTTGACGATGTTGATGTCGCCATTCAGCGCGGCCATCATCATCGCGTTTTCGCCGGACTTGTCGAGAATCTCGATGTCCGTCTTCGGATTGGCGATCAGCGCGGCCACCACCTGGTCGGACTTTTCGCGCGCGGCGATCACGAGGAGCGGCATGCCCTGGTTGTCGGCCATGTTCGGGTCCATGCCGTTCGCCAGCTGCTTCTTCACTTCCTTCACGTCGTCGAACTTGACGGCCTTGATCATCGTGTCCGCGGGCGCGGCCTGCGCGGGCAGCGCGCCGAGCGCTGCGAACGCGACACCTGCCGCCAGCGTCAGCTTTGCCAGGCTACGGCGAAAATCCGTCGCACAGGCGATGCTCTCGATCGAATATTTTTTCATATCTTGCTTTAGGAAACTTCCCTATCCTGTTGATACTAATGAATTTATTTCTCAGACGACCGACGGCGCCGGAATCTTGAACAGCCGGAAGAAGTTCTCGGTCGTCGCGGCGGCGAGCGCTTCGTCCGGCATCTCGCGCTGCTGCGCGATGAAGCGTCCGACATAACTCACGTACGCAGGTTCATTCGGCTTGCCGCGATACGGCACGGGCGCGAGGTACGGCGAGTCGGTTTCGATCAGCAGACGGTCGAGCGGCACGCGGCGCGCGACGTCCTGCACATCCGTTGCGCTCTTGAACGTGACGATGCCCGACAGGGAAATGTAGAAATTCTGCGCGAGCGCCTGTTCGGCGACGGCCCACGGCTCCGTGAAACAGTGCATCACGCCGCCTGGCTCGCCCGCGCGCTCCTCGGCCATGATCCGCAGCGTGTCTTCCGACGACGCCCGCGTATGAATGATCAGCGGCTTGCCCGTCTGGTGCGCGGCACGGATATGGACGCGAAAGCGCTCGCGCTGCCATTCCATATCGTCGATCGAGCGGCCTTCGAGGCGATAGTAGTCGAGGCCCGTTTCGCCGATCGCCACTACCTTCGGATGCTGCGCCAGTTCGACCAGTTCGGCGACGGTCGGCTCCCGCGCGTCTTCGTGATCGGGATGCACGCCCACGGACGCATACACGTTGTCGTACGAGCCCGCGATCTCCAGCACGGACGGCAGCGTTTCGAAATCGACCGATACGCACAGCGCGTGCGTCACCGAGTGCGAACGCATGTTCTCGAGCACTTGCGGCAGACGGTCGCCGAGTCCTTCGAAGTTGATATGGCAGTGGGAGTCGACAAACATGGTGAAGTCCTGCGAAAAATCCGTTGGTGAATCCGATCGGGCCAGCGAAAAACCTTGCCGTGCGCGCTAAACGAACAGGTCGCGGTAGCCGAGAAACAGTTCCTCGAACACGAGCCGCGCATTCAGCGGATGGTTTTCGACCGCGCGCTGCCGCGTGACCGACCGCATGAAGCGCGCGAATGCGTTCGCGTCGGCCTGCGACGCGCAACGCGCGAGCGCCGCCGACGCCGCCGGGAAATAACGCGGCGTGCCCGCCGTGCCAACCGTCGACTGCGCGAGCAGGTCGTACATCCAGCGCTGCAGCCAGCCGAGCACGACGGGAACGGGCAGCTTTTGCAGCGTCTCGCCGCACGCGAAGGCGTCGCAATTCGGGCCGGCGGCCAGCTGCTTCAGCGTCCAGTCGCGCAACGGACGGTTTTCGTCGCTCGCGAGCGCCAGCGCGGCCAGCGGCGCGCCGCCCGCTTCCGCGAGCAGGCCCGGCGCATCGTCGACGCCTTGTTGCGCGAGCCACGCGGTCGCGGCTTCCGGCGACGGCGTCGTCATCGGCCATTGGCGGCAGCGGCTGATGATAGTCGGCAACAGCCGGTCGATACGCGCCGACACCATCAGGAACACGACACCCGCGGGCGGCTCTTCAAGCGTTTTCAGCAGCGCGTTGGCGGCCGCGACGTTCAGCGCCTCGGCCGGATACAGCACGACGACGCGCACGCCGCCGCGATGCGAACCGACGCCGCAGAAGTCCAGCAGCGCCCGCACCTGCTCGATCTTGATTTCCTTGCTGGGCGTGCGCGTTTTCTTGCCGCTGTCGTCGGCGTCGGCCTTCTCGGCCTTTTCATCGGCGGCTGCGCTGGTGAAGCCGGCTTCGGACGCGAGCGCTTCCGGCAGCACGATCCGGTAATCGGGATGATTACCCTGCGTGAACCAGTTGCACGCCGCGCACGTGCCGCACGGCTCGCCGTTCGGCAGCGCCGATTCGCACAGCAGCCCCTGCGCCAGATGCTGGGCAAACCGCAGCTTGCCGATGCCTGCCTGCCCGTGGAGCAGCAACGCATGCGGCCAGTGGGCGCGCAATTGCTGCAGGCGGTTCCAGTCGTCGGTTTGCCACGGATAAATCATCGTTTGTCTTTTGAATCAATGTGTTGAAGACGATTTTCAATGTATCGGCCGAGTATTGCCAGTGTTATGCGTTCGGCCTATATGATCGGAAAATCAAAGAGATACGATCAGTTCTTCAAGCTGTTTCTGGATTTCTGCAATGGTGCGCGTCGAGTCGATGATAGCGAATCGGTACGGCGCTTCCTCGGCACGGCGCAGATATTCGGTGCGCGTGCGCGTGAAAAATGCGTCCGACTCGCTTTCGAAACGATCCGGCGCGCGCGCCGCGCTGCGCCTCTCGCTTGCCGTGTCAGGCGGCACGTCGAACAGCACGGTCAGGTCCGGCTGAAACCCGCCCTGCACCCAGCGTTCGAGTGTCTCCAGCTTGTCGCGCGGCAAACCGCGGCCGCCGCCCTGATAGGCGAAAGTCGCGTCGGTGAAACGGTCGGACAGCACCCAGTCGCCGCGCGCGAGCGCCGGCTCGATCACCTGGGCGAGATGCTCGCGGCGCGCGGCGAACATGAGCAGCGCCTCGGTTTCGAGATCCATGGCCTCGTGCAGCAGGATGTCGCGCAGCGATTCGCCGAGCTTCGTGCCGCCCGGCTCGCGCGTCATAACCACCGAGCGGCCCGCGCCCGCCACCTTCTGCTCCAGCCGGTCACGGAACCAGCCGAGGTGCGTGGTCTTGCCCGCGCCGTCGATGCCCTCGAACGTAATGAATTTTCCCCGCGCCATCATTGCCCTCGAATGTACTTGTCGACGGCCTTGTTGTGATCGCCGAGCGTGTCAGAAAAAATGCTGCTGCCGTCGCCGCGCGACACGAAATACAGCGCGCTGGTCGGCGCCGGATTGAGCGCGGCCTGCAGCGACGCGATGCCCGGCAGCGCGATCGGCGAAGGCGGCAAGCCCATGCGCGTATAGGTATTGTAGGGAGTGTCCGCCTGCAGATCCTTTTTGCGCAGATGACCCGTGTAGCTGTCGCCCATTCCGTAGATCACGGTCGGGTCCGTCTGCAGCGGCATGCCCACGCGCAGACGGTTGGCGAACACGCCCGCGACCATCGCGCGGTCGGACGCCTTGCCCGTTTCCTTTTCGACGATCGACGCCATCGTCAGCGCATCGTACGGCGTCTTGTACGGCAGGCCCGGCGCGCGCGCGGCCCATGCTTCGTCGATGCGCAGCTTCATCAGCCGGTAAGCGCGGCGATAGACGTCGAGATCGCTGGTGTCCTTGTCGAACAGATAGGTGTCGGGGAAGAAGAGCCCCTCACCCGTGCCCGTTGGCGTCTCGGGCGCGCCGATCGCCTTGAGCAGATCCGCGTCCGCCATGCCTGCCGTGTCGTGCTTCAGCGCCGGGTTCGAATCCAGTTCGGCGCGCATGTGCCTGAAGGTCCAACCTTCGATGATCGTCGCCACGTATTCGTTCACGTCGCCACGCGCGATCTTCTGGAGCACGTCGTACGGCGTGACGCCCTGCTTGAACTCGTAGTTGCCCGATTTGAGCGCCGTCTGCAGGCCGAGCGCGCGCGTCATCAGCACGAACAGTTCGGGTTCGACGGGCACGCCACCGCGATTGAGTTGCGTCGTGACGCTGCGCAGGCTGCTATGCGGCTTGATCGTGACGTCGAGTTGCGGGGTAGCGAGTTGGACGGGAGTCGTGGCCCAGCGGTACGCGCCGTACGCCGCGGCGGCGATCAGCATCGCGAGCAGGACGCAGGCGATGAGACATTTCTTCAGGAGGGACATGGAAACGTGGTTCGAGTGAAGCCAATATAATACTTGCTTGCCTCCGCCAAAGTCAGAATTGACTGTTCCCCGAATCCATGAACGCACCGCTCGCTTCTGCTCCCGGCACTGCTGTCCCCGCTCCCGTATCGCTTCCTGTGTTCCCGCGTCCGGCGCGCGACGAGTTCGACGCTGTGCTGTCGGCCGGCGCATTCATGCCGCTGCCGCAGTTCGGCGTGATCGACGCGACGGGCGACGATGCCGCGTCGTTCCTGCACTCGCAGCTCACCAACGACACGCAGCACCTCGACGCGGCGACCGCGCGCCTTGCCGGCTATTGCTCGCCGAAGGGTCGTCTGCTGGCGTCGTTCCTGATGTGGTGCAGCGGCGAGTCGATCCGGATGCTGGTGTCGAAGGACGTGCAGCCCGCCGCGCAGAAGCGGCTTTCGATGTTCGTGCTGCGCGCGAAGGCGAAGCTCAGCGACGCATCGGGCGATGTGCTGGCCATCGGTCTTGCCGGCGACGTGCGCGGCGCGCTCTCGGGTGTGTTCGACGCGATTCCCGACGGCGTGCATGTGAAAGTCGACGGGCCGGCGGGCTCGCTGGTGCGCGTGCCGGACGCAGCGGGACGTCTGCGCTACGTGTGGGTCGGACCGAAAGCCGAAGTCGAAGCGCGTCTGCCCGCGCTCGAAGCCAAGCTGCGCCGCGTGTCGCCTGCCGTGTGGGACTGGCTCGACATCCGTGCGGGCGAACCGCGCATCACGCAGCGCGTGGTCGAGCAGTTCGTGCCGCAGATGATCAACTTCGACGTGCTGGGCGGCGTCAATTTCCGCAAGGGCTGCTATCCGGGTCAGGAGATCGTTGCGCGCAGCCAGTATCGCGGCACGATCAAGCGGCGCATGTCGCTGGCTAATGTCGCGGGCGAGACGGAGAGCGTCGTTCCGGGCGCCGAACTGTTCCATTCGGACGATCCGGGCCAGCCGTGCGGCATGCTCGTCAACACGGCGGCCGCGCCTGACGGCGGCGTCGATGCGCTCGTCGAAATCAAGCTGGCCGCGCTCGAAAACGGCACCGTGCATCTGGGCGCCGCCGATGGTCCCGCGCTGACCTTCCTGCCGTTGCCTTACGCCCTGCCGACGGAAGTCTGAGTTTCCTTTCGTTCCTGCCGACGTCGCGCCTCTCTTGCAGGCGCGACGGATTCCCGCTGTATTCAACGCTGTCCCGCTACCGAGACTTCCTCTGATGTGTCTGATCGTGTTCGACTGGCGCCCCGAAGCGTCTGACGGTCCGCTGTTCACACTCGCGGCGAATCGCGACGAATTCCTGAAGCGCACTGCCGAACCGATGCATTGGTGGGACGACACGCCCGGTCTGCTGGCGGGCCGCGATCTTGTCGGCGGCGGGACGTGGCTCGGTATGACGCGCGACGGACGCTTCGCCGCGCTCACCAACTATCGCTCGCCGAGCGAAATGCGCGCCGATGCGCCGACGCGCGGCACGCTGGTCAGCAACTGGCTGTCGGGCGAGCACGGCATCGAAAGCGGCGCGCCGCTCGACTATCTGATGCAGGTCGCGCAAGACGGCGACATGTACAACGGCTTCAACCTGCTCGTCGGCGACTGGATGCGGCGCGAACTGGGCTGGTACTGCAACCGCTCGCCTGCTGCGCCGACCTTGCTCGCGCCGGGCACGCACGGTATTTCGAATGCGGTGCTCGACACGCCCTGGCCGAAACTCGTGCGTAAGCGCGCCGAACTCGCCCAGACGCTTGCCGACGATAGCCGTCCGCCGCTTGCAACATTGATCGACCTGATGCGCGACCCGCATGTCGCGCGCGACGACGAACTTCCGGCGACAGGAATTTCGCTCGAACGCGAGCGCGCGCTGTCGGCCGCTTTCATCGATACGCCCGAGTACGGCACGCGCGGCACGACGGCATTGCAGGTCGTGGTCGCTGAGGGCGAACGCCTGAGCGTCTCGGCACTGGAGCGCAGCGACGACAACGGCTCGCACCGCATCGTGCGTCCAGGCGATTACGAGCGCAATTTCACGTTCGATATCGCCTGAGCGCGAGCCGACTCACTCCACGCCGAACGCGTCGCGCAACGCCGCTACCGCATCGGCATGCGCGGGCGCCACATCCGGCACATAGCCGCCCATCTTGAAGAACTCGTGGATCATGCCCGCGTAGCACGTGAACGCGACGGCATTCCCCGCCTCGCGCAACTTGAGCGCGTAGGCTTCGCCTTCGTCGCTGAGCGGATCGTATTCGGCTGTCGCAATCCATGCAGGCGCGACCCCGCGAAAGTCGGGGGCGCCGCGTGTGCCGTCGAGCGGCGCGAAGCGCCAGTCGTGACGATCGTCGGCGTTGCGCACGTATTGCTCGAAGAACCACTGGATCGTGTCGCCGGACAACAGATAGCCATCGGAGAGCCGCTCATGCGAGTCGGTCTGCTGATGCCCTGTCGTGCCCGGATAGATCAGCAGTTGCAGCACGAGCGGAACGCCCGCGTCGCGTGCGAGCACCGCGCATACAGTGGCGAGCGTGCCGCCCGCGCTGTCGCCGCCAACGGCGATCCGCCCAGCGTCGACGCCATATAACGCAGCGTTCTCGTGCAGCCACTTGAGCGCATCGAATGCGTCGTCGACGGCCGTCGGGAATTTGTGCTCCGGCGCGAGCCGGTAGTCGACGGACATCACGACGCACTGCGCATCGCGCGCGAACATCCGGCAGATCGCGTCGTGCGTGTTCACGCTGCCGACCGTGAATCCACCGCCGTGATAGTAGACGAGCGCGGGCGCGGGATTCGCCCATTGCGGCTCGGCGGGATGATAGAGACGCACGCGAATGGCCGCGCCGTCGCGCATCGACACCTCGACATCCTCGATGGAAAACATCGGCGCAGCGGGCACTTCGAGAATCGGCGCGCTCTTCTCGTAAGAGGCACGCGCCGCTTGCGGCGTCAGGTCGTGATAAGCGGGACGCTTTGCGCGCGCAATCATCTCGAGCACCTGCTCGATCTTTGGGTTCAACGGCATGGTCGGACGACGGCGTGCATGCGCCGGACGGTGGAATTGAGCGCGAAATGATGCCACGAACACGGGCCGCCCCGCTCGCAACAGGCGCTAGTTCGCTGTCTTGACCTCGGGCTTCAACGACAACGGATCGGTCGGATTACGCTGCTGTTCGATGTCCTCGTGGCGCAGCCGCACGGTCGCGAGAATGGCGGGATGCGTGAGGATATAAAAGCGCCGCTCGGCGATCGCTTCGAACGTCAGCGCGGCGACGTCCGTCGCGTTCAGTTTGCCCGAGCGCACCGCGCGTTGGAGCTGCTTGTCGGCGGCGAGTTGCGAACGCGTCGGCCCGGCGCTGTTACGCAGCGCCTCGGGTCGCGCACGCTCGGCGTCCGCGATACCCGTTGGCACGAACGCAGGACACAGCAGCGAGCAGCCGACCTCGCCGCCCGCGCTCTGCAGATCGTGATACAGCGTCTCCGTCAGCGACACCACGGCGTGTTTCGACGCGTTGTAGATGCCCATCGACGGCGGCGACAACAGACCCGCGACCGATGCCGTATTGACGATATGCGCCGGCTCGTTCTGCCCGAGCATGATGGGCGTGAAGACGCGCACGCCGTGCGCGACGCCCATCACGTTGACGCCGAACACCCACGCCCAGTCGTTTGCCGAGCTTTCCCACAGGAAGCCGCCGGAGCCCACGCCCGCATTGTTGAACAGCAGATGAACCTTGCCGAACGCTTCGAGCGCGGCATCCGCGAGCGCCTGAACCTGCGCGCCATCCGACACGTCCGTGCGCACACCGATCACGTCTGCGCCTTGTGCACGCAACGCATCGACCGTTTGCGCGAGCGTGCTCTCGTCGACATCCGCGAGCACGAGCTTCATGCCGAGCGACGCGCCCTTTTCCGCGAACGCGCGGCCGAAGCCGCTCGCCGCGCCGGTGATCACGGCGACTTTGCCGTCGAACTCGAACATGCCGATTTCCTTGTTTCGCGATATGTGCCGGTTCAGATCAGCTTGACCAGTTGCTTGCCGAAATTGCGTCCCTTGAGCATGCCGAGAAATGCTTCGGGCGCGTTCTCGAGTCCCTGCGCAATGGTCTCGCGATAATGCAGCTTCTTCTGCGCGACCAACCCGCCGAGTTCCTTGAGCGCGCCAGGCCACACGTCCATATGTTCGCTGACGATGAAACCCTGCACGAGCAGACGCTGCGTGAGCATCAACGCAGGATGTTTGAGCGGCAGCGGCTCGCCGTCGTAACCGGCGATGAAGCCGCACAGCGCGATCCGGCCATGCGCGTTCATCCGCGCCAGCGTCGAGTCGAACCCTTCGCCGCCGACGTTCTCGAAGCAGCCATCGATGCCGTCCGGCGTCGCCGCCTTGAGATCCTGATAGAGATTGCCGGTCTTGTAGTCGACGCACGCATCGAAGCCCAGCGTTTCGACGACATAGCGGCACTTCTCGGCGCCGCCCGCGATGCCGACAGCGCGCGCGCCCGCCAGCTTCGCCAGTTGCCCGACCACACTGCCGACGGCGCCGCTCGCCGCGCTGACGACGACCGTCTCGCCCGCCTTCGGTGCGATGATCCGGTTCAGTCCGTACCACGCCGTTACGCCAGGCATGCCGACAGGTCCGAGATACGCGGACAGCGGCACGTGTGTGTCGTCGACTTTTTGCAGTCCCTTGCCGTCGGACGTGCCGAACTCCTGCCAGCCGAACATCCCGACCACCTTGTCGCCCGGCTTGAATGCCGCGTTATTCGACTCGACCACTTCGCCCGCTGTGCCGCCGATCATCACTTCGTTTAGCGGCTGCGGCGCCGCGTACGACTTCGCGTCGCTCATGCGGCCGCGCATATACGGATCCAGCGACAGGTAGTGATTGCGCACGCGCACCTGGCCGTCCGCTAGCGGCGCGAGCGGTGTGTCGACGAGCTTGAAGTTGTCGGCGGATGCGGCGCCCTGCGGACGCGATGCAAGCAGAATCTGACGATTGACCTGACTCATGGCGGTGTCTCCAACTCGTATCTGGAATGGATCGATAAGGGTGTTGCAGGGACTGCCGCGAGATTCAGGCGTCGCTCGGTCCCGGTTTCGCCGACGGATCGCTGTGCAGGCGCTGCTGCCGCACCTCGCGGCCAACGGCCAGACGCCGCATGTACTTGAACGTGCCGAGCGCCTTCGCGACGAAATGTCCTTCGCTGTCGCGGATCTCGCCTTCGCAATAGGCCATCGTGGTCGAACGATGCAGCACGCGGCCCGTGGCGCGCAACTCGCCCATGCCCGGCTGCATGAAATTCACTTTCATTTCGACGGTCACGACACCGACGCCATCCGCGGCGAGGCTGCGCGCGGCCATCGCGAGCGCGGCGTCGGCGAGCGTCATCGTGATGCCGCCGTGCGAAACGGACCAGGTGTTCAGATGCTCGGGGCGCAGCGTCAGCACGACTTCACTCGCGCCGTCCGCTGCCGAAATGAGTTGCACGCCGAGATGATCGATGAAAGGACTTTCGATCACCAGCTTGTTGCCGGGGGAATCTGTCATATGCATGTAGGTTCGTGGTCGACGGCTTGACGTGCCTTGCGTGCCGATCATGCAGTGGGATCCGTACGGAACGCATGCAGAGTACACACGACAAGGCGCTTCGCCAGATGATACCTGCCTGCGCGAACGGATGCGCTGAGCCGCACGGCATAGGACAAACGCACATCTCATCGGGATGATCGGTCCGGAAAACACGCGCGGCGTCGCCTATACTTTTCACGCAGTCCTTCCCAGGCCTCAGCCCGACCGTGCGCGGCAACCAGCGTCACGCGCAACGCGAAACCGGGCGTCATCAACCTGCGGCTATACCTCGAACGAGCGCCCGACCTTCCCGCGCCCTCGCCGCCTTGTCTTCCTTCTCTTTGCCTCTTTATGCACGCATGGGACACGGCCCGCGCCGTGGATGCGTTCGTCTCTCGAGCCAGAGCCGGCGTGTCGCGCGCGGCACTTCTGGATTTCACTTCACGAGGACAACATGGCCACTTACATCATGCTGGTCAACTGGACCGATCAGGGCGTGCGCACCGCGAAAGACACCGTCAACCGGGCGCGCGCGTTCCGCGAGCAAGCCAAGGCAATGGGCGTGACAGTGGGCACGGTGAACTGGACGCTCGGTGCGTATGACCTCGTGATCTCGTTGGATTCACCCGACGACGAGACCACGACGCGCATGGGCATCGCGCTCGCCGCGCAGGGCAATGTGCGCACGTCGACGATGCGCGCGTTCGGCGAAGACGATATGGAGCGGATCGTCGGCGGATTGAAGTAGTTGCGGGTGTCACGCGCCGGGCGCGCGTGCAATTGCGCACGCGCGCCGCGTTCAGCCTTGCGCGCGCGGCAGATGCCAGCCGTGCGTCGCCGCGACCACGCGCAACACGAAGCACGCGACGCCGCCCGCCAGTCCCGCCATCGCCGGGGACAGGCCGAGGCGGCGTCCCGCGAGCACCACGACCGCGCCGAAGAACGCGGCCGTCGCGTAGATATCCGTGACGAGCACCGACGGAATGCGCGTGAGCAGCACGTCCCTGATGACGCCGCCGCCGACGCCCGTCACCGTGCCCATCAGGGCCGCGACGAACGGCCGGATCCGGTACAGCATCGCTTTTTCGACACCCGCGACGGCGAACAGCGCGAGTCCCGCGGCGTCGAGCACCATCAGCCAGAATGCCGGGAAGCCTTGCGCGTCGTTGTGGAACATGAACGTCAGCAGGCCCGCGACGAACGTCAGCGCCGGATAGCGCCAGTCGCGGATCGCGTTGGGCGGCGTCGCGCCGATCAGCAGGTCGCGCGTCACGCCGCCGCCGAGCGCCGCGACGAACGCGATCACCATCACGCCGAGCAGGTCGAGACCGCTGTGCATCGCGGCCACCGCGCCCTCGATCGCGAAGATGAAGGTGCCGACGAGATCGGCGGCCAGAACGATGGTTTCGATTTTGGGTTTCATGCGGGGTTGCTTGCGGGAGTCTCTCGTCTGGAGTGTCGCGTGCGCTCGCGTGTTGTCGAGGGCGCCGCGATTGTCTCACCGCGTCGAAAGCCGACCAAGCGAAGCGCGCAGCCTTCGCATCCGCGCAAGGGTCCGCTTAGTCGCGTTGCACCGCTAGAATTCATACGACGCGCCCGAATCGCGCGTCTTTCTCCAGAGGGACACGACCATGATCCGCCACCGCGTCGCGCGTTTCGTTCACCTGCTGCTGTTCGTTGTCGTGATGGTGTCGCTGGACGGTTGCGCGGGCATGTTCGGCCGCGATCCACTGCATGTGAGCGTCGCGGGAATCGAACCGCTCGAGGGTCAAGGGATGGAAATGCGCTTCAATCTCAAGCTGCGCGTGCAGAATCCAAATGAAGCCCCCGTCGACTTCAGCGGCGTGTCGGTCGAACTGGATCTGAACGGCAAGTCGTTCGCGACGGGTGTCAGCGACCAGATCGGCACGGTGCCGCGTTTCGGCGAAACCGTGATCGGCGTGCCGCTGACCGTGCCCGCCTTCACCGCCGTGCGCCAGGCCTTCGCATTCGCCGATAGCGCGCAGACAGGACAGTTTCCGTATGTGCTGCGCGGCCGTCTCGCGGGCGGCATGACAGGCGGCACGCGTTTCATCGATCAGGGCACGCTGTCGCTGCCGATGGGCGACGTCAGCGGTCTGTAGCGGTTGTTGGCCGTTCCGTTGCGCGACGAGCGCCGTCGATCAGTGATTGGTGCCTTCGCCATGACCTTGCGGCGCAGGCGGCCTCGCCGCGTTGTTGCCGGCGTCGCCGCCATGTCCCGGCGGCGGACCTGCGGGACGTGCGCCTTCAGCGCGAGGCGGCGGCCCGGGTGGCCGCGCGCCTTGTGCGGACGGTTGAGCGGGCGGTTGACCCGGCGGCGGTCCGCCCATTTGCCCCGGCGGCGGTCCTGCGGGACGCGCGCCCTGATTGGGATTCTGAGCGGGAGGCTGGCCCGGCCGGGGCTCGCCGTGCTGACCCCGCGGCGGCTGCACTGGCCCCGACCGATGCCCATGCTCGGCGCCAAGCGGCTGCGGTGCAGGTTCAGGCGGCGGCGATGCCGGCGGAGGACGGTTCGCGCCCTGCGGCGGCGGTGGCGGATGCGCGGGCGGCGGTGGGCGGTTGGGCGGCGGCGCGTGATGTTCCCAGCGCGACCGATCCGGATACCAAGGCCGCTCGCGATAGTAGTGTCCCCAGTACGAGCCGAGCGAGAACGTGATCAGCGGCACGCCGATCGCGGTCCCGTAGGTCATGAGGGGCACATTGCTGCCCTGATACGGGTACGTCAGATCGCCGCCATAGACCCAGCCGCGCGCCTGCGGAATCTCCACGTCGCACCACGTATAGCCGCCCACGCAACCGTAGACGGATACCGGCTGCCCGGCGGGAAGCTGTGCGACGATGGGGTAATCCTGCGCCGGTCCCGCGTAGAGGTAGACGGGCGTGCTGGTGTAAGCCTCGGACTGCGCCGACGCCCCGCCCGATGCCATCGACAACGCCCCCGCAACCGCCGCGCATGCAAGCCGCATTCGCATGATGTTCTCCTGTTGGCTTCGTACCCCGTGTCTCGATCGTCAGCGAATCCTGTGCCTGACCGTTCACCGTCGCCAGGAACGACGCATGCAGCAGCGCCCTGCATTCAACGCATCGGGAGCACAGCATGAGCAGCCATCTGAAAACAGGCGACCGCGTTAGCTGGAACACGCCGCAAGGCATGACGACGGGCCATGTCGTCCGCGCGATCACGACGCATACGGAACTCGACGGACACACGGTCGCCGCATCGAAGGACGATGTCCACTACGAAGTGGAAAGCGAAAAGAGCGGCAAACGCGCCGTTCATCGTGCGGAAGCTTTGCATAAAACGCCCGAGCGCTGACGCCCGATAAAGCACACGTAAGAAAAAAACCCGCGCGCTTTCGCACGCGGGCTCGCAATTTCGCAAAATCCCTGGCAATCGTCTATCAAACCACTTCGAACAGCCCCGCCGCGCCCTGCCCGCCGCCGATGCACATCGTCACCACGACGAATTTCGCGCCGCGCCGCTTGCCTTCGATCAACGCATGCCCCGTCAGACGCGCACCCGACACACCATACGGATGTCCGACGGCAATCGCGCCGCCATTGACGTTCAGCCGATCGTTCGGAATGCCGAGCTTGTCGCGGCAATAGAGCACCTGCACGGCGAACGCTTCGTTCAGTTCCCACAAGCCGATATCGTCGACCTTGAGACCCGCCTGCTTCAGCAGCTTCGGCACCGCGAACACCGGGCCGATGCCCATTTCGTCCGGCTCGCAGCCGGCGACTGCAAATCCACGGAAAATGCCCAGCGGCTGCAGGCCTTCGCGTTCCGCGACCTTCGCGTTCATCACCACGCACGCCGACGCGCCGTCCGAAAACTGGCTCGCGTTGCCCGCCGTGATCACGCCGCCCGGCAGCGCGGTGCGGATCTTCGACACGCCTTCGAGCGTCGTGTCCGCGCGGATGCCTTCGTCGGCGGCGATCGTCACTTCCTTCGTGAACATGCGGCCGCTCGCCTTATCGGCGACACCGGCGAGCACCGTCATCGGCACGATCTCGTCGTTGAAGCGCCCGGCCTCCTGTGCGGCCGCTGCGCGCAATTGCGACTGCACGCCGTATTCGTCCTGACGCTCTTTCGAAATCCCATAGCGCTTCGAGACGTTTTCGGCCGTCTCCAGCATCGACCAGTAGATTTCCGGCTTGTGCTCCATCAGCCAGCCTTCGCGCAGCATGTGCAGATTCATTTCGTTCTGCACGCACGAAATCGACTCCACACCGCCCGCGACGAACACATCACCTTCGCCGACCATCACGCGTTGCGCAGCGAGTGCGATCGTCTGCAGGCCCGACGAGCAGAAGCGGTTCACCGTCATGCCCGGCACCGACACGGGCAAACCGGCGCGCAGCGCAATTTGACGCGCGATGTTCGAGCCCGTCGCGCCTTCGGGATTCGCGCAGCCCATGATCACGTCTTCGACGCGCGCGGGGTCGATCTTCGCGCGTTCGACGGCAGCTTGCGTCACATGTCCGCCGAGCGTCGCGCCGTGCGTCATGTTGAACGCGCCGCGCCACGATTTGGCCAGGCCCGTGCGGGCAGTCGATACGATTACGGCTTCATTCATTCACGTCTCCAATCTATTCAATGAGTGTGTCGGGTTCGACTTACGTGGTTCAGTCGGGCAGATCCGCCGCCTGCACACGTTCGACACCCGCGGCGCGCATCTCGCGCCATGCGTTGTCGAGCGAACCGTTCAGATCGATCGCGCGGGTCGCATCCTCGATGACGACGACTTCGAAACCTGCCGCACGCGCATCGAGCGCGGACCACGCGACGCAATAGTCGGTGGCGAGCCCGCAGCACCACACGCGCGTCACGCCCGTGTCGCGCAGATAGCCGGCGAGGCCCGTCGGCGTCGTGCGATCGGCTTCGAGAAAGGCCGAGTAGCTGTCCACGTTCGCGTGATGACCCTTGCGGATCACGGCGCGCGCATGCGGAATGTCGAGGTCCGCGTGCAGCGCCGCGCCCGGCGTGTCCTGCACGCAATGCGTCGGCCACAACACCTGCTCGCCGTACGGCAGCGTCATCGTCTCGAACGGCTGGCGGCCCGCGTGATTTGCGGCGAACGAAACGTGCGACGACGGATGCCAGTCCTGCGTCAGCACGACATGACTGAAGCGGCGCGCAAGCCGGTTCACGAGCGGCACGATTTCGTCGCCGCGCGCGACGGCGAGCGCACCGCCCGGCATGAAGTCGTTCTGTACGTCGACGACGAGCAGAACTTCATTGGCATCTTTCATCGCAAATCCCGGTCAGCCTGTTCTGATCGATCAGCCGATCAGCTATTGAAGCCGCGCCCTTGCGCCGCGCGCTCGACGATGCCGGATGCAATCTGCCAGCCATCGCCGTTCGGTTGCGCCGCGTAACGGCGAATCGCGCGTTCGACGTTGTAGACGCCGACGGTATCCGCGTACAGCATCGGGCCGCCGCGCCACAGTGGAAAACCGTAGCCCGTCAGATAGACCATGTCGATATCCGACGCCTTCGACGCAATGCCTTCTTCGAGAATCTTCGCGCCTTCGTTGACGAGCGCGAACACGAGGCGCTCGACGATTTCGTCGTCGGAAATCTTGCGGCGCCCGATGCCCCGTTCCTTCGAATACGCGACGATCATTTCTTCGATCGGTTTCGACGGATACGCGTTGCGGTCGCCGGCCTTGTAGTCGTACCAGCCGCCGCCCGTCTTCTGCCCGAAGCGGCCCGTCTCGCACAGACGATCGGCGATCTTCGAGTAATGCAAGTCCGGCTGTTCCTGATAGCGGCGCTTGCGGATCGCCCAGCCGATATCGTTGCCCGCCAGATCGCTCATACGGAACGGGCCCATCGCGAAACCGAACTTCTCGATGGCCTTGTCGACCTGCGCGGGCAGCGCGCCTTCTTCGAGCATGAAGAGCGCCTGGCGGATGTACTGCTCGATCATCCGGTTGCCGATGAAGCCGTCGCAGACGCCCGACACGACAGCCGTCTTTTTGATTTTCTTCGCGACCTTCATCACGGTGGCGAGCACGTCCTTCGCGGTTTCCTTGCCGCGCACGACTTCGAGCAGCTTCATCACGTTGGCCGGGCTGAAGAAGTGCATGCCGACGACGTCCTGCGGACGCTTCGTGAACGCGGCGATCCTGTTCAGATCGAGCGTCGACGTGTTCGATGCGAGGATCGCGCCCGGCTTCGCCACTTCGTCGAGCCGCTTGAACACCTGCTCTTTCACGCCGAGTTCTTCGAATACGGCTTCGATGATGAGGTCGGCGTCGTTCAACGACTCGTACGTGAGCGTCGGCGTGATGAGGGACATGCGCTGTTCGAGCGCTTCCATCGACAGCTTGCCCTTCTTGACGGTCGCTTCGTAGTTCTTGCGGATCGTCGCCAGCCCACGGTCGAGCGCGTCCTGTTTCGTTTCCAGCAGCGTGACGGGCAAGCCCGCGTTGACGAAGTTCATCGCGATGCCGCCGCCCATCGTGCCCGCGCCGATCACGGCCACTCTTTTAATGTCGCGTGTGGGTGTATCGGACGGCACGTCGGGAATCTTGCTCGCCGCGCGCTCGCCGAAGAACGCGTGACGCAGCGCCTTACTTTCCGGCGTCTGCACGAGCGCGACGAAGCATTCGCGCTCGACTTTCATGCCCTGCTCGAAGCCCTTGAGCACGCCCGCTTCGATCGCGTCGATGCACTTGTGCGGCGCCGGGAAATTCTTCGCAACACCCGCCACGCTATTGCGCGCGAACTGGATGAAGCCCGCTGCGTTCGGATGCTCGATCTTGCGGTCGCGGATCTTCGGATGCGGGCCGCTCTGCGCGGCAACCTTGCGTGCGAACGCAAGCGCGCCTTCCATCAGATCGCCTTCCACCAGCTGATCGAAAAGCGGCGTGCCGGCGAGTTTCTCCGACATCACGGGCGCCCCCGACACGATCATGTTGAGAGCAGCTTCGAGTCCCAATGCGCGCGGCAAACGCTGCGTGCCGCCTGCGCCCGGCAGGATGCCGAGCTTGACTTCGGGCAGCGCGATCTGCGCGCCGGGCACGGCCACGCGATAGTGCGCGCCGAGCGCGAGTTCCAGGCCGCCGCCCATCGCGACGCTGTGTATGGCCGCGACGACGGGCTTCGCGCTGCCTTCGACGGCCTTGATGACGGTCGCGAGCGTCGGCTCCTGCAGCGCCTTCGGCGTGTTGAATTCGGTGATGTCGGCGCCGCCCGAGAAGGCCTTGCCCGCGCCCGTCAGCACGATTGCCTTGATGGCGGGATCGTTCTGCGCGCGCTCGATGCCCTCGACGATGCCCGTGCGCGTCGACAGACCGAGTCCGTTGACGGGGGGATTGTTCAGCGTAATGACGGCAACGCCGTCGTGTGTGGTGTAGTCCACTGCCATCTGCCTGCCTCCATGCGATGCGGTCGCGCGTGATCTGCGCGAGCCGGATGGGAACATGCGGACCATTGTCCGCTCATGTTCGTTAATTCGCCGTTCGTTTGCGTCAGGAGGCAGAATACACAAAAACGAACGATCGTTCAATTAACAGAACGACCGATGTAGTGGGCGTAAACCCGAGGTCTAGGCGTGGCCGGTTTTCGTATCGCCGGTATGCGCGGCTTCGTCGAACGGACAGTCTTCGATGCCGAGCGCCGTCGGCAGCACATGCGCGCGGAACTGCTCGCGCAGCTTGAGCTTTTGCAGCTTGCCCGTCGCCGTGTGCGGCAAATCGTCGACGAACACGACGTCGTCGGGAATCCACCATTTGGCGAGCTTGCCTTCGTAGAACGCGAGCAGTTCTTCGCGCGTCACGTCGGCGTCGGGACGCCGGACGACGACGAGCAGCGGCCGCTCCGTCCATTTCGGATGCGCGCACGCGATGCACGCGGCCTCCGCGACGGCGGGATGCGCGACCGCGACGTTTTCGACGTCGATCGAACTGATCCACTCGCCGCCCGACTTGATCACGTCCTTGCTGCGGTCGGTGATGTTGAGGAAGCTGTCCTTGTCGATCGTCGCGACGTCGCCCGTCGGGAACCAGCCGTCGACGAGCGGCGACGCATCGCCGCGAAAATACCGGTCGATCACCCACGGCCCGCGCACGTGCAGATCGCCGAACGCGACGCCGTCCCACGGCAACTCGCGCCCGTCGTCGCCGACGATCTTCATGTCGACGCCGTACATCACGTGGCCCTGCTTTTCGCGTAGCTTGCGCTGCTCGTCGGGCGAACGCTGCGACTGTTCCCACGTGAGTTTCGACAACGTGCCGAGCGGCGACATCTCCGTCATGCCCCACGCGTGGATCACCTCGACGCCGTAGGTTTCGCGGAACATCCTGATCATCGCTGGCGGACACGCGGACCCGCCGATCACCGTGCGTTCCAGCGACGAAAACTTCACGCCAGCCTCGCGCATGTGATTGAGCAGGCCGAGCCACACGGTCGGCACGCCCGCCGAATACGTGACGCGCTCCGCTTCCATCAGTTCGTACAGCGACTTGCCGTCGAGATCCTTGCCCGGAAACACGAGCTTCGCGCCCGTCAGCGGCGCCGAATGCGGAATGCCCCACGCGTTCACATGAAACATCGGCACGACGGGCAGCACGGAATCGCGTGCGGACAGACCCATCGCATCCGGCAGCGACGCGCCGAACGCATGCAGCACCGTCGAGCGATGCGAGTACAACGCGCCCTTCGGATGACCCGTCGTGCCCGACGTATAGCAAAGGTTGGACGCGCAACGTTCGTCGATGGCAGGCCAATCGAAGTCGCCGTCGTGCTGCGCGAGCAGCGCTTCGTAGCTCGATACCGCCGTCGACATCCGCGGCATGTGCGCTTCGTCCGTCATCGCGATCCAGCCGCGCACGTTCGGGCACTGCGCCGCCAGCACGTCGACGAGCGGCGCGAACGTGATATCAAACAGGACATAGCGGTCGTCGGCGTGATTGACGATGTAGGCGATCTGATCGGGAAAGAGCCGCGGATTGATCGTGTGGCACACGGCGCCGAAGCCCGTCGTGCCGTAGTACGTTTCCAGATGCCGGTAGCCGTTCCAGGCGAGCGTGCCGATCCGGTCGCCTGCTTCGACGCCGAGCGCGATCAGCGCCTGCGCAAGCTGCTTTGCGCGCCGCTCGCAATCGCGATACGTGTAACGATGCACGTCGCCCTCGATGCGCTTCGACACGATCTCCGTCGTGCCGAAGTGGCGTGACGCATGTGCCAGCAGCGAAGAAACCGTCAGCGGCACGTCCATCATCTGTCCAAAGAGCGGCGTCGTCATACGCAGGTGTCTCCCAGTCGTGTTGGTTCTTCTCGTTCGCGGTTCGAGTGGCTCGTTCGATGCCCCGCTATGCGCGGCAGATGCGCGCCCTGCAGCGCGGCGGGGGCGGAATTACAATATCGGTTAATAATGAGGCGCTCAATATGTCGTTTTCCCCATGCAATGCAGGGTTATCCGGTCCCATGTCGACGGCGGCAGGCGCTATCGACAACCAGCGTGAAGGCAGCTTCGCCGCGCTCGGGAACGTCTTTCTGACACGCCTGCCAGCGGCGCCGTTACCAGCGCCGTATGTCGTCGGTTTCGCGCCGGATGTCGCATCGATGCTCGGTTTCGATGCGTCGCTCGTGAATGCGCCGGGCTTTGCCGAGTTCTTCGCCGGCAACACGACGCGCGACTGGCCGTCGACGTCGATGTCGTATGCATCCGTGTATTCGGGGCATCAGTTCGGCGTGTGGGCGGGCCAGCTCGGCGACGGACGCGCGCTGACGCTCGGCGAAGTCGAGCACGACGGCCAGCGCTTCGAGCTGCAGCTCAAAGGCGGCGGACGCACGCCCTACTCGCGCATGGGCGACGGCCGCGCGGTGCTGCGTTCGTCGATCCGCGAATATCTGTGTTCGGAAGCCATGCACCACCTCGGCATTCCGACGACGCGCGCGCTGTGCGTAATCGGCTCCGATCAACCCGTGCGCCGCGAAGAAATGGAAACGGCTGCCGTGGTAACGCGCGTGTCGCCGAGCTTCGTGCGCTTCGGGCACTTCGAGCATTTCTACGCGAACGATCGCGTCGATGCGCTGCGCTCGCTGGCGGATCACGTGATCGAGCGTTTCTATCCGGCGTGCCGCGAGGCCGAAGATCCGTACCTTGCGCTGCTGAACGAAGCCGTGTTGTCGACGGCCGATCTGATCGCGCAATGGCAGGCAGTCGGCTTCTGCCACGGCGTGATGAACACGGACAACATGTCGATTCTCGGCCTCACGATCGACTACGGTCCGTTCGGCTTCATGGACGGCTTCGACGCGAATCACATCTGCAACCACTCGGATTCGCAAGGGCGTTACGCGTACCGGATGCAGCCGCAGATCGCGTACTGGAACCTCTTCTGTCTCGCGCAAGGTTTGCTGCCGCTTTTGGGCGAGCGATACGGCGAGACCGAGCGCAGCGAACGCGCGGTGAAGGACGCGCAACGCGTGCTCGAAGGCTTCAAGGGACGCTTCGCGCCCGCGCTCGAAGCGCGCATGCGCGCGAAGCTCGGCCTCGAAACGGAACGCGAAGGCGACGACGCGCTCGCCAACAAACTGTTCGAGATCATGCACGCGAACCGCGCCGACTTCACGCTGACGTTCCGCAATCTGGCGAAACTGTCGAAACACGACGCGAGCAACGATGCGCCCGTGCGCGACCTGTTTCTCGACCGCGCCGCGTTCGATGCGTGGGCGAACGCCTACCGGGCGCGCCTGTCGCACGAAACACGCGACGACACCGCGCGTGCCGAAGCGATGAATCGCGTGAATCCGAAGTACGTGCTGCGCAATCACCTCGCCGAGGCGGCGATCCGGCAGGCGAAGGAGAAGGATTTCTCCGAAGTCGAACGCCTCGCGACAGTGCTGCGCCGTCCGTTCGATGAACAGCCCGAGTACGAAGCGTATGCGGGCTTGCCGCCCGACTGGGCGTCGTCACTCGAAGTGAGCTGCTCGTCGTAAGCCTGTGGCCGCCCGCGCGAGGTTCGCATGATCTCGCGCAGGCGGGCTCGCGCGACTGCGGCTACCCGCCTGCGCTACAATTCGAGCCCAGATAGCATCGCGTGCGGCGTGAGTTTCATGCCGGTGTGCGCCGCAGATCAGCGCCTGCCGGACGAATCGGCCAGGCGTTGTCCGCCAGGCGCGCCGCGTTGCGCGACACGATCACAGACAGCGCGCTCGATGCGCCCAACACTCTCCGGATTCCCAAGCCGACAATGAAATTCCTGTTCGATCTGTTTCCGATCATCCTGTTCTTCGTCGCGTACAAGGTGTGGGGCATTTTCACGGCGACGGCCGTCGCAATCGCCGCCACGCTCGTGCAGATCGCGTGGGTCGCGTTCCGGCACCGCAAGGTCGACCCGATGCTGTGGGTGAGCCTCGGCGTGGTCACCGTGTTCGGCGGCGCGACGCTCGTGCTGCACAACGACACCTTCATCAAATGGAAGCCGACCGTGCTGTACTGGGCGTTTTCCGTCGCGCTGGTGGTTTCCGCGCTCGCATTCAACAAGAACCTGATCGAAGCGATGATGGGCAAGCAGATCCAGCTGCCGCACCGCATCTGGGGTCAGCTGAACTACGTGTGGGCCGTGTTTTTCGTGCTGCTCGGCATCCTCAATCTGTTCGTCGCGTATAACTTTTCGACGGACGCGTGGGTCAATTTCAAGCTGTTCGGCGCGACGGGTTGCCTCGTCGTGTTTATCGTCGGACAGAGTTTGTGGCTTTCGAAGTACATGAAGGAAGAGTGACATGAGCGACGACGTTTTCCTTCAAGCGAGTCCCGCCGAGCGCATTGCGCTGATCGAGGCGCGCATCACGGCGGCGCTCGCACCCGTCGATTCGATCACCGTGCGCGACGACAGCGCCTTGCATGCGGGTCATGCGGGCGCATCGGCGGGCGGCCACTACGCAGTGACGATCGTGGCAGGCGCCTTTGCCGGCAAGGCCCGCGTGGCGCGGCACCGCATGGTGTATGATGCGCTGGCCGATGCCATGCAGCGCGGCATTCACGCTCTCGCCATCACGGCTTACACGCCAGAAGAATTCAATTTGCAGTCCCGTTAGGAAACTTCCGATGACCTTGAAAAACACCCGCTACTGGGTTTTGCTGGCTGCATTCGCGGCCGCGCCTGCTTTCGCACAGAACATCGCCGTCGTGAACGGCACGCCGATTCCGAAGTCGCGCGCCGATGCGCTGGTTGCTCAACTCGTGCAACAGGGTCAACAGGATTCGCCGAAGCTGCAACAGGCTGTTCGTGAAGAACTCGTGAACCGCGAAATCCTGATGCAGGAAGCGATCCGCGAAGGCATTCCTTCGAAGCCGGACGTCAAGGCGCAAGTCGCTGTCGCACAGCAGACCGTGGTGCTGCGCGCGCTGATCGAGAACTATCTGAAGAAGAACCAGCCGTCGGATGCCGAAGTGAAGGCGAAGTATGACGAGTTGGTGAAGCAGATTGGCGGCAAGGAATATCACTTGCACCACATCCTCGTCGAGAACGAGCAGCAGGCGAAGGATCTGATCGCGAAGATCAAGGGCGGCGCGAGCTTCGAAGACCTCGCGAAGCAGTTCTCGAAGGATCCGGGTTCGGGCAAGAATGGTGGCGACCTCGACTGGTCGGATCCCAAGGCTTACGTGCCTGAGTTTGCGGCTGCCGCCGAGAAGCTGCAGAAAGGCCAGATGACGGATGAGCCGGTGCATACGCAGTTTGGCTGGCACATCATTCGCGTCGATGATGTGCGGCAGACGCCGCCGCCGCCTTTTGAGCAGGTGAAGGCTCAGATTGCGCAGCAGATGCAGCAGGAGAAGCTGCAAGCCTTTGAAGAGGACCTTCGGTCTAAGGCTAAGGTTCAGTGATTCTGGAATTTGGTTTGGTTTGAAGGAGGCCGCCTTCGGGCGGCTTTTTTGTTTTTGGTTCTGGCTGGGCCGGTCGCATTTTTATCGCTGGCATCCGCGAATTCGTATCGGTGCTTCAAGCGTTGCCCCTGTGCGGGGCGGCACCTACTTTTCTTTGCAGCGGCAAAGAAAAGTAGGCAAAAGAAAGCCGCTTTTGAACCTCCGGTGCCGGCCAGGATAACGCTACGGCACACGTTCTTTGAGCTGTCGCACAGCGACGTCCGCACTCCGTAGAAAGCCCGCAGTCAGGCGCGCGCGGCGCGAAAGATGACATCCACCTGGAGCACATTCGGTCGGCGTGTTTTTGTGTGTTTGCCGTGGTTTGATTGGGCGGTATGTGCTTCGAACTGTGTGTGGGGGGCGCCGTGCGCGGTTGACTGCGGGCTTTCTACGGAGTGCGGACGTCGCTGCGCGATAGCTCAACTGCGGCGTGCCGCAGCGCTATCCTGGCAGGCACCGGAGGTTCAAAAGCGGCTTTCTTTTGCCTACTTTTCTTTGCCGCTGCAAAGAAAAGTAGGTGCCGCCCCGCACAGGGGCAACGCATGAAGCACAGAAAGCAAAACGCGGACGCCAGCGATAGAAAAACCGCTCACAGCCCGCGCAGGCTGCAAAAAACCTAACCCTTATCCAAGAAACTTCCGAGCATTCTGAAACACTCGCATCCACGGACTGCCGTCCGTCGCAGAGTCCTTCCAGGCCTCCGGAGTCCAGCTCATCTGCACATTACGATGTACGCGCTCGGTGTGCGGCATCAACACAGTAAAACGCCCATCAGGCGTAGTCACAGACGTAATCCCAGCCGGCGAGCCATTAGGATTAAACGGATACTGCTCCGTGGGCTGCCCACGATGATCGACATACCTCATCGCGACGGCAACCCGCGCCGCATCGCCCTGCTGCGAGAAGTCAGCAAAACCCTCGCCGTGCGCAACAGCAACCGGAATCCGCGATCCTTCCATGCCCGCAAAGAAGATCGACGGCGACGACTGCACTTCGACCAGCGAGAAGCGCGCTTCAAATTTCTCCGACTTGTTACGCGTGAACTTCGGCCACGCATCCGCGCCAGGAATCATCGATGCAAGGCTGCTCATCATCTGGCAGCCGTTGCAGATGCCGAGCGCGAACGTGTCGTTGCGACCAAAGAACGCGGCAAACATGTCGGCCAGTTGCGAATTGAAGCGAATCGTCTTCGCCCAGCCCTCGCCTGCACCCAGCACGTCGCCATACGAGAAGCCGCCGCACGCGACCGCGCCTGCAAAATCGGCGAGCGTCGCGCGGCCCGACAGCAGGTCGCTCATGTGAACGTCATGTGCATCGAAGCCCGCGCGGTCGAACGCGTACGCAGTTTCAAGGTGTGAATTCACGCCCTGCTCGCGCAGGATCGCCACGCGCGGACGCGCGCCCTTGCCGATGAACGGCGCGGCAACGTCTTCGACAGGATCGAACGACAGATGCGGCTGAATGCCCGGATCGCCCGCGTCGAGCAGCGCGTCGAATTCGGCGTCGGCGCAAGCCGGGTTGTCGCGCAGACGCGCGATACGCCAGCTCACCTCGCTCCACGTGCGATGCAGTTCGGCACGCGGCGCGTCGAAAATCTTCTTCGCGTCGCGATAGATTTCGATCATGTCGTTCGCGTTCGTCTTGCCGATCACATGCGAGCACGCCGACAGACCATGGTCGCGCAACGCGGCGAGCACAGCGTCGCGGTCCGTGGCACGCACCTGCACCACCGCGCCGAGTTCCTCGTTGAAGAGCGCACGGATCGTGCGGTCTTCGCGACGGCCGCTCGTCTGCTTCGCCCAGTCCTTCGCGTCGCCGTAATCGAATTCGTGATCGGGATCGAGCGTCAGCATGTCGACGTTCAGCGACACGCCCACGTGACCCGCAAACGCCATTTCGCAGACCGTCGCCCACAAGCCGCCGTCCGAGCGGTCGTGATACGCGAGCAGCTTGCCGTCCGCGTTAAGAGTCTGGATCGCCGTGAAGAAGCGCTTCAGGTCTTCGGGATCGTCGACGTCGGGCACTGTATCGCCGACCTGCTGTGTCACCTGCGCCAGAATGCTGCCGCCCAGACGCTGCTTGCCGCGGCCGAGGTCGATTGCGATCAGCACCGTTTCGCCCGCTTCCTTCGTGCCCAGCAGTTGCGGCGTCAGATGACGGCGCACGTCCTCGACGGGCGCGAACGCCGAAATGATCAGCGACACGGGCGCGACTACTTCCTTCTCCACGCTGCCGTCCGCCCACTTCGTACGCATCGACAGCGAATCCTTGCCGACGGGAATGCCGATACCGAGCGCCGGGCACAATTCCATGCCGATCGCCTTCACCGTGTCGTACAGCGCCGCGTCTTCGCCCGGGCTGCCGCACGCGGCCATCCAGTTCGCCGACAGCTTGAGCTTGTCGAGCGACGCGATAGGCGCCGACGCAATGTTCGTCACCGCTTCGCCCACGGCCATGCGGCCCGACGCAGGCGCGTCGATGACGGCGAGCGGCGTGCGCTCGGCCATCGTCATCGCTTCGCCGCGGAAGCCCGCGTAATCGACCGTCGTGATCGCGCAGTCGGCGACGGGCACCTGCCACGGGCCGACCATCTGGTCGCGCGCCGTCGTGCCGCCCACCGAGCGGTCGCCGATCGTTATCAGGAACGACTTGCTCGCGACCGTCGGATGACGCAGCACGCTGACGGCAGCCTCGTGCAGCGCGATGTGCGTGACGTCGACGGGTTGCAGCGGTGTCGATGCTCGCTTCACATCGCGATGCATGCGCGGCGGCTTGCCGAGCAGCACGTCCATCGGCATGTCGACGGGCTGGTGCGCGTCGTCGTTCGTCTTGTCGGCGTCGATCAGTTGCAGCTGACGTTCAGCCGTGGCGGTGCCGACTACTGCGAACGGGCAGCGCTCGCGTTCGCAGATCGCCGCGAATTCTTCGAGACGCGACGGCGGAATGGCCAGCACATAGCGCTCTTGCGCTTCGTTCGACCAGATTTCACGCGGCGACAGGCCGCTCTCTTCGAGCTGCACCTTGCGCAGTTCGAACAGCGCGCCCTTGTCCGCGCCATCGACGAGTTCGGGGAACGCGTTCGACAAACCGCCCGCGCCGACGTCGTGAATGCTCAGGATAGGATTACCTTCGCCCAGCTGCCAGCACGAGTTGATCACTTCCTGCGCGCGCCGCTCGATTTCCGGATTGCCGCGCTGCACGGAATCGAAGTCGAGTTCGGCCGTGTTGGTGCCCGTCGCCATCGAGCTTGCCGCGCCGCCGCCCATGCCGATACGCATGCCCGGACCGCCGATCTGGATCAGCAGCGAACCGGCAGGCAGATCGTGCTTGTGCGTGTGCTGGTCGGACACGTTGCCGAGACCGCCCGCGATCATGATCGGCTTGTGATAGCCGCGCACGCGGCCCGCGACGTTCTGCTCGTAAGTGCGGAAGTAGCCGCCGAGGTTCGGCCGGCCGAATTCGTTGTTGAACGCGGCGCCACCAAGCGGCCCGTCGATCATGATCTGCAGCGGCGACGCGATACGGTCCGGACGGCCATACGTGTCGAATTGATCCGCGGCATTGCGATGGCCGACGGGCTGATTCGTGTCGCGCGCGTTTTCCCAAGTCTCACGCGCGTCCGGCAGTTCGAGATTCGACACCGTGAAGCCCGTCAGACCCGCCTTCGGACGTGCGCCGCGGCCCGTCGCGCCTTCGTCGCGGATTTCGCCGCCCGCGCCTGTAGCCGCGCCCGGGAACGGCGAGATGGCCGTCGGGTGGTTGTGCGTCTCCACCTTCATCAGCGTGTGCGTCAACTCGGTGTGACGGCCATAGCGTTCACCCGGCTCGTCCGCGTTCGCTGGCTTGCGCGGGAACCAGCGCTCGGCCATGCCGCCCTGCATGATCGACGAGTTGTCCGAGTACGCGACGATCGTACCCTGCGGATTGAACTTTTCCGTGTTGCGGATCATGTTGAACAGCGACATGTCCTGCGCTTCGCCGTCGATCGTCCAGCTCGCGTTGAAAATCTTGTGGCGGCAGTGCTCGCTGTTGGCCTGCGCGAACATCATCAGTTCGACGTCGGTCGGATTACGTTCGAGCTTCGTGAAGGCGTCGACCAGATAGTCGATTTCGTCGTCGGCGAGCGCGAGGCCCAGTTCCGAGTTCGCCTTCTCCAGCGCCTTGCGGCCGTCCGTCAGCACGCCGACGGTTTGCAGCGGCTTCGCCGGCAGTTCGTCGAACAGATGCATCGCGTGATCGCGCGACGGCGCGACGCTTTCCGTCATCCGGTCATGCAGCGCGGCGACGACAGCGGCGCGCGCCTCGTCCGACAGCGCCTTCTTGCCGCCGAGCAGACCGCCCTTCAGCACAACCGTGTATTCGACGCCGCGCTCGATGCGGCGCACGTGCGTGAGGCCGCAATGGAGCGCGATGTCCGTGGCCTTGCTCGCCCACGGCGACACCGTGCCGAAGCGCGGCACGACGAGGAAGGTCTCGACGGCGCCCTTGTCCTTGCCCGCGTCGAACGGATCGCCGTAGTGCATCAGCGCTTCGATTTTTGCGCTGTCTTCCGTGGAAAGCGGCGTCTGCGAGTTCACGAAGTGCAGATACTGGCCGCGCACGCCGACGATGCTGGCGTCGATGCGCGACAACGTATCGAGCAGACGGGTTTGACGGAAATCGGAAAGGGCCGAAGCGCCGGGGAAACACGAGAAGTGGGCCATGAACTTGACGTTGCGTCGATCGGTTGCGTCGCTGGGTGCCGCGCGCGATTGCTTCTGCAACTTGAGCAACCGCTCGGACAGTCGCGCGTGGAGGCGACGTGAGGCGTAAGGAAGTCCAAGATTATAACCCGGGAAGGCCCGGCAGACCTGGGCTGCATCCTCATGTGACGCGTCTTTTGCGCCTGCAGACGGCGGCCGGGCGTGCGTCCGCGCTTTCCCGCACCATTTCGAGACGCGGTTTTGGCCGGATGTGATAGGCGGTTCGCACGCTTTGTGCGCCTGGAAACCACCGCGCGCGACGGTACGAAACAGATTCTTTCCGCGCCGAACGGCCGTCTGCCGGGAGGCTCGTTTGGCTGCTATCATTCCGCCTTTCATCAGATCGGCGCAGCTTCGGCTGTCGCGCTGCGCCGCATGTCACGAAATACGCCTGGCCCCACGCGTGCCGCCGGCAATACGAATTAATCATGGATGTCATCGTCATTGGCGGCGGGATCGTCGGCGTCGCCACCGCCTATCAGCTTCGCGCGGCCGGTCATCGGGTGTGCGTCGTCGAACGGCACGCCACCGTCGCGCAAGGCGCCACCTACGGACACGGCGGCACGCTGCTGCCCACCCCGCTCGACGTCTGGTTCGGACCGACCTTCATGCAGCATCGCCAGGCGGCGAAGAGCGGCGTCATCAAAAAGACGGGCTTCAACGGGCCGGTGCGCGATTTCATCCGCAAGCTGTCGGTGCTCGCCGAACCCGAAGCCTTCCAGAAGCAATATGCGCTGCTGCGCCCGCTGATCGAATCGGCGCGCGAAACGCTTGCCGACATCGAACATCACTTCAATCTGGAGTTCGAGCAGACGAAGGGTCAGCTGTATCTGGTGCGCAGTCCGCAGGATTGGGAGCACACGCAGCCCGCGCTCGACCTGCTGCGGAAATTCGAAGTCCCGCATCATGTACTGAGCCCGCAGGAATGCCAGACCATCGAGCATTCGATTCCGCTCGAACCGCATTTCGCGGGCGGCGTGCTTTTCGACGACGAAGGTACGGCCAACTGCCCGCTGTTCGCGAAGCTGATCAAGCAGACGCTCGATTCGCAAGGCGGCGTGCAGTTCCAGTGCGGGCGCGAAGTGACAGGCATCCGGCTCGACAACCAGCGTGCCGCCGTCGAACTGGCGCCCGCGAATGGCGAGTCGTCGCGTTCGCGCGAAGTCGATGTGATCAGCGCGGATGCCGTGGTGGTCGCGGCGGGCGTCGGAAGCCTTTCGTTGCTGGAAAAGCTCGGTCTGACCTTGCCGCTGCATCCGCTGCGGCTGCATAACCTCGTCGCGCCCATCGCACGCGAGGAATTCGCACCGCATACCACGGTGATCGATGCCGTCAAGCGCATCACGATCACGCGCAGCAATCACCGGCTGCGTATCGCGGGCGGCGCCGTGCTGCAAAGCGCGGGCCAAACAAAGCAGCCGCTGCCGGAGCCGCTCACGAAGGAAGCGCTCGCGTTGCTCAGCCAGGCGACGCACGACTGGGTACCGGGCTCCGCGCGCATTTCCGCCGCGCTGCCGTGGGAAGGCGTGAAGCTGCTGTCGCCCGACGGCCTGCCCGTGACGGGCAATGCGCTGCATCCGCGGCTGTATGTGAACGCGGCGCACGGTCCCGTCGGCTGGGGCCTTGCCTGCGGCTCGGGCAAGCTGATTGCGAACCTCGTTTCCGGCGTGCCGTCGGAACTGCCGCCCGACACGATCGCGGCGCTTCGTCCCGAACGCTTCAACGCCTGATCGCGAGATGTCGGCATAGGACGGTCATTCGTCCTATGCCTTTGGCCGTACTGGTATCGGCATGGGCAATGCAACTACCATGGTCGTACCCTGTTGCTCTCGTACGCTGCCATGACCGATACCCCACTCTCGATTCCCTCGCTGCCGCCTCCGCAGGCCATTCTCATCAACCCGCACGACCGGCCGTTCACGCTGCTGAGCGTTGCCGAATTACGCGCGCTCGAAAAAAATGCCGAAGCAACGCTACCCGCTCACACGCTGATGGAACGGGCCGGGCAGGCAGGCGCGCGCTTCGTACTCGAACACATTGCGCACGACGGTGCGGCGGATCCCTACGAGCCGGTGTGGCTCGTCGCCGGGCCCGGCAACAATGGCGGCGACGCCCTCGTCGTTGCGGCGGAGCTTCGGCGTGCGGGCGTCGCGGTCGAAGTCTGCATGCCCGTCGAGGTGAAGCCTGACGATGCCCGCTGGGCACTCGCCGAAGCGCGTGCCGCAGGCGTGCCGATTTCGAACGTCGTGCCCGACTCGCTCGATAGTTACGGCTGGGTGGTCGACGGCATGTTCGGCATCGGGCTCGCGCGGCCGCTGGAAGGCGTGTTCGCGTCGATTGCAGGGAAGCTGTCGGCGCGCGCCGCGAAACGTGGGCGCGTGCTCGCGCTCGACGTGCCGAGCGGCCTCGACAGCGACACAGGCAACGTCGTCGACGGCGGCGTTGCCGTGCGCGCGACGAACACGGTCACCTTTATCGGCGCGAAACCTGGGCTATACATGGCATCGGGGCGCGATCTGGCAGGCGACGTGACGGTCGCGCCGATCGGCGTCGAAGGGCCGCGTCAGCCGATGGTGCGGTTGAACAGCCCCGCCCTGTTCGTTCCGTATTTCCCTTCACGCGATTACGCGACACACAAAGGCACGTTCGGCAGCATGGCCGTCGTGGGCGGCGACACAGGCATGTGCGGCGCGCCTATCCTTGCCGCGCGCGCGGCGTTGTACGCGGGCGCCGGCAAGGTCCATGTCGCGTTCCTCGGCGCAGGCAGCCCGCCGTACGATCCGCCGCACCCTGAGTTGATGCTCCATCCGCTCGACGAACTGCCGCTCGCCACGATGGACGCGTTGTCGATCGGCTGCGGTATGGGCAAGCGTGAGCGCGCCGTCGACGTGTTGCGCAACGTGCTGCCGCTGAACGTACCGAAACTGCTGGATGCCGACGCGCTGAATCTCGTCGCCGATCACGCCGAACTCGCCGCCGCCGTGAAGCAGCGCGGCGAGAGCGCCAACGATCCGTGCGTGCTGACGCCCCATCCGCTCGAAGCGGCACGCCTGCTCGGCACGGATGCGAAAAACGTGCAGCACGACCGGCTGACGGCGGCGCGCGAGCTTGCGGCGCGTTATGCATGCGTGGCCGTACTGAAAGGTACGGGCACCGTGATCGCGTCTCCCGACGGCCGTGTCGCCATCAACCCGACGGGCAATGCGGCGCTCGCGACGGGCGGTACGGGCGACGTGCTCGGCGGCCTGATCGGCGCGTTCCTCGGTCAAGGGCTGCCGCGCTACGAGGCGGCGCTCGCGGGCGTTTTTCTGCACGGTCTCGCAGCCGACATGCTCACCGGGCGCGGCAAAGGGCCAGCCGGTCTGACGGCGGGCGAACTCGCGCCGATGGTGCGCAAGCTGTTGAATCGGCTCGTGTATCCGCCGAGGGAGTGAAGGCCGGTCGTGCCGCACCGGACGTCCCGCTATCTGGCGCCCTGACCCATCTATCCCGGCTGTCATCCTGGCCCGCTATACTGGTTGACTGCGTCGCGAGTCCGTCCAACGGTCGCGACGCGAACTGCAGACGCCCGCTGACGGGGCACGCGACACGCCGCCGCGCATCCGGCGACCGGGCCGCTCAGCCAACTGCGCATCTGCAGATCACCCCCGGCACGCCCGACGCGCGGCCGGCCATTCGTTTTCCTTCGTTAGACGGACGGTTATGACTCTCAACTCGCTCCCCGCCTGGAACTCGCTGCAAACACACTACGGACAGATTCGCGATGCGCGCCTGCGCGACTGGTTTGCACCCGAGAACGATCCCGCGCCGACGCGCGCCGAACGCTTTACCCTCGCCGGCGGCGGTCTCGCAGCCGATTTTTCGAAGAACCGCATCACCGACGAAACCCTGAATCTGCTCGTGCAACTCGCGCGCGAAGCCAACGTCGAGAAGCGCCGCGACGCGATGTTCGCGGGCGACACCGTCAATCCGACGGAAGGCCGCGCGGTGCTGCACACGGCGCTGCGCGCGAGCAATCCTACAGCGCCCTTCTACGGCAAGATCCAGGCCGAGCGCGCGAAGATGGCGGCATTCGCGGACAAGGTCCGCGGCGGCGAATGGAAGGGCTATACGGGCAAGCGCATTCGCCATGTCGTGAACATCGGCATCGGCGGATCGGACCTCGGGCCGAAGATGGTCGTGCACGCGCTGCAACACCTCGCTACGCCCGATATCTCGACGCACTTCGTATCGAACGTCGACGGCGCGGACCTCTATCGCGTGCTACAGCAGATCGATCCCGAAGAGACGCTCGCCATCATCGTTTCGAAGACGTTCACCACGCTCGAAACGATGACCAACGCGAATTCGCTGCGCGACTGGTTCATCGAGAAAGGCTGCCCGGCGGGCGAACTGGCGAAGCACTTTGTCGGCGTATCGGCGAATCCCACGGAAGTCGTCAAGTTCGGCATCGCGCAGGAGAACGTGTTCGAGATGTGGGACTGGGTTGGCGGGCGGTATTCGCTGTGGTCGGCCGTCGGTCTGTCGATCATGATCGCCATCGGTCCAAAGCAGTTCGACGAACTGCTCGCCGGCGCGAACGAGATGGACGAGCATTTCCGCAGCGCGCCGCTCGAACGCAATCTGCCCGTGCTGATGGGCATGATCGGTATCTGGTATCGCAACTTCTTCGGCTCGCAAAGTTATCTGGTCGCGCCGTATTCCGAAGCGCTGCACTACCTGCCGTCGTACCTGCAACAGCTGGAGATGGAAAGCAACGGCAAGCAGGCGTGCCTGGACGGCTCGTTCGTCACGTACGACACCTCTGCAGTCACGTGGGGCGAGCCGGGCACGAACGGGCAGCACGCGTTCTTCCAGATGCTGCACCAGGGGCCGACCATCGTCCCGATCGACTTCGTCGCGGTGCTCACGCCTGAGCATCCGCTCGTGTCGCATCATCCGAAGCTGCTGGCGAACTGCTTCGCGCAGAGCGAAGCGCTGATGCTCGGCCGCACGCGCGAAGAGGCCGAGAAAGTGGCGGGACCGGACAAGCCAGAACTCGTGCCGCACATCATGTTCCCCGGCAACCGTCCGACTACGACGCTGCTCGTCGATGCCCTCACCGCCCGCTCGCTCGGCGCATTGATCGCGTTGTACGAACACAAGGTGCTCGTGCAAGGCACGGTGTGGAACATCAACTCGTTCGACCAGTGGGGCGTCGAGTTGGGCAAGATCCTCGGCAAGGTCGTCGAAGCGGATCTCACGGCCGCGACCGTCGATGAGAAGAAGCACGACTCGTCCACGTCGGCACTGATCGCACGTGCGCGCGCGGCGCTGAAAGGCTGACGCGGCTCGGCATTTTGCCGAAGATTCAGGCGCTCGAAAGCAAACGGGCCTTCGTCATGAAGGCCCGTTTTTTCTTTGCCCGGAAAGCCTGCTTAGATGAGGCGCCCTGCTTCGATCGTCACCGTCGTATCGCAGCGCCGCGCCAGCTCGACATCATGCGTGACGAGCACGAGCGTCGCGCCGTTCGCGCGATTCATCTCGAACATCAGATCGATGACGGCATGGCCTGTCGCAGCGTCGAGACTGCCCGTCGGTTCGTCGGCGAAAAGAATCGCGGGATGCGTCGCGAACGCGCGCGCGAGCGCCACACGTTGCTGTTCACCGCCCGACAGCAGCTTCGGATAGTGCCGCATGCGCTCGCCGAGGCCAACTTGCGTCAGCAGCGTCCGCGCACGCGCATGAACGTCGCGTGCCGGCAGCCCGCCTTGCAGTTCGAGGGGAAGCGTCACGTTCTCGAGCGCCGTCAGGTGCGGCATCAACTGGAAGGACTGGAACACGAAGCCGACTGAACCGTTGCGCAACGCGGCGCGGCCGTCTTCGTCGAGTTCCGTCAGTTCGCGACCGAGCAGACGAACCGACCCTGATGTCGCACTGTCCAAACCGGCGAGCAGTCCGAGCAGCGTAGACTTGCCGGAGCCCGACGCGCCGACGATCGCCACGCGGCTGCTTGCATGAATCGACAGGTCGATGTTGTCGAGGATCGTCAGCTCACCCGTCGCATCCTTAACCCTCTTGCACAAACCCCGCACTTCGATGACTGGATCGGTTTTCTTTTGCATGGTGAAGCGTAGGTTGAAAGTGCGCGCCGTTGCGTCCATCGCGGCGCTGACCGCGGCGTGTTTCCCCTTCGTATTCGCCGCAACGTTTTCGGAGCCCGCTCTCGCGGCCAGCAACTCGAACGCCACGAACACGGCTGGCAGCAACGCGCAACAGTCGAAGCCGACCATCGTCGTACTCGGCGACAGTCTCTCTGCCGAATACGGCTTGCCTCGCGACACCGGCTGGGTTTCTCTGATGCGTCAGCGGCTGTCGAGTGCGCAGATCGATTATAACGTTGCGAATGCGAGCATCAGCGGCGACACCACGAGCGGAGGACGCGCCCGTTTGCCCGCGCTGATGCAACGCCTCAAGCCTGCCATCGTGATCGTCGAACTGGGCGCCAACGATGCGTTGCGCGGCGTGCCGCTCAGCACGACGGAAGACAATCTGCGCACGATCGTCGAGCAGGCCCAGCAGGGACACGCGAAGGTTCTGCTCGTCGGCATGTACGTGCCGCCTAACTACGGACCCGACTACACGCAAAAGTTCCATGAACTCTACGGACAACTGTCCAAACAGCTACGCGTGCCGCTCGTCCCATTTCTCCTCGCCGGAATCGAAAACAAGCCCGATATGTTCCAGTCGGATCAGATTCATCCGACGCAACGGGCACAACCCCTGCTACTGGACAACGTGTGGCCAGCGCTGAAGCCGCTGCTTCACACCTCGTCTCAATGACAGCGCGACTGGCGCTTGACGGCGCGGCGCGCTAACAACTTGTTTCCGATTAAAAGGGAACATGACCAGGCACGGTCGATCAGACAGATTCGCCTGAATTCGACAACCGGCTCTATGTGAGCGATTTCTGGAAGGAGATAACGTGAAATACTTACCGATTATCGCTATGGCTGTTGCCATTTCCGCTTGTGCTGCACAGCCGCCCGCTGGCGTGCAGTCCGTCGGCACCAGCCAGCAGCCGCCGAAGGTCGTCGGCCAGTGCATCGCCAAGAAGTGGGCTGACAAGACGCAGCAACAGGTGGTGGCGCAGGACACGATGGCCAACGACGCGGCGATGGACGTGTATGTTCCCGGCCAGCAACCGCCCAACGGCGCGGCCGCTGTGGTGCGCCCTGCTTACCAGGGCGGCGGAACGTGGGTGGGCTTCCGCGCAGCCGGCGGCGCCGGCAGCGACGCGACGGGCGATATCAGCGCCTGCCTGTAACGCTTCTTTCTCGCGAAGCGAGCCTCAAACAAAAAGCCCCGCAATTGCGGGGCTTTTGTTTTGGCAACGAGGAAGCCGCACGCACACGGCCTCGATCGAATGGCTTACTCGCCGGATTGCGGATTGTCGAGCGAGCCGTACATCTTCACCTTCGAGCGCGCACGCAACGCATCCAGATACGCTTCGGCTTCGGCCTGTGCATTCACGGACGCAATTTGCTGCTGCGCCGAGGTCAGACGCTGCGCATCCGTCGGTGCGGACTGGACGATCGAGTTCACGCGATAGATCGCATAGCCGTCCGCGCCCAGATCGACACCGACGTATGCCGGCAACTTTTGCGCATCGGCCTTGTAAATTGCGCTCAATGCAGCGGGCGGCACGCCCTGCGCATCGTTGCGCGACACCTTCAGCGCGGACGAGAAGCCATCCGTCGACTTCGACTTCTGCAGATCGGCCAGCTTCGCTTCGCCTTCCTTGCGCGCGAGATCGGCTGCCTGCTGGGCAACCACCTTCTGACGCACGGCATCCTTGACAGCCGTCAGCGCGGGTACGGCAGCCGGCTTGTAGTCCGTTACGTGTGCCGCGATCAGCGTGTTGTTGCCGACGTCGATCGCCTGCGTGTTGTTGTGGTCCTTCGCCGAATCGTTCGCAAAGACTGCCGCGAGGAACTTCGGATTGTTCAGCGGGCTGTCCGGCGGCAACGCGGTGCTGGGCTTCGGCGTGACCGTCGCGGTCTGAATCTGCAGCTTGTATTTGTCAGCGGCCGGTTGAAGGCTCTTCGCCTGTTCGTAGACCGTCGACGTGAAGCCTTCCGAGTCGTCGCTGAATGCCTTGGTCGCGAGTTGCGTCTTCAGGTCTTTCGCGATCGAGTCCTTCACTTCGTCGAAGGGCTTCGTCACCGACGGCTTCACGTCCGTCACCTTGACGATGTGATAGCCGAAGTCAGACTGGATCAGGTCGCTGATCTCGTCCTTCTTCATCTTGAAGACGGCGTCGTCGAATGCCTTGCCGCCCGCAATCATGCCGGGGCTGAAGTAGCCCAGATCGCCGCCCTTCGACGCCGAGCCCGGATCCTGCGAATCCTGCTGCGCGAGTTGTGCGAACTGATCCGGATGCGCCTTGACCTGCGCGAGGACTTCTTGCGCCTTCTGCTTCGCCTTGTCCTTGTCGGCCGCGCTCGCGTCCTTGGACACCGCGATCAGGATGTGGCTTGCGCGCACCTCACCCGTCGTGCGGA
Source organism: Paraburkholderia sabiae (assembly GCF_030412785.1). Taxonomy (NCBI): domain Bacteria; kingdom Pseudomonadati; phylum Pseudomonadota; class Betaproteobacteria; order Burkholderiales; family Burkholderiaceae; genus Paraburkholderia; species Paraburkholderia sabiae. The sequence goes on from NZ_CP125295.1 coordinate 4,872,702, forward strand.
AATGCGCGATGTTGTCGTCGTAGTACTTCTTGAGGTCGGCGTCGCTCGGATTCGCCGATGCCGAGAGCGTCGCAGGCGACATCACCAGATACTGGATCGTCGCCGTTGCGGGCGTCGCGAAATCGTCGCGATGTGCATCGTAGTACGCCTGAATCTGCGCGTCCGTCGGCTGCACCTTCGACTCGTATTCCTTCGCGCGGAATGCGAGCCCCTGCACTTCGCGCTGCTGCTCGGCGAGCTCGGTCAGATGCTGTGCGAGCGTCTTCGGCGTGAAGGACGTTTGCGTGATCGCAGCGGGCAGCTGTTGCATCGACATGCTGTAGCGCACCTGCTCCTGATACTGATCGGGCGTGATGCCCTGCATCGCAAGGAGTTCTTTGTATTTGTTCAGGTCGATCGAGCCGTCCGCGTTCTTCAGCGAACCGATCACGGGATCAGCCATCAGCGCGCGGCGCAGCGCATCGTCGGAGACCGTCAGATGCAGACGCTGCGTTTCGTCGGCGAGCACGCGTTGCTGGATCAGACCGTCGAGCATGTCCTTGCGGCGCTCCGGCGTGTCGAAAATTTTCGAGTCGAACTGGGCGCCGAGCATCTGACGCGCGCGGTCCATCTGCTGGCGCCACGCGTTGTCGAACTCGCCACGCGTGATCTTGTGTCCATTGACGCTCGCGACGTTTGCGCTCTCGTCAAAGAAACCACGGAAGCCCTGAATACCGACAAAACCCAAACCCGGCAGAATGACCAGGATGAGCATGAACATCATCAGACGTTGGTGATTGCGGAAGAAATCGAGCATGCTTGAGGAGGCAAAAGTCGGACGCCAAAAACGGAACGCCCGATAGTACAACAGCGGGCAATAAAAAAGGCGAACCGGAGTTCGCCTTTCTAGGATACTGGCGGAGTGGACGGGACTCGAACCCGCGACCCCCGGCGTGACAGGCCGGTATTCTAACCGACTGAACTACCACTCCTTATGCTGCATACACTGCAGCGTGTCACTTCAATCTGGAACTGGTGGGTGCTGAGAGGCTCGAACTCCCGACCTACGCCTTGTAAGGGCGCCGCTCTACCAACTGAGCTAAGCACCCGCTCCGAGATTGTCGCTGCCTGATTGCTTATCGATTTGCATCGACATATTCATCAAGCAGCGAGCCCATTAGTTTAACGCATCCTTTAGCGCTTTGCCAGGCCTAAATTTAGGAACCTTGGCTGCCTTGATCTTGATTGCTGCGCCCGTGCGCGGATTGCGTCCCGTGCGAGCCGTGCGCTTGCCGACGGCAAACGTGCCGAAGCCAACCAGCGTAACCGAACCACCCTTTTTCAACGTGCCTTTGACGCCACCGATCACAGCATCCAATGCGCGCCCTGCTGCCGCTTTCGAAATGTCGGCTTGCTGCGCAATGTGATCGATCAATTCCGTTTTATTCATTCCAAGCCCCCGAGAATGTTGTTGGGCAATCATGAAAGCGCTTAAGCGCCCGGTTATATACGGCACGGCAGAATTTGCCGGCCACTCATTAGAATGGTCCGAAACCCTTGTGTCAAGCGGGATTGAGCCTGATTCGAGGGGCTCGTCGGGGCGCTGCCGATAACAAAATCCTGCAAACGATCGATGTGAATGCAACCACATTGACGCGAATATTCTTTCATCCTGGATAGCGGGTAAATCGCGTGATCGAGCCTATGCATGGCCAAACGTTTGCAGCGTAAAAGCATAAAAAAACCCGCGGACATTGCCGCGGGTTTTTGATGGCGAATGACTGAGCGAACTCAGTGCAACGCGTCCGATGCTTAATGCTTTACGACATCGCTTGCGCCGGCGTCTTTCGATTCACCGACGGGCGTTGCCGACTTCGGCTCCTCTTCGGGCAACGGCGTCGGCGAACGTTCAAGAGCCAGTTCGAGAACCTTGTCGATCCAGCGAACGGGAACGATCTCGATCGCGTTCTTCACGTTGTCCGGAATCTCCGTCAGATCCTTGACGTTTTCTTCCGGAATCAGCACGAGCTTGATGCCGCCGCGATGCGCGGCCAGCAACTTCTCTTTCAGCCCGCCGATCGGCAGCACTTCGCCACGCAGCGTGATTTCACCCGTCATCGCGACGTCCGCGCGCACAGGGATACCCGTGAGCACCGACACCAGCGCCGTCGTCATCGCACCGCCGGCGGACGGACCGTCCTTCGGCGTCGCGCCTTCCGGCACGTGGATGTGAATGTCCTGCTTCTCGAACGCTTCGTCCTTGATACCGAGACGGCGCGAACGTGAACGCACCACCGAGCGCGCCGCTTCGACGGATTCCTTCATCACGTCGCCGAGCGAACCCGTGCGGATCACATTGCCCTTACCCGGCATCACGGCCGCTTCGATCGTCAGCAGATCACCGCCGACTTCCGTCCACGCAAGACCCGTCACCTGGCCGATCTGGTTTTCCTTCGCGGCCAGACCGAAGTCGTACTTGCGCACGCCGAGGAACGTATCGAGGTTGGTCGCGTCGACCGTCACTGCCTTGTCTGCCTTCTTCAGCAGAAGCATCTTCACGACCTTACGGCAGATCTTCGACACTTCACGCTCGAGCGAACGCACGCCCGCTTCACGCGTGTAGTAGCGAATGATGTCGCGGATTGCGGCTTCCGTGACTTCGATCTCGCCTTGCTTCAGGCCGTTGTTCTTCTTCTGCTTCGGCAGCAGATAACGTTGCGCGATGCTGACCTTCTCGTCTTCCGTGTAACCCGACAGACGGATCACTTCCATCCGGTCGAGCAGCGGAGGCGGAATGTTCAGCGAGTTCGACGTCGCGACGAACATCACGTCCGACAGGTCGAAGTCGACTTCGACGTAGTGGTCGGCGAACGTGTGGTTCTGTTCGGGGTCGAGCACTTCGAGCAGCGCCGACGACGGATCGCCGCGGAAATCCATGCCCATCTTGTCGACTTCGTCGAGCAGGAAGAGCGGATTGCGCACGCCGACCTTGGTCAGGCTCTGCAGGATCTTGCCCGGCATCGAACCGATGTACGTACGACGGTGGCCGCGGATCTCAGCTTCGTCACGCACACCGCCCAGCGCCATACGCACGAACTTGCGGTTCGTTGCGCGTGCAATCGACTGGCCCAGCGACGTCTTACCAACGCCCGGAGGCCCGACGAGGCACAGGATCGGCGCCTTCACCTTGTCCACGCGCTGTTGCACTGCGAGATACTCGAGAATGCGTTCCTTGACCTTCTCGAGACCGAAGTGGTCTTCGTCCAGCACGCGCTCTGCATTCGAGAGGTCGTTGTTGACCTTGCTCTTCTTGCGCCACGGCAGGCCGATCAGCGTGTCGATGTAGTTACGCACGACCGTCGCTTCCGCCGACATCGGCGACATCAGCTTGAGTTTCTTCAGCTCGGCGTCGGCCTTCTTCTTGGCTTCCTTCGGCATGCGCGCGGCCGTGATGCGCTTCTCGAGTTCTTCGAGATCGGCACCCTCTTCGCCTTCGCCCAGTTCCTTCTGGATCGCCTTGACCTGTTCGTTCAGGTAGTACTCGCGCTGGCTCTTCTCCATCTGACGCTTGACGCGGCCACGGATGCGCTTTTCGACCTGCAGGATGTCGATCTCGGCTTCGAGTTGCGCGAGCAGATGCTCGAGGCGCTCGATGACCGGGAACATTTCGAGGATCTGCTGCTTCTGGTCGAGCTTGAGCGGGAGATGCGCAGCAATCGTGTCAGCCAGACGACCGGCCTCGTCGATGCCCGACAGCGACGTCAGGATCTCCGGCGGGATCTTCTTGTTCAGCTTCACGTACTGGTCAAACTGCGAGACGATCGCACGGCGCAGCGCTTCCGTTTCAGCGCTATCGGCGTGATCGGGCTCGAGCGGCATGACTTCGCACGAGAATTGCGTTTCCTGCTCTTCGATCGACAGCGTCTTTGCGCGCTGCAGACCTTCGACCAGCACCTTCACAGTGCCGTCGGGCAGCTTGAGCATCTGCAGGATGTTGGCGATACAGCCAACTTCGTACATGTCTTTTTCGGTCGGCTCGTCTTTGGCCGCCGTCTTTTGAGCAACAAGCATGATGTGCTTGCCGCCTTCCATCGCGGCTTCCAACGCCTTGATCGATTTCGGGCGACCCACGAAGAGCGGGATCACCATGTGCGGGAAAACGACTACGTCGCGCAGCGGGAGCAGCGGAAGTGTGACGCGTTCCGGCGGGAGGAGTTGGGTTCCTGACATTTCATTTCCCCATGAGTGGAATCAGTTTGTTCGATAGTTGAGGCCGACAAAAAAGATTGCAAGCCTTCGCGTGTGGGAAAAAGTTCAGTGACTCCAGAAAAACGGCCCTTCCTGACGACACGATAAACGAAAAAAGCCGTTCACGTCGCCATGAACGGCTTTTTTTCAAAAATCGGGAAGCCGATCAATTCGAACCCGCGACCTTTGGCGCGTCTTCGTAGATCAGTAGCGGCTTTCCGTCGCCATCAATGACATTGTCGTCAATAATGACTTTGCTCACGCCCTTCATTGCCGGCAATTCGTACATCACGTCGAGCAATGCCTGTTCCAGAATGGAACGCAAGCCGCGTGCCCCCGTCTTGCGGCGGATCGCCTTGCGGGCAATGGCTTGCAGCGCCGCCGGACGAATCTCCAGCTCGACGCGTTCCATGTTGAACAGCTTGTGATATTGCTTGATCAGCGCGTTCTTCGGCTCGACCAGAATCTTCATCAGCGCGGCTTCGTCCAGCTTGCCGAGCGTCGCCACGACGGGCAGACGTCCGATCAGTTCTGGAATCAGGCCGAATTTGATGAGATCTTCCGGCTCGACTTCGCGCAGCACTTCGCCCGCGTCGCGATCCTGCTTGCTCTTGACGCTTGCGCCGAAACCGATGCCCGTTTTTTCCGTACGGTCGACGATCACCTTTTCGAGGCCATCGAACGCGCCACCGCAAATGAACAGGATGTTCGTCGTGTCGACCTGGATGAAGTCCTGGTTCGGATGCTTACGGCCACCTTGCGGCGGCACCGACGCCATCGTGCCTTCGACCAGCTTCAGCAGCGCCTGCTGCACGCCTTCGCCGGACACGTCGCGGGTAATCGACGGGTTGTCCGACTTGCGGCTGATCTTGTCGATTTCGTCGATATAAACGATACCGCGCTGCGCCTTGTCGACTTCGTAATTGCAGTTTTGCAGCAGCTTCTGAATGATGTTCTCGACGTCTTCGCCGACATAGCCGGCTTCCGTCAGCGTGGTCGCGTCGGCGATCACGAACGGGACGTTCAGAAGGCGCGCAAGGGTCTGGGCAAGCAGCGTCTTACCGGAACCCGTCGGGCCGATCAGCAGGATGTTGCTCTTCGACAACTCGACGTCGTCCTTCTTGTCGAGATGCTTGAGACGCTTGTAGTGGTTGTACACCGCGACCGCGAGAATTTTCTTCGCGCGTTCTTGCCCGATCACGTATTGATCGAGAATGTCACGGATTTCCTGAGGACTCGGCAGATCGGACTTGGACAGGCCCGTTTCCAGACCCGCGCCCGCTGCTTCGTCGCGAATGATTTCGTTGCACAGGTCGATACATTCATCACAGATGAATACCGACGGACCAGCAATCAGTTTTTTAACTTCGTGCTGGCTTTTGCCGCAGAACGAGCAATACAACAGCTTCTCGCTGTTCGAACCTTTTTTGTCCGCCATAGATGTGTGAGCCTCCGGACACTCGAATGACATGATACGCCGTTTGCCCGCCTCGTTCAGTTCGGGGCGGGACGGATGCGCAAAAGCTGTGACGGCGTTTGCCGCAGGCGTTCAGACGGGTCTTATTATTTCACAAGGTTTTGCGCCGGCGCTCTTCCCCCAATTTGAGGAAAAAGCGCTCCGGATCAGCCATGTTTCAGCGATTGTTTACGGACGCTTGTGCAGCACCTGGTCGACGAGACCGTAGGCCTGCGCGTCGTCGCCCGACATGAAGTTGTCGCGGTCCGTGTCGCGCTGGATGCGCTCGACGGGTTGACCCGTATGGTGCGACAACAACTGGTTCAGGCGTTCCTTCAGGTACAGGATTTCACGTGCCTGAATTTCGATGTCCGATGCCTGACCGCGCGCGCCGCCCAGCGGCTGGTGAATCATCACGCGAGCGTTCGGCAGCGCGAAACGCTTGCCCTTCGCGCCCGCCGCCAGCAGGAACGCGCCCATGCTGGCCGCGAGACCCATACAGAGCGTCGACACGTCCGGCTTGATGAACTGCATCGTGTCGTAGATCGCCATCCCTGCCGACACCGAGCCGCCCGGGCTGTTGATGTAGAAGCTGATGTCCTTGTCCGGATTTTCGCTTTCGAGGAACAGCAACTGCGCGATCACGAGGTTGGCGGTCTGGTCGTTCACTTCGCCGACCAGAAACACTACGCGCTCCTTCAGCAGACGCGAATAGATGTCATACGAACGTTCACCGCGGCCGCTCGTTTCGACCACGATCGGCACGAGGCCGAGCGCTTGCGCTTCGAGATCCCGATCTCGCGACGACTGCGAGGTCAACGTGTCCAGCATTTGAGCGCGAAAGGTCATGCAATGGATCCTTGTCAGGAAATGTTCTGATGTTCGGTTCTGGACAAGTGGGTCCGGCCGCGCGCTTCTTCAAGAGCTGCCACGGCCGACAAGCGTTCTTTTAGCATGAACTGGCCGTACAGATGCAAAAACGGCGTGCGGGCCGTCGTTCGGACAGCCGGCACGCCGTTGCAGCGATGCTATTACGCTTGCGCCGTTGCGCTTGCCAGCTCTTCGAAGCTCACTTCCTTGTCCGTCACCTTCGCCTTGCTCAGGACGAAATCGACGACGTTGGATTCAACGACATACGCTTCCATCTCGGCCAGGCGCTGCTGGTTCGAATAATACCAGCGCACGACTTCCTTCGGGTCTTCGTAGCTCTTCGCGAATTCGTCGACTTCCGCGCGGATCTGTTCCGGCTTGGCCTGCAGTTCGTTGGCCTTCACCAGTTCGGCCAGCACGAGGCCCAGCTTGACGCGGCGCTCTGCCTGCTCGGCGAACATTTCTGCGGGGATCGGTGCGTCCTTCGCGTTCGGCACGCCGCGTTGCGTCAGGTCCTGACGCGCCATTTCGACGAGGCGCTGCTGGTCCTGCTCGATCAGCGCCTTCGGCACGTCGAGTTCGGAGATCTTCAGCAGAGCATCCATCACCTGGTTCTTCACGACAGCCTGCGTACGGCGCTTCGCTTCGCGCTCGAGGTTGTCCTTGATTTCATTGCGCATCTTCGTCAGATCGCCGTCTTCGATGCCGAGCGACTTCGCGAATTCGCCGTCGATTTCCGGCAGGTGCGGCCACTCGATCTTCTTCATCGTGATCGTGAACTGCGCGGTCTTGCCGGCGACTTCCTTGCCGTGATAGTCCTCGGGGAAGGCCAGGTCGAATTCCTTCGACTCGCCGACCTTCAGGCCGAGCGCTGCCTTTTCGAATTCCGGCAGCATGCGGCCTTCGCCCAGGACAAACGCGAAGTCGTCCGCGCTGCCGCCCTGGAATGCTTCACCGTCGATCTTGCCGACGAAGTCGACCGTCACGCGGTCGCCGTCCTTGGCTGCCGTGTCCGCGCCGCCGTCGCCGTGCTCGCCGGCTTCGCCGCGAGCGTGGTAGTGCACGCGCTGCTTGCGCAGGATGTCCAGCGTGCGGTCGATTTCCGCGTCGCTGATGTTCGTGGTCGTGCGTTCGATTTCAGCCGTCGCGACGTCGCCCAGCTTCACGTCCGGGTAAACCTCGAACGTTGCGTCGAATGCGTAGTCGCCTTCGGATGCATCTGCCTTCGGGCTGAAGCTCGGCTGGCCAGCGACACGCAGGTTCTCCGCGCGGCTGATATCGAAGAATTCCTTGCCAACCTTGTCGCTCAGCACTTCGGCTTCCACCTGACCCGCGTACTGCTGCGTCACCATCTTGAGCGGCACCTTGCCCGGGCGGAAACCCGGCATGCGCACGTTCTTCGCGAGTTGACGGATACGCGAGTCCACTTCCTTCTGCACGGTGTCTTTCGGCAGGGAAATCGTCACGCGGCGTTCGAGCTTGCCGAGGTTTTCAACAACGTTAGCCATGGCTTCAATCGTCCTAAAATTATTCGAGCGAATCAGTTATCTTGTGTGCGCCTGTCGATGTCCGCTTTGCGTCGTGCGCCCGATGCCGCGTGTTATCCACGCCTGATTACCGGGTCGCCGCTTCGCTTCGCTCACTCAGATGTGACATCGATCGCGTGCCTCTCTCCGCGGTCTGTGAGGCCGCCGGCAGCACAGTTTGGGTCAGAGAGCCAAATATTTTAGCAAACTATTTGCACGGCTAGCCGGATTCGCTGTTTGTCGATTATCGACGCCTCTCCGGGCGCAGCGCCGGTCGCGCGACGGACCGGTCAAAACGCGTTTGCGCCCGACCGTACGCAGCGTCAGTCGTGAATCAAAGTCAATTCTGCCTATACCTTCAGGTGTATTCAGTCGCCCGCCGCATGCTGATAAGCTTCTCCACATCCTGACACGCTCTTCCTTGCTGCACGAGCGTGACGGCGCTTCATCGCATCGCGGCGAAGGTAGCGATGCCTCCTCATACCAATCATCAGAGACACCATGCCGAATACGTCGTCCGCGCCCATCGTCGTCATCGCCCCTGACTCGTTCAAAGGTTCGCTCTCTGCCGAGGAAGTCGCGCAGTCCATCGCGTCGGGCATCCTGCGCGCGCGGTCCGACGCGACGATCCGCATCTGCGCGATGGCCGACGGCGGCGAAGGCACGCTCGACGCCATGCTGACGCGCGGCGGCGAGCGCCGCATGCTCACGGTGCGCGGCGCGGCGGGCGCCGCACGCGAGGCCGCTATGGGCCTGCTCGCCGATGGCAGCGCGATCATCGAAACGGCGGAGGTCGTCGGCATCACCGACCCCGTCGGCATGGGCGTTCCCGTCGAAAAGCGCAGCACGCGCGGCATGGGCGAAGCGATCCGCTCACTGCTCGACGCCGGCGTGCGGCGCTTCTTCGTCGCGCTTGGCGGCAGCAGCACGAACGACGGCGGCGCAGGCCTGCTCGTCGGGCTCGGCCTCAAGCTGTTCGATGCGCAAGGACATGAACTCGACGCGACGCCGGAACAGCTCGCGCAACTGGCGCGCGTGGACGCGTCAGCTCTCGATACGCGCTTGCGCGAGGCGACGTTCGTCGGCATGTCGGATGTCGACAATCCCCTCACCGGCGATCACGGCGCAACCGCCATCTTTGGTCCGCAGAAAGGCGTGCAACCCGCGCAGGTCGCGACCATCGACGCCGCCCTTGCCCACTTCGCCGATCTCGTCGAGCCGGCCATGAATCGTGTCGCGCGCAACCAGCCGGGCGCAGGCGCAGCAGGCGGCCTGGGATTCGCGCTGCATATGCTGGGCGCAGACTTCGAACCGGGCGCAGAAGTCGTCGCGCGCGAAGTCGGCCTGGACGCTGCACTCGAAGGCGCGAACTGGCTCATCACGGGCGAAGGCCGCTCGGACGTGCAGACGCTGCACGGCAAGGCGCCCTTCATCGCGTGCCGGCATGCACGCGCGGCAAGCGTGCCGGCCACGTTGCTCTCGGGTGCCGTCGACCCGTCCGCCTTGCCGAAACTCGCCGAATATTTCAGCGGATGCTTCTCTCCCGCGCCCGGTCCGATCACGCTCGAAGTGGCGATTCGCGACGCAGCCACACTGCTTGCGAACGAAGCCGAACAGATGACGCGACTCAGGTACGGCCCGCGTTGACCGCGCGAGCGGATGCAGCAACAATCACATCGCGGGACTGCATCCACTCACAACAGGAAGACCATGAAGGCCTCCGACAAAGCCGGACTCGAACAGTTTCTGACGTATCGTCTGCACGTGCTGAATAAACTTTCCGAGCGGGGCATCAGCGAACGGTATATGGCCAAGCTCGACGTGACGCTGCCTGAGGCGCGCGTGATTGCATCGGTCGGATCGTTCGGGCCGTTCTCGATCATGGATCTCGCGCGCCACGCGAACCTCGACAAGAGTCAGGCGAGCCGCGCAGCCGAGGCGTTGATCAGACAAGGCCTCGTGCAACGCGAAGCGAGCGCGGAAGACGGCCGCGTGGTGCTCGTATCGCTGACCACGGAAGGCCGGGCGCTCTATCGCAAAGTGATGCCCATCGCGCGCAAGTGGAACATCGATCTGTTCGATTGCCTCGATGATCGCGAGAAGGTCGCGCTCAGCGAAGCACTCGACAAAGTGATCGAAAACGCCATCGCGCGTAACGCAGCGTAGTCAGAACAGACGAAGTCCGGGCCGATCCATCGTCGGCGCTTGCGCAGCGCCGTTGAATCTGTCGTTGCCTAATTCCTTAAACACTCATTCACAAGCCGCTCTCCCGACAGCATTCATCCGCTCAGACTCCATACAACGGATCGATTCCGTCGATCTGGCGCAGCAATGCATCGAGAACATGGTCGGCACTCACGTCCGAGTCTGAGAGAGGGGTCGGACGTCGCTCGCGATGTGAAGGATTCCGTATCACCCGGATTGAGAACATAAGAGCCTGGTTGCACGTGCAACCAGATAACCCACGGCGAAACACAGAGCAAGAAGCAGGACGTCTAGCATATTCCGCATTTCGAGCGACGCGTCTCAAGGAAATCGTAATACTGGCTTGCTACGATCTCCGCTCGCTTTCTCTCTGACTTCGAGGATCAAAAATGAAGAAGGTTGTTCTGGCACTGGTCGCTGCTGCCGCTGGCTTCATGAGCATGTCGTCGGCATTCGCAAACGACCACCATCATCACGAGTGCCACAAGGTGCGCGTGCATCACCACTGGGAAAAGCGCTGCCACTAAGCAGGCCGCGCAGCTTCCGTGCGATGCATGAACCCCGCCTTCGCGCGGGGTTTTTTGTGGGCGTCGGGTTTGCCTGTTCGGCGAAAGAAAACAAAAACCCCGCGAGTCCTGGACAGGCGGGGTCTTGTGTACGGCGCGATCGATCATCGAGCAAGCGATCGATCAATCATCAATCAAGTGGTGCGAGGAAGGGGACTCGAACCCCTACACCCTTGCGGGCGTCAGGACCTAAACCTGGTGCGTCTACCAATTTCGCCATCCTCGCAGCCGGGCGCATGCCGGAAGCATGCAGCACCGATGTCTCGCCGGCTGCCGGACGCCGCATTTTTCATCGCGATGTCATTCGCGTGGACAACTCTGAGCCGGATAGGATCAGACCGCCGCGACCGCGAACGCTTGCGCCGGAAAGCACGTCCGAAAGCGTAAGCGCGAGATTCTAACCGATTGCCCTGCGCTTGTCTGCATCTGTCGAATAGCGTCGATGCTACAATTTTCGGTCTCTCGCGCAAACCGTGCGCGGCCGCCTTCCCCACAAGCCAATCCCGTGAATTTCGACGAATACTGCCAGCAGAAAGCGGCGCCTCCCGGTTCGAGCACTTACTATGCGTTGCGTCAGGCGCCCGCCGAGCGGCAGCCGCTACTCGCCGCGCTGTTTGCGCTGCGACGCGAGTTCGAGGAAACGGTGAAGGAAACGACGGATCCGACCATCGGGCGCACGAAGCTCGCCTGGTGGCAAAAGGAAGCGGCAGCGCTCGCAGCCGGCGAGCCGACGCACCCCGTCTCGCAGGCGCTCGCCGCGCATCTGCCCGATGTGCAAACCGAGTATCCCGCCTTGCAGACCCTGATTGCAGGCTTCGAGATGGACCTCGATCAGGCGCGCTATCTCGACTATCCGAATTTGCGCCGCTATGTGGCGGGTGTCGGCGGCACGTTTGCGTCGGTGGTCGCGCGCGCGACGGCGCGCGATCCTTCGCAGGCGGCGACGTGGGCCGCGCCGCTCGGCGAGGCGCTGATGCTCGCGCAGATCGTCGTGGATCTGGGCAACGACGCGCGGCACGGACGCATCTATATTCCCATCGACGAAATGCAGCGCTTCAACGTGACGGCGGCGGATCTGATCAACCGCAAGTACACGGACGCGTTCACCGAGATGATGCGCTTCCAGACGGCGCGCGCCCGCGACGCGATCGGAAAGGCGCTCGAAGCGCTGCCCGTCGGCGAACGTCACTCGCAGAGCACGCTACGCGCGCTGGCGGCGCTGGCACTGGCGTTGCTCGACGAGATCGAGCGCGACGGTTACCACGTGCTGCATCAGCGGATCGCGCTCACGCCGATCCGCAAGCTGTGGGTCGCCTGGCGAGCCGCACGCAAACACTGATTTCTCAGACGCTGCTCACACGCGTAGCAGAGGCAAGGGTTTCAGGTCGTCATCCAGCACGGCGTTTGCATCCAGCTTCCAGAATGAAGCGAGCGCGGTCGCGTAGAGCCGCCTGAAATCGGTCTCGACGGGCAACTTGCCATCGGCATCGAGTCGTGTCAGATCGGGCGGCTGCCCATACAAACCGGCCCGCACCTCGCCGCCCATCACGAAGTGCGCAGCGGCGCCGCCATGCTCGGTGCCGCGCTGCGCGTTCTCATGCGCGGAGCGGCCGAATTCCGAGTACGTCATGACGAGCGTGTCGCGCCAGCGGCCGCGCCGCATGAGTTCTGTGCGCAGCGTTGCGCAGCCGTCGGCGAGTTGCGTCAGCAAGCCCGCGTGTCGCCCGGGCTGATTCGCATGTGTATCGAAGCCATCGAGCGTCAAGCGGATCGCAGTGCGCGCATGCGGCTGCATCGCATCGATCGTGCGCAGCGCCGAGTCGATCGAATCTCGAAACGTGAGTGCTCCTCCGAGCGCCGCGCTCTGCGTGGGACCGAGCTTGCCTTCGTTCGCATCGTTCCAATTGACATAGCCGGCCGCATCGGGATCGTCGACACGCATCCATTCCCGTTCGATGCACGAAGCCGACTGTGCAAACGGTCCCGGCTCGACACTGCCGAACGACGCCGTCGCAAAGCTTCCATTCAGCGCGGCGCACTGCCCGGCCGCACGCGTCAGCCAGCCGTCGCGCCGATAGACGTCGGCGCGCGTTGCCGTGTCCCAGATCTCTCGCGAACGAAAATGCGCCGACGTGTCGCGCTCGCTACCGACGCCCTGCACCACCGCCAGTTCCCCATCGCGCCACAAGGAAAGCAGCGGACGCAGCGCCGGATGCAGCGCCGTGCGTGCATCGAGCGCGAGCGCCTGATCGCGCGGAATCGCGATGTGCCTGCGCAGCGTGTAGTAAGTGGAATCGGCGAATGGGATGACGGTGTTCAATCCGTCGTTGCCGCCCTTCAGTTCGATCAGGATCAGCAGCTTGCCGGAGCCGTCGCGAGCGGTTGTGCGCGCATCCAGTCGCGACGTTATGTCGCCGTCAGCCTGTGGCGCGGCGAACACGCGCGACATCGATAGCGAGGCGCCTGCCGCCGCTGCCATCGAAAGGAAGTCGCGTCGCTTCATCTATGCCTCACGGGATGAATCACACCTGTTTGCGCCGCAGAACACGGCGCGCAAAGCCCGGCGTCAGCGCTTGTACAGTTCGCGAACGGCGTCTTCGATATGCTGCCGCAGCAGACGACGTTCTTCAGGCGTCATGTGTCCGTCGCGTCGACGTTGATCCAGATCGGGCGGCACGGCAGTCGTGCGCATGATCGTGTCGGATGCGGGGCGATCGGCATTAGGATTGTGCGGCTGGCGGCCCGAGCGCATGTGTGGACGCTGGGGCGGGCGGGTGTCAGTGTTGCGTTCCGTCGAGGAATCGGCATAGGCGGAGACCGGGCTCAACGCGCTAGCGAACACGATCGCAACGGCTACTGCGATCAAGCTCAGGCGCATGTTCGGCCAGACCCCTCCCTTCATCTTGTTCCCTTCGTGGCGCGGCAACCGGCAACCTCAGATACGTGTAATGACTCCGGCTTGAAACCGGGTGCGAGAGCTTTATTCGAGTGAAGTATCTACCGAACTGGCGCAAACAGTAAAGGAGTGTAAGCGCCAAGGCTTTACGTCGTGCCACAGGCCGGGTAAATTTTGTAACTGACTGTTACTTGATAATTGGTGCAAACGCGCACCTCTTTCTAATCGCGCTAAGATGCCGACCATGGAAACCAAAAACCCTTCGAAAATCCTCGTCGTCGACGACGACCCGCGTCTGCGTGATCTGCTGCGCCGTTATCTCGGCGAGCAGGGCTTTAACGTTTATGTCGCCGAGAACGCGCCCTCGATGAACAAGCTGTGGGTGCGCGAACGTTTCGACCTGCTGGTGCTCGACCTGATGCTGCCGGGCGAGGACGGTCTGTCTATCTGCCGGCGTCTGCGCGGCAGCAACGACCGCACGCCGATCATCATGTTGACGGCCAAGGGCGAGGACGTGGATCGCATCGTCGGCCTCGAAATGGGCGCCGACGACTATCTGCCGAAGCCGTTCAATCCGCGCGAACTCGTCGCGCGCATTCACGCGGTGCTGCGCCATCAGTCGCCGTCCGAACTGCCGGGCGCACCGTCGGAAACTTCGGAAGTCTTCGAATTCGGCGAGTTCGCGCTGAACCTCGCCACCCGCACGCTCACTAAGGCCGGCCAGGAAATCCCGCTGACAACGGGCGAATTCTCGGTGCTGAAGGTGTTCGCGCGTCATCCGCGCCAGCCGCTGTCGCGCGAAAAGCTGATGGAACTCGCGCGCGGCCGTGAATATGAAGTGTTCGACCGCAGCCTCGACGTGCAGATTTCCCGTCTGCGCAAGCTGATCGAACCGGATCCGGGCAGCCCGCGCTTCATCCAGACGGTCTGGGGTCTGGGCTATGTGTTCATTCCCGACGGCGCTGCCTGAGTTTGCCGTTGCAGTTGTCCCTCTTCCTTGACACGAAGGCCGCATGCGGATCGACCGGCGCCTCCTGACGCTCGCATTCGGCGGCCTGTTCTGGCGAACATTCCTGCTGATCGCGCTTCTGATCGCGGTCAGTCTCGCGGCATGGTTCCAGAGCTTCCGGGTGATCGAGCGCGAACCGCGTGCGCAGCGCGTCGCGCTGCAACTGGTCGCGATCGTCAAGCTCACGCGCACCGCACTCCTCTATTCCGATCCCGACTTGCGGCGCGCGCTGCTGCAAGATCTGGAAAGCAATGAAGGCGTGCGCGTGTACCCGCGCGAGACCACCGACAAATACAAGCTCCAGCCCGACGAATCGCTCAATCGTTTGATCGAGCATGACATTCGCGGGCGTCTCGGCGACGACACGATCATCGCGCAGTCGGTGAACGACATTCCCGGCGTATGGATCAGCTTCAAGATCGACGACGACGATTACTGGGTCGCGCTAGATCGCGATCAGCTCGATAGCGTGACGGGCCTGCAATGGGCCGGCTGGGGTATTTTTGCGCTCGCACTATCGCTATTCGGCGCGGCGTTCATCACGAGTCTGGTAAACCGGCCATTCGCGCGCCTCGCAATGGCCGCGCGCAAGGTCGGTTCCGGTCAGGCGCCCGAAAAACTGCCCGAGCGCGGCATGGGCGTCGCCGCTGAAACCAATCGAAGCTTCAACCAGATGGTGCAGGATCTAGAACAGCTCGAAGCGGATCGCGCGCTGATGCTCGCCGGTATTTCGCACGATCTGCGCACGCCGCTTGCTCGCCTGCGTCTGGAAACGGAAATGAGTCCGTCGGATCAAGCGACCAAAGACGCGATGATCGACGACATCGAGCAGATGGACATGATCATCGGGCGCTTCCTCGATTACGCGCGTCCCGTGCAGAGAAATCCGGAACCTGTCGACCTTTCCGTGATCGCAGGAGAACTGGCTGCACGCATGTCGAGCGAAGATGGCATGCGGCTGGTCACGCGGCTTGCTCCGTCTGCTGTGATCGAGGCGGACGAAACCGATATCCGGCGGGTCGTCGGCAATCTGATCGAGAACGCGCGTAAGTACGGGCTCTCCGAGTCCGACGGCATTCCGCACGTGATTCTGGAAACGCGCGTGTCGCATTCGCGTGTCGAGCTGTCGGTCGTCGACGAGGGTCCTGGCATTCCGGAAGATCAGCTCTCGCTCGTCACGCGCCCGTTCTACCGCGTGAATACGGCGCGCACGCAGGCGAACGGCACGGGCCTCGGGATGGCGATCGTGCAGCGGCTCGTCGGGCGTTATCGGGGCGCGCTGCGGCTGCGCAATCGCACGCCGCTGCCAGGTCTCGAAGTGACGATCGAGTTTCCGCTGGCGAAGAGCATCTGACGCGGATTCAGCGCCAATTCGGGTTGCTGCATTTTGGGTAATCCGGTCCCCGCTTTCGTGCAAATACCATAATACGAAACTGCACTATCGACGCTTTCGAGAAAATCTATCCACATCATTAGATAAAATCTATTGAAACGATTGGTTAATAGAGTTATAGTTTTTATCGTGTAACGCGTTCGTTACAGCCAGCAGGTAGCTTGAGCAGGTTGTTTGTTCGAATCTCATTTGTCAATTTTCAAGGAGTCACCGCATGAAAACAGTCGGCGATAAACTCGAAGCTTTCACCGTCACCGCTGCCAAGCCGGGTTTCAACAACCACGAAGAGAACGGCGTGTCGGCGTTCGAAGAAATCACCGAATCGTCGTTCCCGGGCAAGTGGAAGATCATCTATTTCTACCCGAAGGACTTCACGTTCGTTTGCCCGACGGAAATCGTCGAATTCGGCAAGCTGGCGAAGGACTTCGAAGAGCGCGATGCCGTTCTGCTCGGCGGCAGCGTCGACAACGAATTCGTCAAGCTCGCATGGCGCCGTGAGCACAAGGACCTGAACAAGCTGAACCACTATGCGTTCGGCGACGTGAAGGGCGAACTGATCGACCAGCTCGGCGTGCGCGACAAGGAAGCGGGAGTCGCACTGCGTGCTACGTTCGTCGTCGATCCGGACAACACGATCCAGCACGTTTCGGTGAACAACCTGAACGTCGGCCGTAACCCGGAAGAAGTGCTGCGTATTCTGGACGGTCTGCAAACGGACGAACTGTGCCCGTGCAACCGCGCAGTCGGCGGCGCAACGCTCTAAGAACGTGCAGTCGAAAGCCCGCTACGCTTGAAAAGGCCAGCGGGCTTTTTTATCGACACTTTGATAGGAGATGTCAATGGAATTCATCGCGACGATTAAGGAAGCAATTCCCGACTACGCCAAAGACATTCGTCTGAATCTGGACGGCACGATCGCGCGCTCATCGCTGGAAGGCAACGATGCCGTCGGCG
Source organism: Paraburkholderia sabiae (assembly GCF_030412785.1). Classification (NCBI taxonomy): domain Bacteria; kingdom Pseudomonadati; phylum Pseudomonadota; class Betaproteobacteria; order Burkholderiales; family Burkholderiaceae; genus Paraburkholderia; species Paraburkholderia sabiae. The sequence goes on from NZ_CP125295.1 coordinate 4,889,804, forward strand.
TCGCGCTGGCCGCGGCGTTCGCTGCGAAGAGCCCGACGATCATCGCCGCGATCCGCAATGCAGGCGTGCTGTCGCCGGAAGAAGTGAACGGCGCGTTGACGGCTGCCGCGCTGATGGGCATGAACAACGTCTGGTATCCGTACGTCGAGATGACGGACAGCGCCGATCTGAAGTCGCAGCCCGCGGGCTTGCGGATGAATGCTTACGCGTCGCACGGCGGCGTCGACAAGCGACGCTTTGAAATGTATGCGCTGGCTGCGTCGATCATCGGCAAGTGCCATTTCTGCGTGAAGTCGCACTTCGACACGCTCGTCAACGAAGGCATGAGCTCGACGCAATTGCGCGATGTCGGCCGGATCGCGGCTGTCGTCAACGCGGCTGCGCAGGTGATCGTCGCCGAAGGCAAATAAGCGCTTCCTTTGCAAGCAAAAACGCCACGCAATGCGTGGCGTTTTGCTTTTGAACGCGTGCGAGTCACGCGCTTGCCGAAACTCAGACCCGCAGCAACAGCGCCGCCGCCTGCGCTTCGATGCCCTCGCCTCGCCCCAGATAGCCGAGCTTTTCGTTCGTCTTCGCTTTCACGTTGACGCGCTCGATGGGCAGGCCAAGATCTTCGGCGATGTTCGCGCGCATGCCGTCGATATGCGGCGCGAGCTTCGGCGCCTGCGCAATCACGGTGCTGTCCACGTTCTGAATCGTAAAGCCCGCCTTGGCGATGCGCGCCGCGCATTCGCGCAGCAGCACGCGGCTGTTCGCGCCTTTGAATTCCGTCGCCGTGTCCGGGAAATGACGGCCGATATCGCCGAGCGCGGCGGCGCCGAACAGCGCGTCGGTGATCGCGTGCAGCAACACGTCGGCATCCGAGTGGCCGAGCAGCCCGCGCTCGTACGGAATCGTCACGCCGCCGATGATGAGCGGCCGTCCCGGCACCAGTGCGTGAACGTCGTAGCCTTGTCCGATTCTCAAATCCATATGCGTGGGGTTCCGTTGTTTCGTGAAATCGTTGTGGTTAGCGGCGAAAACGGCGCGGAGCGTCAGCCCGCTGTGCCGCGCCCGAGAATGGCTTCGGCCAGATCGAAGTCTTCCGGATACGTGACCTTGAAGTTGCGCAGGCTGCCCTGAACCAGTTTAGGCGCGTGGCCGCTCCATTCGATCGCGCTCGCCTCGTCGGTGAGATCGTGGCCGTCGCTTTGCGCGCGCAGAATCGCGTCGCGCAACATGCCGATGCGGAACATCTGCGGCGTCTGCGCCTGCCACAGGCCGTCGCGCGGTTCCGTGTGGTCGATGCGGTTGTCGGTGTTGGGCGTGACGCGCTTCAGCGTATCCGCGACGGGCAGCGCCATGATGCCGCCGACGGCGTCGTCCTTCAGCGCGCCGACCAGCGTGCGGATCAGCGCCGGCGTGATGCCGGGGCGCGCGGCGTCGTGCACGAGCACCCAGTCGCCGTCGTGCGCGCCGAACCCGGCGAGCGCATGCAGTCCGTTGAGCACCGATGCCTGCCGCGATGCGCCGCCGCAGCGCTGCACGGCAAAGCGCAAACCGCCGAAGCGGCGCGCGTCGAAATGCTGGTCGTCGGGCGCGATCACGACGAGCGTTTGCGCGAATTCGCTGCAGGCGTCGAACGCGGCGAGCGAATAATGCAGCATGTCGCGGCCTGCGACGGTTCGATATTGCTTGGGCATCAGCGCGCCCGAACGGCTGCCGGTGCCGGCGCAGGGAATCAGTGCAAAAAGGCGGGAAGTCACGGAAACGGGCGCGTTGCAGGTCAAAGTGAAGGACGGATTTTATAATAGGTCTTCGGCACGCACGTCCCGGCGCGCGTAAACTTGCCGCGCCTGCCAGTCCTACCCGTCCAGCGACACGCCCACGAAGCGTCCGCTGGCGCGTTTCATTGGCGGGCTGTCGTTGGCAGTTCGGCTGGCAGTTCGGCTGGCTAATCGGCTGGCAGCGCGCTTGCTATTGCCCGTTGCACCCATACGTTTGCAGTTGATCGTTGATCCGTCGTTCATTGGCGTCACCCACAGGCCGTTTCCCTTTTATGCCCGACATCGCCGCATCCACGCAGTCCTCTTCTTCAACGCCTGTCGCGCTGGTCAAGGCCGGCCAGCGTTTCGTGTTCGACGGCACGCACGGCTCGTCCGATGCAATGCTGATCGCCCGCTATCACCACGCGTACAAGGCGCAGATGCCGCTGCTCGCCGTGGTCTGCGCGAGCGCCGTCGATGCGCAACGGCTGTCGCAGGAACTCGCGTTTTTCGCGCCGAACGCGCGCGTCCGCCTGCTGCCCGACTGGGAAACGCTGCCGTACGACTCGTTCTCGCCGCACCAGGATCTCGTGTCCGAGCGCCTCGCGACGCTCCACGATCTCGGCGAAGGCCGCTGCGACATCCTGCTCGTGCCCGCGACGACGGCGCTGTACCGGATGCCGCCCGCATCGTTCATGGCCGCCTACACGTTCTCGTTCTCACAGGGCGAGCGGCTCGACGAAGCGAAGCTCAAAGCGCAACTGACGCTGGCCGGCTACGAACACGTGAGCCAGGTCGTGCGGCCGGGCGAATACTGCGTGCGCGGCTCGCTGATCGACCTGTTTCCGATGGGCTCGCCGCTGCCGTACCGGATCGACCTGTTCGACGATCAGGTGGATTCGATCCGCGCATTCGATCCCGATTCGCAGCGCAGCCTGTATCCCGTGAAGGACGTGCGTCTGTTGCCGGGCCGCGAGTTTCCGTTCGACGAAGCCGCGCGCACCGCGTTTCGCAGCCGCTGGCGCGAGGTGTTCGAAGGCGATCCGAGCCGCGCGTCGATTTATAAGGACATCGGCAACGGCGTGCCGTCGGCGGGTATCGAATACTATCTGCCGCTTTTCTTCGAAGAGACGGCGACGCTCTTTCACTATCTGCCCGACGCCTCGCAACTGGTGTTCGTCGGCGATCTGGACGCGGCCATCAAACGCTTCACGGCGGATACCAAGCAACGCCACGGTTTCCTGTCGCACGACCGCGATCGGCCGATTCTCGAACCGAAGCGCCTGTTCCTGTCGGACGACGATTTCTACACGTTCGCCAAGCCGTTCGCGCGCCTGTCGCTGCCGGGCAACGCGGGTGGCGGCTGGGCCGTGCCGCTGCCGAATCTGGCGATCGACCGCCACGCCGACGATCCCGTTTCGGCGTTGCGCGCGTGGCTCGCCACGACGCCGAACCGCGTGCTGTTCGCAGCGGAATCGGCGGGCCGCCGCGAAACGATCGCGCAACTGCTCGCCGATAACGAACTGCGCCCTGCTTCCGCCGACAGCTACGACGACTGGCTGACGTCCGACGCGCGCTTCGCGCTAGGCGTCGCGCCGCTTTCGAACGGCTTTGCGGTTCCCGCCGAAGGCATCGCGATCCTGACGGAAACGGAGCTGTACGGCCCGCTAGCGCGTAAAGCGGGACGACGCCGCCAGGAACAGGCGAGCAACGTCGATTCGATGGTGCGCGATCTGTCCGAGTTGAAGGTCGGCGACCCGGTCGTGCATTCGCAGCACGGCATCGGCCGATACATGGGCCTCGTGACGATGGATCTCGGCGAAGGCGAAACCGAGTTCCTGCACCTCGAATACCAGGGCGACAGCAAGCTCTACGTGCCCGTCTCGCAGCTGCACGTCATTTCCCGCTACAGCGGCGCCGATCCCGAAAGCGCCCCGCTGCACTCGCTCGGCTCCGGCCAGTGGGAAAAAGCCAAGCGCAAGGCCGCGCAGCAGATCCGCGACACGGCCGCCGAACTGCTGAACCTGTATGCGCGCCGCGCGCTGCGCGAAGGCCATGCGTTCGCACTCGATCCGCGCGACTACGTGAAGTTCGCGGAAAGCTTCGGCTTCGAGGAAACGCCCGACCAGGCAGCCGCGATCGCCGCCGTGATCGGCGACATGACGAGCGGCAAGCCGATGGACCGGCTCGTGTGCGGCGATGTCGGGTTCGGCAAAACGGAAGTCGCGTTGCGCGCGGCCTTCATCGCGGTGATGGGCGGCAAGCAGGTCGCGCTGCTTTCGCCGACCACGCTGCTCGCCGAACAGCATACGCAGACCTTCACCGACCGCTTCTCCGACTGGCCCGTGCGTATCGCGGAACTGTCGCGCTTCAAGACGGGCAAGGAAGTCAGCGCGTCGATCCAGCAGATCAACGAAGGCAGCGTCGATATCGTGATCGGCACGCACAAGCTGTTGTCGTCGGATGTGCAGTTCAAGCGGCTCGGGCTCGTGATCATCGACGAGGAACACCGGTTCGGCGTGCGCCAGAAGGAAGCGCTCAAAGCGCTGCGCGCCGAGGTCGATGTGCTGACGCTCACCGCGACGCCGATTCCGCGTACGCTCGGGATGGCGCTCGAGGGCTTGCGCGACTTCTCGGTGATCGCAACCGCGCCGCAGAAGCGGCTCGCGATCAAGACCTTCGTGCGGCGCGAGGAAGACGGCGTGATCCGCGAAGCGATGCTGCGCGAACTGAAGCGCGGCGGCCAGGTGTACTTCCTGCACAACGAAGTCGAGACGATCGAGAACCGCCGTCAGATGCTCGAAGCGCTCGTGCCCGAAGCGCGGATCGCAGTCGCTCATGGCCAGATGCACGAACGCGAACTCGAACGCGTGATGCGCGATTTCGTCGCGCAACGCGCGAACGTGCTGCTGTGCACGACGATCATCGAAACGGGTATCGACGTGCCGAGCGCAAACACGATCCTGATCCATCGCGCCGACAAGTTCGGTCTCGCGCAGCTGCATCAGTTGCGCGGGCGTGTCGGGCGTTCGCATCACCAGGCGTATTCGTATCTGCTCGTGCATGATCCGCAAGGGCTCACGAAGCAGGCGCAACGGCGGCTGGAGGCGATTCAGCAGATGGAAGAACTCGGCGCGGGCTTCTATCTGGCGATGCACGACCTCGAAATTCGCGGCACGGGCGAAGTGCTCGGCGACAAGCAGTCGGGCGAGATTCACGAGATCGGCTTCCAGCTTTACACCGACATGCTGAACGACGCGGTGAAGGCGCTGAAGAACGGCAAGGAGCCGGATCTCACGGCGCCTCTGGCGGCCACGACAGAAATCAACCTGCACACGCCCGCCATTCTTCCCGCCGACTATTGCGGCGACGTGCAGGAGCGTCTGTCGCTGTACAAGCGCCTCGCCAACTGCGAGCACAACGATTCGATCGACGGCATTCAGGAAGAGCTGATCGACCGCTTCGGCAAGATGCCGCCGCAGGCGCATGCGCTCGTCGAAACGCACCGGTTGCGCCTCGCCGCGAAACCGCTCGGTATTTCGAAGATCGACGCGGGCGAAGCCGTCATCGCGCTGCAGTTCGTTCCGAATCCGCCTGTCGACGCGATGCGGATCATCGAAATGGTTCAGAAGCACAAGCACATCAAGCTCGCGGGCCAGGACAAGCTGCGCATCGAAACGCGCAGCCCCGATTTCACGGTGCGCGTTTCGACCGTGAAGGAGACGCTGCGCGCGCTCGGTACGCCGTCGAAGGGCGCGGCGGATCAGCGCGTCGCGTCGTCGCGCTAGACACATGACGGGCGCGGTCGACACGGCATCCATCGTCGAACTGTTGACGGCGCTTGTCCGTGTGCCGAGCCGTGGCGGCATCGATGCGTGCTTGCCCGTGCTCGAATGTGTCGAAGCATGGCTCGTCGAACGCGGCGTTGGCGCGCGTCGTCTCGTTTCGGAAGAAGGCGAACCGCTCGCGCTTTACGCGGAAATACGCGGCTCGCAAGAAGGCCCGCACTATGTGCTCGATGCGACGCTCGACACTGCCGGTTTCGGAGACGAATCGACGTGGACTTTTCCGCCACTGAGCGCGCACGTTGCAGACGGCTGGCTCTACGGACGTGGCAGCGCGGACAGCAAAGCGGCCGTCGCGATCTTCGCGCATCTCGCCGCCGCATTCGCACGGCGTACCGATGCGTTCTCGGGCACGCTCGGCGTGCTGTTCGATCTCGACGAGCATACGGGCCGTTTCGGCGGAGCGCGCGCGTTCTTCGATTCAGTGCATGCGCCCAGACCTGACGGCGTATTCATCGGCTATCCGGGCAGCGACCGCATCGTGGTCGGCGCGCGCGGATTCATTCGCGCGAAGCTCGTCGTGCGCGGCGTCGCGGCGCACTCGGGCGCGAGCAGCACGCGTGGTCTCAACGCGGCGATACGCGGCGCGCAACTCGCCGCTGCATTGAACGATCTCGCGCTCGACGCCGATGAAGACTTCGGACGCCCCGCTCAACTCACCGTTACAGGCATCCGTTCGGGCGACGGAACCTTCACGCGCGTGCCCGACCGCTGCGAACTCGATATCGATTGCCGGCTCACGCCGCACTTCGATGCAGCGCACGCGCAACGCGTAATCGAAGACACGGTTCGCGAACACGACGCGCATTACGACGCTTCGCTCGCAACGTCGATCGAATGGATTACGGGCTGGCCTGCGTATCGCGTGCCGGAAGCGAATCCAATGGCGCATGCGCTGTATCAAGCAGCACGCAACGAACTCGGCGTGGACCTGCCGCGTGTCGTCGCCGGGCCGTCGAACATCGGCAATTACCTCGCGTCGCTCGGCATTCCCGCGCTGTGCGGCTTCGGCGTGCAGTGCGTGGGCATTCACGCAGCGGACGAACGCATCGAACTCGCTTCCATCGCACCCGTCTACGGGATTTACGAGCGCGCATTGCTCGCGTTGCTCACAACCGGTCACCCACGATCCTGACCCGTCAGCAAAATCGATTGCAACGTTTGCCTACGCACACACACGAATTGCTGCGTCGCGCAAAGCCCCGTCCCGCAAGCGACTGAAGTTATGAGCTTTGGCTAGTTAAGCGTTTTTTGGGTATGATCGAAAGACACCCAAGCTGGAGCTCAAGTCATGTCACAGGTCGCTGACAAAGCGCTGTCCGCACAAACGTCCACCTCTTCCGCCGCTTCCGCCAACGCTTCCTCTCCCGCCTCGCTTCCCTGGGTCACGCGCCTCGTGTCGATGGACACGGTCAGCCGCAATCCGAACCTCGGTCTGATCGAAACGGTGCGCGATTCGCTGCGCGAGCAAGGCATCGAAGCGACGCTCACACACGACGAAAGCGGCAAATGGTCGAATCTTTTCGCGACCATTCCGGCGCATGACGGCGAGACGAATGGCGGAATCGTGCTGTCGGGCCACACGGATGTCGTGCCCGTCGACGGCCAGAAATGGGACAGCGATCCGTTCAAGCCGGAAGTGCGCGGCGACAAGCTCTACGGACGCGGCACGTGCGACATGAAGGGCTTCATCGGCGCGGCGCTGACACTCGTGCCGCAAATGCAGCAGACGAAACTCGCCAGGCCAATCCACCTTGCGTTCTCGTTCGACGAAGAAGTGGGCTGCGTCGGCGCGCCGCTGATGATCGCCGATCTGATGAAGCGCGGCATCAAGCCGGACGGCTGCATCGTCGGCGAACCGACCAGCATGCGGCCCATCATCGCGCACAAGGGCATCAACGCGTATCAGTGCTGCGTGCGCGGCTTCGCGGCGCATTCGTCGCTCACGCCGAAGGGCTTGAACGCGATCGAATACGCGGCGCGCCTGATCTGCTTCATCCGCGACATGGCCGACCAGTTCCGCGAGCAAGGTCCGTTCGATCAGCTCTACGACGTGCCGTTCACGACCGCGCAGACCAGCACGATCAAGGGCGGCAACGCGATCAACACGGTGCCCGCCGAATGCAGCTTCGAATTCGAGTTTCGCAATCTGCCGACGCTCGACCCCGAGCCGATCTTCGCGCGCATCGACCAGTACGCGCGCGAAACGCTGTTGCCGAAAATGAAGCGCGAGCACGAAGCGGCCGCGATCGAGATCACGAAGATCGCCGCCGCGCCGGGGCTCGACGCGACGGAACAGGCAGCCATCACGCAACTGGTGCGCGCGCTCACGGCGGATCAGGACAAGCGCAAGGTCGCGTACGGCACGGAAGCGGGTCTGTTCTCGCTGGCGGGCATCCCGAGCATCGTGTGCGGTCCCGGCGACATCCAGCAGGCGCACAAGGCGAACGAGTTCGTCTCGCTCGATCAGCTCGCGCAGTGCGAACGGTTCCTCGAAAAATTCATTCACAGCATGTCGGTCGACGCGCACGCGCATTGATCGAAGCAGTCAAAAGAAAAACAAGCACAACAACACGGCATAAGAACGCGGACCTCACCCACCTACGAGTACGCACGCCATGTCCACTGCCACGCCGCAGCACACCGACCGCACGATCGACGGCGAGCCGATACCGACACTCGACGATATCGCCTCGCAGCACTTCGCGTTGACGCCGTGGGTCGTGCGAACGCCTGTATTCGACCGGATGGATTTTCCGACGCTCGAAGGCACGCTCGTCAACTTCAAGTTCGAGCTGCTGCAGGCAGGCGGCAGTTTCAAGGCGCGCGGCGCGTTCACGAATCTGCTGGCGCTCGATCAGTCCCAACGCAACGCGGGCGTGACCTGCGTGTCGGGCGGCAATCATGCCGTGGCCGTCGCGTATGCGGCGATGCGCACGGGCATCAGCGCGAAGGTCGTCGTGATGCACGCGGCGAATCCCGCGCGCATCGCGTTGTGCCGCCAGTACCGCGCGGAAGTCGTGATGGCGGACAACGTGAACGAAGCGTTCGAGATCGTGCGACGTATCGAGGCCGAGGAAGGCCGCTATTTCGTGCATCCGTTCAACGGTTACCGCACGGTGCTCGGCACCGCGACGCTCGGCTACGAATGGGCGACGCAGACGCCCGATCTCGATGCCGTGATCGTGCCCATCGGCGGCGGCGGACTCGCGGCGGGCATTTCGACGGCGCTGCGCCTCGCCAATCCGCGCGTTCGTGTGTACGGCGTCGAGCCGGAAGGCGCGGACGTGATGAACCGCAGCTTCGACGCGAATCACACGGTCAAGATGAGCCACATGCATTCGATCGCCGATTCGCTGATGGCGCCGCACACCGAGCAATACAGCTACGAGCTGTGCCGCCGTCATATGGACCGTCTTGTGACTATCACAGACGACGCGTTGCGCGCCGCGATGCTCACGCTGTTCACGCAACTCAAGCTCGCCGTCGAGCCCGCCTGCGCGGCGGCCACAGCTGCCCTGCTCGGCCCCTTGCGTGAGCAACTTCAAGGCAAGCGCGTCGGCGTGCTGCTATGCGGGACGAATACCGATCCCGTCACGTTCGCCGCGCATATCGAACAGGCGCGGGCCGCGCAAATCTGAGCGGCTTCATCCGTTGTGCACTGCAGGCCCGGCGCTTGCAAACACCGACGGTTCTTCGTCACTTCTGCGACATATCTGCCAAACGAGCGGGCCATTTCCTCCGTTCGTTTCGATCGGGCGCTAAATCATTTCACGCTGCGCCGATCGTTGGCTATCATGTCGCCATCGACTTCAAGGAGAACTGCCCGATGAGCCTAGTCAAGGAATTCAAGGAATTTGCCCTCAAAGGCAACGTGATGGACCTCGCAGTCGGTGTGATCATCGGCGGCGCGTTCTCGACGATCGTCAACTCGGTCGTGAAGGATCTGATCATGCCTGTTGTCGGCGTGGCGACGGGCGGCCTCGATTTCTCCAACAAGTTCGTCCTGCTTGGACACATACCTGCCAACTTCAAGGGCAACCCCGATTCCTACAAAGACCTGCAAACGGCGGGCGTCGCCGCATTCGGCTATGGCTCGTTCATCACGGTCGCGATCAACTTTGTGATCCTCGCCTTCATCATCTTCATGATGGTCAAGTTCATCAACAAGCTGCGCGCGCCCGCAGCCGCCGAACCGGCCGCGCCGCCGCCCACGCCGGAAGACGTGCTGCTGCTGCGTGAAATCCGCGATTCGTTGAAAAATTCGCCGCGCGTCTGACGGCGTATCTGAAGCGGCACGCTCGCGTTGCCGCTCGATGAAAGACACAAGGGCCTGTCGCATGACAGGCCCTTGCCGTTTGCAGCCGTGACGAACCAACGCGTGCCGCTAACCCGTTCTTGCTTCGTCCGAACCCTTCTGCAGCTTCACGACCGCGGCGCCCTCGATCACCTGCTCCAGCTGTGAAAAATTGACAGGCTTGGTCAGATGCGACGTGAAGCCGGCTTCGAGACAGCGCCGGATGTCCTCGTCGCTGCCGAAGCCCGTCAGCGCGACGGCGGGCGCATCGTCGGTTTCGCGGAACACCCTGATGAAATCGAGGCCCGTGCCGTCGGGCAAGCCCACGTCGCTGACGATCAGGTCGAATTCGGCGCTCTGCGTCGCGGCCAGCGCGTCGGCTACGCGTCCGACGACGGTCACTTCATGGCCGAGCGCACGCATCAGCGTCGCCATCACTTCGGCCGTGTCGGCGTGGTCTTCGATCAGCAGGATCGTCAGGCCGCCCGCCGACTGCACATTCGCGGCGACGGGCGCGACGGGCTCGGCGACGGGCTCGGCTGCCGTGGGCAGCGTGATCGTGAAGGTCGCGCCGCAATGTGCGCCAGGGCTTTGCGCCGTCACGGTGCCGCCGTGCGCGTCGGTGAGCGCTTTCGTGATCGCGAGTCCGAGACCCAGGCCGCCGAACTGCCGCGACATGTTCTGGCTGCCCTGCTCGAATGCATTGAAGAGCTTGCCGATCTGCTCCGGCTCGATACCCACACCCGTATCTTCGATCGAAATCTGCACCTGCATCCGTTCATCGCGCGTGCGCACGTAGATGTGGCCGCCGTCCGGCGTGAACTTCGCGGCGTTGCGGATGAGGTTCCACAGCATCTGCTGCAGCCGCGCGCGATCGGCCAGCACGAAATGATGGTGCGCGCTCTTGTCGACGTGCACGTCCTGCTGCTTCGTCTGGATTTCGCTGCGGAACAGTTCGAGCACGCTCTCGATCACGTCGTGCACGTCCACTGTTTCCAGCGACAGCCGCAGCTTGCCGTTCGCCACCCGCGTGAGATCGAGCAGATCGTCGATCAGCCGCGCTTCCAGTTCGACGTTACGGCGGATCATCACAACGCCCGCGCGCACAGGGTCCGGCAGGTCCGGCATGATTTCGAGCATGCGCGCGCCCGCCAGCACGGGCGTGAGCGGCGTGCGCAATTCGTGCGACAGCATCGCGAGGAAACGGTCCTTCGCGCGGTTCGCCTCTTCCGCCGTCTGCCGTGCGGCCTGTTCGGAGGCGAGCAGGCGCTCGCGCTCTTCGATGGCTTCGCGTTGCGAATGGATGTCGGTGCAACTGCCGAACCATTTGCTGATGACGCCGCCCGCGTCGCGCACCGCGGCGATGCGTACATCGAACCAGCGATACGCGCCGTCGCGTCGGCGGATACGGAATTCGCTGCGATAGTCGCTGCCGTCGCCGCGCACCGTTTTGAGCACGTTGCGCCGCGTCGCCTCGCGATCGTCGGGATGCACGGCGTCGAGCCACGCGAGACCCAACGCGTTCGGACCGTCCAGCCCCGTGTATTCGACCCACTGCTTCGAGACGAAATCGCAATCGCCATTCACGTTGCACGTGAACACGAGGTGCGGCAGCGCTTCCGACAGCATCCGGTAATGCGCTTCGCGTTCGCGCAGCAGCAGCGCTTCCGCCGATTCACGCTGCAGCCGCATCTGCGACAGCACGCGTTCGACAGCTTCGGGCAGATAGTCGAGATAGTCGCCTGCTTTCGGCACGACGTCGGACACGCCCGAGCGCAAGGCTTCGATCACACGCGATTCGTCGGTGAAGCCGGTGACGAGAATCGCCGGAATACGCACGCCTTCGCCGCGCAGACGCCGGAAAAAATCGAGCCCCGTCTCCGCGCCGTCGAGCTGGTAGTCGAGCACGATCAGATCGGGCGGATTCGCGACGATCGACCGATGCGCAGCCTCGACGCTGCTGCTCAGTTCGACCCGGCAGCCGGCGCGTTCGAGCGACTTGCGCGCGAGGCGCAAGATGCCTTCGTCGTCGTCGACGACGAGCACGAGAGCTGCGGGTGGCGTGGATACGTGTTCTGTCATGCCAGATGATTCAGATCAATGGAACGGACGAGGACTTCAGCGGTGCAACGAAGGCCCTGCGAGCGCGACGGCCGCGCTTTGGCACGTCAGGCCGACGCATAGCGCTGCCCCGGCGGCAGCTTCACAACCTGCAGGAAAAAACCCAGCCGCCGCACAGCCTCGATAAACGCATCGTATTCGACCGGCTTCGTGATGTAGACGTTGCAACCGAGTTCATAACAGCGCTCGATTTCGCGCGGATCGTCGGTCGTCGTAAGCACGATGACGGGCATCGAGGCCGTCGACGGCGATTCCTTCAGCCGCCGCAGCACCTCGAAGCCGTCGACGCGCGGCATCTTCAGATCCAGCAGCACGACGTAATTCGCCAGCTGGTCGCGCGACGGCCGGCCGCTTTCGCGATCGCTCGCGCGCGGCTCGCCGAAGAAGTAGTCGAGCGCTTCCTGGCCATCGGAAAAACGCACGAACCCGTTCGAAATGCCCGCGCGCCGCAGATTGCGTTCTACGAGCGTCGCGTGCCCGTCGTCGTCCTCGACCAGCACGATGCCGACCGACTTGCCGACCGCTTCCCCGTTTGACATGTTCCCTCCAGCGCTCTTGCGTTGTACCTGCGTTATGCGTTGCGAGTTGTCCGCGACCGCGCCGTGCGATCGCGTCCAATGGTACGACTCACTGCCCGATATTATGCGGGTGTTGGCTTACGGCTTCTTTTGCGCTGGCACATGCGCGCAGCACGACTTCATGTGCGCATCAACGTCGCAGCGGATGATCGGGCAGCGTGACGAAAAACGTCGAGCCCGCGCCCTCCGCCGATTCGACCCACACGCGCCCGCCATGACGTTCGACGGTGCGGCGCACGAGCGCGAGGCCGACGCCTTCGCCTTGCGCGACGTCGCCATGCAGCCGCTGGAACGCGCGAAATACTTTCGACATATACGCGGCCGGAATGCCCAGGCCATTGTCGCGCACAAAGTAGGTGCGCGTTCGTGGCGCGGCGGCCTGCGCGCCGTCGTCCTGCTGTCCGTCCAGTGCGCCGATTTCGATGCGCCCCGGCCGCGACGGATCGAGGAAATTGATCGCGTTCGACAGCAACTGGCTGAACACCTGCTCGATCGCGGACGGATCGCCCCACGCGGTCGGCAGTTCGCGCACGACGACGACGGCACGGCGCTCGTCGATATGCTTTTGCAGCGTATCGACGGCACGTGCGACCGCGCGCCCGACGCTCACGCGCTGCCATTGATATTCGAGCCGCCCCGCGCGCGAAATGCGCAACAGCGCTTCGATGATGGCCGCCGCGCGCGTCACCGACGAGCGCACGAAACGCAGCGACTCCTGCACGTCGCCGTCGAGCACATGCGCGAGCCGTTTGTATTCGTCCTCGGGCAAGCGGGCTTCGACGACGGTCGCGCGCAGTTCGTCGCACGAAACCTGCAGTTCCTTCGAAAAACCCTGCATGTTCACGAGCGGCGAGCGCAGATCGTGCGACACGCTGTAGATGAACATCTCGTTGTCCTGCGTCTCCTGACGCAGCGTTTCGTTGACGCCCGCGAGTTCGGCCGCGCGCGCCTGCAGCGAGACCTTCAGCGCAGCCTGATTCTGTTCCGCGACGCGCAACAGCCCGCTGGTTCGATGCAGCGCGGCATCGAGTGCGGCGATTTCGTCGTTGCCCGCCAGCGGTTTCGACAACGACTGCCCGTCGGCGAGCCGCTGCGCATTGTCCGCGAGCACGTCGAGCCGCCGGCCGATGCCGCGCGCGAACGCGAACGCGGTGCCCGCCCACAGCAGCATGGAGCCGATCACGGCACCCACCAGCGTATATTGCTGGCGCTGGCGCTGATGCGCGAGCGACGCGTTGCGCTCGCCTTCGAGCCGCGATGCTTCGTCGATGAACGTATGCAACTGCTCGCGAAAACGCACCACCTGCGCGGGCAGTTCGCCGCCTTCGAGCGTGGCGAACGGCTTCATCGTCGCGCCCGTGCGCAGCGATTGCGCGACGGACAGCGCCTGCTGCCGATAACTGTCGATGGCGTCGCGCATGCCCTGCACGCGCGCGGCCTGATCGGGCGTATCGGCGACGGCCTGTTCCAGACGCCCGAGCCGGTCGCCGATATCGACCCACGCCGCATGACGCTCCATGAACGACGGGTCGCCTGCTGCGATACCCGTGCGCACGCGCGCCACCTGCCGCAGCACGGGGTTTTCGAGCGCGGTCGCCTGATAGAGCGTCTGCTTGCTGTCCGACGAGCGCTCGACGGCGGCTGTCGTCTGCGCCTGCATGTCGAAGACGACGCCGAGCAACGCCAGTTCGATGGCGCTCGGCAACGCAATCAGCAATAGACCTTTGGTGAACAGTTTCATGGATGCCTGGCGCAGTGCGGCACGAACGCCCATTGCGACGTGCGCCGTTTTCCCGACATGTGGAACGGGCGTGCGCGCAATGATGAGCTGAGCGCATGCATCGTCGCTGGGCGCAGCGCGTGTAGCGTCGATGCGCGGCGAACGCCATCGATATTTTCACTCATGTGCGGCGTCCATCGCTTCAGCGCATTGGCGGAATATGCGTCGAAACCGTGCCGCAACTGGGACGCGGCCATTATCGACGGGCGCCACGGATATTTCAATGCGCGCGAAGAAGGTGCTGGCGCACATAAAAATGTCTTTTTTTAAGGGTCCGGAAACACGCGCAGCGCGGCTGAGTCTATTATTGAGACCAGATGCACAGGAGATGCGAAAGCGCACGGCGACGCGATTCGGCCTGATTCGCACGGACGATGGAGTGAGACAGACGAATCACCGTGTATCCGGCATTTTCGTATGCTATAAAAGATCGACGTGCGGCGCGCGAAGCCGGGAGTGGTCGCATGAGGACGCTGCGTTTCTTGCAATTCTTTTTCAGGCGAGTTTTTATGTCCTTCCCGAAAAAGCGCAGGCGCGCGAAGGTGGACGGCGACGAGTCGTTCCTCGCCGTGCTGCGACACTTCAAGCCATTCGGTCAGCTCGACACCAAGATTGCGCGCGCCCGCGCGCAGGACGAGCCTGTGCTGTACGCGCATGTGTTGCCGGGACTCGATGTCCTGCTATGCAGCGTGCGCGGCGCACATCCGCCCTATCCTGCCGTCGCCGAATTGCGCAGGCGCTGCATCGAATCGATTGCGAACGCGCTGGAGCAGCCACTCGACGGACTGGAGAACGGCGGCTACTGGTACGAGGCGGACGGTTTCGGTTTTCTGGTGTTCGCGAGCCGCGCGAGAGCGCGCATCCTGCCCGAGTTCGGTGCGACGCGGACGGCCGCCAGCACGCGGCGCGGCGTGCGCCGGGATGCGGCAGGCGACGCGACACCGCGCTCGCTACGCTGAATTCCGCCGATTCCTTCACACAGTTCACATAAACACCACGGCCGCGAATGTTCGCGGCCGTGGTGTTTTTTTCAGGCGCTTCGTCAACTCGATTGAGAACGCCTCGCTCGTCGTTCAGCTTCCCTTGTAATCCGCCGCGTGCGCGGGCCCCGGCAACGATGCACCGTTCACAGGCGCAGCCGGCTTCTTCGACGGCGCAGCTTCCGATGCGCCCGGCGTGCCGGCCGGCACCTTGATGCCCTTGCCGTTTTCGCGCTGTCCCGGCGGCGGCGCTGTCGGATGTTCGGCCTGCATCGCGGCCATCAGTTGCTGACACGGCAGCGGCTTGTTGTTGCTCGGCGCGATCAGAGGAATCAGCGCCGCGAACGGATTGATCAGACCGAGGCCGACCATCGCGCCGCCGCGCACCGCGAGCGCCGCCGCATTCACGCCGACGTGCGGATCCTTGAACGTGCCTTTCACGTACAGCGGCGAGCGCAGCGTGAAAATGCGGAAACCCTTGGTATGCGGATGCACGCCGAGATCCATCGATTCGTCCTTCATGTTCACCGTGCCGTCGACATTGATCACGGCGTCCTGCGTATCGAGCGCGAACACGCGCGAATCGAGCACGCCGTTCGTCACGACGAAGTCGGCCGCCGCGCAATTGATCTGCACGTCGCGAGAGCCGAACAGCTTTTCATAGACGACGTTCGCGACGTTCAGGCCCGCCGCTTCCATCAGCAGGCGGCTGACGGCGCCATCCGTGATGAGCAGCTTCACTTCGCCGTTCGACGTGCCCGCGAGCGCCGCGGGCGAATTGCCCGTCGCCGACAGCGCTGCATCGCCGTTGATTTCACCGAGCGCGCTTTGCATCGTCTTCGCCGTCGGCATCAGCTGCTTGAGTTTCAGATGGCGCGCTTCCGTCGAGAAACGGCCTTTGAGCGGCGTCGTGCTGCCGTCCAGATGAATGTTCGACGCGAGCGAGCCGCCTGCGACGCCGAATTTCAGCGGCTCCAGCGACAGCACGCCATCCGTCATCACGACGTGCGTGTAGAGATCGGTGATCGGCAGCGCGGGATCCTTGATGATGCGGCGGCCCGTGAACTTCACGTTCGCATCGATCGCCTTCCATCGGTCGGTCTTGAACTCTTCCGTCGGCAGCGCCTTGTTCGACGGCTGACGCGAGGTGTCGCCGCGCTTCTTCTTGCTCGCGTTGCTGTCTGCACCGATGATCGGCGCGAGATCCTTGAACTGCAACAAGTTCGAGACAAGCGTGCCTTCGAGCAACGGACGCGTGGCGCGCTGCGTATACACGAGCGTGCCGTTCAGATCGCTGCCGCCGACGCGCCCTGTAAAATTTTCATAGCGGAACACGCTCGCGCCCTGCTTGAAATTGCCGATCAGATGGCCTTCCGTCGCGTACGGCGGCGTCTCGGGCAGCGTAATGCCCGTCAGATCGTACAGATGATCGAGACTCGTGCCCTGCAGCCAGAGCCGCAGATCGACGGCGGCCAGATGCGCGGGATCCGTCACGGTGCCGACCAGCGCGATGCGCAGATCGCCCGCTTTCACGTCAGCCTGCACGGGGAATGGCCGCGACATGTCCTGCAACGCGAGCACGCCGCCGAGCTTGCCGTTACCCGACACGGGCGAGCGGTTGTACGTGCCTTTCACGGTCCAGCCGATGCCGTATTGCGGTGCGTTTGGACGCTGCGCGACGGCTGTGCCTGTCGAACTGGCAGGCGCGCCGGATGCGGCGACAGCCGTGGATGCCCCCGCGCCCGCCGTCACAGCGGGTGCCGACGCGCCCGAAGCGACGGGCGAGCCCGGCGCCACCTCAGACGCACCCGACGCCTCGGAAGCCGCTGCCGCCTTCGCCTGCGCGGTCAACTGCTTCGCGCCCTGCCGCCCGACCACTTCCGCCGACGATTTGCGCGACGCCTCTTCCTGCTGCTTCATCGCTTCGCCGATGGGAATCGGCTGGCCGAGCGTATCGACGACCGCCTGCATGTCGATCTTTTTCTGCTGATCGGAGAGCGCGATCATCCCTTTGTTCAACTGGATGTCGTGCAGATCGAGTTTCCACTCGGACGGCTGCGCGGACGACTTCAGCTTGAACGTCCAGTTGTTGCGTCCGTCGAGAACACGTTCGAGATCGACGGACGGGTTCACCAGATTGATCGCGGGAATCACGATGTCGTGCGCAAGCAGCGGCAGCACTTTCACCTGGAAGTCGATCTCGTCGAGCGTCGCGAAGTGCTTCTGTTTGGTCCAGTCGGGGTTCGCGATCGTGATGTTCTGCGCGGAGAAACGCGGCCACGGCACCCACGCATGCCAGCCCGTTTCGCCGACGGGATGTCGCCAGCCGACCTTGAGGTCACCCTCGATCGCAAACGGACGCCCGATCGCTTCGCTCACCTTCTCGTTCACATAGGGCCGCGCGCGATTCCAGTCGAAGGTGAGAATGAAGACCACGAGTACCGCGATCAGAATCAGCAGCACGGCGATAAGCCATGCGAGGATTTTGCCTATCGTTTTGCCGATTGTCATGCCAGCCGAATGCAGCACAGCCATGAGGGCTCCGGTGAGAATGCTTACGTCATTCGTCTGCGCAGCACGTCGTGTGCCCGCGTGCGCGCTTCGCTATGATGATGCGCTGCGACAGTATCCAACAAGCCATGCCCCACAACGCGAACACAAACATGAACGACGACGCACCCCTCGTCGAGGCGCATGACATCGTGCGGCGCGACGCGGCGCGCGGTCAGACGCTGCTGCATCCGGCGAGCATCGCCATTCATGCAGGCGAGCGCATCGCGATCACCGGTCCGTCGGGTTCAGGCAAGAGCGTGTTCATGCGCGCGCTTGCGCTGCTCGATCCGCTCGAAGGCGGCGACGTGCTTTGGCGCGGCAAACGGATTGCGCGCGCAACGATCCCGCGCTTTCGACGCCATGTCGCGTATATCCGCCAGCGGCCCGCGCTGCTCGACGGCACCGTCGAAGACAATCTGCGCTATCCGTATACGCTGCACGCATATCGCGATGTGCGCTTCGATCGCGACCGTGCAGCGGCGCTTGCGTCGCAGGCGGGCCGTGCGAGCGATTTTCTCGACCGCTTCGCGAGCGAATTGTCGGGCGGCGAAGCGCAGATCGCCGCGTTGATCCGCGTGCTGCAACTCGAACCCGATGTGCTGCTGCTCGACGAACCAACGGGTTCGCTCGATCCTGAATCGGCGCTTGCCATCGAAGGACTCGTGCGCGCGTGGTTCGATGCCGCGCCACAGGTGCGCGCGTGGCTGTGGGTCTCGCACGATCCCGCGCAGGCCGCACGCGTCAACAACCGCCATCTGACGATGCGTGCGGGTGTGCTGGACGATCCGAAGCGCGTCTCGTCCGCGCACGCCACGGAGAACACGCGATGAGCCTGCAGAACCTCAGTCTATGGGACTTGGCGATTGCAGCGCTGCTGATCGTCGTGAACGGCGCGGTGTCGGTAGCGCTGAAGCTCGATCTCGAACGCAAGCTCGCGTGGGCCGCCGTGCGCACCGTCGTCCAGCTGCTGGCGATCGGCTATGTGCTCGCGTGGGTGTTCGCGTACAACCGCTGGTACGTGGTGCTGCCGCTGATGATCGTGATGACGCTGATCGCGGGCTTCGCGGGCGCGGGACGCGGCACGCGCACCTACGCGGGACAGCGCGCGGACAGCATCATGTCGATCTGGGCGAGCGCGTGGCTCGTCGCTGCCGTCGGATTGTTCCTGGTGATTCGCATTCGTCCGTGGTACGAGCCGCAATATGCGATTCCGATTCTCGGGATGATTCTCGGCAACACGCTGACGGGCGTATCGCTTGGCATCGAGCGGATGACGGAGGAACTGACGGCGCGGCGCGATCGAGTCGACATGGCGCTCGCGCTCGGCGCGACGCGCTGGGAAGCCGCGCAGGGACCGGCGCGCCAGGCCGTGCGCGCGGGCATGACTCCGACGCTCAACCAGATGGCCGTGGTCGGCGTCGTCAGCCTGCCGGGGATGATGACGGGCCAGGTGCTCGCCGGGCAATCGCCCGTGCAGGCCGTGCGTTATCAGATCGTGATCATGTTCCTGATCGCGGCGGCATCGGCGCTCGGAACCGTCGGCGCGGTGCTGCTCACGTACCGGCGGCTGTTTTCGGCTGAGCACCGGTTTCTGGCGTCGCGACTGGTCGAGCGTCATCCGGGACGTAGCTGACGCAGTCAATCCATTCTTTACGCATGCGGCGCGTCACCTGTGTGACATGCACGCCGCATGCAAGCGATCTATGCGTTACCGTTTCGCCGACACCGCGACCTGCGAGCCATCGCTCAACGTGAGGGTCTTCGTGCTGCCGTTGGTCGGCATCGTGAAGCGCAGCACCTGGCTCACGCTCGCGTAGTTTGCACATTTGAGCGACTTGCCGTTGTTCGACACGGTCTTGGTGCCTTTCGGCGTTTGTGCCTGGAAGTTCATCTGCACGGTCGCGGTACCGTCTTTCGCGACGACGGGGGCGAAGCGGATCTGCGTCTGACGGATCATGGCGCCATTCGGGTCGAGCGGCAGCGAGGACATATCGGGACAATCGCCATCGACGGCGACGGGGCCGCCGGGCGGCACGGTTTTCCACGTGAAGTCATCGGATTCGCCGGAACGGATGGTGCGCGTTTCCTGCGAGTTGCCGAACTGCTTCGACGTGACCTTGACGGTATAGCGGATAGGGCCGTCCGTGGCGGCCTGCGACGTCACCGTGATCGGCGTTGCCGCGAACGCCGGCAGCGCGACGAGCGCAAGCGTTGCGCATGCGAGAGAAGCCACAACAGAAACGGCGGGAAGTTTGACGCTGATGCTCATACTGTCACCTCGTTGTTGGGCAGCTGCGCGCTGCGGTTTTTTTCGGTCTTTTTGCGTGTTTCAGTTGAAGTCTAACGCCAAGCGGCGGGTCGTGGCGCGGGTGTTTGTACTGCTTGTCATGGGCTGGTTCTTTTCGCTGGCCTCCGCGATTTCGTATCGTGCTGCATGCGTTGCCCCTGTGCGGGGCGGCACCTACTTTTCTTTGCAGCGGCAAAGAAAAGTAGGCAAAAGAAAGCCGCTTTTATACCTCCGGTGCCCGCCAGGATAGCGCTTCGGCATGCCGCAGTTGAGCTGTCGCGCAGCGACGCCAACACTCCGTAGAAAGCCCGCAGTTAACTGCGCACGGCGCGAACACACACACACTCTGGAGCACATAACGCCGCAATCAGACCGACGGCAAACACACAAAAACAAGCCGACAGAATGTGCCCCAGGTGGATGTCATCTTTCGCGCCGCGCGCGCCTGACTGCGGGCTTTCTACGGAGTGTTGGCGTCGCTGCGCGACAGCTCAAAGACCGTGTGCCGTGGCGTTATTCTGGCGGGCACCGGAGGTTTGGAGCGGCTTTCTTTTGCCTACTTTTCTTTGCCGCTGCAAAGAAAAGTAGGTGCCGCCCCGCACAGGGGCGACACTAGCAGACCGACACGAAACCGCGGATGCCAGCAAAAGACAAAAAGCAAAAAACAAAAAACAAAAAAGCAAAAACAAAAAGCCAGAATCGCGACTATCGTCGCAGACAAAAAAATCAAAACCCGGCCAACACCAGCTTCCCAATCGCGCGCCCTTCTTCAAGCATCTTGTGCGCGCGCCGCACATTCTCCGCATTGATCTTGCCGAGACTCTCACCAACAGTAGTCCGCAACGTCCCAGCGTCGACAAGACGCGCCACTTCAGTCAGCAGCTTATGCTGCTCGATCATATCGGGCGTCCCGAACATGGACCGCGTGAACATGAACTCCCAATGAAACGCGGCGCTTTTCGCCTTCAACAACTCGACCGGAACGGGTCGGGCATTCTCGACGATCGTGGCAATCCCGCCCTGCGGCTTGATCACAGCAGCGGCCGCCGGAAAATGCCGATCGGTGTCATTGAACATCAACACATAATCGACCTGCTCGAAGCCGATCGCCTTCAACTGCTCGGGCATGTCGCCGAAATGATCGACGATATGATCCGCGCCCAGCTCCTTCGCCCACTTCGCCGATTCGGGCCGCGATGCCGTCGCGATCACCGTCAGCTTCGCCAGTTGCTTCGCCAGCTGAATGCCGATCGAACTCACGCCGCCCGCGCCGCCGATAATCAGCACCGACTTGCCCGCGTCCCCGCCCTGCGGCGATACGCCCAGCCGGTCGAACAGCGCCTCCCATGCGGTGATCGCCGTCAGCGGCAATGCAGCGGCCTGCGTGAAATCGAGCGACGCCGGCTTGCGGCCCACGATCCGCTCATCGACGAGATGAAACTCGCTGTTCGCGCCCGGGCGCGTGATGCTGCCCGCATAGAACACGGGGTCGCCCGCCTTGAACAGCGTCACGTCCGGCCCGACAGCCTCGACGGTCCCCGACGCGTCCCAACCCAGCACGCGCGGCGTCTTTTCAACGGTGTCCTTCGGCGAGCGCACCTTGTAGTCCACCGGATTCACGGAAATCGCCTCGACCTTCACGAGAATGTCGTGCCCCGTCGGCTGCGGCTTGTCGAGTTCGACGTCGACGAGCGACTCGGGATCGTCGATGGGAAGGTAACGGGTCAGTCCAATGGCTTTCATGACGGCTCCTGGGTTCGTGTGAGGTTTCTGAGCAATTCGCGGACAGCGGCGCAGCATCTGATTCGTCAGTACCGCGCCGATCGCGTTGACTCAACTGTAGAAAATTCTTTACGCTGTGAAAACCGGCGTAATGGCTGAAACATTTTCTGGAATTTCCAAATAATCGATGGACACGGTTCTTCAGACAGCATTGAGCGAACGCGACCGCCTCGACCTGCTCGACGTCGCGCTGTTCGTGCGGGCGGCGTTGCTGGCGAACGTATCGGCGGCGGGACGCGAGTTCGGACTGTCGCCCGCCGTCGCGAGCGCGCGGATCGCGAATCTGGAAAAGCTGCTGGGCGCGCGTCTGCTGCATCGGACGACGCGCCGCGTCAGCCTCACGCAGGAAGGCGAAGTGTTCATGGCGCGCGCTGAAACGCTGCTCGACGCGGCGGCGGCCGCGCGCGCGTCGGTCGGACGCGGACAGGCCGAGCCGCAGGGACGGCTGCGCGTGTCGATGCCGTCGTCGTTCGGCCGGCAGCATGTGTCGCCCGTGATCGCGGCGTTCCTGCGTCGCTATCCGGGCGTGAGCGTCGATTTGCGTCTCACCGACACGATCGTCGATCTCGTCGATGCCGGCGTCGATGTCGGCATCCGGCTAGGCGCGCTGAAAGATTCGACGCTCGTCGCGCGGCGGCTCGCGGCGAACCGGCGCGTGATCTGCTGCGCGCCGTCGTATCTCGCCGAACGCGGCACGCTGCATCATCCGTCCGATCTCGCGCAGCATGAGTGCGTGATCCTCGCCGATCAGCGCGACTGGTCGTTCGTCACGCCCGCGGGGCCGCTCAGCGTGCGCGTCGGCGGGCGGCTCGCCACCGACAACGGCGAAGTGATACGCGATGCCCTGCTCGCGGGTTTCGGCATCGCGCTGAAATCGACGTGGGACGTCGCGCCTTATCTTCGCAGCGGCGAACTGGTCAGCGTGCTCGATTCGTATCCGCTCGCCGAAACGGTCGCGATCTGGGCGGTGTATCCGTCGCGCGCGTTCGTGCCGCCGAAGACCGTCGCGTTCATCGATTTTCTCGCCGCCCATTTCGGCGACCCGCCGTATTGGGACACGGACAACAAGACAGTTTGACGCTCACTCAACGACGCTTGTCACCCGTTCCAGCGGAATTCTCGTTGACATGCTCATCGTTCTGCGTGCGTTCCTGATAGTCGCCGCCGCCGCGCCGGTCGGTATCCTCAAGCCCATGCTCGAGGTCGCTGTGCGCCTGTTTGCCGACGCCGCGCGGCTCATGCTCGTGCTGCGACTCCATGCTTTGATCCGATTCGTGTGGCAACGGCGCGGCCTCTTCGCCGAACGGACGCTTCGGCACGTTCGACTGGTCGTTGCCTTCGGGGCGGGTTTCGTACTCTTCGTGCTCGTCGCCCGTCGCGTGTTGCTGCGATGTCTTCATGATGCTCTCCCTCAATTGCATGCGATGACGCTCGCGCATCCCGCACTTTGCCCATCTGCCGATGCGCGAAGTCTCAATCGTGTTCCGCCGTATCGAGCCTGCGCCGCATCGCGGCCGTGATGCGCTGCTTCGTCTTCGCGTAATCGGCCCACGGATCGCTTTTCAGCGCATCGAGCCGCTCATGCACGTTGGCGATGTTCCATTGATCGCCCGCCGTCGTGCCGGGCACTTCGTCCCATGCCAGCGGCACCGACACGCCCAGCCCAGGCCGCGCGCGCAGCGAATACGCGCAGACGGTGCTTGATCCACGACCGTTGCGCAGATAGTCGACGAAAATCTTGCCCTTGCGATTCTGCGCGCCCATCTTCGCGGCGAAGTGCTTCGGCAGCGCGGTCGCCATGTGCTGCGCGACGGCCTGCGAGAACGCCTTCACTTCGTCCCAGCCCAGTTGTTTCGCGATCGGCACGACGACATGCAGCCCCTTGCCGCCGCTCGTCTTGCAGAACGACGCGAGGCCGAGTTCGTCGAGCAGTTCGCGCGTGAGTTGCGCCGCTTCGATCATCCGCTTCCAGCCGAGCGCCGGGTCCGGGTCGAGATCGAACACCATGCGGTCCGGCTTCTCGATGTTCGCGGCCACCGCGTTCCATGTATGCAGTTCGATCGTGCCCATCTGCGCCGCGCCGACGAGCGCCGCTTCGCTCTCGATCGTCAGCAGCGGCGGATGATCGGGGTCCAGTCCCGGATGCTGCGTGATATTCGGAATCGCGAGCTTCTGGCTGTGCTTCTGAAAGAACAGTTCGCCGCCGATATCCTCCGGCGCGCGCACCAGCGCGACAGGCCGGTCCTTCAGAAACGGCAGCATCCACGATGCCACCGAGGCGTAGTATTCGGCGAGTTCGAGCTTGCTCGCGCCCGTGCTCTTGTCGATCACGCGATCGGGATGCGAGATGCGAACGCCGGAAACGGTCGCCGTGCCCGCCTTGCTGGATCTGGCCTTTGAAGTTGCCTTCGGTTCGGCCTGCGGCTGAGCCTTAGCCTGAACCTCCGCCGTCTTCGACTTCGACACACGCTTTTTCTTCGCCGGACCGGCTCCCGATTCTTCCATGATGTGCTGCACGTCATCCCCCTTTTGCGGCGCTTCGTGGACGATCTGCTTCGCGGGCTTGTCGCTGCGCAAGCTGACGAACGACGCCTGCCGCACGACGCCGTCGCTCGTCCATTCCGCGAAGTTGCATTCGGCGACGAGTTCCGGCTTCACCCAATGTACGGGCGTGCGGCTTCGTTCGCGCGGTTCGCTCGCGAACGGCATCGTCGCCGTTTCGCGCGCGTCGAGTGCCTTCTTGATCGAGCGCAGTTTGGTCGCGTCGAAACCGGTGCCGACGCGTCCCGCGTATTGCAGCTTGCCCTTCGTGTCGTACACGCCGAGCAGCAAAGCGCCGAACGCTTCGCGGCTGCCCGCCGGCTCCGAATACCCGCCGATCACGAACTCCTGACGACGCCTGCACTTGAGCTTGATCCACGCGGGCGAGCGGCCCGACACATAAAGGCTGTCGCGCCGCTTGCCGATGATGCCTTCGAGCTGCATGTCACACGCGCTCTTCAGCAACTGATCGGCATCGAAACCGAAGTCCGACGAAAAGCGCAGTGAATCGTCGCCGACGGTTTCGAGCAGCGCGCGCAGAATCGCGCGACGCTGCTCGAGCGGCACACCGCGCAGGTCGTAGCCGTTCAGATAAGGCAAGTCGAACAGATACAGCGTCATGTCTTGCGGACGGTTCGCGTCGAAAGCGTTTTGCAGCGCCTGGAAATTCGGCACGCCGTTGCTGTCGAGCACCACGGCTTCGCCATCGAGCCACGCGCTGTCGACGCCGACGTTCGCGATCGCCTTGACCTGCTTGCTGAACTTCGCGCTCCAGTCGTTGCCCGCGCGCGTGAAAATCTTCACGGGTTCCTTCGACGTGCGATCGATGCGCGCCAGCACGCGATAGCCGTCGAACTTGATTTCGTAGAGCCAGTCGTCGCTGGCGGGCGCGCTGTCGACGAGCGTCGCCAGTTGCGGCTTGAGCGCGGCGGGCAACTTCGCCTCGACGGCGCCTTCGATCGACGGATGTTCAGCCAGTTCGCGCAGCGATTGCGCGTTGCGCGTCGCGACGATGTCGGGACGGTCGTCGGGCGTGCCTTTGGCTTTGCGCGACGAAGCAGCCTTCGACGCCTTCACCGACGCGTTCGCGCGTTCCTCTTTGGTCTTGCCTGCTACCGCTTTGCCTGCGCCATCCGCACCATACGCACCATTCATTCCGCCGCGCGCGCCCGGCGCATCCGACAGCACGCTGCCTTGCCGCGCTTCGAGTACGTCATAGTCGGCTTCGCTTCGCGCTTCGTCGTCGCGCTCCTTGATGAGGAGCCACTGCTCCTTGTCGCCGCTGCCGCGCATGTGACTGCGCACGAGCGTCCAGCCGCCGTGCAGCTTGTGGCCGTTCAGATGGAACTTGAGCTTGCCCGCCTGGTACGCTTCACGTCCGCCCGCTTCGCCGCCCACGGGTTCCCACGTGCCACGATCCCAGACGATCACCGACCCCGCGCCGTAATTGCCCTCGGGGATGTCGCCTTCGAACGAGCCGTATTCGATCGGGTGATCTTCGACATGCACGGCGAGCCGTTTGACGGACGGGTCGAGGCTCGGTCCCTTCGGCACGGCCCACGATTTCAACGTGCCGTCGAGTTCGAGACGGAAGTCGTAGTGCAGGCGTCGTGCGTCGTGTTCCTGAATCACGAACGACAACTCGTGCTGCTTCGCCGTCTTCCGTGCCGGGGCCTTCGCGGACGTTGCGCGCTTCGTGCTCTTTGCGCGTCCGGCGACACCCGACGGCTCCGGCGTTTCATTGAAGCGGCGCTTGCGCTGATAGGTCTCGAGCTTGTCGGTCATGATCGATATGCGCTTCCTGTTGTGCGGCAGGCGACGTGGCGTGCGTCAACGGCGCGCGGACCTCACGCCGCGCGACGTTTGCGCGCCGCAGTCGTCGTGCTCTTGCGCGCGGTCGTTCCTGTCGAGCGTCGTGTGGTCTTCTTCGCTGCCGCGCGCGGTTTTGCAGGCGCGGCTTCCTCTGTGTCGGCTTCGTCGCGTGCCGCGGCGCGCGCCGCAGGTTTGCCCTTGCCGCCGCCGCGTCCGAGGCTGCGTTTGAGCAGATCGGACAGATCAAGAATATCCGCAGATGGACGCGCTTCGCGCGGCGTTTCGATATCCATCACCTCTTCCGTCATGCCCGCCTGCACCTTCCTGTCGACGAGCGCGAGGATGTCGTCGCGGAACGTGTCCTTGTAGTCGGCGGGATCCCACTTGTCGCTCATGTCGCCGATCAGCTTTTTCGCCATGTCCAGTTCGCGCGCCGTCACGCCCGACTTCTTCGCGCTTTCGTCGGGCAGCTTGAATTCGTCGAAGGGACGCACTTCGGCTGCCCAGCGCAGCGTGTTGAGCGCGAGCATCGGCCCGACGGGAATCAGCGCGGCCAGATGCTGCTTGTTGTGCATCACGACGTTCGCGACGCCGATCTTGCCCGTCGCCTTCATTGCGTCGCGCAGCAACGCGTAGACCTTCTCGCCCTTGCGATCGGGCGTCAGGTAATACGGGGTGTCGAGATAGAGAAACGGAATTTCGGGCGCTTCGACGAACGCGATGATGTCGATCGTCTGCGTCGATTCGGGATTCGCCGCGCGAATCTCTTCGTCCGTCAGCACGACGTATTTGTCCTTCTCGTACTCGTAGCCGCGCACGATGTTTTCGCGCGTCACTTCCTTGCCCGTGCGCTTGTTGATCTGCCGATAACCGATGGGATCGATCGAGCGTTTGTCGAGCAGATTGAAACCGACTTTCTCCGACTTCGTCGCCGGATAAAGTTGTACGGGCACATGGACGAGACCGAAGCTGATCGCGCCTTTCCAGATCATATGAGCCATCGCGCGCTCCCGGAAGTTGAACTCCTAGCGAAGCAGCAAGCGTGCCCAGCATTCGGGCACGCCGCCACGCGCGCTGCGGATGCAACACGCGGCACAGCACGCAGCGGCACGGCGCAATCTCGCTGTAAGACTTGCGTCGAGGCGGAAAAAGCTACGGACGCCGGAACAGTGACATGCGCTTCATTCGCCCGCTCATTCGACCAGGCAAGGCACCGCGGCATAACCGCGAAAACGCACACGGCCGCCGCGCGTCGGCTCGCCGCTGATTCTGTACGACGGAAAGCGCCGCACGAAACGCCCGATCGCGATCCGCGCTTCGAGCCGCGCAAGCGACAGTCCCGCGCATTGATGAATGCCGAAGCCGAACGCGAGATGCCGGTTCGGCGTACGGCGGATATCGAAGCGGTCGGGATCGGCGAACTGCTCGGGATCGCGATTCGCCGCGCCGATGCACAGCGTCACGGGCGTGCCCGCCGTCACCGGCACGCCGCCGATCTCGGTATCGAGCATCGTCATCCGGTTGCCGAGCTGGTTCGAACTTTCGAAACGCAGGCATTCCTCGATGGCGCTGTCGATCAGTTCCGGCTCGCGCAGCAAGGCCGCGCGTTCTTCCGTCCAGACGCTCAGCGTGACGAGACCGTTGCCGATCAGATTGGTCGTCGTTTCGTGACCGGCGTTCAGGATGAAGATGCAGTTCTGCAGCAGTTCGACTTCGGACAACTGCTCGCCACCCGCCTCGCCCTGAATCAGGCGCGTGAGCACGTCGTGTTGCGGATCGCCCGGCGCCGCGCGGCGTCGCGCGACGAGATCCTTCAGATACGCAACGAACTCCGTCACCGCGCGATTGCCGCGCTCGTGCTGCGCCGGCGTCAGCGAAGGTTCGAGCGCGCCGAGAATCGCCAGCGACCAGTCGCGCAACGGCTCGCGTTCGTCGTGCGGCACGTCGAGCAGATTGCCGATCACTTCGACGGGAATCGCCGCCGCGAAATCGCCGATCAGGTCGATCTCGCGGCGCGCGGCCGCACGATCGAGCAAGCCGTCGACGAGATGCACGAGCCCGCTTTCCATCGCGGCGATCGCGCGCGCCGTCAGCGCACCCGCGATCAGCTTGCGCACGCGCGTGTGCAGCGGCGGATCGTTGAACACGAGACTGGTCGTGTGATGCTCGAACAGCGGCGTCGCGCCGTACTTCGGTGCGAACTCGACTTTCTTGTCGGAGCTGAATGTCTTCGGATCGCGATAGACGGCCTGCACGTCGCGATAACGCGTCAGAAAAAGCGAGCCGTCCGGCATGCGCTTGACGGGCTCGTGCGTGCGCAGCGCGTGATAGACGGGATACGGGTCCGCGTGAAACGACGCATCGAGATGCCGCAGATCGAAATCGCGGGCGATGCCGGCCTCGTGGGACGGGGTCATGGGTGTCTCCGGGTTTTGTCTTCGCCGGCGATGCGGCTGGTTATCGACGCATCGGGCGGATTGTTTTGAGCCGTCAGTATGAACCATGCCGCCACGCGTTTCAGCCCGTGCGGGCGGCCCGCGCCGAACCGTTACAATAGCCGGATTTCCCGTGCCGTCCTGCCGCGACGTCCTGACTAGCTGCTCACTTCCCGCGTCGACATGAATCTCGTCATCCAAAGCCTCACCCCGATTGCCGCCGAACATCACAAGCCGCTGCTGGCACTGTCGCGCGGCGCTAAGCTGTCCGCGATCGATCCGTGCGCCGTGCGCATCGACAGCGCCGACGTCGGGCAGCGCCCCGACCTCGACGTCTACTGCGGTACGCACGAACTCGACTACGCGTTCGTCGAAGCGGGCCGTCGTCTGACGGACTTCGGCCTCGTCGCGATGGACATGGATTCGACGCTGATCACGATCGAATGTATCGACGAAATCGCCGACTTTTGCGGGCTGAAGGCGGAAGTCGCGGCGATCACGGAAGCGTCGATGCGCGGCGAGATCAAGGATTTCAACGAGAGCCTGACGCGCCGCGTCGCGCTGCTGAAGGGCCTCGACGCCAGCGCGCTCGAAAAGGTCTACGAGCAGCGTCTGCAACTATCGCCGGGCGCAGAGAAGATGCTGGCGGGCGCGAAGGCGGCGGGCATGAAGACGCTGCTGGTGTCGGGCGGCTTCACGTTCTTCACCGAAAAGCTTCAGGCGCGTCTCGGACTCGATTTCACGCGCGCCAACACGCTGGAAATCGTCGACGGCAAGCTGACTGGCCGCGTGCTCGGCGAGATCGTCAACGCCGACGTGAAGGCGCGTACGCTGCGCGAAGCGTGCGACAAGCTCGGCATCGAACCGACGCGCGCGATCGCAATGGGCGACGGCTCGAACGATCTGAAGATGATGGCGGCGGCGGGCCTGTCCGTCGCGTTCCGCGCGAAACCCGTTGTGCGTGAAGCAGCGAGCGTCGCGTTCAATCATGTCGGACTCGACGGATTGCTGCGGCTGTTCTGAAACGCGTTTGCGCGACCACCGTACGATATAAAAAAGCCCGCTCGAAATTCGAGCGGGCTTTTTTTGTAATGCGACGAAGCGCTACGCGTTCAACCCAGCGCGACGAGACAACGCTCGATGTCCTTGCGCAGATCCCCTTCGTCTTCGAGACCGACGTAGAAACGCACCAGCGTGCCGCGATGCGGCCATTGCGACTCGGTACGCATCGACGCGACGTTGTACGGCATCACGAGACTTTGCGCGCCACCCCAGCTCCAGCCCAGCGAGAACAGGTCGAGCGACTCGCAGAACGTGTCGATCTGCTCAGGCGTATAACGCGCATCGAACACGACCGAGAAGAGCCCGCCCGCGCCCGTGAAATCGCGCTGATAGAACTCGTGCCCCGGACAATCGGACAGCGCCGGATGCAGCACCGCGGCGATTTCGGGGCGTGTCTTCAGCCACCTGGCGAGTTCGAGCGCGCTCTTCGTGTGCTGCTCGAAACGCACTTTCATCGACGGCAGGCTGCGCAGGATCAGCGAGCAATCGTCCGACGACACGCCGATGCCCATGCGCATCCGAGCCATTTTCAGCTTCAGATGCAGTTCCTTGTCGACCGTGATGGTCGCGCCCATCAGCACGTCGCTGCCGCCCGACTGGTACTTCGTGAGCGCCTGCATCGAAATGTCGACGCCGTGTTCGAACGGCCGGAACGCGAGTCCCGCAGACCACGTGTTGTCGATTGCCGTGACGACGCCACGCGCGCGAGCAACAGCCGTGATGGCCGGAATATCCGACACTTCCATCGTCACCGAGCCCGGCGCTTCGAGCCAGATCAGCTTCGTGTTCGGCTGGATCAGATCGGCGATGCCCGCGCCGATCATCGGATCGTAGTAGCGCGCAGTGATGCCGAAGTCCTTCGCGAGCCATTCGGCGTGGTCGCGGTTCGGCGAGTAGACGTTGTCGGGAAGCAGCACGTCGTCGCCCGATTTCACGAAGCCGAAATAGACGTTCGAAATCGACGACAGACCGGACGGCTGCAACAGCGCATGACTGCCGCCTTCGAGCGCGGCGAGCCGCTGCGCGAGTGCGATCGACGTCGGCGTCGCGTGCAGGCCGTAGCGCCATTGCGCGTCGTTCTTCCAGTCGAGCGCGCGCATCGCTGCGAGGTCCGGAAACACGACCGTCGACGCACGCGCCACGGGCACCGAGAACGATTCCCAACCGTGCGTGATCTGATCGTCCGGTTGAACGATGCGAGTCTGCAAGCCGTGCTTCGGAGTCTTTTGAGTCATGGTCAGATTGAGTTGGATTCGTCAGTGATACGCGTGGCGCTTATTCGCACTTATTCGCCGATCGTCAGATTGCTCACACCGTTGACGGCCTGGCCGCGCGACTGGGCGGGTTGCGACGACGGTTGTTGTGCGGAAGGTTGTGCCGCGGGTTGTACCTGCTTCTGCGCCTGAGCAGGCGCCGCGGCGACGGGCGCTTTCTGTCCCGCAGCCATCGGCCGCAACGAAAATTCCAGCGGCTCGGAGTCGTCGACATTCATCCGCTCGCCTTCGAGCGAACCATCGGCGGCAAATTTGCCGACCCAGTTGCCCGTGATATGCGTGCCGTCGTTCGACTCTTCGACTTCGAGCGTGTCGCCGTCGCGGTCGCCTGCGATCAGGATCACTTCGCCCGTGTCGGCGTACTGATATTCACCGTGCACGCCGCCCGCATCTTCCCGATCGGTTTTCGCGCCCAGGCGCAGCACGATCTGCCGCTTGCCGAGCGTGCCCGCGTATTGCGGAAACTTCGCGAACTCCGGGCTGGGTTTCAGCGGCAACTGGATTGCCGGCGGCGCCGCAAGTTGCTTGACGGCGTCACTCTGCGCATGCGCCGCGCCCGGCAGCGCGACCGTGACGGCCAATGCCGTAGCCGCGATCATCGCAGGCCACGACGCCCTGGGTTTCGACCTTCTTTCCTGCATCCGTGTGTTCCTTTCAACCGGCTTGACGACGTACGCGACGTCGAGAATCCGCTTCGACCGGTTATACCGCAAGTTCGTTCAGAGACGGGACGGCGCGGCGAGCGCTGCCGTCCCGGACGAGTGGATCAGATCCGCTCGAAGATGGCCGCGATGCCCTGCCCGCCGCCGATGCACATCGTCACGAGCGCATAGCGTCCGCCGATGCGCTGCAGTTCGTACAGCGCCTTCACCGTGATCAGTGCGCCCGTCGCGCCGATCGGGTGACCGAGCGAAATGCCCGAGCCATTCGGGTTGACCTTCGCGGGATCGAGGCCCAGTTCCTTGCTGACGGCGCACGCCTGCGCGGCAAACGCCTCGTTCGCTTCGATCACGTCGAGATCGTTGACCGTCAGACCCGCGCGTTCGAGCGCCTTCTGCGTCGCGGGCACGGGACCGATGCCCATATAGTTCGGATCGACGCCCGCATGCGCGTACGCGACCAGCCGGCCGAGCGGCTTCGCGCCGCGCTTCTCGGCGACGCTGCGCTCCATCAGCACGACGGCAGCCGCGGCGTCGTTGATGCCCGATGCGTTGCCCGCCGTCACCGTGCCGTTTTCCTTCGCGAACACGGGTCTCAACTTCGAGAAATCGTCGGCGCTTGCGTTCAGGCGGACGTGCTCGTCCGTGTCGAACACGGTGTCGCCCTTCTTCGACGCAATCGTGATGGGAAGAACCTGATCCTTGAAGTAGCCGGCTTCGATCGCCTTGGCCGCGCGATGGTGCGATTCAAGTGCGAGCGCGTCCTGCGCGTCGCGCGAGATGTCGTACTTTTTCGCAACGTTTTCGGCCGTCACGCCCATGTGGATCGTTTGAAACGGATCGTGCAGCGCGCCGAGCATCATGTCGACGATGCTCGCGTTGCCCATGCGCTGGCCGAAACGCGCCGACGGCATGATGTACGGCGCGCGACTCATGCTTTCGGCACCGCCACCGATCGCGATGTCGGCATCGCCGAGCAGCACGCTCTGCGCCGCCGACACGATCGCCTGCAGGCCCGAGCCGCACAGACGGTTCACGGTCAACGCGGGTGCGTGCTGCGCAACGCCGCCGTTGATCGCCGCGACGCGCGCGAGGTACATGTCCTTCGGTTCCGTGTGGATCACGTTGCCGAACACGACATGGCCGACTTCGTCGCCGGCCACGTTCGCACGCGACAACACCTCGCGCACGACGCGCGCGCCGAGATCCGTCGGTGCGAAATCTTTCAGGCTGCCGCCGAAGTCGCCGATTGCCGTGCGGACGCCGCTCACTACCACCACTTCACGTTGCATCGCTTGCTCCTCTCATTGGTCTCAGTTGGATCCTGGTTGCATCGCACGCGCCGCGTGGGCGCCGTGCGTGATCTTGTCTTCGAACATACCGGAGTTGCCGGAATCGCGCGCTGAATCTGATGCGGCTGGGTGGGACGGCGCCTGCGCTCAGGCGCCGAGCAGCTTCTCGACCGACGCGCGATCGGGAATCGGCGCGACGGCGCCGAAGCCTTGTGTCGACAGCGCGGCCGCGACGTTCGCGTAGCGTGCCGCCTGAAACGGATTGTCGCCCGCGACGATGCGCGCGATGAACGCGCCGCCGAAACAGTCGCCCGCGCCCGTCGCATCGACGGCGTTGACGACGTGGCCCGGCACGACGCGGCGCTCGTCCGGCGTCGCGATATACGAGCCTTCCTTGCCGAGCTTCAACGCGACCACGCGCGGCCCTTGCGCGAGCAGAAAATCGACGATGTCGTCGCGTGCCGTGAGGCCCGTCAGTTCGGTGACGTCGTCCCAGCTCGGCAGGCAGATGTCCGTCTGGCGGATCGCTTCGAGCATCACCGCGCGCGCCCGAGCGAGCGGCCACAGCTTGAGGCGCAGGTTCGTATCGAAACTCACGAGCACGTTGTTCGCGCGCGCGTGCGCGATCGCGGCGAGCGCGGCGTCGCAGGCGTTCACGCCGATCGCGAGACTGATGCCCGACAGATGAATGACCTTGGCGGCGGCGATCGCGTCAAGCGGCAAGTCGCGCGGCGCGTAACGGCTCGCGGCCGACCCTGCGCGCAGATAGTCGAACTGGTGGCCAGCCGGACCGTGCGACACGAAATACACGCCCGTCGGCGCCTGATCGTCGATCCTGACGAACGACGTATCGACCTGCTCGCGCTGCCACAAGTCGATCAGCAGACGTCCGAACTGATCGTTGCCGACAGCCGACACGAACCCCGCCGACGCGCCCTGCCGCGCCGCCGCGATGCAGAAGTTCGACGTGTCGCCGCCGAAGCCTTGCAGATACGTCGGCTGGTCTTTCTCGGACTGGTTGAATTCAACCATCGCCTCGCCGAGCGCGAGGATGGACGGCGTGCCAGCGGACGCGGTGGACGTCATGCTCAGACCTCGCCCCACAGATCGTGGCCGTCGGCACCCGTGATCTTCACCGACACGAAATCGCCGACCTTGTAGCGCTTCGACGCCTTCGTCGCGGGCGCGATATAGACCACGCCGTCGATTTCGGGTGCGTCCGCCGCCGTGCGGCCGATGCCGCCGTCGGGATTGATTTCGTCGACGAGCACTTTCAGCGTCTTGCCGACCTTGCGCGCGATGCGCTTCGCCGACACTTCTTCCGCGACTTCCATGAAGCGCGCGCGGCGCTCTTCGCGGACTTCGTCGGGCAGCGCGCCGTCGAGTTCATTGGCCGTTGCGCCTTCGACGGGCGAATACGCGAAGCAGCCGACGCGATCCAGTTCCGCCTCGCGGATGAAGTCGAGCAGCGTTTCGAACTGCTCTTCCGTTTCGCCGGGGAAGCCCGCGATGAACGTGCTGCGGATGGTCAGGTCCGGACAGATCTCGCGCCATGCGCGCACACGCTCCATGACCTTCTCGGCGTTCGCCGGGCGCTTCATGCGCTTGAGCACTTCGGGATGCGCGTGCTGGAACGGCACATCGAGATACGGCAGCACGTGACCCTTGAGCGAACCTTCCGCCATCATCGGAATCACTTCGTCGACGCTCGGGTACGGATACACGTAATGCAGACGCACCCACGCGCCGTACTGCGCAGCGAGTTCGCCGAGCGCGCCGACGAGGTCCGTCATGCGCGTCTTGATCGGCTTGCCGTTCCAGAAACCCGTGCGGTACTTGACGTCGACGCCGTACGCGCTCGTGTCCTGCGAGATGACGAGCAGTTCCTTCACGCCCGACTTGAACAGGTTTTCCGCTTCGAGCATCACTTCGGCCACGGGACGCGACACGAGGTCGCCGCGCATCGACGGGATGATGCAGAACGTGCAGCGGTGATTGCAGCCTTCGGCAATCTTCAGATACGCGTAGTGACGCGGCGTGAGCTTGATGCCCGCAGCGGGCACGAGGTCGACGAACGGATCGTGCGGCTTCGGCAGATGGCTGTGCACGGCCTGCATCACTTCGCCGACCGCGTGCGGGCCCGTCACGGCGAGCACTTTCGGATGCACTTCTTCGATCAGGTTCGAGCCGCTCGCGCTTTGCTTCGCGCCGAGACAGCCGGTGACGATCACCTTGCCGTTTTCGTTCAGCGCTTCGCCGATGGCGTCGAGACTTTCCTGCACGGCTTCGTCGATGAAACCGCAGGTGTTGACGACGACGAGATCCGCGCCGTCATACGTGCCGGAGATTTCGTAACCCTCGGCGCGCAGTTGCGTGATGATCTGTTCGGAATCAACGAGGGCTTTCGGGCATCCGAGTGAGACGAATCCGACCTTCGGAATCGAAGCGGTCGGCGCGGCGGGGGTCGAAGTCTGCGACATAGAGAGTGGTCCGGCGAGAAGCGATGAGTGACGCGATATGTGGGGCTTGGGCGTGCAGCCCGCACGCCGGAATCTCGGCAAACGTGGGCGCACCGTGCGACGGCGCAAGGGCCGTCGCGAAATGGGGCCATGTGGATCTTGTGGGAGATCGGCGCGGCCCCGCGCAAGCAACCTCATATTATACCGTGGCGACGGGCGCCGAGGCGCCGCGCGGCCACCCTGCTTCCGTGCCGCCATGGACTGCCGGCGAAAGACACGGAGCGAAAAGCAAAACAGGAACAGCGTGCCGTCCGCCCGGCTCGCTACCGGGCAGACTCGGGCAGACTCACATCGAAAACCGTGCGCGGGAAAACGCCAGCGCTGCTACTTCTTCTCCGGCTCCGGATTCCCTTGCGGCGCAGGCTGCGTGAATGGGAACGAGCTGAACATGGTCTTCGCCTGGTTCTGCATCTGCTCCTGCATCTGCACGAACATGTTCTTCGACTGCTCGATATAGCTCGTCATCATCCCCTGCATCATCGGGGCCTGCATGTTCATGAATTGCGACCAGACTTCCGGATTCATCGTCTTGCCTTCGTACAGGCCCTTCGACTGATCCGCGAGCTTGTTCTGGATGTCGATGAACGCCTGGATGTTCTTTTCCAGGTACGTGCCCATCATGCCCTGCATCGCGTGTCCGTAGAAACGGATGATCTGTGACAGCATCAGCGACGAGAACATCGGCAGGCCGCCGCTCTCCTCTTCGAGAATGATCTGCAACAGGATGCTGCGCGTCAGGTCTTCGTTGCTCTTGGCATCGATGACCTTGAAATCCTCCTGATCCAGCACGAGCTGCTTCACATCGGTCAACGTGATGTAAGTGCTGGTCTCTGTATCGTACAGTCGACGGTTCGGATATTTCTTAATGAGTCGTTCGGCTGTTTTCTTTGTAGTAGTGGTCATGTAACGCCTTTGAGCGCGAATGAAGCGCAGAAACGGCGTCCTGCCGCACGCACAGCTTGTCGCCGCGCGTACCAGACGCCGCCAGAAACATCTGAACCATGCAACGTCCTGCTCTGTTCGTGCTGCGACAAAACAGGACGCTCACGGATCAGCCCATATGCAGGCCGCCGTTCAGGGAGAAGTCGGCCCCCGTCGAGAAGCCCGACTCGTCCGACGCCAGCCATGCAACGATCGACCCGATTTCATCCGGCGTGCCGAGACGGCGTACCGGAATCGTCGCGACGATCTTTTCCAGCACGTCGGCGCGGATCGATTTCACCATGTCCGTGCCGATGTAGCCCGGCGAAACGGTGTTGACCGTCACGCCCTTGGTGGCCACTTCCTGCGCGAGCGCCATCGTGAAACCGTGAATCCCCGCCTTCGCGGTCGAGTAGTTCGTTTGACCGAACTGACCTTTCTGGCCATTCACCGACGAAATGTTGATCACGCGGCCCCAGCCACGCTCGACCATGCCGTCGATGACCTGCTTCGTGACGTTGAAGAGGCTGGTCAGGTTCGTGTCGATCACGGCCGTCCAGTCTTCATGCGTCATCTTGCGGAACACGACGTCGCGCGTGATGCCCGCATTGTTCACCAGCACGTCGACTTCGCCGCATTCCGCTTTCACCTTGTCGAATGCGTTCTTGGTCGATTCCCAGTCGCCCACGTTGCCTTCCGAAGCAACGAAGTCGAAGCCCAGAGCTTTCTGATCTTCGAGCCACTTCACGCGGCGCGGCGAGTTCGGGCCGCAACCCGCGATCACCTTGAAGCCATCCTTGTACAGACGCTGGCAAATGCTCGTGCCGATGCCACCCATGCCGCCCGTTACGTACGCAATTCGTTGTGACATAAAACACACTCCATTATCGTTTTACGAGACGCCAGCCGCCTCGTGCTTCGCCTTCCAATGTCCGGCGCACCCGCTCACTCGCGCTGCGTGCACCGGACCGCGCCACGCCGCCGGCCGCTCTTCAGCGGACACCGGCGCGTGCCGGCCTCCTCGTGAAACGTCCGCTTCTGCTTACGGACGCTCGAGCGCGAGCGCCACGCCCATGCCGCCGCCGATACACAGCGACGCCAGGCCGCGCTTCGCGTCGCGCTTCTGCATTTCGTGCAGCAGCGTGACGAGAATCCGGCAGCCGGATGCGCCGATCGGGTGACCGATCGCAATCGCGCCGCCGTTCACGTTGATCTTCGACGTGTCCCAGCCCATCTGCTTGTGCACAGCCAGCGCCTGCGCCGCGAAGGCCTCGTTGATTTCCATCAGGTCGAGATCGTTCACGCTCCAGCCCGCGCGCTCCAGACAGCGGCGCGAGGCCGGCACCGGGCCCATGCCCATCACCTTCGGATCGACGCCCGCGTTCGCGTACGCCTTGATGCGCGCGAGCGGCGTGAGACCCAGCGCCTCGGCCTTCTTCGCCGACATCACGACGACAGCCGCCGCGCCGTCGTTGAGGCCCGATGCGTTCGCCGCCGTCACCGTGCCTTCCTTCGAGAACGCCGGCTTCAGGCCCGCGAGCGATTCGGCCGTCACGCCGTGACGCACGAACTCGTCCGTCGCGAACGACAGCGGATCACCCTTCTTCTGCGGGATCTGGATCGGCACGATCTCATCATTGAAACGGCCGGACTTCTGTGCGGCTTCCGCCTTATTTTGCGAAAGCGCGGCAAACGCGTCCTGATCTTCGCGCGTGATGCCGTATTCCTTCGCGACGTTTTCGGCCGTCACGCCCATGTGGTACTGGTTGTACACGTCCCACAGGCCGTCGACGATCATCGTGTCGATCAGCTTGGCGTCGCCCATGCGGAAACCGTCGCGCGAGCCCGGCAGCACGTGCGGCGCCGCGCTCATGTTTTCCTGGCCGCCCGCGATGACGATGTCCGCGTCGCCCGCGATGATCGCGTTGGCCGCCAGCATCACGGCCTTCAGGCCCGAGCCGCACACCTTGTTGATGGTCATGCCGGGCACGGCCATCGGCAGACCAGCCTTGATCAGCGACTGGCGAGCCGGGTTCTGACCCGAGCCCGCGGCCAGCACCTGGCCCATGATGACTTCGCTCACCTGCTCGGGCTTCACGCCCGAACGCTCCAGCACGGCGCGGATCACCGTGGCGCCCAGTTCCGGCGCCGCAATCTTCGCCAGCGACCCACCGAATTTGCCGACAGCCGTACGGGCCGCCGATACGATCACTACGTCAGTCATTTGAGTTTCCTCCGGGGCTGCGGCGACATGCTCCACAGTAGCCCGTCAAGTTGTTAATCCGGTCAAGTCAGCGTTACTGCGATACAGCGTCTGTCTCACTCCACTTGTCGTCACTCGTTGTTCGTATGGCGGCGGTCGCTCATTGCGTTTCGGCGGCGACCGCTCGCGAATGCTTCGGTACCCGAACGATTATTCGCGCTGCTGCACGTAGCGCCCAGGCGCGGGCTCGATCACGGGGAATTCGGCGGAACCGGCTTTCGCCGCCGGCTTCACCTTCTTGCCGCCGTACTGCTCGAGCCAGTTCGTCCACTCGGGCCACCAGCTGCCGGGCGTTTCCGTCGCACTTTCGAACCAGTCGTCGGGATTCCCGGGCAACGACTTGTCGTCGCCCGCCACCGACCAGTAACTGCGCTTTTTCTTCGCAGGCGGATTGATCACGCCGGCAATGTGGCCCGACGCGCCGAGCACGAACGTGCGCGGCCCCGACAGCAGCGGCACCGACGCATACGCCGATTCCCACGGCACGATGTGATCCTCGCGCGAACCGTAGATGAACGTCGGCACGTCGATGCGCGACAGATCCACCTTCTCGCCGCACGTAGTCAATGCGCCGGGTTCGCGCAGCTTGTTGTCGAGGTACGTGTTGCGCAGATACCAGACGTACATCGGACCGGGCAGGCTTGTCGAATCGCTGTTCCAGTACAGCAGATCGAACGGCATCGGCGTGCGGCCCTTCAGATAATTGTCGACGACGTAGTTCCACACGAGGTCGTTCGGACGCAGGAACGAGAACGTGTTGGCGAACTCGATGCCGCGCATCAGTCCGGGCGGCGTGCCGTTCTTGCCGCCGATGGTCTGTTCGCGCATCTGCACATGCGCTTCGTCGACGAAGATGTCGAGCACGCCCGTGTCGGCGAAGTCGAGCATCGCCGTGAGCAGCGTCATCGACGCGGCGGGATGCTCGCCGCGCGCCGCGGCCACGGACAGCGCCGTCGCCAGCAGCGTGCCGCCGATGCAGAAGCCGAACGTATTGATCTGCTCGCGGCCGCTGATCTGACGCGTCGTGTCGATGGCCTTCAGCACGCCGTCGGCGATGTAGTCGTCCCACGACTTGTGAGCGATCGACTGATCCGCGTTGCGCCACGAAATCAGATACACCTGATGGCCCGAGTCGAGCGCATGCGCGACGAGCGAGTTCTCGGGCTGCAGATCGAGGATGTAGTACTTGTTGATGCAAGGCGGCACGATCAGCAGCGGCCGCTCATGAACCGTCGCCGTGCGTGGCGTGTACTGGATCAGCTGCATCAGCTCGTTCTCGAACACGACGGAGCCTTCCGTCATCGCGAGATTCTTGCCGACGCCGAAGCGCGATTCGTCCGTTTGCGAAATCTTGCCGCGCTGCATGTCGCTGAGCAGGTTCATCACGCCCTGCCGCAGACTTTCGCCATTGCTTTCGAGCAGCGTCTTCTGCGCTTCGGGATTCAGCGCGAAGAAGTTGCTCGGCGATGCGGCCGCCGTCCATTGCTGCACGGCGAAGCGGATGCGCTCGCGCGTTTTCTGGTCGGTGTCGATCGCGTCGACGAGTTCCTGCAGATAACGCGCGTTCAGCAGATACCACGCCGCCGTGTACGTGTAGATGGGCGTCGTCTTCCAAGCGTCGGAGCTGAAGCGCCGGTCCTTGAGTTCGATACCCGATGCCGTGGCTTGCGCCGCCTGTTGCAGCAACTGCATCGCTTCACGCGAATAGTCGGACTGCAACTGCTGCAGACGATTCGGCGGAATCGATGCGCTCGGCATTTTCAAACCGGCGATCTGCTGTGTGAACTGTTGCGCGAACTGAGGACCGAATGCCTGGCCGAACAAGGCATTGAACGGCTGGCCGGCAGCCTGACCGTTCGGTTGGCCTTGAGCCTGCGCAAACTGTTTGGCTATCTGTTCGAGGAAAGGGTTCGAAAACGGCCCCGAACCTGCCTGTGCCGCCGCCGCTTTCGCGAAGTCGGGCATGGAAGGAACGCTAAAAGGGTTGCCGTTCGCTGCGGCTTGCGCACCCAGCGAACGCCATGCGTTCATCCAGGCATCGAACCATTGTTGCACCCCTGCCGCATTCGCTTGCTGCTGCGTGCGGTCCGACGAGGTGTCCGTGCGAGAAGAAGTCGAGGAAGTGTGAGATGCAGCCATGCCTGCTTTTGACCGAAATGTCCTCGCGGACGGGTTGAGAGGCAGGTACTCGCGCGGGAACAGCGACTGCATCGCGACCGCGTTACGTCCTTGCCCAGTGGAGAACATTCTTGCGCCCCATCGCAAGGCATGTCAATGCTTGCTCCCGATTTTGCCGCAGTGCGATATTTTTTTCATTATCGTTTTCCCGATGTATTTCAACACTATCCGACTTCTGCAGAACGATCGTGCTGTGCAATGCAAAACGAGCCCGTCTGGGCGGGCTCGTCTGACATGTCAGTCATGCGCGGAACGCTTATGCACTGCGCAACCGCGTAGGTCTTCTTAGGTTCGCGCAGTGCAGCATAAGATCGCATGCGAGATAGTTTCGCATCGACTCGCGTGCACCAAAATTGTCTTTGCGCAGCGGGACTTAGGTGGTCTTGTATCGACCGATCAATGGTCCGCGAGCCAGATCAATGCGGCCATTCGCCCCGTCTCGCGATCGCGTCGATATGAGTAAAAACGCTCGCGTTCGGTGACCGTGCAGTGATCGCCACCGACCACGTTCGTGATACCGATCTGAGCCAGGCGAAATCGTGCGAGTTGCGGGAGATCCGCGAGGTACTTGCCCGCATTGGTCGGATGTGTGACGAATGCGCCGGCGACTTCGTCACGTTGTGCGCCGCCGACACTCTTCATGAAGGCGTCACGCACGTCTGGTCCAACCTCGAAAGTCTGCGGACCGATGCAGGGACCGAGATACGCATGCAGCGCTGACATGTCAGTGCCCGCGAGCGACGCGACCCGCTGCGCCGTATTCTCGACGACACCCGACGCGAGACCGCGCCACCCCGCATGCGCGGCGCCCACTGCCCGGCCTTGCGGATCGCACAGCAACACGGGCATGCAGTCGGCAATCATCACGACGCATACCGTGCCCGTCCGGTCGGTCACGCTGGCGTCGGCTTCCGTGGTCGGTTCACCGCGCTTTGCCGCGGCCAGCACGTCGTCGGCGTTCACGACGGTCGCGCCGTGAACCTGCGACAGCCACGCCGCTTCGTCGCGTCCCGTCAGCTTCATCAGACGCGCGCGATTCGCTTCGACGTGCGCGAGATCATCGCCCGATTTCCTGCCGAGATTCAGCCCGCCCGTCCCGTCGACACCGTCGCGCCATGTGCCGAACGGCGGCAGGCTCACGCCGCCGTTGCGCGTCGTGACGAGCGCCTGCACGCGCGGCGACACGGACCATTCGGGGCGCAGCACATCGTTGAAGGTCAGCTCAGGTAAGGTCATGCGCGATGGTCCTTGTCGTCTGCATTTTCATCGGCGTCGTCGTCGAGATCGCCTTCGTCGTCGTAGTCGCCTTCGATGACGACGACGCCGTCGTGCGCGTCTTCGTAATCGTCGTAGTCGTCCTCGTACTCGTCTTCGCGCTCGCGGCCGAGGCCCAATGCTTCGGACAATTCAGCGATATCGTCCGGCGGGTCGGCGCGCCACTGCATCGTCCGGCCCGTCTTCGGATGGACCAGCGCGAGCCGCCACGCATGCAGCGCCTGCCGCGCGAAGCCGCCCGGCAGCGGCGCGACGGAACGCTTGCCGCGCGCGCGTCCATAAACGGGATCGCCCAGCAGCGGATGGCCGATATGCGCACAATGCACGCGGATCTGATGGGTTCGGCCCGTCTCCAGATCGCAGTGGATCGCGGACACGGGTTGCCGCTCCCACACGGTCGAATCGATGCGCCGGAAGTGCGTGCGCGCGGGCTTGCCCGACGCGCCCGTGACCACGGCCATGCGCGTGCGTTCGCGCGGATCGCGACCGATGGGCGCGTCGATCGTGCCGTCTTCCGGCATGTTGCCCCACACGAGCGCGAGGTAGCGGCGCTTCACGGTGCGCGCCTGCAGCTGGCGCACGAGATCGGTTTGAGCTTCGAGGGTACGCGCCACCACCATCAGCCCCGACGTCTCCTTGTCCAGCCGATGCACGATGCCAGCGCGTGGCAGGCCCGCGGCCGCGTCGCCATAGCGATGCAGCAGGCCGTTGAGCACCGTGCCGCTCCAGTTGCCCGCCGCGGGATGCACGACGAGCCCGGCCGGCTTGTTGATCACGACGAGCGCGTCGTCTTCGTAGACGATATCGAGCGGCACGGGTTCCGGCGTGAACGCGAGCTGTTCGGGCAGCAGATCGGGCACGAGTTCGATCGACGCACCGAGCGGCACCGGCTGACGGATTTTCGCGGGCTGGCCGTCGACGCGCACACGCTGCGCCTCGATCCAGCTTTGCAGCCGGCTGCGTGAAAACTCCGGAAAGACTTTGGCGAGCACCTTGTCGAGCCGCTCGCCGGCCAGTTCGGACGGCACCGTGACGACGCGCGGCGCTTCGTCCGCGCGCCCCGCCCGGCCTTGCGCAGCGGCGGATACGGGCTCGCCGGCGACTGCCTCGTCGACGAGATCGTCGTCGAGTGCATCGGCGCCCGGCGCGGCTGCGGGATCACCCGCAGATGCGTCGGCGCGGTCGGCGCTTGGGCTATAATCTTTGTTGCTCTTCCGTGCGCCCTGGTCGGAGTGCTGAGCAGAATGACGGCTGGGACGCGGAGTATTGGAACGGGTCATCGAGACTGGGTCACCTGGACGTAAAAGCTAGACTGGAAAATGCGAGCCTTGAACATCATTACTCAAACTGTTCGAAAGACGGTGGCCCACAAGCTGGCCAGGAAAGCGGCCCTCTATGGCGCCTGCATGGCAGCCGTAACGCTGGTAGCGGCCTGTCATGGCCTGCCGGAAAAGACGGACGAAACGGCCACGTGGACCAACAATAAATTATATACGGAGGCGCAAGACGCCTTGAGCGGCGGGGACTTCGGCAAGTGCGCGAAATACTTCGAAGCGCTCGAAGGCCGCGACCCGTTCGGCCACTTCGCGCAGCAGGCGCAGAT
Organism: Paraburkholderia sabiae; assembly: GCF_030412785.1. Taxonomy (NCBI): domain Bacteria; kingdom Pseudomonadati; phylum Pseudomonadota; class Betaproteobacteria; order Burkholderiales; family Burkholderiaceae; genus Paraburkholderia; species Paraburkholderia sabiae. The sequence goes on from NZ_CP125295.1 coordinate 4,933,606, forward strand.
CAACGTCGCGTACTGCAACTGGAAGGACAGCGAAACCGATGCCGCCGACCAGGCCGTCAACCGCTTCATCCAGCTGCACCCGGATCACCCGGACATCCCCTACGCGTACTACCTGAAGGGCATGATCCACTTCAACGACGACCTCGGTCTGTTCGGCCGCTTCTCGGGCCAGGACATGAGCGAGCGCGATCCGAAGTCGCTGCGCGAGTCGTATGACGCGTTCAAGGTCGTGGTCGACAAGTATCCGCAGAGCAAGTACGCGCCGGACGCTGCGCAGCGCATGCGCTACATCGTGAATGCGCTGGCGTCGCATGAAGTGCACGCGGCCGACTACTACTACCGTCGTGGCGCCTATGTGGCCGCGATCAACCGCGCGCAGCTCGCGATCAAGGAGTACAAGAACGCGCCCGCGATCGAAGACGCGCTGCACATCATGATGCTGTCGTATCAGAAGCTCGATCAGCCGCAACTCGCCGACGACACCAAGCGCATCCTCGCCGGCACCTTCCCGGACAGCCCGTACATCACGGGTCATTCGCGTCCCGGCAAGGAAAAGTCGTGGTGGCAGTTCTGATCGTCTGATCGGCTTCCATCAAGCAAGAACGCCACGGTTGATGCCGTGGCGTTTTTGTTTTGGGCGTCCGCTTCGCATTTAGCGGACGCTTTCAGCTTTGAGCGCTCAATCCCGCTCGAAGAGCGCGATCGACTCGACGTGCGACGTATGCGGGAACATGTTCACCACACCCGCGCCCTTCAAGCGATAGCCCGCCTCGTGCACCAGCAGGCCCGCGTCGCGCGCGAGCGTCGCCGGATTGCACGACACGTAGACGATGCGCTTCGGCAGCGGCCCTTCCCCGCTCTGCGCGATGTCCGCCAGCGCCTTCGATACCGCGAGCGCGCCTTCGCGCGGCGGATCGATCAGGTACTTGTCGAAGTGGCCGAGCGCGCGGATGTCGTCGGCGGTGACTTCGAACAGATTGCGGCACGCGAACGACGTGTGGCTGTCGACGCCGTTTTCCTTCGCGTTGTCGAGCGCGCGCGAGGTCAGCACTTCGCTTCCTTCGATACCCACCACTTCGCGCGAAATCCGCGCGAGCGGCAGCGTGAAGTTGCCGATGCCGCAGAACAGATCGAGCACGCGGTCAGTCTTTGCGGGCGCGAGCAGACGCAGCGCCCGGCCGACCAGCACGCGGTTGATCTGGTGATTGACCTGCGTGAAGTCCGTCGGACGGAACGGCATGCGGATATTGAACTCGGGCAGCGAGTAGTCGAGCGGCTTGTCGAGCGGATAGAACGGATAAACGGTATCCGGTCCTTTCGGCTGCAGCCAGAACTGCACGTTGTGCTGATCGGCGAAATCGCGCAGCAGCTGTTCGTCGGCGGCGTTGATCGGCTCGAGGATGCGCAGCACGAGGGCCGTCACCGATGCGCCGACGGCCAGTTCGATCTGCGGCATGCGGTCGCGAATGGACAGCGCTTCCACCATGTGGCGCAGCGGCACCAGCATGTCGGACACGTGCGGCGGCAGCACTTCGCAGCTCGTCATGTCGGCGACATAGCTGCTCTTGCGCTCGTGGAAGCCGACCAGCACGCCGCCCTTCTTCGCGACGTGGCGCACCGTGAGGCGCGCGCGATAGCGATAGCCCCATGTCGGACCGTGGATCGGACGGAACACGGTTTCGGGGCGCAGCTTCGCCAGATGCATCAGATTGTCTTCGAGTACGCGGCCCTTGACAGCGATTTGCGCGCGTTCGTCGAGATGCTGCATCGAACAACCGCCGCACGTGCCAAAAAACTTGCACTGCGGGCGGGTACGGATCACGCTCTCTTTAAGAATATCGACGACCTGCGCCTGCTCGAAACTCGGCTTCTTGCGATAACTCGAATAGGTGACGCGTTCGCCGGGCAGCGCGCCCTCGACGAAGATGACCTTGCCGGGCGAGCCGTCTTCCGTGACGGTGCGGCCGACGCCGCGCGCTTCCATGTCGAGCGAGTCGATATCGAGTTCGGGCGCCTTGAACGGGCCGGCGGCAGCGTCTTCGCGCGCCTGCTTGCCCTTTCTGGACGAGCGCGTTCTACCAATGTGGGGGACAGTTTCGGACACCTGCGACTTCCTGAAAGACTCTGTAAAAGTGGAACCAAACACGAGATTGTAGACGAACGACACACACCGACGGAGATTTGACGATGCGACTGATCAGCTGGAATGTCCAGTGGGGACGCAGTGCGCACGGGGACGTGAACCTGTCGCGCACGATCGACGAAGCACGGCGGCTCGCCGATTTCGACGTGCTGTGCATGCAGGAAGTGACGCGAGGCTTTTCGGTGCTGGCGGGTCATCCCGGCGACGACCAGTTCGCCGAGCTGGCCGATCTGCTGCCCGGCTACACGGTGCTGGGCGCGATCGGCGCGGATCTGGCGCCGCTCAAGCTCGATGCGCCGGCCGCGCCGCGCCGGCAGTTCGGCAATGCGCTGGCGACGCGTTTGCCCGTCGAGCGCGTGATCCGGCATTCACTGCCGTGGCCCGCCGATCCCGACGCGCCGTCGATGCAGCGTGTCGCGCTCGAGGCCGTGCTTCGCGCGCCCGGCGGGCCTGTACGGGTGATTGTTACTCATCTCGAGTTTTATTCGCTGAAGCAGCGGCTTGCTCAGGTTGATTGGCTGCGCGAGATGCAGCAGGAGGCGGCTGCTCATGCCGCGAACCCGGCGCCTGCCGAGAATGCGATCGGGCCTTTTGCCGATACGGCTCGGCCTGTCAGTGCGATTGTTTGTGGCGATTTCAATAGTGCTTACGACAGTGACGCTTATCGGCGGATGCTGGATCCGCTTGATGGAAGTCCCTCTTTCGTCGATGCCTGGACCGCGTTGCATCCTGGGCAGACGCCGCCTATGACTGCGGGTGTCTATGACACGGTCCAGTGGTCCGATGGGCCGCTGACGTGTGACTTTGTTTTCGTTACCGAGGATTTGCAGGGGCGGTTGCGAAGGTGTGAGATTGATAGCGCTACGCGGGCTTCTGATCATCAGCCCATCGTGGTTGAAATGGGTTGAGGTTGGTGGTTTTGGGTTTTGGGTTTTGGGTTTTGGGTTTTGGGTTTTGGGTTTTGTGCTGGCATCCGCGGTTTCGTAGCGGTGCTTCATGCGTTGCCCCTGTGCGGGGCGGCACCTACTTTTCTTTGCAGCGGCAAAGAAAAGTAGGCAAAAGAAAGCCGCTTCAAACCTCCGGTGCCCGCCAGAATAACGCCACGGCACACAGTCTTTGAGCTGTCGCGCAGTGACGCCAACACTCCGTAGAAAGCCCGCAGTCACGCGCGCGCGACGCGAAAGATGACATCCACTCGGGGCACATTCGGTCGGCTTGTTTTTGTGTGTTTGCCTTCGGTCTGATTGCGGCGTTATGTGCTCCAGACTGTGTCTGGGTTTTCGCGCTGTGCGCGGTTGACTGCGGGCTTTCTACGGAGTGCGGAGGTCGCTGCGCGATAGCTCAAAGAACATGTGCCGAAGCGGTATCCGGGCAGGCACCGGAGGTACAAAAGCGGCTTTCTTTTGCCTACTTTTCTTTGCCGCTGCAAAGAAAAGTAGGTGCCGCCCCGCACAGGGGCAACGCATAAAGTACCGCTACGAAACCGCGGATGCCAGCGAGAGAAAACCCAAAAACAAAAACAAAACCCAAAATCGCGACTAGCGTCGCAGACAAAAAAAAATCAATTATCGAACGCAGAGAGATACTCCCCCCAATGAGGCGCCGGCTCTTGCGCCAGAGAGTTCTTAACGAGTGCTATCTCATCGGCATACTCTTCAGGCGAGAACCCCCCACGCATCAACTGAAACCTGCAATACAGCAGATACGTATTGACGACATCCGTCTCACAGTAATTACGAATCTCATCGATCCGCCCCGCCTGAAACGCATGCCATACCTGCCCGCCATCCATCCCGAGCTTGCCGGGAAACCCGCACAGCTTGGCCAGCGCATCGAGCGGCGCATTCGCCCTCGCCTGATACATCGCGAGCACATCCATCAGATCCGTATGCCGTGAGTGATACCGGCTAATGTAATTGTTCCACTTGAAATCGCGATCGTCTTCGCCAAGATCCCAATACCGGTTCGCGCGAATGCCATTAATCAGCGCCCGGTAATGCAGCACAGGCAGATCGAAGCCGCCGCCATTCCACGACACCAACTGCGGCGTGTACTTCTCGATGGTCCGGTAAAACGACTGCACGAGCGCCGCCTCGCCGTCCGCGGGCGAACCGAGCGAACGCACGCGAAAGCCATTGTCGTCGCGGAACACGCAGGAAATCGCCGCGATGCGCTGCAAGTGATGCGGCAGAAAATCGCTGCCCGTCTTCTCGCGCCGCGCCGCAAACGCGTGCTCGGCGACTTCTTCATCGGACATCGTGGCGGGAAGACTTTCAAGCCGGCGAATGCCGGCGACATCGGGAATCGTCTCGATGTCGAAAACCAGAATGGGTGTCATCAGTTTCTAGAGAACGGCGTCCTTGCGTACGCCATTGGAAGCAAAGAAGCGCTTCAGACGCACCAGCGCCTCTTGCTGGATCTGGCGCACACGCTCGCGCGTGAGGCCCATTTCGTCGGCGAGTTCTTCGAGCGTGGCCGGTTCGATGTGATTCAGCCCGAAGCGGCGCTCGATCACATGCCGATGCTTGTCCGACAGCCGCGCAAGCCACGCACGCGTCAGCGTCTCGAGTTCGCGATGCTGCACCTCGGCATCGGGCGACTGGCTCTGGTCGTCCGACAACAGATCGAGCAGGCTGCTCGCCGGGTCGAGATCGAGCGGCGCGTCGAGCGACGCCGTGTGTTCGTTCAGCGCGAGGATATCGGTGACTTCATCGGTCGTTTTGCCCGTCAGATACGCGATATCGTCGATACTCGCATCGCGGCGCTCGGCGGCTTCGCCCGAATTCATCGAGTTCTTTTCGAGGTGACGCTTCGCACGCAGCACCTGATTCAACTCGCGGATCACGTGCACAGGCAGACGCACCGTGCGCGCCTGGTTCATGATCGCGCGCTCGATGCTCTGGCGGATCCACCACGTCGCGTAGGTCGAGAAGCGAAAGCCGCGCGTCGGATCGAACTTTTCGATGGCGTGCATCAGGCCGAGGTTGCCCTCTTCGATCAGATCGAGCAGCGGCACGCCGCGATTCAGATAGCCCTTCGCGATGCTGACCACGAGCCGCAGATTGCGCTCGATCATCACCTGACGCGCTTCGAATTCGCCCGCCTTGGCGAGACGCGAATAACGCTGCTCTTCCTCGACGGTAAGCAGCGGCTTCACGCTGATCCGGTTCAGGTAATGCTGGATCGTGTCGGCCGTGAGTTCGGCCTGCAGCAGCGCGCGGAAATCGTCGGCGTCAGGCGCGGAATCGTTTGCGCCTTCGCGCGAATCCGATTCTTCTTCGCTACCCGACGCCCGTTCGTCGGCGTCGTTGCCGTTGTCGAGATCGTCGACATTGTCGTCGTCGGCGTCAGAAGCGCCGGCGTCGTCCACCGAAACAGGCGTGGCACGGCTGAGGGACTCAGTCTCTGCTTGCGATGGGCGGCGCTTCGATTTCGGCATGGTCGTATCGCTTGGCTTATTGCGGCGGCAAATACTTCATTGGGTCGACAGGCTTACCCTGCCGGCGAACTTCGAAATGCAACATCACGCGGTCCGAATCACTATTGCCCATTTCGGCGATCTTCTGCCCTTTGGTCACCGCGTCACCTTCTTTTACCATCAAAGCGCGATTGTGTGCATACGCTGTGAGATACGTTGCGTCATGTTTGATGATAATGAGATTGCCGTAACCGCGCAGCCCATTTCCTGCATAAACCACGCGACCATCAGCGGAAGCCTTTACCGCTTCGCCCGCCGAACCGCCGATGTTCACGCCTTTGTTCTTCGAATCGTCAAAGCCGTTGAGCAGCGGACCGCGCACCGGCCATGCAAACGTCACGTTGCCGTTCGCTGCCGTCGTATCGCTGGCAGCGGGCGGCGGCGTCACAGCCGGCGCACCTGACGCGCCCGGCGCCGCACCGTACAGGGGCGGCTGGTTGGCAGCGCCTGCCGACGGCGAGGCGGGTGTACCCGGAGCGCCATTGATCGGCGCGCTCTGCACTGCACCACCGCCGATCGGCGCCGTCGCGACACCCGGAACCAGCGGCGCGCCGTTCGCGCCCGGCGGCGCCACGCGCAGCAACTGGTCGACTTCGATCTGGTTCGGGTTCGTCAGGTTGTTCCACGCGGCGATGTCGCGATAGTTTTGACCGTTTTCGAGCGCGATCCTATACAACGTATCGCCCGGCTTCACTCGGTAGTAGCCCGGAGGCGGCGGGCCGAGCGGCACGGGCGCCTGCGCGCCGGGCGCTGCGCCCGTCTGCGTCACGGTGCCGAGGTTACCGGAGCGATCGACCACTGGCGCCTGATCGAGCCGCGTCGCACATGCAGCCAGGACGGACAGCATGGCCACGCAAACGCTGCGCTGAGCGACGGACAACGGGACATTCAGGCTGGTTCTTTGCATCGCGCGAAACATACTCATCGGGTTCAAATCACTCCGGATTTTAAGGGGACAAAGAAAACGCGATCAAGCCGCGATTCGCGCCATTGCGCGGGCCCCGTGCGCTCGACGAGCGTGAGCACCTGCGACTGTCCGTCCTGCGATCCGACGGGCGCCACGAGCCGCGCGCCAATGGCGAGCTGTTCGAGCAGCGCCTGCGGCACATCGAGTCCGGCGGCAGCGATCACGATGGCATCGAACGGCGCAGCCGCGGGCAAACCGATGCGTCCGTCGCCGTAATGCAGACGGATGTTCGGGATGCGCAGCGGGCGCAGGTTCGTCTTTGCGCGTTCGTAAAGCGGTTTGATGCGTTCAATCGAATACACGTCGCGCGCGACCTGGCTCAGCACCGCGGCCTGATAGCCGCAGCCCGTGCCGATTTCGAGCACGTTGTTGAGCGTGCGGCCCTGCGCCGCCAGCTCGATCATCCGCGCGACCACGGAAGGCTTCGAGATCGTCTGGTGATGGCCGATGGGCAGCGCCGCGTCTTCGTACGCCTGGGTCGCGAGACCGGGATCCACGAACATGTGGCGCGGCACCATCGCCATTGCGTCGAGCACGCGCGGATCCGTGACGCCGTTCGTCCGCAGCCGTTCGACCATCCGCTCTCGCACGCGTTCGGAGGTCAGCGTGTGCGCGCTCGTCAACGCGACGTTCGGCGCACCCGTGCGTTCGAACGTCGCCGTCACGGGACGCGGCAACTGGTTGCGCGCGCCGTCGTTGCGGATCGTGGTGGCACTTTTCGTATTGACGATTCCGGACGCGGTTTTTGTAACGGCGCTTTTTGCCACCGCGCTGTTGGCAACGGATTTGACGACGGCAGGCGTCCGCGCGGACGAGCCGGTCACTTTCGCGTTCGAATTGAGGGCGCGGCCCGCCTGTGTGTTCGCGTTAGGCGCGGCCGGCTTCGGCGCGGCCAGTTTGGGTGCTGCCGGCCTGCCCGTTTTCGCACCGCGCGCATCGCCGGCGCGCGCGTCGGCCCGGCGCGGCTCACGCACCAGGTCTTCGAGTCCAAGCGGAAAGCGCTTTGCGCGCTCGCCGGTCATGAAGTCCCGCTCCCGGCGCGCACCCAGTCGCACGCCGTGGGCAGCATCGCCGTATCGGTGAGATCGAGTTGCAGCGGCGTGATCGACACGAAGCCGTTCGCCACTGCATGGAAGTCGGTGCCTTCGCTGGCATCGCGCGCACTGCCCGACGGCCCGATCCAGTAGATCGGCTCGCCGCGCGGGTTGGTCTGGCGGATCACCGGCTGCGACGGATGCCGCTTGCCGAGACGCGTGATGCGCCATTCGCGCAGCTGCTCGTAAGGCAGGTTCGGAATGTTGACGTTCAGCAACGGATGGCCGGGCAACGGACGCTCGAGATAATGAGCGACGATTTCCGCCGCGACGCGCGTCGCGTCTTCGAGATGCACCCAGTCCTTGTCGACAAGCGAAAAGGCGATGGCGGGCACACCGAACATGATGCCTTCCGTGGCTGCCGCGACGGTGCCCGAGTACAGCGTGTCCTCGCCCATGTTCTGACCGTTGTTGATACCCGACACGACGAGGTCGGGCGTATGGTCGAGCATGCCCGTCAACGCGATGTGGACGGAGTCGGTCGGCGTGCCGTTCACGTAGTAGAAGCCATTCGCCGAGCGCAGCACGGAGAGCGGCCGCGACAGCGTCAGCGAATTCGACGCGCCGCTGCAATTCTGTTCGGGAGCCATCACGGTGACATCGGCGAGTGGCTTCAGCGCTTCGTAAAGCGCAGCAAGGCCTGGCGCCAGATAACCGTCGTCGTTGCTGAGTAGGATTCGCATCCGGCGATTGTAACCGAGGAAACAAGGCACGCGAACGACACACAGAGCCCGTGCATGCCTATGCTTTCAAGCATCGTGCGACGTGTTATGCAGCAAGTCGAAAGCGCACGGTCGTTCGCGCTTGCTTTACACTGGTTCGCTGCGGCATGCGCGTTGCAAAGACCGACGCAAGCCCGACGCAACCACGGACACAAGCCGGGAGCACGCTTATGAAGCATGCATGAACCCGCGACGCTTGCCACGCACACTTATCGATGGGAGACACGATGCGCGCAATCCGCTGCAACCAGTACGGCCCGCCTGAAACGCTGAGCATCGAAGAGTTGCCCGATCTCGTGCCGCAAGCCGGCCAGATCGCGATCGACGTGAAAGCGGCGAGCGTCAATTTCCCCGACGTGCTGATCATCCAGAACAAGTATCAGTTCAAGCCGCCCCTGCCCTTCACGCCCGGCGCGGAAGTGGCGGGCATCGTGCGCGCCGTCGGCGATGGCGTCACGCAGTTCCGGCCCGGCATGCGCGTGATCGCCTACACGCAGCAAGGCGGTTTCGCCGAGCAGGCCGTCGCCGACGCGGCCGCGTGCGTGCCGCTGCCCGACGACGCCGATCTCGAAACGGCCGCCGTCTTCACGCTTGCATACGGCACGTCGCATCACGCGGTGGTCGATCGCGCGGCGTTGAAAGCAGGCGAAACGATGCTCGTGCTCGGCGCGGCAGGCGGCGTCGGCCTCGCTGCCGTCGAAATCGGCAAGGCGCTCGGCGCGCGGGTGATCGCCGCGGCATCGAGCGACGAGAAACTCGCGATCTGCGTCGCGCACGGTGCGGACGCAACCATCAACTACGCGACGGAAGACCTGCGCGAGCGCATCAAGGCGCTCACGGACGGCAACGGCCCCGACGTGATTTACGACCCCGTCGGCGGCAGCTTCGCGGAACCCGCGTTTCGCAGCATCGGCTGGCGCGGGCGTTATCTCGTCGTCGGCTTCGCGAACGGCGAGATTCCGAAGCTGCCGCTCAATCTCGCGCTGCTGAAAGGCGCGAGCATCGTCGGCGTGTTCTGGGGCGATTTCGCGCGACGCGAACCGCAACGCAATGCGGCCGCCTTTCAGGAAATGCTCGGCTGGATTCGTGAATGCAAGCTCAAGCCGCTGGTGTCGGCGCGCTATCCGCTCGAAGACACGCCGCGCGCACTCAACGACATGGCGCAACGTCGCGTGCTCGGCAAGATCGTGATCACGCCCTGAGCTTCGTAAGCCCAGAATGTGAAAACGGCGCGTGGCCCTTGCAAGGCCACGCGCCGTTTTCTTATCCGCCGTGAAACGCGATCAGAGTTTTTCCGTCTCACCGCTCTTCGGCTGCCACTTCATCAGACGCTTCTCAAGTGCGCCGACGATCGCATCGAGTATCAGCGCAAAAGCCGTCAAGACGAGAATGCCGGCGAACACGGTGTTGATGTCGAACGTGCCTTCGGCCTGCAGAATCAGATAGCCGACGCCGCGCGCCGAGCCCAGATACTCGCCGACCACCGAGCCGACGAACGCCAGGCCGACGGACGTATGCAGGCTCGAAAACACCCAGCTCATCGCGCTCGGCAGATAGACGGCGCGCAGCAGCTGCTTGCGGTTCGCGCCGAGCATGCGCGCGTTTGCGAGCACGACGGGGCTCACTTCCTTCACGCCCTGATAGACGTTGAAGAACACGATAAAGAACACCAGCGTCACGCCGAGTGCGACCTTCGACCAGATGCCGAGCCCGAACCACACGCCGAAAATCGGCGCGAGAATCACGCGCGGCATCGAGTTCGCGGCCTTGATGTACGGATCGAACAGCGCGCTCGCGAGCGGCGACAGCGCGAGCCACAAACCGACGCCCAGCCCCAGCACCGTGCCGAGCGCGAATGCGAGCACCGTCTCGATCAGAGTGATCCACAGATGCAGATAAATCTCACCGGACGCGAACCATTCCCAGATTCGCACCAGCACTTTCTGAGGTTCACCGAAGAAGAACGCGGCCTTGTTCGGATCGTCGAAGTAGAACGCGGGGAGCAGCGTCGGGCTCGTCAGCACGTACCAGAGCACGAAGCACAGCACGAGCAGCAGCCATTGCCAGATCGCGAGGTTCGCGCGGTTGGGGCGCAATGCTTTCCACATCTCAGTTGCCCTCCGGCGCGACCGACAGTTGCTGTTGATATCCCTTCAAGACTTCATCGCGCAGCACGCTCCAGATTTGCGCATGCAGTTCGACGAAACGCGGATGCGTGCGCACTTCGGCGACGTCGCGCGGACGCGGCAGATCGATCTTGAACTCGCCGATGGGGTGCGTGCCCGGCCCCGCCGACAACACGACGACGCGATCCGACATCGCGATCGCCTCGTCCAGATCGTGCGTGATGAACAGCACGGCCTTGCGCTTCGCCGCCCACAGATCGAGCAGCTCGTTTTCCATCAGCTGGCGCGTCTGGATGTCGAGCGCGGAAAACGGCTCGTCCATCAGGATGATGTCGGGATCGAGAATCAGCGTCTGCGCCATCGCGACCCGCTTTCGCATGCCGCCCGACAATTGATGCGGATAACGGTCCCCGAAGCCGCCGAGGCCGACGCGCTTGAGCCACTCATCGGCGCGCGCAAGCGCTTCCGCGCGCGGCACGTTGTGGAACGACAGGCCGGCCAGCACGTTGTCGAGCGCCGAGCGCCACGGCATCAGCGCATCGGCCTGGAACATGTAGCCCGCGCGGCGGTTGATGCCCTTCAGCTTTTCGCCGAACACCGTCACCTCGCCCGACGACGGTTCGAGCAGTCCCGCGCCGACGTTCAGCAAGGTCGACTTGCCGCAGCCCGTCGGGCCGACGACGGACACGAACTCGCCCGGCGCGATGCGCAGCGTCGTGTCCTTGACGGCGGTGTAGCGTTGCCCGCGCTTCTCGCGCGACGCAAACGTGCAGGTGATGTTTTCGAGCGCCAGGGCGGCAACGGTCATCGTTCGGCTCGCTTTGTTTCGATGCTTCGGTGGTTCTGTGTGGAGGCGTTCGTGGCACGCGCGTGCGCATGCCATCGAACGCAAAGCCGGGCGAATGGCACCCGGCACGGTTCGCGATTTCAGTCGCGCAGGCGCGTTACGCCTTGACCGTCGCGAGCGCCTTCTTCACGAAGTCGTTCGTCCACGCCTTCGACAGATCGATCGTCTTGCCCTTCATCGTTTCGTCGAAAGCCTGCAGCGTTTTGAGTGAAGTCGCGGGCCCGTCGGCGGGCATCAGGCCGTCGGGCGACATCGCCTCTTTCACGTGCTGCCACGAATCCAGATACAGCGCGCGATCGCCGAGCAGATACGACTCCGGCACGGTGTTGATCAGCTCGGTGCCCGTCGCCGTCTGCAGCCACTTGAGCGCGCGCACCATCGCGTTGGTCAACGCCTGCGTCGTGTTCGGATTCTTGGTGATGAACGATTGCGACGCGTACAGGCAGCCGGCCGGCATGTTGCCGCCGAACACCGTGTGCGTGTCGTTGAGCGTGCGCGTATCCGACACGACGCGAATTTCGCCCGAACGCTCGAGCTTCGTCATCACCGGGTCGAGATTGGCGAGCGCGTCGATCTGGCCCGACTGCAGCGCGGCAATCGCGCCCGCACCCGCGCCGACGCCGATGAACGCGACATCCTTCGCGGTCAGCCCGGCTTTCGCGAGCACGAAGCTCGCCATGATCGACGTCGACGAACCGGGGGCCGTCACGCCGATCTTCTTGCCCTTCAGATCAGCGATCGACTTGTAGTTCGGCATCGTCTTCTTCGACACGGCCAGCACGATCTGCGGCGCGCGCCCTTGCAGCACGAATTCGCGGAAGTACTGGTTCTTCGCCTGCAAAAGAAGCGTGTGTTCGAACGCGCCGGACACGACGTCCGCGCTGCCGCCGACAGCCGCCTTCAACGCCTGCGAGCCGCCCGCGAAGTCGGAGATTTCGACTTCGAGCCCTTCGTCCTTGAAGAAATTGCGGCGCTCGGCGATGGTGAGCGGCAGATAGTAGAAAAGGTTTTTGCCGCCGACGGCGATCGCGACTTTCGACGTCTCCAGCTTGCTTTGTGCGAACACGAGCGGCGAGCCGACGAGCGATGCGCCTGCGAGTGCCGCCGAGCCTGCGAGGAAGCTTCTTCGTTGCATGGTCCTGTCTCCGGTTTTTTGTTCTGTTGCGGGCTGGTGCGCCCGTCTACGCGCCGTCTGCGCTAGTGTGCCCGTCCGTTACACGATCTGTTGCGCGTGCAACCTTGCGATGTGGTCCGCATCATAACCCAGCGTTTGCAGAACTTCATCCGTATGTTCACCCAGTTCCGGCCCCAGCCAGCGCGTCTCGCCGGGCGTCTCCGAGAGCTTCGGCGTGACGTTCGGCAGCGTGATGTCGCGGCCGTCCTGCCACTTGAACGTCTGGATCATCTGACGCGCGACGTATTGCGGATCGGTGAACATGTCGGCGACGCTGTAGATGCGGCCGACGGGCACGTCGGCGGCGTTGAGCACGTCGAGCGCTTCGTCGATCGTGCGGTCGGCGAGCCACGCGGCGATCGCGCCGTCGATTTCCTGCGTGCGCGGCACGCGGCCGTCGTTATGCGCGAGCGCGGGATCGTTGGCGAGATCGTCGCGATCGATTGCGATCATCAGCCGCCTGAAAATGGGATCGCTGTTGCCGCCGATCACAATGCTGCCGTCGCGGCACGGATACGTATTGGACGGCACGATGCCCGGCAGCGACGCGCCCGTGCGCTCGCGCACCATGCCGTACACGCCGTATTCGGGCACCACGCTTTCCATCATGTTGAAGACGGCTTCGTACAGCGCGACGTCGACGACCTGCCCTTTGCCGCCGTTCGCCTGCTTGTGATGCAGCGCCATCAGCGCGCCGATCACGCCATGCAGCGCCGCGATCGAATCGCCGATCGAAATGCCGATACGCGGCGGCGGCAGATCCGGATAGCCGGTGATGTGACGCAGCCCGCCCATCGATTCCGCGATCGCGCCGAAGCCCGGCCGGTCGCGATACGGCCCCGTCTGGCCATAGCCCGAAAGCCGCACCATCACGAGGCCTGGGTTTTCCGCCGACAGCACGTCGTAGCCGAGCCCGAGCTTTTCGAGCAGCCCTGGCCGGAAATTCTCGACGACGATATCCGCTTCCTTCGCGAGCTTGCGGACGATTTCCTTGCCTTCGTCGGCCTTGAGATTGATCGTCACCGACTTCTTGTTGCGCGCCTGCACGGCCCACCACAACGACGTGCCGCCCACCTCGGGATAGAGCTTGCGCCACTTGCGCAGCGGATCGCCGCCCTTCGGATCTTCGATCTTGATGACATCGGCACCGAACTCGCCGAGAAAGCGCGCGGCGAACGGGCCCGCGATCAGCGTGCCGAGTTCGAGCACCTTGACGCCCGCAAGCGGGCCTGCGGGTTTGCCGTTCTGCGTGGTGGAAGTCGATGCGCTCATGTGTCTCCTGATCTTGTTGTGTCGGACAGACCGCGTTCGCTGCGTGCAGATGCGCTACATCGTGCGTCTGTCGAGCATCGCGCGCGCGATCGTGCCCGCGTCGACATATTCGAGTTCGCCGCCGACAGGCACGCCGCGCGCCAGCCGCGTGACGGACAGGCCGCGCGCCTTGAGCGTCTGGCCGAGATAATGCGCGGTGGCTTCGCCTTCGTTGGTGAAGTTGGTCGCGAGCACGACTTCCTTGACGACGCCGTCTGTCGCGCGCTTCACGAGGCGGTCGAAATGGATTTCCTTCGGACCGATGCCGTCGAGCGGGCTGAGGCGCCCCATCAGCACGAAATACAGGCCGCGCCAGGTCATCGTCTGTTCGAGCATGATCTGGTCGGCGGGCGTTTCGACGACGCACAGCAAGGTCGGATCGCGCTCGGTGTCGCTGCAGACCTCGCAGATTTGCGCTTCCGTGAAGGTGTTGCACTTCTCACAGTGCTGAAGATGCTCGGTCGCGAACAGCAGCGAGCGACCGAGCTTTTCGGCGCCGTCGCGGTCATGCTGCATCAGGTGATACGCCATGCGCTGCGCGGACTTCGGACCGACGCCGGGCAGCGCGCGCAGCGCTTCGACGAGCGCCGACAAGGCGGAAGGTTGTTTCATGCTGGTACGGCGGCGTCGATCGGAGAGAGGTTGAATCGCGTGGTGTCGCGGCGCGTCGGGCCGCGCCGTTCGGTCATGAATGACCGACGCGCGGACATGACGTCATGCCCGCGCGCGACACATGCTGCGCGATTAGAACGGCAGTTTGAAGCCCGGCGGCAACGGCAGGCCGGACGTCATGCCGCCCATTTTTTCCTGCGCGGTGGCTTCCGCCTTGCGCACGGCGTCGTTGAACGCAGCAGCGACGAGGTCTTCGAGCATGTCCTTGTCGTCGGCGAGCAGGCTCGGATCGATCGACACGCGGCGCACGTCGTTCTTGCAGGTCATCGTCACCTTGACGAGGCCCGCGCCCGACTGCCCCTCGACTTCGATCTGCGCGAGTTGCTCCTGCATCTTCTTCATGTTCTCTTGCATCTGCTGGGCCTGCTTCATCAGCCCGGCGAGTTGGCCTTTCATCATGGACTTGCTCCTTCGTGATAGTTGATCGGTTGGGCGCGTGCGCGTCGGCGAAATGAGCGGCGCGCCCGGAAATCAGTGGGCCGCGCTCTGGCCGCCTTCGGCGCCCGGCATCAGCGGACGGACCGAGCCCGGCACGATGCTCGCGCCGAATTCGCGGATCAGCGACTGCACGAACGGATCGGAACCGATTTCGCGTTCGGCTTCCTGCTGGCGTTTGGCGCGCTCGATCGAATCGAGCACGGCGGCCGTGCGCTTGACGGGGCCGAGCTCGACCTGTACGTCGATCTCGGTGCCGAGGCGCTCGGCGAGCGCCGCCTTGAGCTTCGCGATTTGCGCGGGCTCCGTGTAAAGCTGGACCGCCACGTTGAGCTTCAGCGTCTTGCCGTTGACGGCCATCAGCTCGCTGTTGAAGGCGAGCTGATACGAGATGCCTTTCAGCGGCAACGTGACGGCAAGCGTCGGCCAGTCGCCGTCGAAGCCGATCTCGTTGAGCGGCACGGCGGGCGGCAGCGTACGGATGTCGACGGCGGGTGCGGCTGCGGGCGCGGACGCCTGGCTCCGGCCGACGAGCATGTCGTCGGGACCGCTGTCGAAGACGGGCACGAAGTTGTCGTCGGACGGCGCAAAGAACGCATCGTCCGACGATGCGGGCATGTAGTCGTCGGGCGGAATGTCTTCCCACGGCGGAACAGCCGATGCGCCCTGCGGCTGCGCGGCACGAGGCGTCGGCGTGCGTGCGGCGCTTTCCTGTTGCGCGGCGGCTGCGGCGCGGCGCGCGGGATCGGGCGTCGGCACGCGCACGGCGACGCGCGGCGCGGCCGATTTGGCGGGCGCTGCGGGCGTCGCGGCTGCCGCGGATGTGGATGCAGCCGAACGGCCGCGATCCGTCGAAACCTTATTGCCTGCGCTACGCAGCACGTCGAGCGCGGCGCTCGCACCGCCCGCGCGACGCGGCGCGGCTGCGGGCTGCGTAGGAATCTCGTCTCGCGGCGCTGGTTTTTCCTGGGGCTCCGACGACGCCTCGACGTTCGCGGACAACGGCGTCACGGCGTCATCGACAGGCGCGGCTTCGATTTCAAGTGCGACGGGATCCGCGACCTCAGGCGTCTCGCGGACAACTTGCGGCTGAACAGGCACCGGTTCGGCCTTCGGTGTCGGTACCGCGCGCGGCGCAGTTGCATCGCTCGCGCGAGCTTGCGGCGCAGCAGCGACGGGCGCACCCGTCGAGCGCTTCGCGCCCGCGGCAGGCACCGTCGAACGTCCAGCCGGCGTCACGCCCCCGCCTCCGCCGCCATTCGGTGCGGGTTCGAATGCGAGCATGCGCAGCAGCGTCATCGTGAAGCCGGCGTATTCGTCGGGCGCGAGACCCAGTTCGCTTCGGCCGATCGTCGCGATCTGATAGAACAGTTGCACCTGCTCGGGACTCAGCGCATCAGCGAAACGGCGCAGATCGCCGGCTTCCGGCCATTCTTCCAGCACCGACGACGGCGAGAACTGCGCCCACGCGATCTTGTGCAACAGGCTCGCGAGATCCTGCAGCGCCGTCGAGAACGACAGGCTGCGCAACGCCATCTCGTCGGCAACCGACAACACGGCTGTGCCGTCGCCCGCGACGAGCGCGTCGAGCAAACGGATCAGATAGCTTTGATCGAGCGCACCGAGCATGCCGCGCACGGCTTCTTCCGTAACCTGGTTCGCCGAATACGCAATAGCCTGATCGGTCAGCGACAGCGCATCGCGCATCGAACCGTCCGCGGCGCGCGCAAGCAGACGCAACGCCTGCGCTTCGTGCGGAATGTGCTCTTCGCCCAGAATGCGTTCGAGATGCGACACGATATGCCCTGCCGGCATCTGCTTCAGGTTGAACTGAAGACAGCGCGAGAGCACCGTGACGGGAATCTTTTGCGGATCGGTCGTGGCGAGGATGAACTTGACGTGCGGCGGCGGCTCTTCCAGCGTCTTCAACATTGCGTTGAATGCGTGGTTCGTCAGCATGTGCACTTCGTCGATCATGTAGACCTTGAAGCGCGCATCGACGGGCGCGTACACCGCGCGTTCCAGCAACGCAGCCATTTCGTCGACGCCGCGATTGCTCGCCGCGTCCATTTCGACGTAATCGACGAAGCGCCCTTCATCGATCTCTCGACACGCGCGACACACGCCGCAAGGCGTGGACGTGACGCCCGTCTCACAGTTGAGCGCCTTCGCGAAGATCCGCGACAGCGTCGTCTTGCCGACGCCCCGCGTGCCGGTAAACAGATAGGCGTGGTGCAGACGGCCGCCGTCGAGCGCGTGCGTGAGCGCGCGCACCACGTGCTCCTGTCCGACGAGCGAAGCGAAATCCTTCGGCCGCCATTTGCGTGCGAGAACTTGATAGGTCATCCGGAAATTGTATCAGCAACGCTGACGCGAAAAGACGAATCGATTGCGTGCCCGCGCAAGGCGCGACAACGCTTTGACGGTTCATTGTATTTCGCTAAGGAAGCGATAGAGGAACGCCGCGTTTCGACCGACGCTGATGAAGAATGAAACCGGGGAATGAGACAGAGAAAGACAGACAAGAAGAAAGGAAGGTGACGAGCCCGACCCTCGGCACTGGCGGAAAACGGCTGTGGCTGCTTCGTTCCCGACCTGACCAGGTTGACCGCCCCTCCATGCGAGGAGGCCCGTCACGACACATTCTAACATCGGTCGATCCGCCACGCGAGAGGCTCACGGAGAAAAGCTGAAGAAATCCTGCATGAGCCTTCATCGCCGCCCTCTTGTGTTCGCGCTCACGAACTCCAGATAGGTAGCGTAACGAGGGCGATGCCGCGCTCCGCATGTCGGAAGACAACCGGCCGATCAGGCAAGGCGCGGCACGAAACCCTACTGTCGGAATGCGTACTATCACGACGGGCAACGCATAGCAATTTAGGCTAAACTGACGTTCAAGTGATCCGCAAAGCCAAGCCAGCCCGCCCTCTCGAAGGTGTCCCCACGATACTTCCCGCGACGGCTTTCATGGTTTGTCCTGTGGCAAAGCGAACGGAAGGTTTTCTGATTTTGTTGTATCGTGGCGGGCATTCAAAGCAGGCCTCGAACCCAAAGAGGTATTCACACAAATGAGCGAACACATCAAGCATATTAGCGACGCGTCGTTTGAACAGGACGTCGTCAAATCCGACAAACCCGTGCTGCTCGACTTCTGGGCAGAATGGTGCGGCCCGTGCAAGATGATCGCGCCGATCCTCGACGAAGTTGCGAAGGACTACGCTGATCGCCTGCAGATCGCCAAGATCAATGTCGACGAACACCAATCCACGCCCGTCAAGTTCGGCGTGCGCGGCATCCCCACGCTGATTCTCTTCAAGAACGGCGCGGTCGCGGCACAGAAGGTCGGTGCATTGTCGAAGTCGCAGCTCACCGCATTCCTCGACGGCAACCTCTGATCTGCATACGCGGATAGCGCGCAAACTTTGCGCGCTGCCCGGCTCGCCGAAGTGCTTCGATGTGTCATGAAGTCGTGCATCGAGCGAGCCGCATGATTCTTGTTGTCGCCGGACAACATTGACAACAAGAATCATGCGTCGACACGAACCGGCCGCGCAGGCTGGTTTTGGCGTGTGCTATGCTAGAATCCATAAAACGTCGAAAAGACGAGTAAGTCCTTGAGCGGTTCCGCTCACTTCTCCTCCCAGATTTCATTTCAGGTCGCACCTTCTCTGCGGGTTCTCCGTATGCATTTATCCGAGCTTAAGACTCTGCACGTGTCCCAATTGATCGAGATGGCCAATGGCCTCGAGATCGAAAGTGCCAACCGCCTGCGCAAGCAGGAGTTGATGTTCGCCATTCTAAAAAAACGCGCCAAAACGGGCGAAACCATCTTCGGTGACGGCACGCTCGAAGTGCTGCCGGACGGCTTCGGTTTCCTGCGCTCGCCGGAAACCTCGTATCTCGCGAGCACGGACGACATCTACATCAGTCCGTCGCAGATCCGCCGCTTCAACCTGCATACGGGTGACACGATCGAAGGCGAAGTCCGCACGCCGAAGGACGGCGAGCGCTACTTCGCGCTGGTGAAGGTCGACAAGGTCAACGGCCAGCCGCCGGAAGCCTCGAAGCACAAGATCATGTTCGAGAACCTGACGCCGCTGCACCCGAACAAGGTGTTGCTGCTCGAACGTGAAATGCGTGGCGAAGAGAACGTCACGGGCCGCATCATCGACATGATCGCGCCCATCGGCAAAGGCCAGCGCGGCCTGCTCGTCGCGTCGCCGAAGTCCGGTAAGACCGTGATGCTTCAGCACATCGCGCATGCCATCAAGCAGAACCATCCGGACGTGATCCTGTTCGTGCTGCTGATCGACGAGCGTCCTGAAGAAGTGACGGAAATGCAGCGTTCGGTGGCGGGCGAAGTGATCGCGTCGACGTTCGACGAACCGGCCGCGCGTCACGTGCAGGTCGCCGAAATGGTGATCGAAAAGGCGAAGCGCCTCGTCGAAATGAAGAACGACGTCGTGATTCTGCTCGACTCGATCACGCGTCTCGCACGTGCGTACAACACGGTCGTGCCGGCGTCGGGCAAGGTGCTGACGGGCGGTGTCGATGCCAACGCGCTGCAGCGTCCGAAGCGCTTCTTCGGCGCGGCGCGCAATATCGAGGAAGGCGGTTCGCTGACCATCATCGGCACGGCGCTGATCGAAACGGGCAGCCGCATGGACGACGTGATCTACGAAGAGTTCAAGGGCACGGGCAACATGGAAGTGCACCTCGAACGCCGTCTCGCGGAAAAGCGCGTCTATCCGTCGATCAACCTGAACAAGTCCGGCACGCGTCGCGAAGAACTGCTGATCAAGCCCGAGATCCTGCAAAAGATCTGGGTGCTGCGCAAGTTCATCCACGACATGGACGAAGTCGAAGCCATGGAATTCCTGCTCGACAAGATCCGCCAGACGAAGAACAACGCCGAATTCTTCGACATGATGCGTCGCGGCGGCTAAGCGCCCCACTACGTTTCATCCGCGAAAACGCCTGCTGGAAAGCGGGCGTTTTTCTTTTGTGCGCTTCTTTTTTGCGCGCTTCGCTTCGCGCCTGCTCGTGGGCGAATGCCGAGCCGATACGTTTATCTATAATGCTTCACGCCGATCAGTGAAGCCGACATGCCCAACGCCGACTCTCCCACTCTGCTCACCGTGCGCGACGCCGCCGAGCGTCTGAACGTCACGCCACGCACGCTCAAATACTACGAAGAGCGCGGCCTCGTCACGCCCAGCCGCAGCGAAGGCCGCTATCGTCTTTACGACGAAGACGACCTCGAACGTTTCTCGCGCATCCTGCGTCTGCGGGCGCTCGGATTTTCGCTCGCGGGGATCACCGAAATGCTGAAGCGTCCGCTCGAAAACACGGAAAGCGGTCGACGCGGTTATTCGATGGAATCGTTGCAGCAGATACGCGACGGTCTCGCGCAGCAGGTCGAATCGCTCGATGCGCGGATCGAATCCGTGCAGCGCGAACTGAAGGAAGCGCAAAAGCTGAAAGCCGAACTGAGCGACGATCTCGATTACGTGCAGCGGCGTCTCGCGGGCGAAAGCGCCGACGATTTGATCCAGAAACGGCGCGCCGCAGCGGCCGCATCGAAACGCGGCGCGGGGAAAAGCACGAAGGCGTGAGCGACGTAATGCCGTTCCTCGCTTCGCGCGTTTAGAATCGTCCCGTTCCGCACGCCTCCTCGATCACACAAGCGAAGACCAACCACCGCGCGATGTTTTCGAAACTCACTCAATGGCTCGACACGCGCCGCCGCGACCGCGCGCTGCGCACCTACGCGATCGACGACGCGCTCTGGCAAGCGACGCTCGAAGGCTTGCCGTTTCTTTCCTGGCTCGCAGCCGCCGATCTTCAGCGGCTGCGCGACATGACGAGCCTCTTCATCGCGCAGAAAGAATTCTCGACGGCGCACGACCTCGAACTCACCGACCGGATCACCGTCGCGATCGCCGTTCAGGCCTGTTTGCCTGTGCTGAATCTCGGGCTTGAACTGTATCGCGGCTGGGTCGGCGTAATCGTCTATCCGGGCGAGTTCGTGATCCGCAAGACGGTCGAGGACGAAGACGGCGTCGTGCATGAAGTCGAGCACGATGCGAGCGGCGAAGCGTGGGAAGGCGGCCCCGTGATTCTCTCGTGGGAAGACGCGCAGATGACGGACGGCGCCGACGCGTACAACGTCGTGATACACGAGTTCGCGCACAAGATCGACATGGTGACGGGCGAAGCCGACGGCCACCCGCCGCTCTTTCGCAAGCTGCACGCGCCGCTCGATGCCGCGCAGTGGGCCGACGTGTTCGACCACGCATACGACCAGTTCTGCGCGAAAGTGGATGCGGTTCCCGACCGCCGATGGGCGCGCTTCGAGCGCGACTCGCTGATCGATCCGTACGCAACGGATCATCCTTCGGAATTTTTTGCCGTATGCAGCGAAGCGCTGTTCGTGAAGCCGCGCGAGTTCGAAGCGGAATACCCGGAGTTGTACCGGCTGCTCGCGCGCTATTACCGGCAGGACCCGGCGCGCACGGGAGCGCTCGATGGCGTCAAGCCGTAACCACGCGCCTCAGCGTGCGAAAAAACCTCCGCAAACCTCGTCAACCGTCTGATTTTCTGGCATAATCCCGGTTTTTCGACCTCAGGCAAGTGGCTCGCGGTTGCGGAATTCTCCGGCTCCCGGGTTGGCTACCGCCAGATTAAAGGAAAGACCATGAAAGAAGGCATTCACCCGAATTACCGCGAAGTCCTGTTCATCGACATGTCGAACGACTTCAAGTTCGTGACGCGCTCGACCATCCAGACGCGTGAAACGGCCGAATTCAACGGCAAGGAATATCCGCTGGCGAAGATCGAAGTCTCGTCGGAATCGCATCCGTTCTACACCGGCCAGCAAAAGATCATGGACACGGCAGGCCGCGTCGAGAAGTTCAACAAGAAGTTCGGCGCCCGCGCTTCGGGCAAGGCCGTGAAGTAATATCCCGTGCTGGCCCCGACTTGCGTCCGGGCCGATACGATGCAAAAAGGGCAGCGCGAGCTGCCCTTTTTTGTCTGTGCAAGGTTTGTGAACAAGACCGCGCGCCCCGCTTTCCCGCGTCCTGCCGGGTATCTGTCCGTAAGGCTGTCCGCAGGCGTCCTTGTGACGCGCACCGCGTCGCCCGTCTACAATGCCGCATGCCTGAATTTGCGACGCCTCCCGCGCTGCGCCAATAACTCACGGCTGCCGTCCGCGCAGCCCCACACGAACACCGCATGAGATCTGTCGTTCGCCTCACTGCTTCCGCCACCAGTGCACTGCCGCGCTGGCTGCTGCTTACCATCTGCGTCGTGTACGCGTCGTTCGGCCTGTTCGGACGCGACCCATGGAAGAACGAGGACGCAGCCGGCTTCGGCGTCATGTGGACGATGGCCAACGGTTCGCTGCACGACTGGCTACTGCCGAATCTGGTCGGCAAATACATGACGTCCGACGCGCCGCTCGGCTACTGGCTCGGCGCAAGCGCGATCCGCGTGCTCGATCCGCTCGTCGATGCGAGCAATGCATCGCGCGTATTCACGGGCCTGCTGTTCTGCGCGGCCTGTGCGTTCGTCTGGTACGCGGCGTATCTGCTCGGCCGCCGGCCCGAAGTGCAGCCATTCAAATATGCGTTCGGCGGCGAACCGGAACCGCGCGACTACGGCCGCACACTCGGCGACGGCGCGCTACTGATCCTGCTCGCGACCTTCGGTCTCGCCGAGCGCGGCCACGAAACCACGCCGCAGATTGCGCAGTTCGTCTGCGTGGCGATGCTCGTCTACGGCCTCGTGCGAATGATCGACAAGCCCGTCCAGGGCGCGCTGATCTGGGGCTGCGCGATCGGCCTCGTGACGCTCACGAGCAGTCCCGTGCTGGTCGGCGCGCTGCTGATCGGCACCTTCGCGATGATGGTTATCGTGCACGACACGCACTGGCGCACCTTGATGCTCGCGGGTTTGCCCGTTGCGCTGGCGCTGTCGGTCGTGTGGCCGCTCACGGCCATCGCGCTGTTCCCCGACGATGCCGTCTGGTTCCTGCATCAATGGATGCGCGGCAGCCTGCACACGTTCCAGGGCCCGTATGGTTCGACGCTGAAGTACGCCGTCAAGAACCTGCCGCTCTTCACCTGGCCCGCATGGCCGCTCGCGATCTGGGCGTGGTTCAGCTGGGCGGGCCTGCGCCGCGCGCCGCACGTCGCGATTCCGCTGTCGGTGATTGCGCCGCTGCTGATTCTCGTCGTGCTGCAAAGCCAGGGGACGAACCGCCTCTACATGCTGCTGACGCCCGCGCTCGCCGTGATCGCCGCCTTCGCGCTGCCGACGCTCAAGCGCGGCGCGATCAACGCAATCGACTGGTTCGCGGTGCTGAGCTTCACCGTGCTCGGCTCGTTCGTGTGGCTGGTCTGGCTCGCGGGCATGACGGGCTTTCCGCATCAGCTCGCGCGCAATCTGTCGCGTCTCGCGCCCGGCTTCACGCCGCAGTTCAAGATCCTGTCGTTCGTGTGCGCGGTCGCCGTGACTGTTTGCTGGTTCGCGCTGGTGCAGTGGCGCGTCGCGCGGCATCCGAAGGTACTGTGGCGCAGCGTCGTGCTGTCGAGCGCGGGAACGACGCTGATGTGGGTGCTGCTGATGACCCTGTGGCTGCCCGTCGTCAACTACAGCCGGACTTACAAGGACGTCGCGCAACAGATCGCCGCGCACCTCCCCGCCGATTACAACTGCATCTCGCCCGCACGTCTCGGCGACGCGCAGATCGCGACCTTCGCCTATTTCGGCGACATGCATTTTTCGTTCGATGAAGACTGCGACGTGATCCTGCGTCAGGACACGCAGGACTTCGGTGAACCGAGTTCGATGTCGAACTTCGTGTGGAAGCTCGTCTGGGAAGGGCGCCGCGTCGCCGACCGCGACGAACGCTTCCGCCTGTACGTGCGCATCGATCGTCCGACGCCGCCCGTCAAGCGCCGTCCGTGGCGGCCGAAGAAAAGCGGCTGACCATGTTCGCCGATGTGCGGAAAATCGCCGGGCTCGCGTGGCCCGTGCTGATCGGCCAGCTCGCGATCATCGCGTTCGGCGTGATGGATACGGCGATGGTCGGCCGCTTCTCGGCCACGGATCTTGCAGCGCTCGGCCTCGGCGCCTCGATCTATATCTCGGTGTACATCGGCCTGACGGGCATCCTGACGGCGCTGCAACCGATCGCCGGTCAGCTCTACGGCGCCGCGCGCTACGAGGAGATCGGCGAGGAAGTGCGCCAGGCGCTGTGGCTCGCGCTGGCGCTCGCCACGATCGGCTTTCTGATTCTCTACTTCCCTCACCCGCTGCTGCAGTTCGCGCGCGCCCCCGAGGCTCTGCGCGAACGCACGGTGTCGTATCTGCAGATACTCGCGTTCGGCTTGCCGGCGAGTCTCGCGTTTCGCGTCTATAGCTCGCTGACAAATGCCGTCGGCCAGCCGCGGCTCGTGATGATTCTGCAGATCGGCGCATTGCTGCTCAAAGTTCCGCTCAACCTGCTGCTGATTTTCGGCGCGCTCGGCGTGCCGGCGCTCGGCGGTCCGGGCGCTGCGCTCGCCAGCATTCTGATCAACTGGACACTCGCCGTCGTCGGCATGCTCGTGATGACGAAGCTCGACGTGTTCCGGCCGTTCGCGATCTTCCGGCACTTCTGCTGGCCCGTGTGGCGGCGTCAGGCGGCGCAGCTGAAACTCGGCGTGCCGATGGGGCTGTCGTATCTGATCGAAGTCACGTCGTACACCTTCATGGCGCTCTTCATCGCGCGCTTCGGCACGACGACGCTCGCCGGTCATCAGATCGCGGGCAATATCGGCGCGGTGCTGTACATGACGCCGCTGTCGATCGGGATTGCGACCTCGACGCTGGTCGCGCAGGCGCTCGGCGCGCATCGCTACGAAGCGGCGCGCACGCTCGCACGGCACGGCATCGCGATGGCCGTGGCGATCGCGTGCTGCTACGGCGTGATCGTGCTCGTGCTGCGGCCCGTCATCATTGCGGGCTACACGCCGAACGCGAACGTCGCGCAGGCAGCGATGCCGCTCGTGCTGATCGTCGTGTTCTATCACCTTTGCGATGCGCTGCAGATCACGTCGGCGTTCGTGCTGCGCGCGTATCGCGTGGCCGTCGTGCCGACCGTGATCTATGCCGTCGCGTTGTGGGGCGTCGGGCTCGGCGGCGGCTATGCACTCGGCTTCGATGTCTTCAGCTGGGTGCCCGAATCGTTCACGGGCGCACGCGGTTTCTGGCTCGCGAATACGGCGAGTCTGCTGATCGCGGGTATCGGCCTCGCGCTGTATTTGCGGCGAATCAGCGCGCGGTCGGTGCGGACGGGCGCCGTGCAGCAGGCCGATAGCGCGGCCTGAACCCGCTTCCGCTCGCCGACTTGCCACGCAAACCGACCACCTCCCCCTAAAGACTCGATGCTTGGAGCGGCCCACAACCGCCACTTGGGAAGTGGCCGTAAAAACAGACCGTTAGTTGCGATCGTAGATCACGCAGCAGCCTCCATCGCCTTTTCCTCATCGCGCCGTTCGAACACCTCACGCGCGGCAAACAGCGCATTCAGCGCCGCCGGAAAGCCCGCGTAGACGGCCATCTGCATGAACACCTCGACGATCTCGTCGCGCGTGCAGCCGACGTTCAGCGCCGCCTCGATATGCACCTTGAGTTGCGGCTGCGCGTTGCCGAGCGCGGCCAGCGCCGCGATTGTCGCGATTTCGCGTGCGCGCAGATCCAGTTGCGGCCGGTTGTACACATCGCCGAACGGAAATTCGATCAGGAGCCGCGCGAAGTCCGGCGCAATCGATGCGAGCGACGCGACCACCTTCTCCCCTGCCGTGCCGTCGATTTCCTTCAACTTTGCCCAGCCGCGTGCGTAGCGATCGTCGTGTGCGTGATTCATGGCGAGTCCTTTACGAATGAGTTGTCGGTATGTCGTGTCGATGCGATCTCACGCTCGGCCGCCTCGTAATGCTCGATCTTGTCGGTGATCGCGGCAAGGTTGGTCTGCAACTCGGCGATGCGCGCAAGCACGGCATCGCGATGCTCGATCAGCATCGCCTGCCGCGCGCCGAACGTCGCCTCGCCTTCGGCGCGCAACGCCGCGAACGCCTGCATGCCCGCGATCGGCATACCCGTCGCCTTGAGGCGCATCACGAACTGCAGCCAGTCGAGATCGGCGGGCGAATACAGACGATGCCCCGCGTCCGTGCGCCCCACGGGCCGCAGCAAACCGGCCTGCTCGTAGTAGCGCAGCGTATGCGTGGAGACGCCGCTCGACGCGGCGACCTGACCGATGGTGAGAGGTTTCGACATGACGGAACTCAGGTTAGGACTTCGAGTGAACTCTAAGTCAAGTGCTATCTGATGATGTACAGATGTCGGCGTCATCCTACCTGTGAAGCAGGTTGGGAACGTCGAAAGCGTCGGTTAGAATCGGCTGCCATCCGAAAGAAAAATGAAACCGGGAGCGCAGTCGATGCAGAGCGGCACCATCAATCGTCAACGGAAATGGGCGGCCGCAGCGGCTGCGATGCTCGGCGTTTTCATCACCCTCACCACGCTCACGTGGCGCGCGGATGCAGCACGCATCACGCAGGTTTCGCCGCAAGGCAAGGTCGCGCAGGTCCGGCAGGTCGTCGTCAAGTTCGACGAATCGATGGTCGCGTTCGGCGCGCCCGATCTGCCCGCGCCCGCGCGCATCAAGTGCAACGACGCGTCGGCGAGCGCCGGCCAGGCGCGCTGGATCGACGACAAGACCTGGGCGTGGGACTTCAATGCCGATCTGCCGCCCGGCGTCGCCTGTTCCGTCGATCTGAACGACGGCTTGAAGTCGTCGGCTGGCCATGCGTTGACGGGCCCGCGCCACTACGCGTTCGAAACGGGCGGCCCGTTCGTGCAGAACGTTCAGCCCTACGGCGGCGAAATCGAGGAAAACCAGGCGTTCGTCCTGCGTCTGAACGGCCCGGCGACGGATGCATCTGTGCAGCAGCACGTGTGGTGCGAATCGAGCGGACTCGGCAACCGGATTCCCGTGAAGAACGTCGATGCCGCGACGCGCACTGAACTGCTCAAGCGTTTCCGTCTGCAAAAGGAAGCGGCGCGCGTGCTGACGCTGCAATGCCAGCAGGCGCTGCCGTCGGGTGCGAAGGCGCAGCTGGTGTATGGCAAGGGCGTCGCGAGTCCGAGCGGCATTGCGAACGACGTCGAACGCCGTTTCGATTTCAACGTGCGCGAACCGTTCGCCGCGAGCTTCAGTTGCGAGCGCGAGAACGCGAAGGCGCCCTGCACGCCTTTGCGGCCGCTACGCGTCCAGTTCAACGCGCCCATTCTGCGCACCGACGCCGAAAAGATCCGCATCAAGGGGCCGAACGGCGAGATCAAGCCGACCTTCTCGCCCGACGACAAAGACCCGCAAACCACGGCGATCGAATTCGCCGCGCCGCTGCCCGAGCGCGCCGACCTGAGCATCGAACTGCCGTCGAATCTGAAAGACGTCAGCGGCCGCGCGCTGACCAACGCGGACCTGTTCCCGCTCAAGACGACGACGGCGCCGCTGCCGCCGCTCGCGAAGTTTTCTTCGGGGACGTTCGGCATCGTCGAGCGTTTTGCGGAGCCGGACATGCCCGCGCTCGTGCCCGTCACGCTGCGCAATGTCGAAGCCGATCTGCATATCGCCGGACTGAACGCGGGCAACGCGCAGTTCACGAAGCTTCGCGTCGATGCCGACAGCGACATCCGCCGCTGGATGCGCAATGTCGATCGCTTCGACGGCTTCATGATGGATCGCCAGTCGATCAACCAGCAGATGCCGCAACTGCTCGCGCACAATCCGCATCCCGTGATCGTGCCGCGCAAGAGCGAAGACTCGGACCCAGCCGAAGACCGCAAGAATCCGTTGATCGACGTGCGCTCGCTGTCGTTGCTCGCGGGTCAAAAGAATGTCGAAACGCTCGCGCTGCCGAAAGCCGATCCGAAAACGTTGCGACCGTTCGAAGTGGTCGGCGTGCCTGTCACGAAGCCCGGTTTCTATGTGATCGAACTCGCGTCGCCCGCGCTCGGCGCATCGCTGCTCGGCAAGCAGGCGCCGATGTACGTGCGCACGGCGGTGCTCGTCACGAATCTCGGCGTGCACTTCAAACAGGGACGCGAAAACAGCGTCGTCTGGGTCACGACGCTCGACAAGGGCCAGCCCGTCCCGAACGCCGACGTGCACGTGAGCGACTGCAACGGCGACGAACTCGCGTCGGGCAAGACAGATGCGCACGGCGTGCTGACGATCAACCAGTCGCTGACGTCGCGCAGCGAGTGCAAGGACGAAAGCTTCGACGGCTTCTTCGTGTCGGCGCGTATCGACGATCCGAAGACGGGTCACGACATGGCGTTCGTGCGCTCCGACTGGAATCGCGGGATCGAAGCGTGGCGCTTCAACGTGCCGACGGATACGAGCATCGAGCAGTCCGTGCGCGCGCATACCGTGTTCGACCGGACGCTGCTGCGCGCGGGCGAAACGGTGTCGATGAAGCACATGATCCGTGTCGAGACGATGCACGGCCTCGCGTTTCCGAAGACGTATCCGACGCGCCTGACGATCCGTCATCTCGGCAGCGGGCAGACGTGGCACATGCCGTTGAAATGGGCCGCCGATCACACGTCGGATTCGACCTTTGCGATTCCGGCAGCGGCGAAGCTCGGCGAATACAGCGTGTCGCTGGATGACGGCGACGTGAATGCAACATCGAACGACACGAACGACAACAGCGACGACAACGAAGACAACTCCGCCGATTCCGCGCGCCACAGCTATTCGTCGGGCAGCTTCCGCGTCGAGGAATTCCGCCTGCCCGTGTTCAAAGGCACGATTGCCGTGCGCGACGAGAAAACGCATCCGCTCGTCGCCGCGAGCGAAGCGCCCGTCACGCTGCAAATCGACTATATGTCGGGCGGCGGCGCGTCGGGTCTGCCCGTGCAGGTCTCGGCGCTCATGAAGAGCACGACGCCCGCCTTCGCGGGCACGTATCCCGAGTTCAGTTTCGCGCCGTACAGGAAGCGCAACGAAGCGAACACCTCGTCTTCGGACGATGAAGAAAGCGAACAGTCCGCCGACGACGACACGTCGAAGCTGATCGCCGACAAGGAACCCGTCACGCTCGATCGCAACGGCGCGGGCAGCCTGACCTTGAAGAGCGTGCCGCAAGTCGACGCGCCGAAGCGTCTCGCGCTCGAAGCCACCTTTGCCGATCCGAACGGCGAAGTGCAGACGATCAGCGGCAACGCGACGCTCTGGCCCGCCGCCGTCGTCGCGGGCGTGAAGTCGGGGCAATGGGTGTCGGTGGGCAACTCGGTGCCCGTGAAGGCGCTCGCCGTCGATCTGCAAGGCAAGCCGCGCGCGGGCGTGCCGCTCGAAGTGCGCGGCATCGCGCGCATCACGATCACGTCGAGAAAGCGCATGGTCGGCGGCTTCTATGCGTACGACAACCACACCGAAACCAAAGACCTCGGCACGCTGTGCAGCGGCAAGAGCGACGACCACGGCCTGATGAGCTGCGACGCGAAGCTCAAGGAAGCGGGCAACGTCGATCTCGTCGTCACGGCGAAGGACGGTGACGGCCACGCATCGACGGCCACGACGTCCGTCTGGGTCACGCGCGAGGAAGACCTGTGGTTCGGCGGCGAGAACACCGACCGCATCGACGTGCTGCCCGAAAAGAGCGCGTACGAGCCGGGCGAAACGGCCCGCTTCCAGGTGCGCATGCCCTTCCGCTTCGCGACGGCGCTCGTGGCCGTCGAACGTGAAGGGATCGTCGAGACGCATGTCGTGAAGCTCGATGGCAAGGATCCGACCGTCGAACTGAAGGTGAACGAGGCCTGGGGGCCGAACGTGTATGTGTCGGTGCTCGCGCTGCGCGGACGCATCCGCGAGGTGCCGTGGTACTCGTTCTTCACGTGGGGCTGGAAGGCGCCGCTCGAATGGGCGCGCGCGTTCTGGTACGAAGGCCGGTACTACGAGGCGCCGACGCCGCTCGTCGATCTGTCGAAGCCCGCGTTCCGCTACGGTCTCGCCGAGATCAAGGTCGGCACGGCGGCGCACAAGCTCGCCGTCACGGTGACGCCGGACGCGAAGTCGTACACGGTGCGCGGCAAGGCGCATGTGAAGCTGCGCGTGCAGATGCCGGGCGGCAAGCCTGCGCCTGCGGGTACGCAAATCGCCGTGGCCGCCGTCGACGAAGCCCTGCTCGAACTGATGCCGAACAACAGCTGGGACGTGCTCGACGCGATGCTGCAACGGCGCGCGTACGGCGTCGAAACGGCGACCGCGCAGATGGAGATCGTCGGACGCCGACACTTCGGACGCAAGGCCGTGCCCGCGGGCGGCGGCGGCGGACACAGCTCGACGCGCGAACTGTTCGATACGCTCCTGCTGTGGAATCCGCGCGTGACGCTGGATGCCAACGGCGAAGCATCCGTCGACGTGCCGCTCAACGACGCGTTGACGAGCTTCCGAATCGTCGCGATTGCAGCCGTCGGCGACGGCACGTTCGGCACGGGCAGCACGTCGATCCGCAGCACGCAGGATCTGCAGCTGATCTCCGGACTGCCGCCGCTCGTGCGCGAAGGCGACCAGTTCCGCGCGCAGTTCACGGTGCGCAACACGACGACGCGTGCGATGAAAGTCGTTGTCACGCCGAACGTGCCGGGGCTGTCGCTGCAGGCGCAAACAGTGGATGTCGCCGCCGATTCGGCACGCGAAGTCGCGTGGAACGTATCGCCGCCCGATGGACTTTCCGAAGCCACGCCCGCCGCGTTGACCTGGAACATCGGCGCCGCCGAACAAGGCGCATCGCACGCGACCGACGCGCTCAAGATCACGCAGCGCGTGACGGCCGCCATCCCCATCACCGTGCAGCAGGCGACGCTCACGCAAGTCGACGGCTCGTTCTCGCTGCACGTCGCCGCGCCGCCGGACGCGACCGCGACGCAAGCGGGTGCATTGCGCGGCGGCATCGCGGTGTCGCTGCAATCGAAGCTGTCGGACGGCATGCCGGGCGTGCGCCGCTGGTTCGAACGCTACCCGTATAGCTGCCTCGAACAGCAGACTTCCGTGGCACTCGGTCTGCGCGACGCAACACGCTGGCAAGGCGTGCTCGCGCGCATGCCCGTCTATTTCGACAAGGACGGTCTCGCGAACTACTTCCCGCCCGGCGACGACAGCGGCAACACAGGCAGCACGACGCTGACGGCCTATCTGCTCTCCGTCACCGACGAAGCCGCGAAGCTCGATCCGCGCTTCGCGCTACCCGACGATCTGCGCGCGAAGCTCGAAGGCGGCCTGATCAACTTCGTCGAAGGACGGCTCGAACGGAACATCTGGGCGCCGCGAAAGGATCTCGATCTGCGCAAGCTCGCCGCGCTCGAAGCGCTGTCGCGGCACGGCGCCGCGCGCGCCAGCATGCTCGGTTCGATCGAAATCGCGCCGAACCAGTGGCCGACCTCGGCCGTGCTCGACTACTACGCGGTGCTGTCGCGCGTGAAGGACATTCCGCAGCGCGATGAGAAGCTCGCGCAGGTCGAACAGATCATCCGCTCGCGGCTCACGTATCAGGGCACGCGCCTCACGTTCTCGACGGCCGACAACGACGATCTGTGGTGGCTGATGTCGGGCACGGAAACGAACGCGGCGCGCACCGCGCTCACGTTCGTCGATGTACCGGGCTGGAAGGACGAGATGCCGCGTCTCGTCGCGGGGATGCTCGCGTTGCAGAAGAACGGCGCATGGCAGACGACGACGGCGAACCTGTGGGGCTCGATTGCCGTGCAGCGCTTCTCGCAGGTGTTCGAGAGCACGCCTGTAACGGGTCAGACGAAGCTGCAACTCGGCTCGACGGACAAGACGATTTCGTGGAACCAGCCCGCTTCCGCCGCCGCGAACTATGCGTCCGCCACAGCCATCACGAAGACCTCCGACACGCGCAGCCAGTTGTTGCCGTGGCCGCCCGAAACGCGCAGCGCGCCGGTGTCGCTGACACTGACGCACGACGGCACGGGCAAGCCGTGGGCGACTATCGAAAGCCTCGCGGCCGTCGCGCTGAAAGCACCGTTCGCGGCGGGCTACCGGATCACGAAGACCGTCACGCCCGTCGATCCCGCCGTCAAGGGCGTGAACACGCGCGGCGATATCGTGCGCGTGCACCTCGACATCGTCGCGCAGACGGACATGACGTGGGTCGTCGTCAACGATCCCGTGCCGGCGGGCGCGACGATCCTCGGCTCGGGCCTCGGCCGCGATTCGGAAGCAGCGACGCAAGGCGAGAAGTCGAAGGGCGAAGCGTGGCCGGCGTTCGTCGAGCGCGGCTTCGACGGCTATCGCGCGTACTACGATTACGTGCCGAAGGGCACCTTCTCGATCGAGTACACGGTGCGGCTGAACAACGTTGGCACGTTCGGTCTGCCGCCGACGCGCGTCGAAGCGCTCTACGCGCCGTCGACCTTCGGCGTGCTGCCGAATGCGCCCGTCGTCGTAAAACCGGCGACGGCGCCTGGCAAGTAACGAGGAGCGCGTGCGATGCGTCAATGTGCGAACGCGATGAACTGCGAGTCCACGCTCAAACAGCGTTGGCCTCGCGCGTTAGTGCGGATCGCGTTGTGCGTGCTGTTGATCGGCGAACCGCTCGCCGCGCACGCACTGCCGACTTTCGACGACGTCCGCACCGAATGGCGCAGTTCCGACTGGCTGCTGCTGTCGCGCGACGGCGTGCCGCTGCAACGCACGCGCATCGACCGGACCGAGCGGCGCGGCGACTGGGTCGCGCTCGCGGACGTGTCGCCCGCGCTGCGCGAAGCGATCGTCGTGTCGGAAGACAAGCGCTTTTACGAACATAGCGGCGTCGACTGGCGCGGCGCTGCGGCGGCCGCTTGGGCGAACCTGTGGAACACGCGCACGCGCGG
This sequence comes from Paraburkholderia sabiae, assembly GCF_030412785.1. Classification (NCBI taxonomy): domain Bacteria; kingdom Pseudomonadati; phylum Pseudomonadota; class Betaproteobacteria; order Burkholderiales; family Burkholderiaceae; genus Paraburkholderia; species Paraburkholderia sabiae. Next base: position 4,966,533 of record NZ_CP125295.1, read on the forward strand.
CGCGTCGACGGTCACGATGCAGCTAACGGGTCTGCTCGATGACGAGCGGGAGCGTTCGGGCCAGCGTTCGATCGCGCAGAAGGCCAATCAGGCCGTGAGCGCGCTGTGGCTCGAACGCACGTGGCGCAAGGATCAGATTCTCGAAGCGTATCTGAACCTCGTGCCGTTTCGCGGTGAGACGATCGGTCTGTCCGCGCTGTCGACCACGCTGTTCGGCAAGTCGCCGTCGGGTCTCGACGAACGCGAAGCCGCCGTCGCCGCCGCCTTGATCCGCGCGCCGAACGCGCCGTACACGAAGGTCAGCGACCGCGCGTGCCGCATCCTGCGCGACATGAAAGCGCCCGAGCGCTGCGCGAATCTCACGGCGTTCGTGCAACTGGCGTTCGCGCGCCCTGCTCCCGCGCTGCTGTCCGTGTCGCCCGATGCGCCGACGCTCGCGCCGCACATCGCGCGTCGCATCGCGAGCGAAATGCATCCTGTAGCGGGCACGCGCGTGACCAGCACGCTCGACGCAAAATTGCAGCGGTTCGCCAGCGACACGCTCACGCGCACGCTCGTCGAACTCAACGCGCCCGCGCATCCGCGCAACGTGCACGACGGCGCTGTGGTCGTGCTCGATAACGCGACGGGCGACGTGCTCGCGTGGGTCGGCTCGTCGGGCGGATTGTCGGGCGCGCGCGATGTCGATGCCGTGCTCGCGCGCCGCCAGGCGGGCTCGACGTTGAAGCCCTTCCTGTATGCGCAGGCCATCGACGAACGGCGGCTCACCACGGCATCGCTGCTCGACGACGCGCCGCTCGATCTCCCGGCAGGCGGCGGCCTCTACATTCCGCAGAACTACGACAAGGACTTCAAGGGCTGGGTGAGCGTGCGCACGGCGCTCGGCTCGTCGCTGAACGTGCCCGCCGTGCGCACGCTGGTGATGGTCACGCCGCACCGGTTCGCGAAGACGCTCACCGCGCTCGGCCTTCCGCTCGATCAGAGCGGCGACTATTACGGCTATTCGCTCGCGCTCGGCAGCGCGGACGTGACGCTGCTGTCGCTGACCAACGCGTATCGCGCGCTCGCCAACGGCGGCGTGGCCGCGCCGACCGTCGATGTCCTGCGGCGCCCGTCGTCGCCCGTGGCAACGCAAACGCAACGCGTCTTCAGCGGCGACGCGAGCTACGTCATCACGACCGTTCTGTCGGACAACAACGCGCGCACGCGCACGTTCGGCTTCGACAGCCCGCTCGCGACGCGCTTTTTCTCGGCCGTGAAAACGGGCACCAGCAAGGATATGCGCGACAACTGGACGATCGGCTATACGTCGCGTTACACGGTCGGCGTGTGGGTCGGCAATGCGGACGGCCAGCCGATGTGGGACGTATCCGGCGTCACGGGCGCCTCGCCCATCTGGGCGGCTGTCGTCGGCTATCTGCACCGGCGCGTGCCGAGCGTCGGGCCGCGCGCGCCCGCAGGAGTCGTGCAAACGCGCGTGACCTTCGACGGCAATATCGAGCCCGCGCGCAACGAGTGGTTCGTCAGCGGCACGCAGACGCCCGTTGTCGGGCTCGCGGCGAACGCCCATGCGGCCGACGAGGCAACGTCCGTTTCGCGCGCGTCGACGCGGCAAAGTGCGGCGGCGGCAAACGCCGCGCCGCGCATCGGCTCGCCCGCCGACGGCACGCTGTTCGCGCTCGATCCCGACATTCCCGCCGCGCGTCAGCGCATCGTGTTCGAGCGCGCAAGCGGCTCGTCCGGGCGCAGCAGCTGGCGGCTCGACGGCAAGCCGCTCGGCCGCGACGAGCGCGTGCTGTGGCTGCCGTGGCCGGGCCGTCACGTGCTCGAACTCGTCGATGCAGACGGCACGAGCGCCGATTCGGTGCATTTCGAAGTGCGCGGCGCAGCGGCACGCCGATCCACGCCGCCGAAATCTCCAACTCCTCTGACATCCACCCAGCAAGACCGCACTACGAACGGGCAAAACCTTTAAATTTGGTGAGCCCGCATTGTCTTGTCACGATTCGAACGGTATAAATCGGCCGATTCGCGCATCGTTGCGCGCTGCCCCGACTAAACAGGACAGTAAATTGTCCTATGCTTGAACGCAGTGCTTGCTCAAATGAAAGCGTCGTCCGTTCCGGCTACCTGTTTGCCCTCAATGGAGTGATTGCCATGTTGAAAAAGCTGTTGATGCTGTGCGTTGCGCTGGTGCTGTCGGTCTCAGCAGGATTTGCGGCCGCCGTCGAAGTCAATTCGGCCGATCAGGCCGCGCTCGAATCGGTCAAGGGCATCGGCCCCGTCCATGCGAAAGCGATCATCGACGAACGCACGAAGAACGGCCCGTTCAAGGACGCCGACGATCTCGCCAACCGGGTCAAGGGTATCGGCCAGAAGTCGGTGAAGAATCTCGAAGCAGCGGGCCTCACGATCAACGGCTCGTCCGCGCCGCCGTCGGGTGCGCCTGCGAAATCGACGGCTGCGACGACGTCAAAAGCAACAGCCGCGCCGGCTGCCACCACGACGCAAAACCCGATGCAAACGACAGCGCCCGCTGCCGCATCGGACGCGAAAGCATCGAAGTCGAAGAAGAAGAGCAAGGCCGACGCCGCTGCGGCGTCAGCGCCTGCGGCTATGGCGGCATCCGCACCCGCGATGGCGTCGGACACGACCGCTTCGAAGTCGAAGAAATCGAAGAAGAGCAAGGCTGCGTCCGCTGCATCGGGCGCATAAGGACGCGCAGTCCGTCAGCGTCCAGTGGCCGCACTGCCTGACGACCATTGGTGCCGCGTTTCGCGCGGCGTTTCGTTCCCTGCCGGCGCATGCTTCACGCACGACGCGCCGGCTTCTCAAGAGAGATTGTCATGAGCCTACTCGACACCCTCGGTTCCATGCTGGGCGGCGGTGAATCGCCGCAAGGCGGCGGCCAGGCGGCGCTGATGAGCGCCGCGCTCGAATTTATCAACAACCAGCCGGGCGGCCTGAACGGCCTGATCCAGCGCTTCCAGCAGAACGGCGCGGGCGACATCATCAACTCGTGGGTCGGCACGGGCGAGAACCAGCCGATCGCCGCCGACACGCTGCACAACGTGCTCGGCTCGGAAACCGTCGCCAACATGGCGGCGAAAGTCGGCGTCGAACCGTCGATGGTGACGGGCCTGCTGTCGCAAGTATTGCCGCATGTGGTCAACGCGGCGACGCCGAACGGCGAAGTGCCCGCCGACGGCAAAGTCGACGCAGGCGGCCTCTCCGGCGCGCTGGGCGCGCTTGGCCAGATCGCGGGCATGTTCGGCAACAAGAACGCCTGAGTTTCTTCTTAAGCAGCACGCAAAAAAGGGCAACGAATCGCTTCGTTGCCCTTTTTGATTTCGCTCCGGAGCGGTTGCGCCGTGTTTCGACGCACCGCTCTTTCACCGCTTAGTGCACCACGCGGTCGAACACCAGCTTGCCGTTGTCCACTTCGACGGGGATCACGTCCTTCGGACCGAACTTCCCGGCCAGAATCAGCTTCGCGACCGGGTTTTCGATCTCCTGCTGGATCGCGCGCTTCAACGGCCGAGCGCCGAACAGCGGGTCGTAGCCGACCTTGCCGATCAGTTCCAACGCCGCATCCGACACGACCAGTTGCATGTCGAGCTTCGCGAGCCGCTCGTGCACGCGCTCCAGCTGGATCTTCGCGATCGACTGGATGTTCGAGCGATCGAGCGCATGGAACACGACCACATCGTCGATCCGGTTCAGGAATTCCGGCCGGAAATGCAGCTTCACTTCTTCCCAGACGGCGTCCTTCACGGCGTCCTGCGGCTCGCCGACCATCGACTGGATCACTTGCGAACCAAGGTTCGACGTCATCACGATCACCGTGTTCTTGAAGTCGACCGTGCGGCCCTGGCCGTCCGTCATGCGGCCGTCGTCGAGCACCTGCAGCAGCACGTTGAAGACGTCCGGGTGCGCCTTCTCGATTTCGTCGAGCAGGATCACGCTGTACGGCTTGCGGCGGACCGCTTCCGTCAGATAGCCGCCTTCCTCGTAACCGACATAGCCCGGCGGCGCGCCGATCAGACGCGCGACGCTGTGCTTCTCCATGAACTCGCTCATGTCGATGCGGATGAGGTGATCTTCCGCGTCGAACAGGAACGCCGCGAGCGCCTTGCACAGTTCCGTCTTGCCGACGCCCGTCGGCCCGAGGAACAGGAACGAGCCATACGGACGATTCGGATCCGACAGACCGGCACGCGAACGGCGGATCGCGTCGGCCACGGCGCTGATCGCTTCATCCTGACCGACCACGCGCTGATGCAGCTTTTCTTCGATCTGCAGCAGCTTTTCGCGCTCGCCCTGCATCATCCGCGACACAGGAATGCCCGTTGCGCGCGACACGACTTCCGCGATTTCCTCCGCACCGACCTGCGTGCGCAAGAGACGCGGACGCGTCGGATTGCTCTGCTCTTCCGCCTCGGCCTTCGTGACCGCCTTCAGTTGCTGCTCGAGTTGCGGCAGCTTGCCGTATTGCAGTTCGGCGACCTTCTCCAGCTTGCCTTCACGCTGCAGACGCGTGATTTCCGCGCGCGTCTTCTCGATCTCTTCCTTCAACTGCGCGCTGCCCTGCACGGCCGCTTTTTCCGCCGTCCAGATTTCTTCGAGATCCGAATATTCGCGATCCAGCCGCTCGATTTCTTCCTCGATCAGCTGCAGACGCTTCTGCGACGCCTCGTCCTTCTCCTTCTTGACCGCTTCGCGCTCGATCTTCAGCTGGATGCGTCGACGGTCGAGCCGGTCCATCTCCTCGGGCTTCGAGTCGATTTCCATCTTGATCTTCGACGCCGCTTCGTCGATCAGGTCGATCGCCTTGTCCGGCAGGAAACGATCGGTGATGTAGCGATGCGACAGTTCCGCCGCGGCGACGATGGCCGGATCGGTGATATCGACGCCGTGGTGCAGCTCATAGCGTTCCTGCAAGCCGCGCAGAATCGCGATGGTCGCCTCGACGCTCGGTTCGTCGACGAGCACTTTCTGGAAGCGGCGCTCCAGCGCGGCATCCTTCTCGATGTACTTGCGGTATTCGTCGAGCGTGGTCGCGCCGACGCAATGCAGTTCGCCGCGCGACAACGCCGGCTTCAGCATGTTGCCGGCGTCCATCGCGCCTTCCGCCTTGCCCGCGCCGACCATCGTGTGAATCTCGTCGATGAAGACGATGGTCTGGCCTTCGTCCTTCGCGATGTCGTTCAACACGGCCTTCAGGCGTTCTTCGAACTCGCCGCGATACTTCGCGCCCGCGAGCAGCGCCGCCATGTCGAGCGACAGCACGCGCTTGCCCTTCAGCGTTTCGGGCACTTCGCCGTTGACGATGCGCTGCGCGAGACCTTCGACGATCGCCGTCTTGCCGACGCCCGGCTCGCCGATCAGCACCGGATTGTTCTTCGTGCGGCGCTGGAGGATCTGGATAGAACGGCGGATTTCGTCGTCGCGGCCGATCACCGGGTCGAGCTTGCCCGCACGGGCGCGCTCGGTCAGGTCGATCGTGTATTTCTTCAGCGCTTCGCGCTGGCTTTCGGCGTCCTGGCTGTGCACCTGCGCGCCGCCGCGCACGGCGACGATCGCCGCTTCGAGCGACTTGCGCGACAGACCGTGCTCGCGCGCGAGACGCCCGGCTTCGCCTTTGTCGTCAGCGACGGAGAGCAGGAACATTTCGCTCGCGATGTAGGTGTCGTTGAGCTTCTGTGCTTCCTTGTCTGCCTGGTTCAACAGGCCCGTCAGATCGCGGCCGATCTGCACGTTGCCGTCCGTGCCCTGCACCTGCGGCAGACGCGTGATCGCGTCGGCCAGCGCGGTTTGCAGCGCCTGCACGTGGACGCCGGCGCGCGCCAGCAACGAGCGCGCGGAGCCGTCCTGCTGCGCGACGAGCGCGGCAAGCAGGTGAACGGGCTCGATGTACTGATTGTCATGGCCCACGGCGAGGCTTTGCGCGTCGGCTAGCGCTTCCTGGAATTTAGTGGTGAGTTTGTCGATTCTCATCAAGCGACCTCCAATTTCGATTACCACCAAAATGAGGCGTTTTATTTGGGTTTCAAGCGCTTTTTTGAACGAAGAAGAGAGAATTTGCGCGCGGTTCGTACGAACGTACAGGTCGCGAGGACAGCGTGGGGACACCGGTCAGTGTAGTCCGGCGTTGGGTCGGGCGGAAGGAAGGCAGCGGGCGTGAGAACACGCGGCGCGGCGGCACAAAGGGACGGGCTCGCCCGCGCGCCTGTGAGATTTCAGGCGTCCTGGCCGTGGCACGGGGCGCCCGTTTCCAGCTGGTAACTCAAGTCCCCGTCGACGCAACGGGCACGATTGGCACGACGACGGCTGACGGCTTGAGCCCGAGCAGCGACATCAACGGCGAAGCGGGCTCGGCGATATCGCGGATCGTATAGCTGTCGAGTTCGCGGAAAAAAGCATCGCGCGCCGATTCGAGCACGCTCTTGAGTCTGCATTGCGACTGAATGACACACTCGCGGTGCGCCCCGCTCGCATCGACGCCGTTGAAGCAGGGAACCAGTGCGAAGTCGCTCTCGGCCGCCCGCACCACTTCGCCGACCGTCAGCGCCGACGAGTGCTCGTACAGACGCAAACCGCCGTTGCGCCCGCGCACGGTTTCGACCCAGCCGAGTTCGGCGAGCCGCTGAACCACCTTCATCAGATGGTTCTTCGATATCCCATAAGCGTCGGAGATGTCTTGTATCGTTGCCAGTCCTTCGGATCGAACTGCGAGGTATAGCAGCACGCGCAGCGAGTAATCGGTATAGTCTGTGAGTCTCATTGAAAGGCAAAATCGCGACGGAGACGGCATGCGGAATGTTCACGCCAGCTCCACTAACGCCTGTACTGCAGCGTGCAATAACATGCCTTCAAAACACATCTTATTGCCGCATGTATCTCGTTATTTCGCGTAACTATAAACGGTAACTTTCGTTTGAAGCGCATTTTTTTCTGAGATTAATAAACGCCCTTCCAACGTTTGTGTCTGCGCAATTCGCGCGACTCACTTTTGTTCCAGATATGAAGTCTGAAATTACCGCTGATATTCCCGCCGTTGTCCGTCTCGACCCGCGTTATGCCGATCCCACGGAAGACAATATCCGTGAACTCGTCTATGCGTTCTACGATCGCGTGCGCGCCGACGCGCTGCTCGGCCCCGCCTTCGAACAGAAGCTCGCGGGACGCTGGGACGAGCATCTGCCGAAAATGTGCGTGTTCTGGGGATCGCTGGTGCTGGGCGCGAAGCAGTATCGGGGCAACGTGCAACAGGCGCATATGCCGCTGGAGGGGCTTGAGCCGCGCCATTTCAGCCGCTGGCTGTATCTGTTCCTGGACACGGTCGAGTCACGCTACGAGCCCGCCGCCGCCGTCCGTTTCATGGAACCGGCGCTGCGTATCGCGCAGAGCCTGCAGTTGAGCAAGTTCGGCTGGGACTACCAGATTCCTGCCGAGCAGCAGGCGCTGCTGGAGCGCATCGCGCCTCGCCGCCGCCCGCGCGACGAACACGAAGCCGAGCATGCGCGGCCGCGCGGCGAGCCGTTTCCGGCCAAAATCATCGGCAAATCGCGCGATGATGATTGAGTGTCGCGATTGAGTGAGACTAACGCGAGCGATTTAACAATTGCCATCCGGCAATCGCAATTTGACATGTGAAGCCGATAATCGCGTCAACGTTATTTTTTTGAAGCGTTCAATGAATAACGTTTAATCGGCTTTCGAATTGAGCGATTCGAGTCCCCAACGCGCGAGTGCTTCATCGTCGGTGACGCGCGCGTCGACCCAGCGTTCGCCGCTTTCGGTTTTTTCTTTTTTCCAGAACGGCGCCTGGGTTTTCAGGTAGTCCATCACGAATTCGCACGACGCGAACGCATTCCCGCGATGCTTCGACGTCGTCGCGACCAGCACGATCTGGTCGAGCGGCATCAATTTGCCGACGCGGTGCACGATCAGCACTTCGGTACCCGGCCAGCGCTCGCGTGCCGCCTCGACGATCGCTTCCAGCGACTTCTCCGTCATGCCCGGATAGTGTTCGAGCTCCATCGTCTCGACGGTTTCGCCTTCGTTGATGTCGCGCACCGTGCCGACGAAGCACGCGACGGCGCCCACCTTCGGATTCTGCGCACGCAACGCGGCCACTTCCGTCGACAGGTCGAAATCTTCAGTCTGAACGCGCACGGTCATCGTTCGATCCTCATAGACGGTTCAGCCGCCCGTGACGGGCGGGAAGAACGCAACTTCGCAGCCGTCGGTGATGCGCGTGCCCGCGTCCGTCATGATGTGATTGCACGCCATGCGCAGCGCGCGCCCTTCCGCGAGCGTCTCCGCCCACACGCCGCCGCGCACGCGCAGCCACGCGCGCACGTCGCCGACGGTCGCGATACCTTCCGGCAGGTCCACGGCTTCATCGGAACGGCCGAGCGCTTCACGCACGCTCGCAAAATATTTCAGCTGGATCTTCATCGTGCAGTTCTGCAATTAATTCAGCAATTCGGAAAACGGGATGAAGCGCACGGTCTCGCCGGCGCTGATCGTGTGATTCGGCGGATTGTCGATCAGCCCGTCGCCCCAGACGGTCGACGTCAGCACAGCCGAACTCTGGTTCGGGAACAGATCGAGACCGCCCGCGGCGTTCACGCGTGCGCGCAGGAATTCGTTGCGGCGATCGCCCTTGTGCTGCGTGAAATCGGCGCGCAGCGAGAGCGCGCGCGGCGTCACCGTACGCACGCCCGCGAGACGCAGCAGGAACGGCCGCACGAACAGCAGGAATGTGACGAACGTTGAGACTGGATTGCCCGGCAGGCCGATGAAGAACGTCTCGCCGGAGTTGTCCTGATCTTCTGCGCGCCGGATCGCGCCGAACGCGAGCGGCTTGCCGGGCTTCATCGCGATCTGCCACATCGACAGACGCCCTTCCGCCTCGACGGCGGGCTTCACGTGATCTTCCTCGCCCACCGATACGCCGCCGCACGTCAGGATCAGATCATGCGCCTGAGCGGCTTCGCGCAGCGTATTGCGGGTTGCATCGAGCTTGTCGGGCACGATGCCGTAATCGGTCACCTCGCAGCCGAGCTTGTGCAGCAAACCCGTCAACGTGAAGCGATTCGAGTTGTAGATGGCGCCCGGCGCGAGCGGCTCGCCGGGCATCGTCAGTTCGTCGCCGGTGAAAAACACGGCGACTTTCACGCGCCGCACGACCTCAAGATTCGCGCAACCGACCGACGCCACCAGCCCGAGCGCCTGCGGCGAGAGCCGCGTGCCGGCGGGCAGAATGGTCGCGCCCTTGTGGATGTCCGCGCCCTGTTGCGTGATCCATTCGCCCGCTTTCGGCGTGTGCAGGATCGTCACTTCGTCGCCGGCGGCTTCCGTCTGTTCCTGCATCACGATGGCATCGGCGCCGGGCGGCACCGTCGCACCGGTGAAGATGCGCGCGGCCGTGCCCTCGGCGAGCGGCTGCGGCGCGTGCCCGGCCGGAATCCGCTGCGAAATGGGCAGACGCCGTTCGCCTTGCGACAGTTCGGCGACGCGCACCGCGTAGCCGTCCATCGAACTCGTGTTCATCGGCGGGACGTCGAGTGGCGAGACGACGTCGGTGGCCAGAACGCGGTTGGTGGCGTCGAGGGTCGACAGCGTTTCGGTGCCGTCGATCTGCACGGCGGCGCCGAGCAGCGTCGCGAGCGCGTCGGCTGTCGAGAGCATGGGCGCGCGGGGGGCTGCTGGCTGTCCGGGCGGCGCCGGAGGCTTGGGGGTGGACATCGTTCGGTTTTTAGAGCGATTCGGAAAGAATCCATTGTAGCGGGAGGGCGCCTGGGCGGCGCGGTGGGGTTTTTTGCTGCATTGGCATCCGCGAATTCGTAGCGGTGCTGCATGCGTTGCCCCTGTGCGGGGCGGCACCTACTTTTCTTTGCAGCGGCAAAGAAAAGTAGGCAAAAGAAAGCCGCTTCAAACCTCCGGTGCCCGCCAGGATAACACCACGGCACACGGTCTCTGAGTTCTCGCGCAGCGACGCAAACTCTCCGTAGAAAGCCCGCAGTCAGGCGCGCGCGGCGCGAAAGATGACATCTACTTGGGGCACATTCGGTCGGCTTGTATTTGTGTGTTTGCCGTCGGAGTGATTGCGGTGGTATGTGCTCCGGATTGTGTGTGGAGTTTTCGCGCTGTGCGCGGTTGACTGCGGGCTTTCTACGGAGTGCGGAGGTCGCTGCGCGATAGCTCAAAGAACATGTGCCGAAGCGGTATCCGGGCGGGCACCGGAGGTACAAAAGCGGCTTTCTTTTGCCTACTTTTCTTTGCCGCTGCAAAGAAAAGTAGGTGCCGCCCCGCACAGGGGCAACGCATGAAGTACAGAAACGAAATCGCGGATGCCAGCGCAGCAAAAAGCAAAAAACCGAACCGATCACCGAGTATGCGCAGCAACAAACTCCTTAACCCGCTGCGCATCATTGGGCAGCACCTCAAACCGTTGAGGCAAACTCTCGAGCCCACTGAACGCCGCCGGACGCTCCGGCTCACGCTCCAGCGCTTCGCGAATCGTCTCGCCGAACTTGATCGGCTGCGCGGTCTCCAGCACCACCATCGGCACACCCGCCTGCAGATGCTCGCGCGCGACCTTCACGCCATCGGCAGTATGCGTATCGATCATCGTGTCATACCGCTGGAACACGTCGCGGATCGTATCGACGCGATCGTCGTGATCGCTACGTCCCGACACGAAACCGAACTGCTGCACGCGCGCGAAATCGCCGCTCGCCTGCAAGTCGAAACCGCCCTTCTCTTCGACATCGCGGAACAGTTGCAGCACGCGCTTCGGATCGCGCCCGAGCAGATCGAACACGAAACGCTCGAAGTTCGACGCCTTCGAAATGTCCATGCTCGGGCTGCTCGTGTGATACGTCTCCGCCGACTTGCGCACGCGATAAATCCCCGTGCGGAAAAACTCGTCGAGCACGTCGTTTTCGTTCGTCGCAACGACCAGCTTTTCGATCGGCAAGCCCATCATGCGCGCGATGTGTCCCGCGCACACGTTGCCGAAGTTGCCCGACGGCACCGTGAACGACACGCGCTCGTCGTTGCTCTTCGTCGCCGCGAAATAGCCCTTGAAGTAGTACACGACCTGCGCGACCACGCGCGCCCAGTTGATCGAGTTCACCGTGCCGATCTTCTGCTGCGCCTTGAATGCGTGATCGTTCGACACCGCCTTGACGATGTCCTGGCAATCGTCGAACACACCTTCCACAGCGATGTTGAAGATGTTCGGATCCTGCAGCGAATACATCTGCGCGGTCTGGAACGCGCTCATCTTCTTGTGCGGCGACAGCATGAAGACACGAATGCCCTTCTTGCCGCGCATCGCGTATTCGGCGGCGCTGCCCGTGTCGCCGGACGTCGCGCCGAGAATGTTCAGCGTTTCGCCGTGCTTCGCGAGCGTGTACTCGAACAGGTTGCCGAGCAACTGCATCGCCATGTCCTTGAACGCGAGCGTCGGACCGTTCGACAGTTCGAGCAGCGACAGCGGCGCGCCGTTCTCGACGCCAAGCGTCTTGAGCGGCGTGATCTGCGCGGCATTCTCTTCGTCGCGCACGTTGCAGTACGTCTGCGCGGTGTACGTGCGGCGCGTCAGTTCGCGCAGATCGTCGGCGGGAATGTCGTCGCTGAACTTGCGCAGGATTTCGAACGCGAGATCCGCGTACGACAGCGTGCGCCAGCGCGCGAGTTCATCCGCCGAGACCTTCGGATACTCGTTCGGCAGATACAGGCCGCCATCCTTCGCGAGACCGCCGAGCAGGATGTCGGAAAACGTATGGCGCTCGCCGATGCCGGCGCCGCGCGTGGAAATGTAGTTCATGAGCTTGCCTCGTTACGTGTGTGCGGTGCGTCAGTCCAGCGCTTCCATGCGCAGCTTCGTCACCTTCGACACGACCGTCTTCAGCGCCTCGATATTCGCGATCGCCGCGTTGACGTTCTTTTCGACCGTCTCGTGCGTGATCAGAATGATGTCCGTCTCGCCCTTCTTCGACGCGTCGACGTGCTCCGATTCCTTCTGCAGCAGCGCGTCGATCGAGATGCCCGTGTCGGCCAGGATACGCGTGATGTCGGCCAGCACGCCCGTCACGTCGGCGACGCGCAGACGCAGGTAATAGCCGCTCGTCACTTCGTCGATCGGCAGGATCGGCGTGTTCGACAGACGGTCCGGCTGGAACGCCAGATGCGGCACGCGATGCTCGGGGTCAGCCGTATGCAGGCGCGTCACGTCGACGAGATCGGCGACCACGGCGGAAGCCGTCGGCTCCGCGCCCGCGCCCTTGCCGTAGTACAGCGTCGCGCCGACTGCATCGCCACGCACCACCACCGCATTCATCGCGCCTTCCACATTGGCGAGCAACCGCTTGGCCGGAATCAGCGTGGGATGCACGCGAAGTTCGATGCCTTGATCGGCGCGTCGCGCGATGCCCAGCAGCTTGATCCGATAACCGAGTTCTTCCGCATACTTGATATCGATCGCGGCCAGCTTGCTGATGCCTTCCACATAGGCCTTGTCGAACTGCACGGGCACGCCGAACGCGATCGCGCTCATGATCGTGGCCTTGTGCGCGGCGTCGACGCCTTCGATGTCGAAAGTCGGGTCCGCTTCCGCGTAGCCGAGTTCCTGCGCGGCCTTCAGCGCCGTCGCAAAGTCGAGGCCGCGGTCGCGCATCTCCGACAGGATGTAGTTCGTCGTGCCGTTGATGATGCCCGCGATGTACTGGATGCGGTTCGCCGTGAGGCCTTCGCGCAGCGCCTTGATGATCGGGATGCCGCCCGCGACGGCCGCTTCGAACGCGACCATCACGCCCTTCGCGCGCGCCGCCTCGAAAATTTCCGTGCCGTGCACGGCGAGCAGCGCCTTGTTGGCTGTGACGACATGCTTGCCGTTGCCGATCGCGCGCAGCACGAGTTCGCGCGCAATGCCCGTGCCGCCGATCATCTCGGCGACGATATCAATCGACGGATCGTCGACGACCGAGCCGAAGTCATCGGTGATCGCCACCGTGCCCGCTTCGTTGCCGAGCGCGGCCGTCGCCTTGGCGGGATTGCGCACGGCAATGCGCGCAATCTCGATGCCGCGGCCCGCGCGTCGGTTGATTTCTTCCTGGTTGCGGCGCAGTACCGTGAAGGTGCCGCTGCCTACCGTGCCGAAGCCCAGCAGTCCAACTTTGATCGGTTCCATGCAGCGTGTATTTCGAGTGAGTGATTGGTAAATCGGTTCGGGCGCGATGGTCTGCGCTCAGGCCGCGTGGCGTTTGCGATAGCCGTCGAGGAAACGCGCGATCCGGTTGATCGAATCGGCGAGATCGTCGATGTTCGGCAGGAACACGACGCGGAAATGATCCGGCGTCTTCCAGTTGAAGCCGCTGCCCTGCACGAGCAGCACGCGCTCTTCCAGCAACAGATCGAGAATGAACTGCTGGTCGTTTTCGATCGGGTACATCTTCGGATCGAGGCGCGGGAACATGTACAGCGCGGCCTCGGGCTTCACGCAGGTCACGCCGGGAATGGCCGTCAGCATGTCGTACGCGAGTTCGCGCTGCTTGTAGAGGCGTCCACCCGGCGCGATCAGTTCGTTGATGCTCTGATAGCCGCCGAGCGCCGTCTGGATAGCATACTGGCCGGGCACGTTCGGGCACAGGCGCATCGACGCCAGAATGCCGAGTCCTTCGAAGTAGTCCTTCGCGCGGCGGCGGTTCTCGCCCGTCAGGCCCGACACCCACATCCAGCCCGCGCGATAGCCACACGAACGGTAGCTCTTCGACAGGCTGTTAAACGTGACGGTGAGCACGTCTTCCGACAGCGACGCCATCGACGTGTGCGTCTTGCCGTCGTAGACGATCTTGTCGTAGACCTCGTCCGCGAAGATCACGAGGCCGTGCTGGCGCGCGATCTCGATCAGGCCGAGCAGCAGTTCGTCGGAATACAGCGCGCCCGTCGGGTTGTTCGGGTTGATGACGACGAGCGCCTTCGTGTTCGGCGTGATTTTCGCGCGGATATCGTCGAGGTCGGGCATCCACGCGTTCGACTCGTCACAGATGTAATGGATGGGCGTGCCGCCCGACAGGCTCACGCCCGCCGTCCACAGCGGATAGTCGGGCGCGGGCAGCAGCACTTCGTCGCCGTCGTTCAGCAGCGCCTGCAGCGCCATCACGATCAGCTCGGACGCGCCGTTGCCGATGTAGATGTCGTCCAGTTCGACGCCCACGACCTTCTTCTGCTGCGCGTAATGCATGATCGCCTTGCGCGCGGCGAACACGCCCTTCGAATCCGAGTAACCCGACGATTCCGGCAGGTTGCGGATCATGTCCTGGATGATCTCGTCCGGCGCGTCGAAGCCGAACGGCGCCAGATTGCCGATGTTCAGCTTGATGATGCGATGGCCTTCCTCTTCGAGGCGCTTCGCATGTTCGAGAACGGGCCCGCGAATGTCGTAGCAGACGTTCAACAGCTTGTTGGATTTGAGTATCGGTTTCACGACGGGCACTTCATCCTGGATAAATGAGCGGAACCACAGAGCTCTCGCCCCACGCAGCGGGCAAGCCATGAGAACGGGAACGGCGACAGCCGCGCGGCGCGGGCAGGCGCAGTGCATGATGCGGGACGTCGGCGGCGCGCGGCTGCAAGCTGCGTGGGCCTGGCAGGCGTTCGGATGGCGCCTCTGCCGACGCGTTCCGGGCACCCCACTGGCAACGGCGGGCGTAGTCGCCAGCCTGGCGGGCGCGGCTTGTGGCAGCGCGCAAACCTCGCGGGGAGCCGCCGGGCGGCTAAAAAGTTATAATTTAGCGGATTTTGGCCGACTTCCGCAATGCACCACGCAAGGCCGCGCAAGGCTCGGACACGAATTGCGTGCGTTCCTGACGCGCCTGTGGCATTGAACCCGGGCCTCTTCATGCCGGTCGAAACGCGACTGCATGTCTTACGACGACCACGGAAAACCAGTTTGAAATTACACCAGGATTCAAGCGGCGCCCTGAACACCGTCACGGGCTACGGCGCCGGCTACGTCGATATCAATCTCGTACGTCATTCGGGCAGCATCATCGTGCTGCCGGCGGGCCCCGTCATCAGCTGGCCGGTGTCGTCGTTCGAGGCCCTTTCGGCCGAACACTTCGCGCTTCTGATCGAGCCCGCGCCGGAAGTCGTCATCTTCGGCAGCGGCGAGCGTCTGCGCTTCCCGCATCCGCGCCTGACGGCCGCGCTCGCCGCAAACCGGATCGGCGTCGAGACGATGGATTTCAAGGCCGCTTGCCGCACGTACAACATCCTGATGGCGGAAGGCCGCAAGGTCGCGGCCGCGCTGCTGATCGAGAGCTAGACGCGGCGTTCTGCGCGCCCCGAACGGCGCGGCACCGCGGTTTTGGCTTGGGTGTCTTACGAATCAAGTACACTGCGCGCCTGCGTGGGCTCGCGCGCCCTTTGCGCTGTCTGCGCATGGCCTTCGCGCCGATCGGCGTGCGCCCGCAAACGGACGCGGCAGCCGGGCCCGCAGCCCGGTCGCCATAAGGTTGCGCTAAGGCTCTCGCAGGGACAATCCGCACCGGCGGGCAGCGCCGCGTCTCACGCGGAGCGGGCACATCGTGCACGACCCGCCTGCGCGCCGGCGGCACGCACGGTCGGGATTCGCGCTGAGCGCCGGCCCGACGCGCCGCAGCAACGGACACCTGTCCGAACGGTATAAGAAAGTAGCCGCGACAGCGGCGCCGACAAAGGTTGAAACAAACATGAACGACAAGCCGTCCGGGCTGACGCTCAATCGCACGACGGTCCTGCTGCTCGTGCTCACGCTCGCTGTGATCTGGTTCGTGCCGCTCGGCTGGCGGCACCTGCTGCCGAGCGACGAAGGCCGCTACGCGGAAATGGCGCGCGAGATGTTCCTTACGGGCGACTGGATCACGCCGCGCTACAACGGCTACAAGTACTTCGAGAAGCCGCCGCTGCAAACCTGGGCGAACGCGCTGTCGTTTGCATGGTTCGGCATCGGCGCGTGGCAGGCGCGCCTCTACACGGCGCTGACGGGCTTCGCCGGGGTGCTGCTGATCGGCTACACGGGCGCGCGGGTGTTCAACGTCGCGACGGGCTTCTTCGCCGCCGTCGTGCTGGCGAGCGCACCGTACTGGTATCTGATGGGCCACTTCAACACGCTCGACATGGGCCTGTCGTTCTGGATGGAACTGACGCTGTGCGGCTTGCTGCTCGCGCAGCGCCCGGGGCTCGCCGCGCGCGAGCAGCGACTGTGGATGTGGGCCGTGTGGGCGTCGATGGCGCTCGCGGTGCTGTCGAAGGGTCTGGTCGGTCTGATCCTGCCGGGCGCCGTGCTCGTGCTGTACACCATCATCGCGCGCGACTGGGCGCTCTGGAAGCGCCTGTATCTCGTGAGCGGGCTGATCGTGTTCTTCGCGGTCGTCACGCCGTGGTTCGTGCTCGTGCAGGATCGCAATCCCGAGTTCTTCAACTTCTTCTTCATCGTCCAGCAGTTCAGGCGCTATCTGACGCCCGAGCAGAACCGCCCCGGCGCGTGGTACTACTTCGTGCCCGTGATGCTGGTCGGCTTTCTGCCGTGGCTGTCCGTGACCGTGCAGAGCGCGCGGCACGCGCTGCGCATGCCGCGCCAGGCGAACGGCTTCGCGCCGATCACGCTGCTGTTCGTGTGGACGGCTTTCATCTTCCTGTTCTTCAGCGCCTCGCACTCGAAGCTGCTGTCATACACGCTGCCGATCGCGCCCGCGATCGCGCTGGTGATCGGCATGTATCTGCCCCTCGTCACGCGGGAGCAGTTTCACCGGCATCTGACGGGCTACGCGCTGTTTCTCGTCGCGGGCGGCTTCGGCGCGGTGTTTCTGGGGCGTCTCGGCGACGCGCGCAATCCGAACGCGCTCTACCTCGAATTCCGCAACTGGGTTTTCGCGGCGCTCGCCGTCGGGTTCGTCTTTACCGTCATCGCGATCTGGCTCAACCGGCGCCGGCAGATGGCCGCGGCCGGTGCGCTGAATGGTTCGGCGAATGGATCGACCGTCGCCCCGAGCGGGTCGCAGTCGACGGGCATCGTCGGCGCGGCAACGGCGTTCGGCATCGGCTGGGTGCTGCTCGCGACGATCGCGGGCACGGGCCACGACGCGTTCGGCCGGCTGTCGTCGGGCGCGCCGCTCGCGCCCGCGGTGAAGGCCGCGCTCGCGAAACTGCCCGCCGACACGCCGTTCTACTCGGTCGGCGTCCTCGATCACACGCTGCCGTTCTACGTCGGCCATACGACGATCATGGTCGAGCATGCCGACGAACTGGCGTTCGGCGTCTCCGTCGAGCCACAAAAATGGGTGCCGACGATCCCGCAATGGGTCGAGCGCTGGAAGGCCGACCGCTACGCGCTGGCGCTGATGTCGCCCGACCGCTACAAGGAGTTCAGCGCGCAGCATCTGCCGATGACCGTCGTCGCGCGCGACGCCCGCCGCGTGATCGTCGAAAAGCCGCTGTCCGGCGATGCGGGTGCAAACCCGGCCGCCGGTACGGGCGCCACGCAGCCCCAGCCCTGACCGCATTCTTCACCCGAACATCTCTTCGATGAACCCGATTTCCCTTTTCTGCATCCTCGCGGGCGTCGCGCTCAACGCGACGGCCCAATTGCTCCTGAAGGCCGGCACCAACGCCGTCGGCCACTTCGACTTCACGCTGTCGAACATCATCCCCATCGGCTGGCGGATCGCGACGCAGCTGCCCATCATCGGCGGGCTTGCCTGCTACGTGCTGAGCGTGGTCGTGTGGATCGTCGGGCTGTCGCGCGTGGACGTGTCGATCGCCTATCCGATGCTGTCGCTCGGCTACGTCGTGAACGCGTTCGCGGCGTGGTACCTGTTCGGCGAAGTGCTGTCGGCGCAACGGCTGATCGGCATCGGCGTGATTCTCGTCGGCGTGTTCATCGTCGCGCGCAGCTGACGCGCGAACCGCGCGCGGATGCTGTGGCTCTAGAGCTAAAGCCCTGGCAAGCTCGCGCAGGTCTGCTAATGTCTTCTGAATTGTTTCGAGCGCTGGACATTACAGCCGAAACCGCACATCATCGCCGCCGCGTTGCGCCGTGGAACACATGCGCGGCAATTAACACAGGCTCGGCGATAGAGTTTGACTAAAGCTCGCGCTTCGGGCTTTGTCAGGCGCTGTGGCCCGTGACCCTTTTTTATAGCGAACACAACCATCCATGACCCAGTCATCCGTTCCGTTTTTGCCGTTCGTGCGTCCTGAGATCGATGAAGAAACGATCAGCGGTGTAGTCGACGTGCTCCGCTCCGGCTGGATCACGACGGGCCCGCAGAACCAGGCGTTCGAAAAGGCGTTGTCGGAATACTGCGGCGGCCGCCCGGTGCGCACCTTCAACTCGGGCACGGCAACGCTGGAAATCGGTCTGCGTATCGCGGGCGTCGGCGCCGGCGACGAAGTCATCACGACGCCCGCGTCGTGGGTCGCGACGAGCAACGTGATCCTCGAAGTGGGCGCGACGCCCGTGTTCGTCGATATCGACCCCGTCACGCGCAACATCGATCTGGATCTGATGGAAAAGGCGATCACGCCGCGCACGAAGGCGATCATCCCGGTCTTCCTGTCCGGCCTGCCCGTCGACATGGACCGGCTCTACGCGATCGCCCGCGCGCACAAGCTGCGCGTGATCGAGGACGCCGCGCAGGCGTTCGGCGCGACGTGGAACGGCGAGCGCATCGGCAAGCTCGGCGACATCGTCTCGTTCAGCTTCCACGCGAACAAGAACCTGACGTCGATCGAAGGCGGCGCGCTGGTGCTAAACAACGAAGAGGAAGCTATCCTCGCGCAGAAGTACCGGCTGCAGGGCATCACGCGCACGGGCTTCGACGGCATGGATTGCGATCTGCTGGGCGGCAAGTACAACCTGACGGACGTCGCCGCGCGCGTCGGCCTCGGGCAGTTGCAGCATATCGAGCGCTTCCGCACGCAGCGCCACAAACTGGCGCGCGCATACTTTACGGGGTTCGAAGGCGGCGCTGCCGTCAAGCTCGGCATGGGGTTGCCGCTGGCGGACTTCGAGAACACCAACTGGCACATGTTCCTCATCACGCTGCCGCTCGCGCGCCTGTCAATCAGTCGCGCCGGCTTCATGGAACAGATGAAGGAACGCGGCATCGGCACGGGCATGCACTACCCGGCCATCCACCTGTTCTCGCTGTATCGCGCGATGGGTTACAAGGAAGGCATGTATCCGCATGCGGAGCACTACGGCGCGACCACGGTCACGCTGCCGCTCTTCACGCTGATGAATGAAGGCGATGTCGAGCGCGTCTGCCGCGCCGTCAACGAGACTTGCGAACAATACGGTCAATAAAGCGGAAATCCAGGGAAATGAATCAATCGGACCCACGCACGGTCGCTCCCGAACTGTCGGTCGTCATCCCCGTCTACAACGAGGAAGAAGGACTCGGCGCGCTGTTCTCGCGCCTGTACCCGGCGCTCGACGCGCTCGGCACGAGCTATGAGGTGATTTTCATCAATGACGGCAGCCGCGACCGGTCGCCCGCCATGCTCGCCGACCAGTTCCGTGCGCGCCCCGACACCACGCGCGTAATCCTGCTGAACGGCAACTACGGCCAGCACATGGCGATTCTCGCGGGCTTCGAGCAGTCGCGCGGCCAGATCGTCGTCACGCTCGACGCCGACCTGCAGAATCCGCCCGAAGAAATCGGCAAGCTGTGCGCGAAGATGCGCGAAGGCTTCGACTACGTCGGCACGATCCGCATGCAGCGCCGCGACAGCCTGTGGCGGCGCAAGGCGTCGCTGGCGATGAACCGTCTGCGTGAGCGCATCACGCGCATCAAGATGACCGATCAGGGCTGCATGCTGCGCGCGTATAGCCGTCACGTGATCGACACCATCAACCGCTGCGGCGAAGTGAACACGTTCATTCCCGCGCTCGCCTACACGTTCGCGCAAAACCCCGTCGAAATCGAGGTCGCGCACGAAGAGCGCTTCGCGGGCGAATCGAAGTATTCGATCTACAGCCTGATCCGCCTTAACTTCGACCTGGTGACGGGTTTCTCGGTCGTGCCGCTGCAATGGCTGTCGTTCATCGGCGTGATTCTCTCGATGGGCTCGGCGGCGCTGTTCGTGCTGCTGCTGATTCGCCGCTTCATCCTCGGCGCGGAAGTGCAAGGTGTGTTCACGCTGTTCGCCATCACGTTCTTCATGCTCGGCGTGATCATCTTCGCGCTCGGGCTGCTCGGCGAATACATCGGCCGCATCTATCAGCAGGTGCGCGCGCGTCCGCGTTATCTGGTGCAGACCATTCTCGAACAACGCGACGGCGAACCCGTGACGGCGCAGCCGCGTCAATCGGTCGTGCAGGGCATGCAGCCCTCGCCCATCGCGCGCGACGAACGGAGACAAGGCGCATGAAGCCGCGCGCCGTTGTCTTCGCGTATCACAATGTGGGTGTGCGCTGTCTGCAGACGCTGCTCGCGCGCGGCGTCGAGGTGGCCCTCGTCGTCACGCACGAAGACAGCCCGACGGAAAACATCTGGTTCGGCAGCGTGGCGTCGGTCGCGGCCGAGCACGGCATTCCCGTCGTCACGCCCGCCGATCCGAAGAGCCCCGAGTTGCGCGCGCGCATCGTCGCCGCGCAGCCCGACTTCATCTTCTCGTTCTATTACCGGCACATGCTGCCCGTCGATCTGCTCGCCGTCGCACCGCGCGGCGCGTACAACATGCACGGATCGCTGCTGCCGAAGTATCGCGGGCGCGTGCCTACCAACTGGGCCGTGCTGAACGGCGAGACGGAAACGGGCGCGACGCTGCATGAAATGGCCGCGAAGCCGGACGCAGGCGCGATCATTGCGCAGACGCCCGTGCCCATCCTGCCCGACGACACGGCCGCCCAGGTGTTCGACAAGGTGACGGTCGCCGCCGAGCAGACGCTCTGGCGCGTGCTGCCCGCGCTGCTGAAAGGCGAAGCGCCGCATCTGCCGAACGACCTCGCGCACGGCAGCTATTTCGGCGGACGCAAGCCGGAAGACGGACGCCTCGACTTCAGCCAGAGCGGCCAGCAGGTCTACAACCTGATTCGCGCCGTGGCGCCGCCTTATCCGGGCGCGTTCACGGAGATCGGCGGCGAGCGCTTCGTCGTGGCGCGGGCGCGTCTCGCGCAGCCCGGTGCGGCCGGCGGGGATTTGCCGCCCGGCATCCACGTAGGCGATAATGGCTTTTTTGCGACATGCGGCGACGGCCGCGTGGTCGCCATCCACGAATTGCGGCATCAGCGCGACGGCAACGAGCGCGTCGTCACCCCCGCCGAATTCACCCAGCTCACTCAATCTTTCCGTAACGCATGAAAAAAGTCCTGATTCTGGGTGTGAACGGCTTCATCGGCCATCACCTGTCCAAGCGCATTCTCGAAACGACCGACTGGGAAGTGTTCGGCATGGACATGCAGACCGAACGTCTCGGTGACCTCGTGAACCACGAGCGCATGCATTTCTTCGAGGGTGACATCACGATCAACAAGGAGTGGGTCGAGTATCACGTGAAGAAGTGCGACGTGATCCTGCCCCTCGTCGCGATCGCCACGCCCGCCACGTACGTGAAGCAGCCGCTGCGCGTGTTCGAACTGGACTTCGAGGCGAATCTGCCCATCGTCCGTTCGGCCGTGAAGTACGGCAAGCATCTCGTCTTCCCGTCGACGTCGGAAGTCTATGGCATGTGTTCGGACGAGCAGTTCGACCCGGACGAGTCCGCCCTCACCTACGGCCCGATCAACAAGCCGCGCTGGATCTACGCGTGCTCGAAGCAGCTGATGGACCGCGTGATCTGGGGCTACGGCATGGAAGGCCTGAACTTCACGCTGTTCCGTCCGTTCAACTGGATCGGCCCGGGCCTCGACTCGATCTACACGCCGAAGGAAGGTTCGTCGCGCGTGGTCACGCAGTTCCTCGGCCATATCGTGCGCGGTGAAAACATCAGCCTCGTCGACGGCGGCGCGCAGAAGCGCGCGTTCACGGATATCGACGACGGCATCAGCGCGCTGATGAAGATCATCGAAAACAAGAACGGCGTCGCGACGGGCAAGATCTACAACATCGGCAATCCGACCAACAACTTCTCGGTGCGCGAACTCGCGCACAAGATGCTGGCACTTGCGGCCGAATTCCCCGAGTACGCGGAAATGGCGAAGAAGGTGCAACTGGTCGAGACGTCGTCGGGCGCCTACTACGGCTCGGGCTATCAGGACGTGCAGAACCGCGTGCCGAAGATCGACAACACGAAGCAGGAACTGAACTGGGCGCCGCAATCGACGTTCGACGAAGCCCTGCGGAAGATCTTCGAAGCGTACCGCGGCCATGTCGCCGAAGCGCGCGCCCTCGTCGAACAACAGTAAAGGCTGCCGCTCTTGGCCTTGATCGTCCTGAAGATCGACGTCGATACGTTGCGCGGCACGCGTGAAGGCGTGCCGAACCTCGCGCGTATCTTCGACCGCTACAAGGCGCGCGCCACGTTCCTTTTCAGCCTTGGGCCGGATCACACCGGCTGGGCGATGCGCCGCGTGCTGCGGCCGGGCTTTCTGAAGAAGGTGTCGCGCACTTCCGTGGTCGAGCACTACGGCGTGAAGCAGCTGATGTACGGCGTGCTGCTGCCGGGGCCGGACATCGGCGCGCGCGCCCGCTCGGAAATGCGCGCGATCCACGAAGCCGGCTTCGAATGCGGCATCCACACGTGGGATCACGTCTACTGGCAGGACAACGTGCGTTCGCGTCCGCGCGACTGGACCGTCGCGCAGATGCAGAAGAGCCACGACCGTTTCGCCGACATCTTCGGCATGCCGCCCGTCACGCACGGCGCGGCCGGCTGGCAGATGAACGGTCACGCGTTCGAGCAGATCGACGCGTGGGGCATGCAGTACGCGTCCGACGGACGCGGACATACGCCTTACTTCCCGGTCGTCGGCGGACGCACGCTGTCGCATGTGCAGATGCCGACCACGCTGCCCACGCTCGACGAAGTGCTGGGCATCGATGGCATCGACACGGACAACGTCGCCGCGTGGATGCTGAAGCGCACCGAAAACAATCCGCACGATCAGGTGTTCACGCTGCACGCAGAACTCGAAGGCCAGAAGCTTGCGCCCGTGTTCGAGCAGCTGCTGGCCGGCTGGCGCGCGCAAGGCCACACGTTCGCGACGATGGGCGATTACCACGCCACGCTAGACCGCGACACACTGCCGTCGTACCCTGTCACGTGGGGCGAAATTCCGGGCCGCTCCGGCGAACTGATCGTTCAGCCCGACTAGCCGTGCATGGGGCCGCGTATCGTTCCTTCGTTGGATACGCGCTCGCCCGATGCACGCCGTCCTGTTCGCCGGCCGGGCAATCTGCCCACGACGGCCTCGCAACGCGCCGCATGACCGTCCCGATGCCGCCCCGCGAAATCACCCCAAGCAACCCCGAAGAAAAAGTTCAGGCGCGCAGCCCACGCTGCCGCCGGCACCGATAACAACCGGAGGACCACGTGCCCATCGCAGTCGATCAACCCGTTCCCGACTTCACCGCCCCGGCTACCGGCGGCGACTTCACGCTGTCCAGCCTGCGCGGCAAAAAGGTCGTCGTGTATTTCTATCCGAAAGACAACACGCCCGGCTGCACGACGGAAGGCCTGCAGTTCCGCGACCTGTATCCGAAGTTCAAGAAGGCGGGCGCGGAGATCATCGGCGTGTCGCGCGACAGCGTGCGCTCGCACGATAACTTCAAGGCCAAGCTCGAATTGCCGTTTACCTTGGTATCGGACCCCGACGAAACGCTGTGCACGCTCTTCGGCGTCATGAAACTGAAGAAAATGTATGGCAAAGAAGTACGGGGAATCGAGCGCTCCACATTCGTCATCGATGCCGAAGGCGTGTTGCGCCGCGAGTGGCGCGGCGTGAAAGTGCCGGGGCATGTCGACGAGATTCTGGAGGCTGTACAAGCGCTTTGAGGCGCGTTATATTGGGCCGCAATGAGTGCCTGTTCACATACTTTTTTCCGCAGTTGCGCTGCAGATCGCGTAGTTGTCGTCGCTGACCACGAGGCAGTGATTCCGGCAATGAGGCGAGCCATGAGGCGCAATGCGATGACCGAAGTCAAGCCGCTTGCCCCGGTTGCCGGGGCGGCGGCTTTTTTCATTGCGCGAAGCTGTTCGCGTCGTTCGCAGCGCACTTTCGTCAAGGAGCCGATCGAAAACCAGGCGAACCGGCATTACTAATCCGACACGCGCCACCGGACGCAAATTGCGAGCGCACAACGCACGACAGTTTGCGGCAGGCGGCGAAGAATTGTGACCCGCTTTACTTGAGGGAAACCATGCCTTTGCCTACCCCCCCCAGCAAGCTCGGCAATCTGTTGCCGCCTGATGAATACACGGCGAAGCCTGCAAAGCCTGGTCGAAAACAGGCGCAAGAAGGGGAGCAAGCCGCATCGGCCGAATATGGCCGCGCCAATGTTGCCGCACCGATGACGCACGCCGCCAACGCGGCCACCACCCTGCGCCCTGTCCCGCACGCCGTTCCCGCCACTGAAGAAGCCGCGCCGTCGCGCAGCCGCAAGTCGAAGCAGACGGCTGCGTTGCTGCAGCCGGTGCCGTCCGCGCCCGCCGCCGACGCGCAAACGGCAGCGCCCGTTGTCGCGCGCCGCGGCAAGGGTTCCGCCGAAGCAGAAGCGCCCGCCGCTGCCGGCGCCAAACCGGCGCGTACGGCTACGAAGAAAGGCGCGACCAAAGGCGCACAGGTCGAAATCCGCAAGCTGTTCGTGCTCGACACCAACGTGCTGATGCACGATCCGACCTGCCTCTTCCGCTTCGAGGAACACGACGTCTATCTGCCCATGATGACGTTGGAAGAACTCGACAATCACAAGAAGGGGATGTCGGAAGTCGCGCGTAACGCGCGTCAGGTGAGCCGCACGCTGGATACGCTCGTCGCGAACGCGGGCGAGATGTCGGAAGGCATCCCCCTCGCGCGTCTCGGCAGCCGCGAAGCGCTCGGACGTCTGTATTTCCAGACGAAGCTCACGCATATCGAGCCCGTCGAAGGCCTGCCGCAAGGCAAGGCCGACAACCAGATTCTCGGCGTCGTGCGCGCGTTGCAGCGCGACCGTGAGGATCGCCAGGTCGTGCTGGTGTCTAAAGACATCAACATGCGCATCAAGGCGCACGCGCTCGGCCTGCCCGCTGAAGACTACTTCAACGACCAGGTTCTCGAAGACAAGGACCTGCTCTACTCCGGCATTCGCCAGCTGCCGCCCGACTTCTGGACGAAGCACGCGAAGGACATGGAGAGCTGGCAGGACACGAAGACGGGCACCACGTATTACCGCGTGACGGGTCCGCTGTGCGCGTCGATGCTGGTCAACGAGTTCGTGTATCTGGAGCCGCAAAACGGCGAGCCGGCGTTTCACGCGATCGTGCGCGAGCTGAACGGCAAGACGGCGCTGCTGCAGACGCTGCGCGACTACGGCCACCACAAGAACAACGTGTGGGGCATCACGGCGCGCAACCGCGAGCAGAACTTCGCGCTGAACCTGTTGATGAATCCCGAGATCGACTTCGTCACGCTGCTCGGCCAGGCAGGCACGGGCAAGACGCTGGTCGCGCTCGCGGCTGGCCTTGCGCAGGTGCTCGACGACAAGCGCTACAACGAGATCATCGTGACGCGCGCGACGGTTCCCGTCGGCGAGGACATCGGCTTCCTGCCCGGCACCGAAGAGGAAAAGATGCAGCCGTGGATGGGCGCATTCGACGACAACCTCGAAGTGCTCCAGAAGACGGACGATGCCGCAGGCGAATGGGGCCGCGCGGCGACGCAGGAACTGATCCGCTCGCGCCTGAAGATCAAGAGCATGAACTTCATGCGCGGCCGGACGTTCGTCGACAAGTATCTGATCATCGACGAGGCGCAGAACCTGACGCCGAAGCAGATGAAGACGCTTGTCACGCGCGCGGGTCCGGGCACGAAGATCATCTGTCTCGGCAACATCGCGCAGATCGATACGCCGTATCTGACGGAAGGCAGCTCGGGCCTCACGTATGTCGTCGATCGCTTCAAGGGCTGGGCGCACAGCGGGCATGTGACGCTGGCGCGCGGCGAGCGTTCGCGTCTGGCGGATTACGCGTCGGATATTCTGTAACGCGCGTTTTTGCTTCTTCTCAAGCCGCTTTCGGTGTAACCCGGAAGCGGCTTTTTCATTTGCGCTTGTGTGACGCACTCTATGCGTGGTGCATTCAGCAACACACGGTTTGCGCGCGTATAGCGTCCGGGCAAAGCAACATTTAGCGCGTAAACTTCAAGTAATTCATCAAGAGTTGTTGCGAGAGGCCCGTCACGCGGGCTACCATCGGACATCGTCGGCTTTTGGCGAGCGTCTGCGCTCGTCCGTGCTTTCATGCTTCGCCTCGCGCTGTCACTGTTGGTCGTCGCCCTGCTCGCCGCCTGCTCAGGCGCGCCGCAGAAGACCGTGCGCGGCTCGGGCGGATCGTCTGCGTCCTCAAGCGGCGCATATCGCACGACGCCGCCGGGCTTCCCCCGTTTCGTCGATCACAGCATCGGCCGCGAAGAAATCTCGATTCAGGCGATGAGCCTCGTCGGCGTGCCGTATCGCTGGGGCGGCAACACGCCCGACAGCGGCTTCGATTGCAGCGGACTCGTACACTACGTCGTGCAGCGTGCGGCCTCGGTGAACCTGCCGCGCACCACCGCCGATATGAGTTCGCGCGGCGAATCCGTCGAACCCGACGAAGTCGCGCCCGGCGACCTGATCTTCTTCAACACGACCGGGCGCCCGCATTCGCACGTCGGGATTTACGTCGGCAAGCTGCGCTTCGTCAATGCGCCGTCGACGGGCGGCACCGTGCGGCTCGACTATCTGACCAATCCGTATTGGGCGAAGCGTTTCGACGGCATCCGCCGGGTCGCGCCTGCGTTGAGCAAGCCGGCGCCATTCGATGCGCCGAGTTATCAGGCTGCCGCGCCATCAACGCCTGCTGTGGCGACCGCCGAAGCTCCACGCGATGCCGCTGCTACGGAAGCCCAGGGTGGCGTGTCTCGCACTGTGTCCAGCGCTTATGCCGCCCAGTCGCGCACGCAAGCCGCGCCCGTCGCTAATACAGCGCCTGTGATGCCGGCCACGCCGCCCACAGCATCCGCCGATCAGTTCGAACCGCCGCCTCCCGGCATGAGCGCTGCACAAATGCAGGCGCGTGCGGCTGGCGCCGTGTCGCCGAACGTGTCGAATGCACCCGCACCCGACGCCATCGACGCAGCCGCCGATGCCTACGAACCGCCGCCGCCCGCAGCCATGGCAGCGCGTCAGGCCCGGCAGGCGCAGTCGTATAACGGATCGAACGGAGAAGCGGGCGGCGTGCAGATCATGCGCGCGTCGACGGCCTCGCGCCCCGTTCCCGCGCCGACGCAGACCAACGACGACCCGATCGCCGGTTTCGCCAATTACTGATCGAGTGGACGCAGGATCGCGAGATCAAAGCGGCACGCCTCGACGGCCCTGCCCGATTCGCCACCCGTCAGCGCGCACCTCTGCTATCTTTTGACGATATTTCCCTCACTTCCCTGATGGCGGGTGACGACGATGGATCTTGGTCTCAAAGACAAAGTGGTTCTGATAACGGGCGGCAGCAAGGGCATCGGACTCGCGTGCGCGCGCGCGTTTGCACAGGAAGGCGCGAAAGTCGCGATCGTATCGCGCGATCCCGCGAATCTCGCGCGCGCCCGCGAGCAGCTGGCGAGCGAAGGCTTGCACGTCCATCTGACGCGCGCCGATCTGCATGAGCCGCATAGCGCCGCCGATGTCGTCGAGGAAGCGACGAGCGCCGTGGGCCCGATCGACATTCTGATCAACAGCGCGGGCGCCGCGCGCCGCTACGATCCTGAAACGCTAGACGCCGCCGCCTTCAAGGCGACGATGGAAGCCAAATATTTCCCGTACATCTACCCGCAGCAGGAAGTGCTGAAACGCATGGCCGAGCGCGTCAAATCGGGCGCTGCGAAGGAGCCCGGCACGATCGTCAACATCATCGGGATGGGCGGCAAGATCGCGAGCGACATCCACATCGCGGGCGGCGCGGCCAATGCGGCGCTGATGCTCGCGACGGTCGGCCTCGCGCACTACTACGCGCGCTACGGCATCCGCATCAACGCGATCAATCCGGGCGCGACGTTGACGGAGCGTGTCGACGAAGCGCTGAAGCTGGAAGCGTCGCGCGAAGGCATCGACTCGGCCGAAGCGCTGGCGCGCGGCGAAGCAAGCGTGCCGCTCGGACGTTTCGCGAAACCGGAAGAAATTGCGGACGTCGCGCTGTTCTTGGCGAGCCGCCGCGCGAGCTATGTGACGGGCGCGATCGTCCCGATGGATGGAGGCAGCGCGCCGCTGATCTGAGCGCGGCGCGCTTTTTTAGAAGCTTCTGGAGCTTTAGAAGATGCGGTGACCGAGCCACCAGCCGGCCGCCGCGAGCACGGCGGAGGCGGGAATCGTCAGCACCCACGCCCAGACGATATTGCCCGCGACGCCCCAGCGCACAGCCGAGAGTTTCTGTGTCGCGCCGACGCCGACGATCGCGCCCGTGATCGTATGCGTCGTGGATACGGGAATACCGAGGAACGAAGCAACGAATAGCGTGATCGCGCCGCCCGCCTCTGCGCAAAAACCGCCGACCGGCTTGAGCTTGGTGATCTTCTGTCCCATCGTCCGCACGATGCGCCAGCCGCCGAACAGCGTGCCGAGACCCATCGACAGATAGCACGCGCCGATCACCCAGAGCGGCGGCGCGTCGCCCGTGGACGATGCGTAGCCCGTTGCGATCAGCAGCATCCAGATGATGCCGATGGTCTTTTGCGCGTCGTTGCCGCCGTGACCGAGGCTGTACAGCCCCGCCGACAGCAACTGCAGCCGCCGGAAGCGCCGGTCGACCTTGCTCGGCGGCGTGCGGAAATAGATCCACGACACCAGCAGCATGAAGAACGAGCCCAGCACGAAACCGAGCAGCGGCGACACGAAGATGAACGCGATCGTCTTCAGCAACCCGTCCCAGTTCAGCGCGCCCCAGCCCGATTTCGCGAGCGCGGAGCCCACCAGTCCGCCGATCAGCGCATGCGACGAGCTGGACGGAATGCCGTAGTACCACGTCACGATGTTCCAGCCGATCGCACCGACCAGCGCACCGAACACGACGTAGTGATCGACGATGCCGGGGTCGATCGTGCCCTTGCCGACCGTCTGCGCGACTTTCAGGTGAAAAATGAAATACGCGATGACGTTGAAGGCGGCCGCGAACGCGACGGCCTGTTGCGGCTTCAGCACGCCCGTCGACACGACCGTGGCGATCGAGTTCGCCGCGTCGTGAAAACCGTTCATGAAGTCGAAGACGAGCGCAACGACGACGAGCGTCGCGACCGCCCAGATGGCGAGTTGTATCGAATGCATTACGCGTTTTCCAGCACGATGCCTTCGATGATGTTCGCCACGTCCTCGCACTTGTCCGTGATCGCTTCGAGCAGTTCGTAGATCGCTTTCAGCTTGATCAGCGTCTTGACGTCGTCCTCTTCGCGGAAGAGCTTCGACATCGCCGAGCGCAGCACGCGGTCGGCATCCGACTCCAGACGGTCGATGTCTTCGCACGCTTTCAGGATCTCGCGCGCCTGCTTCATGTCCGACAACATGCCAACGGCCGCCTGCACGCGTTCGCAGCAAGCCGTCGAAATGTGGGCGAGCTGGCTCGCCTCCGACGTGACGGCCCGCACGTCGTACAGCGAAATAGCCGTGGCGACGTCCTCCATCAGGTCGAGGATGTCGTCCATCGTGGTGATCAGCTTGTGGATTTCGTCGCGGTCGAGCGGCGTGATGAAGGTCTTGTGCAGCAGATCGATGGTTTCGTGCGTCAGTTTGTCGGCCGCTTTTTCGGCCGTTTGCACGTTTTGCTTGTGAATCTCGGCGTCGCCGAGGTTATCGATCAACAGTTCGAGTTCGCGGCTGCCGGAAACGATGTGCTTGGCGTGCGCGTTGAAGATTTCAAAGAATTTGCCCTCGGTGGGCATGAATCGACCGAACATTGGGGTCCCGGGAAATGGTCACGGTGTGGCTGTCATAAAACCGCAACATTGTACCTTTCCGGACCATCCCGAGTGCGCCGCGCGCCCAGGTTTTGTGCGCGCGCGCAACGCCAGGCGCAACCGGGTTTCCCCGTTTGCGCCCAGATGTGCTACTCGCCGCCGTAGAAATTCTGCGGACCCGCAAAGTTATCGAACTTCGTGAATTGTCCATGGAACGTGAGTCGAACGGGGCCGATCGGACCGTTACGCTGCTTGCCGATGATAATTTCGGCGGTGCCCTTGTCGGGGCTGTCCGGGTTGTAGACTTCGTCGCGGTAAATGAACAGGATCACGTCCGCGTCCTGTTCGATTGCACCTGATTCGCGCAAGTCCGACATCACCGGGCGCTTGTTCGGGCGCTGTTCGAGGCCTCGATTCAACTGCGACAGCGCGATCACGGGCACGTCGAGTTCCTTGGCGAGACTCTTCAACGAACGTGAGATTTCCGAGATTTCGGTCGCACGGTTTTCGCCCGACGACGAGCCGCTCATCAGCTGCAAATAGTCGATGATGATCAGCCCGAGCTTGCCGCATTGCCGCGACAGACGGCGCGCGCGCGAGCGCAGTTCCATCGGGTTCAGGCCGCCCGTTTCGTCGATGAAAATCTGCGCCTCGCTCATTTTCTGCACGGCGTGCGTGAGCTTCGGCCAATCCTCGTCGGTCAGACGCCCGGTTCGCATACGATGCTGGTCCAGTCGGCCGACGGAGCCGAGCATACGCATGATCAGCTGCGTGCCCGGCATTTCCATCGAGAACACGGCAACGGGAAGACCATACTCGACGGCCACGTATTCGCCGACGTTCATCGAAAACGCCGTCTTACCCATCGACGGACGCCCTGCCACGATGATCAGTTCGCCGCCGTGCATGCCCGACGTCATGCGGTCCAGATCGACGAAGCCAGTCGGCGTGCCCGTCACGTCGCTCGGATTGGCCGTGTGATACAGCGTGTCGATGCGCTCGACGACCTGCGTCAACAGTGGCCCGATTTCGAGGAAGCCCTGCGTGCCGCGCGCGCCGTCTTCGGCGATCGAGAACACTTTCGACTCGGCCTCGTCGAGCAACTGGCGGACTTCCTTGCCTTGCGGATTGAAGGCGTCGGCGGAAATTTCGTCGGCCACGGACACAAGGCGGCGCAGCACCGCGCGGTCGCGCACGATTTCCGCATAGCGCCGGATGTTGGCCGCGCTCGGCGTGTTCTGCGCGAGCGCGTTCAGATACGCGAGCCCGCCGACGTCGTCGGCCTTGCCTGAGGTGGTCAGCGCTTCGTACACGGTCACGACGTCGGCGGGACGCGTCGCCGCGATCAACCTGCCGATGTGCTCGAAGATGACACGGTGGTCGAAGCGGTAGAAGTCGCTTTGCGCGAGGAAGTCAGCGATGCGGTCCCATGCGGCGTTGTCGAGCAGCAGACCGCCCAGTACCGATTGCTCGGCCTCGATAGAATGGGGCGGGACTTTCAGCGACTCGATTTGAGGATCTTTCGACGGTGCGTTCATGGGGTGGAATTATCGAACAAATAGAGACGACGGGATAGCTGCTCGCTTCGCAAACCGCTCGGACACGTAAATCGATGATTGCGAAGACAAAAAAGGCAGAGGCCGGTTTCCCGGCCCCTGCCCTTCATCGCCAGAAATTTCCTGGCGATCTGACTTCTTGTCTTGGCGCGATGCTTAGACGTGCTCGCCCAGCACCGACACCGTGACATCGACGAGGACGTCCGTGTGCAGCGCCACTTGGACCGGATGGTCGCCGACGATCTTCAGCGGGCCTTCCGGCAGACGCACTTGCGCCTTTTCCACTTCGAAGCCTTGCTTGCCCAGTGCAGCAGCGATGTCCGCGTTCGTGACCGAACCGAACAGACGGCCGTCGACGCCAGCCTTCTGGCCGATCTGAACCGTCAGACCTGCCAGCTTTTCGCCTTGAGCCTGAGCAGCCGTCAGCTTTTCAGCGGCGACCTTTTCCAGTTCTGCGCGGCGAACTTCGAATTCAGCGATTGCGTCCTTCGTTGCGCGGCGTGCCTTCTTGTTCGGGATCAGGAAGTTACGTGCGTAACCGTCCTTGACCTTGACGATGTCGCCCAGGTTGCCGACGTTCAGGACTTTTTCGAGAAGAATGATTTGCATTCGGATGCTCCTTGTGACGTCGACGGATTAGGCCTTGTGCTGATCGGTGTACGGCATCAGCGCGAGGAAACGTGCGCGCTTGATGGCCGTGTCGAGCTGGCGTTGATAGTGGGCCTTGGTACCCGTCAGACGTGCCGGCGTGATCTTGCCGTTTTCGCCGATGAAGTCCTTCAGCGTATCGATGTCCTTGTAGTCGATCTGTTCGACACCTGCAGCCGTGAAACGGCAGAACTTCTTGCGCTTGAAGAGCGGGTTTTGTTGCTGACGACGCTTGTCGAATTTCTTACCAGTCGGGCGGGGCATGATTAGTCCTTTCCAATGTCCTGCAATTCTGTGATGTGAAACACCAGAGTTCTCGCGTTGCGGCTTTTCTTCGCCAGGAAGCCGGTGAAGAGCGTATCGACGCCCATTTCAACCCGCTCCAGCCTGCCGCTCGCTTCGCCGGCCGCAACCGCCTGCAAGGTCAGTTCGACGGTTCGGGCAATGCCCGCTTCGACGACCTGCGTGCGGTGTTGCAACGTACAGCCTGCAATCGGAACGCCGGCGGGGGTATACCGCACCGGTTCGCGTTCGACGACGCTTGCCGTGAGTTGCAGCCGGTTCATCGGTTCCTTTTACGGTTGCCCGCGTAGTGACCTGATTAGCGGCGCGTGGTGACTCTGATGGCTTAACGGTTCTGCTTTAAGCCTGCGCTTCGGCCGACTGCGTTGCAGCTGCCTTCTTGGCTTCTTCGCGCTGCACTTCCTTCATCATCGGCGACGGGCCGGTTTCGGCCTTCTTCATCTTGACGATGAGGTGACGCAGAACAGCGTCGTTGAACTTGAACGCGTGTTCCAGCTCGTCGAGCGTCGTCTGGTCGCATTCGATGTTCATGCAGACGTAGTGAGCCTTCGCGAGTTTCTCGATCATGTAGGCCAGTTGGCGACGGCCCCAGTCTTCGATACGGTGGATCTGGCCACCGTGCGACGTGATCGTGGACTTGTAACGCTCGATCATCGCGGGCACTTGCTCGCTTTGATCGGGGTGCACGATGAATACGATTTCGTAATGACGCATGTTCACTCCTTTTGGATTAAAGCCACCCGGGCGTCGGAACCGGTGTGGCAAGTGAGAAGCCGAAGAATATAACCTGAATCGGCACTGTTTGCAAGATAAAGCGCGGGGCGGAGGCGCAATTCGGGCGTGTTTTCAATGATTTAGGGGCGACGGACGCTCGAAAAGCGCCCGTCGCCCCTAAAAGTCTGCCGGCAAGAGTTATCAACTGCCCGAATACGGCGCTCCCGGCTCCGCGCCATGCAGCCGCGCCGTCAGCGCCGTCTGCAGCGCCGTCAACGCTTCGGGCGCGGCGTCCGTCACGGCCCACCACATCATGCCGTCGTCGCGCCAGCGGGCGACGGCATAGCCGTCCTGCACCAGCGCCGGGCCCGGCTTGCCCGCCGAGCGGTCGTCCTCGGGGAACACGTAGACGTCGATGACGTGCTTCGCGTGCCGGTACGTCAGCACGGCCACCCGCCGATGCCCGACGTAGTCGAGCCGCCCGCCCGCCAGCGGAAACCCGCTCGCCGCGAGATCCTCGACGGGCGGCGCATAGTCGAGCTTGCCGTTGAACCACGGTTTGACCGTGTGCTGATCGGACGACACCACGTCGATATCGTGCCCCGACAGCTGCGCCCGCACGTGGCTCGCCACCAGTTCGTCGACGAGCGGCAGCGGTTCGCCCGTCCGGTGCAGCGTCACCGCGACGCCCGCCGCGACCAGCGCGCAAAACGCGAGCGCAAGACCGCCGCGCCAGGCTGCACTCTGCTGCCAGCCTCCGGTCATCGAGCCGCCCGCGCCCTCGCCCGCCAGCGGCCCGAAACCGCCGCCTTTCGGCAGTTGAGGCAACTGCAGCCACTCCAGCCAGCCCTTGCGCTGCCTCGCGCGCGGTTCGCGCTGCCGTTCACGCTCTGGCTCGCTTTCGCGCACTGTCCGTTCCGGCGCCGCCGGTTCCGTCGACGGCAACGCCGCCAGGATGCTCGCGCGCAGTTCGTCCGGCGCGCGATAGTAATTGGCCGAGCGCACCGCGCCCTTCATCGCCCGTACCATCTCGCTTTCCCTCCGGCAAGACTCGCAGCTTTCGATATGCCGCTGCACGTCGCGCGATTGCGGCGGCGTGAGTTCATGGTCCGCATTCGCATCGAGAAGCGGCCGTGCTTCGTTACAGTCCATCGGGCGCCTCCTGTGCGAGTCCGCCCGGCAACGCGCCGGGAGCGTGCGGCATCCAGCCGCTGTCGGTTTTGCGTGGGGTGTCGGGCGATCCAGCGCCGCCGTCGTGCGCCGGGCGGGACGAGCCGGCCGTCCGGGACGCCGCGCGCACCGCCGGCCGCGCCCCCGATACGCCGCCCGCCCCGTCCGGCGCACGCTGCGCAGCGCCTCCATCGCGCGCGCCGCCTTTTGGCCGCGCGCTCCCCTTCGATTGCAACGTCGTCAGCGCCGTCGCAAGCTTGCGTCGACCGCGCGCGAGCCGCGACATCACGGTGCCGACGGGCAGATCCGCGATCGTCGCGATTTCGCGGTAACTCAGCTCTTCCAGTTCGCGCAGGATCAGCACCTCGCGATACTCGACGGGCAGCAATTCCAGCGCCTCGTGCACGAGCCGCGTGTCTTCGTCGCGGATCAGCAGCGCTTCGGGATCGGGCGAACTCGAACTCCAGCCTTCGAACGATTCGTCGTCGAGGTTCTCGTCGAATTCGACCGTCGCGTTCACGCCGCCCGAACGCCTGCGCCATTCCGTGTACCACGTGCGCCGCACGATCGCGAGCAGCCAGGGCCGCGCGGTCTCGCCGTGGAATGTGTCGAAGAAACGGTATGCGCGCATGAACGCTTCCTGCACGACGTCGTCCGCGTCGTGGCCGTTGCCGCATAGCCACCGCGCAAGGTTGTATGCGGCATCGAGATGCGGCAGCGCCATCTGCTGAAAACGCAGACTGCGTGCCGCCTCGGCGCGCGCGTCATTTGCGCGTTCGCCGCTCGCCGCATGTTTTCCGGTCTCATTCACCGATCGCCTCCAGGCTTGCCCAGACTTCACGGCTGCAAAACCTATCTTCGATCCAGTTTATTCCCGGGTTTCGCGCATCCTGCAAAAAATAAATCTGGGAATAGGAAGCGCAGTCGGGCGGTACCGCAGACGAGTCATCAACTCGCGAGGACCACCATGCAGAACTCTCTTAAATGTCTCAAGCGGCGCGATTTCCTGCGCCTTGCCGCAGTCGGCGGCGCAGCGTTCGCGTCGGCGTTGCCCGGCTTCTCCTACGCTCGCGACGAAGATTTCTACTTCGTCCAGCTGTCCGATTCGCATTGGGGTTTCGAAGGCCCCGGCGTCAATCCTGATTCGAAAGGCACGCTGCCGAAGGCGATCGCCGCGGTGAACGCGTTACCGTCGCCGCCCGATTTCGTGATTTTCACGGGCGACCTCACGCACACGACCGACGATACCGCCGTGCGCCACGAACGCATGCGCCAGTTCCAGCAGATCGTCGCGCAACTGAAGGTGAAGCCGCTGTATCTGATGCCCGGCGAGCACGACGCAAGCCTCGACGCGGGCGCCGCGTACAAGGAGCACTTCGGCCAGACGCACTACACGTTCGACCACAAGGGCGTGCACTTCATCACGCTCGACAACGTGTCGGACCCGGCGGGCCGCGTCGGCGCGGAGCAGATCGCGTGGCTTGCCGCCGATATCGACAGGCAGCCGCAGGACGCGCGCATCGTCGTGTTCACGCACCGGCCGCTCTTCGATCTCGCGCCGCAGTGGGACTGGGCGACGCGCGACGGCGCGCAGGTCATCGACGTGCTGAGCCGGCGCAAGAACGTGACCGTGTTTTACGGGCATATCCATCAGGAGCATCACATGGTGACGGGCAACATCGCGCACCACGCCGCGCGCTCGCTGATGTTCCCGCTGCCAGCCGCGATGTCACAGGACAAGAAACTGCCCGTGCCGTGGGATGCGTCGGCGCCGTATCGCGGGCTCGGATGGCGGCAGGTGGAAGTGGCGCGACCGTCGGGTGCGCTAGCGCTCAATGAAATGCCGATCAAGACGTCATAACGGGGAGACCACAATGCAAACCATGTCGATCGATACCAAACGACGACGCCTTCTGACACTCGCTGCGATGGGCGCGGTTCTGACGGTGGCGGGCGGCTTCGACGCACGCGCCGCCGAACCGCGCGTGATCAAGGTGCAGGCGCGCAGGTTCGTGTTCACGCCCAATCAGATCAAGCTCGCGCCGAACGAGAAGGTCGTGTTCGAACTCACGGCGCTGGACACGATCATGGGCTTCGCGATTCCGCAGTACAACGTGCGCGCCGACGTGCCGCCTGGGGCCGTGGTGCGCGTGCCTGCGCAGGCGGGCCCGGCGGGCACGGTCGATTTTCTGTGCGACATTTTCTGCGGATCGGGGCACGAGACGATGAGCGGGACGATCGTCGTCGGGTAGTTTCATGAAGCTGCAGGAGGCTCAGGATGCGTTGATCCAGTAATCCTTCCGCGCATACACCTCTTTCAGATAATCGATGAAATAGCGCACTTTCGCGGGCACATAGCGCTGCTGCGGATAAACGGCGAGGATGTCGTAATCGGGCAGCGCGTATTCGTCGAGAACGGTTTCGAGTTCGCCGCGCGCAAGCTGCTGATCGATTTCCCACGTCGAGCGCCAGCCGAGCCCGAGCCCTTCCGACACCCAGCGGTGCAGCAGTTCGCCGTCGTTGCAATCGAGCGTGCCGCTCACGCGCACCGTCGTCAGCTTGCCGTTGCGCCGGAAATACCAGCCGCGGTTCTGCCCGCCTTGCAGGTTGAACGCGAAACAGTTGTGATTCGGCAGATCTTCGAGCGCCTTCGGCTTGCCGTGCTTGCGGAAGTATTCGGGCGTGCCGCACACGACACGCCGGTTGGTCGCGAGCTTCACCGCAACGAAATTCGGATCCACCGCGCCGCCGATGCGGATCGACAGGTCGTAACCTTCGCGCACCAGATCGACCACACGATCGGTCAGATTGAACGACACCTGCAGTTCCGGCTTGTCTTTCAGGAATTCCGGCGCGAGCGGTGCGACGTGCTTGCGCCCGAACGCGGCGGGCGCCGACACGATCAGATGCCCGTTCACCGAGCGCCGTCCCGCCATCAGCTCGTTTTCCGCCTGATCCCATTCGCTGAGCAGCCCGCGGCAGCGCTCGAGAAACGCCGCGCCTTCTTCGCTGACCACGAGACGCCGCGTCGAACGGTACATCAGCTTGACGCCGAGCCGCTTTTCGAGCGCGTCGATCCGTCGACCGAGAATCACGGGCGACACGCCCTCTTCCAGCGCCGCCGCCGCGAGACTGCCCGCATCGGCGACGCGCACGAAGGTTTCGATCTGTTTGAAGCGGTCCATCCTTGTCTCCTCGGCTTCTGAGAGCCTCTCGCGGCCGCGCGCCGCCGCGGGCGCCTCACCGTGCGCCTCCTGCATTCCATACTTTTTGTTTTGGAATAAGCGACCGTGGATGATCTTATCAAACCTTAGATGCAGTCTTAAAGTCTGTCCAACACCAATCCGCTTTACAGACTTCCAGGAGACATTCATGGCCAAGATGAGAGCCGTCGACGCAGCGGTGCTCGTGCTCGAAAAAGAAGGCATCGACACGGCTTTCGGCGTTCCGGGCGCCGCCATCAATCCGTTCTACTCGGCCATGCGCAAGGCAGGCAACATCAGCCACGTGCTCGCGCGCCACGTCGAAGGCGCATCGCATATGGCCGAAGGCTATACGCGTGCACAGCCGGGCAATATCGGCGTGTGTATCGGCACGTCGGGCCCCGCAGGCACCGACATGATCACGGGCCTCTACTCCGCTTCCGCCGACTCGATCCCTATCCTCGCGATCACGGGCCAGGCGCCGCGCGCTCGTCTGTATAAGGAAGACTTCCAGGCCGTCGATATCGAATCGATCGCCAAGCCCGTCACGAAGTGGGCCGTCACGGTGCGCGAGCCGGCCCTCGTGCCGCGCGTGTTCCAGCAGGCGTTCCATCTGATGCGTTCGGGCCGTCCGGGTCCCGTGCTGGTCGACCTGCCCATCGACGTGCAGCTCGCCGAAATCGAGTTCGACATCGACACGTACGAACCGCTGCCCGTCTACAAGCCGAAGGCGACGCGCAAGCAGATCGAAGCCGCGCTCACCATGCTCAACGATTCGGCCAAGCCGCTGATCGTGTCCGGCGGCGGCGTGCTCAACGCTGCGGCTGAAGACCTGCTCGTGCAGTTCGCCGAAACGATGGGCGTACCCGTGATCCCGACGCTGATGTCGTGGGGCGCGATTCCCGACGATCACCCGCTGATGGCAGGCATGGTCGGCCTGCAGACGTCGCACCGCTACGGCAACGCGACGATGCTCGCCTCCGACTTCGTGCTCGGCATCGGCAACCGCTGGGCGAACCGTCATACGGGCAGCGTCGAGGTGTACACGAAGGGCCGCAAGTTCGTGCACGTCGATATCGAACCGACGCAGATCGGCCGCGTGTTCGGTCCGGATCTCGGCATCGTCTCCGATGCGAAGGCGGCGCTCGAACTGTTCATCGAAGTCGCGAAGGAATGGAAGGCAGCCGGCAAGCTGAAGGACCGCGGCGCGTGGGTCGAGGAATGCCAGGCACGCAAGCGCACGCTGCAGCGCAAGACGCACTTCGAAAACGTGCCGATCAAGCCGCAGCGCGTGTATGAAGAGATGAACAAGGTGTTCGGCCGCGATACGTGCTACGTGAGCACGATCGGTCTGTCGCAGATCGCCGCCGCGCAGTTCCTGCACGTGTTCAAGGCGCGCAACTGGATCAACTGCGGCCAGGCAGGCCCGCTCGGCTGGACGATTCCGGCTGCGCTGGGTGTGCGTGCTGCCGATCCGCAGCGCCCCATCGTCGCGCTGTCGGGCGACTACGACTTCCAGTTCATGATCGAAGAACTGGCCGTGGGCGCGCAGTTCAAGCTGCCGTACGTGCATGTCGTCGTGAACAACTCGTATCTGGGCCTGATCCGCCAGGCGCAGCGCGCGTTCGACATGGACTTCTGCGTGCAGCTCGCGTTCGACAACATCAACGCGCCGGAAGTCGATGGCTATGGCGTCGATCACGTGGCCGTTGCTGAAGGCCTCGGCTGCAAGGCGATCCGCGTGTTCAAGCCGGAAGAGATCGAGCCTGCACTGAAGAAGGCGCAGTCGATGCTCTCCGAGTTCAACGTGCCCGTGGTCGTCGAAGTGATCCTCGAGCGTGTGACGAACATCTCGATGGGCGCCGAAATCGACGCGATCAACGAGTTCGAAGAGCTCGCCGTCACGCGCGCTGATGCGCCGAGCGCCGTCACGCTGCTCGACTGATCCACGCAATATCCGTCGTATCCGCATCACCCGGATGGATGCGCTTCACACGAAGCGCGTCCATCCTGTCACCTGCTTCACGCAGTTCACGCCGTTCAATTTGACCGACCAGAGAGAAAAGCA
The DNA here is from genome assembly GCF_030412785.1 of Paraburkholderia sabiae. NCBI lineage: Bacteria > Pseudomonadati > Pseudomonadota > Betaproteobacteria > Burkholderiales > Burkholderiaceae > Paraburkholderia > Paraburkholderia sabiae. The sequence goes on from NZ_CP125295.1 coordinate 5,006,310, forward strand.
ACATGCCGAAATTTGCCGCGAATCTCACGATGCTGTTCAACGAAGTCCCGTTCCTCGACCGCTTCGCCGCGGCCGCCGACGCGGGCTTCGATGCCGTCGAATTTCTGTTCCCCTACCCGTATCAGATCAGCGAATTGTCGGAGCGTCTCGAGCAGAACAAGCTGAAGCTCGTGCTGCACAACCTGCCCGCGGGCAACTGGGAAGCAGGCGAACGCGGTATCGCGTCGCTGCCGGATCGCGTGAGCGAGTTCCAGGAAGGCGTCGGCCGCGCGATCGAATATGCGAAGGCGCTGAAGGTGCCGCAACTGAACTGCCTCGTCGGCATTCCGAAGAACGTCGATGCCGACAAGGCGCGCGCGACGATCGTCGATAACCTGCGCTTCGCCGCTGGTGCGTTGAAAAAAGAAGGCATCCGTCTGCTCGTCGAGCCGTGCAACTCGTACGACATTCCGGGCTTCGCGCTGAACCGCTCGTCGGAAGGACTCGACGTGATTCAGGCCGTCGGTTCCGACAATCTGTTCCTGCAATACGACATCTATCACATGCAACGGATGGAAGGCGAACTCGCCGCGACGATCAAGAAGAATTTCGCGCAGATCGCTCACATCCAGCTCGCCGACAACCCGGGCCGCAACGAACCGGGCACGGGCGAAATCAACTATCGGTTCCTGTTCGAACTGCTCGATTCGCTCGGCTATCAGGGCTACGTCGGCTGCGAGTACAAGCCGCGCACGACGACCGCGGAAGGTCTCGGCTGGCTGGAGAGCGTCGCGGGCGTGAAGCGCGCGCATGCGTCGGCCTGATTTCGCGGCTTGAACCGCGGCCTGAGCGCCACGCTTCAAACGAGCACATTTTCGAACCTCATTATCTGGAGACTTACTCAATGGCAAAGATCGGTTTCATCGGCCTCGGCATCATGGGCGCGCACATGGCGCGCAACCTCATCAAGGGCGGACACACGCTGTTCGTCAATGGCGCGTACCCGGTGCCGGAAGATCTCGCCAAGACGACGACCGTCGTCGCCGATTCGACGGCTGTTGCGCAGACGGCCGACATCGTCGTGATCATGGTTCCCGACACGCCTGATGTGTCGAACGTGCTGTTCGCCGATGACGGCGTCGCGAAGGGTCTGACGAAGGGCAAGCTCGTGATCGACATGAGCTCGATCTCGCCGCTCGACACGCAGGCGTTCGCGAAGAAGATCAACGAACTCGGCTGCGACTATCTCGACGCGCCCGTTTCCGGCGGCGAAATCGGCGCACGCGACGCGACGCTGACGATCATGGTCGGTGGCCCGCAGAAGTCGTTCGATCTCGCGAAGCCGCTGTTCGATCTGATGGGCAAGAACATCTCGCTGATCGGCGACAACGGTGCGGGTCAGACGTGCAAGGTCGCGAACCAGATCATCGTCGCGCTGAACATCGAAGCCGTCGCCGAAGCGCTGCTGTTCGCGGCACGTTCGGGCGCCGATCCGGAGCGCGTGCGCAAAGCACTGATGGGCGGCTTCGCGTCGTCGCGGATTCTCGAAGTGCACGGCGAGCGCATGACGAAGCGCACGTTCAATCCGGGCTTCCGGATCGAGTTGCACCAGAAGGACCTGAACCTCGCGCTCGACGGCGCGCGCAAGCTGGGCATTGCGTTGCCGCATACGGCTAGCGCGCAGCAGCTCTTTAGCGTGTGTGCTGCGAACGGCGGCAAGGCCTGGGATCACTCGGCGATGGTGCGTGCGCTGGAAATCATGGCGAATTTCGAAGTCGCGCAGGCGCCGACGGCAGATCAGAAAGCTGCGTAATCACGCAGCGAAGGTGGGGCGCCTGGTCCGGCGCGCGGCACGCATCGGATCGGGCAAATCATGTCGCTCTGGGCTGAGAGCGACAAGTGGGGTCCGCAGCGGCACCCGACGATGCCGGGGAAGCCTTGGTCGGTCAGACGGTAGCGTCGGGTGTCCTGCTGTGGTTTGGGTTTGTTTTTTGTCTGCGACGCTAGTCGCCATTCTGGGTTTTTTTGTGTCTGCGACGCTAGTCGCTGTTCGGGTTTTTGCTTTTTGCTGCGCTGGCATCCGCGAATTCGTATCTGTACTTCATGCGTTGCCCCTGTGCGGGGCGGCACCTACTTTTCTTTGCAGCGGTGTACAGACTGGAGACATAGCTGACAGGTGTACAGGGACATGGTTGACACTTTCGGGTAATCAAACGCCCGGATTCAACCATGCCCTGGGAAGCAAAAAACACCATGAATCTCCGCGAAGAATTCGTCAGCCTGGCCGCCACACAGGCCCTGTCATTCAGCGAGCTATGCCGGCGCTACCGGATCAGCCGCCAGACCGGCTACAAGTGGCTGGACCGTCACAAGGCCGAAGGCCCCGGCGGGCTGGCCGACCGCTCCCGACGCCCGCACCACAGCCCCCTGCGCTCACCTGAACACATCGAAGCGCGGGTGCTGGAACTGCGTCGCGAACATGGCTGGGGCGGACGCAAGATCGAACGGCGCCTGAGGGATCTGGGTGAGACAGAGGTGCCCGCGCCCGCCACGATCACCGAAATCCTGCGGCGCCACGGGCTCATCGATGAACAGGCGTCGCAGCAGCGCCAGCACTGGCAGCGCTTCGAGCACGCGCATCCGAACCTGCTGTGGCAGATGGACTTCAAGGGCGACGTCCAGACGCTGAAGGATGGGCGCTGCATGCCGCTGACGGTCATCGACGATCACTCGCGCTACAACCTCGTGCTGAGCGCCTGCTCGCGTACGACCACACAGGTCGTGCAGGCCGAGCTTGAGCGCGCGTTCCGCTGCTACGGGCTGCCCGCGCGCATCAACACCGACAATGGGGCGCCGTGGGGCTCGCCCGGCGCGCCGGGGCAGCTCACCGAACTCGCGGTCTGGCTGATCCGGCTGGGCATCGAGGTGAGCTACAGCCGGCCGTATCACCCGCAGACCAATGGCAAGGACGAACGGTTTCACCGCACGCTGAAGGCCGAAGTGCTGGACCGGCAGACCTTCAGCACGCATGCGCACATGCAGCAGGCACTGGATCGCTGGCGGCACGTGTACAACGTCGAACGTCCGCACGAGGCACTGGGGATGGCCACGCCCATCACGCGCTACGCGTGCAGCCTGCGCGCGATGCCCGGGCGGCTGCCCGAGCCCGAATACGGCTGCGGCGATGAAGTGTTGCGGGTCAATGCCAGCGGCGAGGTGCGCCTGCGCGGCGAGAAACTCAAGCTATCGATCGCGCTCAAGGGGCTGCAGGTAGCAGCCCGCATGAGCGAGAAGGAAGACGGGGTGATCGAGATATGGTTTGCCCATCAGCGGGTCGCAAAACTTGACCTGAAGGCTCCCAAACCCTGACCATCAGGTGTCAACGATGTCCCCGTACAGGTGTCAACCATGTCTCCAGTCTGTACACAGCGGCAAAGAAAAGTAGGCAAAAGAAAGCCGCTTTTGTACCTCCGGTGCCTGCCCGGATAGCGCTTCAGCATGCCGCAGTTGAGCTGTCGCGCAGCGACGCCAACACTCCGCAGAAAGCCCGCAGTCAACCGCGCACGGCGCGAAAACTCCACACACAATCCGGAACACATATCACCGCAATCACTCCGACGGCAAACACACAAAACAAGCCGACCGAACGTGCCCCAGGTGGATGTCATCTTTCGCGCCGCGCGTGCCTGACTGCGGGCTTTCTACGGAGTGTTTGCGTCGCTGCGCGACAGCTCAGAGACCGTGTGCCGTAGCATTATCCTGGCAGGCACCGGAGGTTCAAAAGCGGCTTTCTTTTGCCTACTTTTCTTTGCCGCTGCAAAGAAAAGTAGGTGCCGCCCCGCACAGGGGCAACGCATGAAGTACCGATACGAAACCGCGGATGCCAGCGCAGCAAAACGCAAAAACCAGAACAGCGACTAGCGTCGCAGACAAAAAAAACTCACCGCCCAAGGCTATGATAAAAAGCCGCGAAATTAGCAATATCATCGTCGGACAAAGGCTTGGCAACGACGCTCATCATGTCATTCTGCCGAGCCCCGGACTTAAAGTCCTTCAACGCCTTGACGAGATAATCCTCATTCTGCCCGGCGAGATTAGGCGCCTCGGGAATCTTGGCGATGCCATCCATCCCGTGACATGCCTGGCACTGAATGGCTTTCGCGCGCCCCTTCGCGATATCCGCAGCGGATGCGGAACACACAAACCCAAAAGCCAGAACAGAAAGAGCAAAAATAAAAAGCTTCATTTCGCGTAAGAAATCCGATAAATAGCCCCAGCATAGTCGTCAGACACGAGCAACGACCCATCCTGCAACTGCTGGACATCGACCGGCCGCCCCATGTACTCCCCATTCGGCGTGAGCCACCCTTCCGCAAACACCTCCGTCTCGCCGACACTGCCGTCATCCTTGACAGCCGTGAACATGATCCGCGCACCGATCGGCTTCGTGCGATTCCACGAACCGTGCTCCGCATCGAAGATGCCGCCGTGGTACTTGTCAGGGAACATCTTCCCGGTATAGAACGACATGCCGAGATCCGCAGCGTGCGCCGCATATTCGACAACAGGGAACACGACACCCGCCGGCGGCGTGTCGTTCTTGTACTCCTCCGTGCGCACCTTGCCGCCGCCGTACCACGGAAAGCCGTAGTTCGCGCCCGCCTTCGTCGCATGATTCAGTTCGCCAGGCGGAATGTCGTCGCCCATGCCGTCGACCTGGTTATCGGTGAACCACAACGTCTTGTCCTTCGGATTGAAATCGAGGCCCACCGAATTGCGCACGCCATGCGCAAACACCTCGCGATTCTTGCCGTTCTGATCCATGCGGATAATGCCCGCAAGACCGTTCCTGTCGAGTTCGGCGAGCTTGTCCTTGGGCGGTACGTTCCATGGCTGACCCAGCGCGATATACAGCTTCTTGTCGGGTCCGACGCGGCAATAACGCGCGCCATGATTGAAGCTCTCGAACTGCGTCGGAATCAGCTTGCCTTGCGGCACCACGACAGCGGCCGCCACATCCGGCCCGCCCTCGCCGAAGAACTGCGCGGCGGGAAACGCGAGCACGCGATTCTGCTCGACGGTGTATAGCACGCCGTCCGGCGAGAAGCACACGGCATTGGGCACCTTGAACGTGACGGAACTCGCGAACTGCACGACGTCGTCGGCGACGCGCCGTTTGGTTCGGTCGGTTACCTGCCACACGCGATCCTTGCGCGAGCCGACAAACACCACGCCCGTCGATGGCTCGATCGCCATCGCGCGCGCCTCGGGCACGATGGCATACAACTCGATCTTGAAGCCGGGCGGCAGCTTGATCGCCTTCAGGTTCTCGCGCAGCGCATCCGCGCGCGAGCCCGTCTGCGGCACCGTTTCCGCGGGCTTGGTGTTGCCCGTCGTCTTGAAGTTCGACAGCGTCTGCACGTTGTCCTGCGCGGCATGCGCTGCGGGAAAAACAGCGAGCGCCGCGCTGACGGCGAGCGGCAAGATCTTCAGCGATGCGTTCATCGGATGTCTCCTGTCATTCTGATGCGGTTCGGGGACCTGCAAAACGGGAAAGACATGAACGTGGCGATGCGGCGATCGTGCGGCGAGCCGTTGCAAAGACAACGGACAGCGCATGCGATGCTATCTGAAAGCTTGCCTGACTCGTGGGAGAACGTGATTTCGAATCGTCTGGCTAATGAGTGTTATAGACGATGTTCGGTCAAACGAAAGGACGAATGCCTGCATCGCGCGATCGGCAATGCAGGCATCCGGATAGAGGAAGGGAAACGCGACGTATCCGGCGGGAGCGTTCGCCGGAAATCAATCGATCAGTAGGTATCGAAGGCTTGTTGCAATGCAACCGGCGTCGTGTGACCCGCAGCCAGTGCGAGCATCAGCAGCACGCGCGCCTTGTACGGATTGAGCGCGCCCGCCGAGACGAAGCCGAGCGTATCGTCGGAGGCTGCGCCATTGCGCATCACATGGCCCGAGCCGACTCGCGACGAACGCACGATCGCCACGCCGTTCGCTGCTGCGTCCGCAAGCGCCGCTTGCACGGTCGCGTGGATCGAACCGTTGCCCGTCCCGGCGACAACGATGCCCTTCACGCCTGCGGCGACCAACGCATCGACGGCAACACGCGACACGCCCGCATAACTCGCGACGATTTCAACGACAGGCCACGCCGACGCCACGGACTCGATCGCAAACGGCGTCGCGCGCGTATGCGGCCGCACGACGCTGCGTTGAAACTCGACGCGTCCATCCTGCACCCAGCCGAGTGCGCCGATTTCGGGCGAATGAAACGCATCGACGGCATACGTGCTCGTCTTCACGACATCGCGTGCGCTGTGAATGCGGTTGTTGAACGCGACCAGCACGCCCTGCCCTTTGGCTTGCGCGTTGCCCGCGACGGTCACGGCGTTGAGCAGATTCAGAGGACCATCGGCGGAAAGTGCCGATGAAGGCCGCATCGCCGCCGTCAGCACCACGGGCTTGTCGCTCTTGACGGTCAGATGCAGCAGATACGCGGTTTCTTCGAGCGTATCGGTGCCATGCGTGATGACGACGCCGTCGATTTCATCGGAAGCGAGCAGCGTGTTGACGCGTTGCGCGAGCGTGATCCACAACGCAAGCGCCATGTCCTTGCTGTCGACGCTCGCGACCTGTTCGGCCTGCACGTTCGCCACCGATGCCAGCGACGGCACGGCGGCCAGCAATTGCCCGACGCCGACGACGCCCGCCTGATAACCCGATGTATTGGTCGCGTCGGGCGCCGCGCCCGCGATCGTGCCGCCCGTCGCGAGCACGGCAATGCGCGGCAGCACGCGCGATGAGATAGAAGTGGAAGTATTCATTGCGGCGATTGTAAGCGATGCACGCAACGCCGCCATCGATGAAAACGCGAGCCTGCGGCCCGCGTTACATCAATTCACTCAAGCCGCTTCGCGCAACTGGCTCGCGATATCCGCTTCATGCAATTGCGGCGCGAACATTTCGATCAGCCGATACGCATACGCACGCAGGAACGCGCCCTTGCGCAAACCGACGCGCGTCGTGCTCGCTTCGAACAGATGCTGCGTATCGAGTGCGACGAGTTCCGTGTCGCGCTTCGGATCGAACGCCATTGCCGCGACGATGCCGATGCCCATGCCGAGTTCGACATACGTCTTGATCACGTCGGCATCGATCGCCGTCAGCACGACGTCGGGAAGCGCGCCCGCTTTCGCAAAAGCCTGGTCGATATGCGAGCGGCCCGTGAAGTCCTGGTCGTACGTGACGATCGGATATTCGGCGATCTCTTCGAGCGACAGGTTCTCTCGGCCCACGAGCGGATGCCCCTTCGGCACGACCACGACGTGATGCCACGAATAGCACGGGAACGTGACGATGTCGGGATAACGGTCGAGCGCTTCCGTCGAAATGCCGATATCCGCTTCGCCGTTGATGATCATCTGCGCGATCTGCTGCGGATTGCCCTGACGCAGCGCGAGATGCACCTTCGGATACACCTCGGTGAACTGGCGCACGACCTTCGGCAGCGCATAACGCGCCTGCGTGTGCGTCGTCGCGACGACGAGGTGGCCGTTGTCCTGATCCGCATACTGACGCGCGACGCGGCGCAGATTCTCCGCGTCAAGCAACATCCGCTCGATCAGCTGATGCACGGCCTTGCCGGGCTCCGTGAGACCCGTCAGACGCTTGCCGCGTCGAATGAAAATATCGACGCCGAGTTCGTCTTCGAGATCCTTGATCTGCTTCGACACACCCGACTGCGACGTGTACAGCACGTTCGCCACTTCCGTCAGGTTCATGTTCTGCCGCACTGCTTCGCGCACGAAGCGCAACTGCTGAAAATTCATATCGATGTCTCCGGTTCGGCCAGAGTGAAGTTGTTTTTGATTACGTGCGATGGGTTCAATGCGCGGGGAATACACGCAATGCACGCGGCACGGCCGTCACGCCGTCGCCGACGTTCAGCTGCAACTCGCGCCATGCTTCGCGATCCAGTTCCGCTTCGAGCACATGCCCTTCGCGCCCTTCGAGTTCGACACGCACCGAGCCACCGAGCGGTACCACGCGTAGCACGCCGACAACGATGCCGTCACGATGCCCCGACGCTTGCGGATACAGCACGAGATCGTGCGGACGCACATACGCGAATGCCGGGCCCTGAAAATTCGCTTCGATCGTGATCGGCTGCGCAGCGCCATCGACGACGAAACCCTTGCCGTCGACGCTGCCGTGCAGACGATTCGCCGCGCCGAGAAACTCGTAGACGAACGAGGTCTGCGGATGGTCGTACACGTCCTGCGGACTACCCACCTGCTCGACGTGTCCGTGATTCAGCACGACGATGCGGTCCGCGACTTCTAGCGCTTCTTCCTGGTCGTGCGTCACGAAGATCGTCGAGATATGCAGATCGTCGTGCAGGCGACGCAACCAGCTGCGCAGTTCCTTGCGCACTTTGGCATCGAGTGCGCCGAACGGCTCGTCGAGCAGCAGCACCTTCGGTTCGACGGCGAGCGCGCGCGCCAATGCGATACGTTGGCGCTGGCCGCCCGACAGTTCCGACGGATAGCGCTGCGCGAGCCAGTCGAGTTGCACGAGCTTCAGCAGTTCATGCACTTTCTCGCGGATCACGGCTTCCGACGGACGTTCCTTGCGCGGCTTCACGCGCAGACCGAACGCGACGTTCTCGAACACCGTCATGTGACGGAACAGCGCGTAATGCTGGAACACGAAGCCGACATTGCGCTCGCGTGCGCCGACTTCCGCGACGTCCTGGCCTTGCAGCACGACCTGGCCCGCATCGGCATATTCGAGGCCCGCGATCACTCGCAGCAGCGTGGTCTTGCCACAACCGGACGGTCCAAGCAGCGCGACCAGTTCGCCCGGCGGAAAATCGAGCGAGACGTTGTCGAGCGCGGTGAAATCGCCAAAGCGTTTTTGCAGATTGCGTACGGTGATACCCATCTTTGACAACTCTCCTTACTGAACCGATTGAACCGTTTTTGCCGCTGCCGCGACGGACGGCGTGCTGGCGGGACCGGCATGCGCAGGCACATCGCGCGCACTCGCCGCTTCCGCCGACATGTGGCGTTCGGCGAGCAGCTTCAAACCGAGCGTGACGAGCGCGAGCAACGCGAGCACCGACGCCACGGCGAACGCCGCCGAAAAGTTATATTCGTTGTAGAGAATCTCGACGTGCAGCGGCATCGTGTCCGTCTGGCCGCGAATGTGGCCCGACACCACCGACACCGCGCCGAACTCGCCCATCGCGCGCGCATTGCAGAGAATCACGCCATACAGCAGACCCCACTTGACGTTCGGCAGCGTGACGCGCCTGAAAATCTGCCAGCCCGACGCGCCGAGCACGTGCGCCGCTTCTTCTTCGTCGTTGCCTTGCGCCTGCATCAGCGGAATCAGTTCGCGCGCGACGAACGGGAACGTGACGAAGATCGTCGCGAGCACGATGCCCGGCACCGCGAAGATGATCTGCACGTTGTGATCGGCAAGCCACGGACCGAACCAGCCTTGCGCGCCGAACATCAGCACGTAGATCAAACCGGAAATCACTGGCGACACCGAGAACGGCAAGTCGATCAGCGTCGTCAGCAGCGCCTTGCCGCGAAACTCGAACTTCGCGATACACCACGACGCCGCGAGCCCGAACACGAGATTGAGCGGCACGGCAATCGCGGCCGTCAGCAGCGTCAGCTTGATCGCGGACACGGCATCGGGATCGGCAAGCGATTCGAAGTAAAACGCAATGCCTTTGCTCAGCGCCTGATAGAACACGGCGACGAGCGGCAGCACCAGAAACAGCGCGAGAAACAGCAGCGCGATCGTCGTGAGGATCCAGCGCACGACGCGCGGCTCGGTCACGGGATCGGGACGGCGCGCGGCATTCGCGTTGTTCGGCGTAGCGCTCGACAGCACGGCGGAATCCTGGCTCATTGCGCACCTCCTGCAACAACGGTCGTTGAAGGCGCGACGGTCGGCGCGGTGCGTCCGCGGCTCGTGCGCCGTTGCAGATACCACTGCAGCGTGTTGATCAGCAGCAGCATCAGGAACGACACGACCAGCATCACGACGGCCAGCGCCGTTGCGCCCGCGTAGTCGTACTGTTCGAGCTTCGTAATGATCAGCAGCGACGTGATCTCGGACTTCATCGGCACGTTGCCCGCGATGAAAATCACGGAGCCGTATTCGCCCAACGCGCGCGCGAACGCGAGCGCGAAACCCGTCAGCAGCGCCGGAAACACGGCGGGCAGCACGACGCGCCGGAACGTCAGCCAGCGCGACGCGCCGAGGCACGCGGCCGCTTCTTCCTGCTCGCGCTCGAACTCTTCGAGCACGGGCTGCACTGTCCGCACGACGAACGGCAAGCCGATGAAGGTCAGCGCGACCAGCACACCGACAGGCGTGAACGCGATCTTGATGCCGAGCGGTTCGAGAAACTGGCCGATCCAGCCGTTGCCCGAATAGATCGCCGCGAGCGAAATGCCCGCCACTGAAGTGGGCAGCGCGAACGGCAGATCGACGACGGCATCGACGATCCGCTTGAACGGGAACCGGTAGCGCACCAGCACCCACGCGACCAGAAAGCCGAACAGCGCGTTGATCAACGCGCCGCCGAGCGCCGAGAAGAACGTCAGCCGGTACGACGCCAGCACGCGCGGCGAACTGACGGCGCGGACGAACTGGCTCCAGTCGAGCGTCGCCGTTTTGAGGAAAGTGGCCGCGAGCGGAATCAGCACCACGAGGCTCAGATACGCCACCGTAATGCCTAGCGTCAGGCCGAAGCCGGGTATCGCGCTTGGCTTGCGAAAGGTCAACGTCGTCATGCGAAAGGCTCTTTCAGGTTAATGCGTTGCATTGCGCGTGCTGCCGCGTTCGGCTGAACGCACATTGCCGAAAGCGCGCCCGAGGGCGCGCCTTGCTCAAACTTCACTGCCGCGTTGCTTCACTGCGGCTGGTAAATCGAATCGAACACGCCGCCATCGGCAAAGTGCGTCTTCTGCGCATTCGTCCAGCCGCCGAACGAATCGTCGACCGTGTACAGCTTCAGCTTCGGAAACTTCGACGTCAGGTCGGCGGGCACCTTGTTCGAACGCGGACGGTAGAAGTTCTTCGCCGCGATCTCCTGCCCCTCTTCGCTATAGAGGAAGTTCAGATACGCCTCGGCGAGCTTGCGCGTGCCGTGCTTGTCGACCACCTTGTCCACCACCGCGACGGGCGGCTCGGCCAGAATGCTCGCCGACGGCACGACGACCTCGAACTTGTCCGTGCCGAATTCCTTGATCGACAGGAACGCTTCGTTTTCCCACGCGATCAGCACGTCGCCGATGCCGCGCTGCACGAAGCTCGTCGTCGCGCCGCGCGCGCCGGAGTCGAGCACGCCCGCATTCTTGTACAGCTTCGAGACGAATTCCTTCGCCTTCTGGTCGTTGCCGCCCGGCAGATGCGCCGCGTACGCCCACGCCGCAAGGTAGTTCCAACGCGCGCCGCCCGACGTCTTCGGGTTCGGCGTCACGATCGACACGCCCGGCTTCACGAGATCGTCCCAATCCTTGATGTGCTTCGGGTTGCCCTTGCGCACGAGGAACACGATCGTCGACGTGTACGGCGACGCGTTGTCGGGCAGACGCTTCTGCCAGTTCTTGTCGATGAGCCCCTTGTTCGAGAGCGCGTCGATGTCATAAGCGAGCGCAAGCGTCACGACGTCGGCCTGCAGGCCGTCGAGCACGGATCGCGCCTGTGCGCCCGAGCCGCCGTGCGACTGCTTGAACGTGACCGATTCGCCCGTCTTCGCCTTCCATTCCTTGCCGAACGCCTGATTGACGTCCTGATACAGCTCGCGGGTCGGATCGTAGGACACGTTCAGCAGCGTCGTATCGGCGTGCGCCTGCACGACCATCCCGAACGCCGACGCCGCGCCCAGCGCGAGCGCCGCGATCAACCGCTTCGCCTTCCCTGCTCCTGCAAACCCCGTATTCCGAATACCCATCGACCTTCTCCGTCTTGTTGGATTGACTTCCGGCTTCTGCCCGTTTCTGCCTGTTTCCGCTGACTGCCGCGATTCGCCGTTTCGCTTGCGGGAAGCGGCTCTTGCGCGGCGTGTGCGTTGTTGTTGCATCAGTGGAGGCCAGTCTATCCAACGGCTTACATCATTAAAAATAATGTTTCTTCATTTTTTAATACGCAATAGTGGTAAAGGAACGCCTGGCGTCCGCCGAAGCATCCCGGAAGCCGTTGCAGCGCCCGCTTTCGACGCTCACGCGACACCCGCAGCGATGAACTTAAAGTAAAGCTTGAAATGCGCCGAATACTGTATAAAAATACAGTCACCTGTCTATCCATACAGTGGCGCCAATGACCAAACTCACCGCACGTCAGCAGCAGGTTTTCGATCTGATCCGCCGCGCCATCGAGCGCTCGGGCTTCCCGCCCACGCGCGCCGAGATCGCGGCCGAGCTCGGTTTCAGCTCGGCGAACTCGGCGGAAGAACATCTGCGGGCGTTGGCGCGTAAAGGCGTGATCGAACTGGCGGCGGGCGCTTCGCGCGGCATCCGGCTGATCACGAATCAGGACGACCTGCCGCACCAGTTCACGCTGCCGCACGCCAGCATCATGCAGCTGTCGCTGCCGCTCGTGGGCCGCGTGGCCGCGGGTAGTCCGATCCTTGCGCAAGAACACATCTCGCAGACCTATACGTGCGACCCGTCGCTCTTCTCGAGCAAGCCCGACTACCTGCTGAAGGTCCGCGGCCTGTCGATGCGCGACGCGGGCATCTTCGACGGCGACCTGCTCGCCGTGCAGAAAAAGAGCGAAGCGAAAGACGGCCAGATCATCGTTGCGCGTCTGGGTGACGACGTGACCGTGAAGCGCCTGAAGCGCCGGCCGAACGGCATCGAGCTGATCGCCGAGAACCCCGATTACGAAAATATTTTTGTTCAGGCCGGCAGCGCGGAATTCGCGCTGGAAGGCATCGCGGTCGGGCTGATCCGGCCGTCGGAATTCTAATTAGCTGAACACTGTCTGGAGAGACTCATGGAACGCTTTGCCCGCTTGCTGCCTTTTCGCCAGTTCGGTCGTCTGCGCCATCTGCGCAATCTCGTTCCCTGCGGTTCGCTGACGGCGCTTGCGTCGAACGTCGCTGATCGCACGGCATCGCTGTTCGATGACGAAGCGCAACCGCTGCCGTCCGCGCAGCCGGCGTTCGCACGCGTGTCGCTGAACTCGGCGCTCAACGCAGAACCTGCGCGCCGCGCACCCGTGCGTGTCTATCACGGCCCGTCGCGACTCATCATGGTCGGCACCGTCGACGCCGTGTGCAACATGATCGATCGCGCGATCGCAGAGCAAGGCGATCAGCTGGCCAAGCAGGCAGCGTAAGCGGCCATCGGTTTCATCGTTGCCGCGTAACGCTTGCTTGCAATCTTCGCGGGATCGTTTCAACGCCGATCGGGTCCACATCAGATCGAAACTGAAAACGGAGTGTCCCGCACAATGGCAGGTCTGGTTCGCATGAAAGGCGGGGTTGCCCGGCCGCTTCTGATCGCGTTGATTGCGATCGTCGTCATCGCCGCGCTGGGTTATGCGTATGCGTCGCCGTATATCGCGCTCGACCGGCTCAAACGCGCCGCCGACTCGCGCGACGTCGAGACGGTCAACGAGTACGTCGACTATCCGGCGTTGCGCGACAGTCTCAAGCTGCAGGTCACGGGGCTGCTCACACGCCGTCTCGATGTCCAGCACAACGGCAATCCGCTTGCCGCGATCGGCGCGATGATCGGAGTGGCGTTGATTGGACCGCTCGTCGATGCGTATGCAACGCCTGACGGCGTCGCTGCGTTGCTTAATGGCATGCCGCCGCGCGGCGAACCCGGCGAGCGCCCGCCTCCGCCGCCCGCTGCACAGACCGATAACTCGACGGGCAAGCCCGCTGAGAATCCATCGCCAACGCCTGCGCCCGGATCAGGCGCAGCGAACGGCAATGGCAGCAATGGCAAAACGCCGCCGCAGCCGCCGCAAACGACGGCAGGCTACCGCGGCATCAACGAGTTCGTCGTGAGCTATCAGCACGGTGTCGGCGACACGCGCTATTCGGCGATCTTCCGTCGCCAGAATCTGTTTACGTGGAAACTGTCAGCCGTCGATCTGAACGGCTGACGCACGCATCAACGTATCAAGGCGGCCGTTTCAGGCGGCCGCCTGCTCCTCTTCAGCCGCCGACGAACAGGCGACCAGAATGCTGCACGACACGCGGTCGAGCAGTGGTGTGTTGCCCGCGCCCATCCACCAGCGCGACAACCCGGTGCGGCATCGATGCCCGACGACGACGAGATCGACATGCAGTTCGCTGGCCAATGACGCGATCTCGTCGATCGGATGACCAAACGCAAAGTGTCCCGTCGCCTTGACGCCGCGCTCGGTGAGCCAGTCGACACCTTCCTGCAGAATCTCGCGTGCGGTCTTCTCGAAGCTGCCGCACGCCACGTCCGTCAACAGGCCCGCGCTTTGCGCAATGCTCGATCGCATGTCGACCACCGACAGCAAATGCGTTTCCGCACCCAGGTCCATTGCCAGATTCGCGCCGACGCGCAGTGCCTTGCGGCCTTCGCGTGAGCCGTCGTAGCACAGCAGAATCTTGTTGTAGCTGGCCATTTCGCTTCCCCCTCCCCGCGACCATCGCGGTCTCACTTGCATCATGGTGCGCCGCAATTCCACATGCAAGGGATGGAAAACGCTAAGTGCGACAGACCGCGCAGTCAGGCATGACGCGCTGCAAGATCGTGCACGCGATCCGCCACGAATGCGCATTCAGGCGCCAAACGAGATGGACCCGATGCCCTAAAATAGGCAGCCGCCGCATGGATTGCTACATGCATCACATGGACGCGCACACATTCAGGGAGCCTTCGTCTCGTATGTCCGAAGCTGCAATCGAATTCCATCAGGTCGAAAAGCGTTACGGCGAGAAGATTGTCGTCGATGGCCTGTCGTTTCATGTGCGCGCCGGCGAATGCTTTGGACTGCTCGGTCCGAACGGCGCGGGCAAGACGACCACGCTGCGCATGCTCCTCGGCATCGCCGCGCCCGATGCGGGCCGCATCCGTCTGTGCGGCGAACCGATTCCGGGCCGCTCGCGTTTCGCTCGGGCGCGCGTCGGTGTGGTGCCGCAGTTCGACAATCTCGATCCCGACTTCACCGTTCGAGAAAACCTGCTCGTGTTCGGCCGCTACTTCGGACTCTCGGCCGCGCAGTGTCGCGCGATGGTGCCGACGTTGCTCGAATTCGCGCGGCTCGAAAGCAAGGCCGATGCGCGCGTCGGTGAACTGTCGGGCGGCATGAAGCGGCGTCTGACGCTGGCGCGCGCGCTTATCAACGACCCCGACGTGCTGATCATGGACGAACCGACCACGGGACTCGATCCGCAGGCGCGTCATCTGATCTGGGAACGGCTGCGTTCGCTGCTCGCGCGCGGCAAGACGATTCTGCTGACCACGCACTTCATGGAGGAAGCGGAGCGTCTGTGCCACCGGCTGTGCGTGATCGAAGAAGGACGCAAGATCGCGGAAGGCGCGCCGAATGAACTGATCGCTTCAGAAATTGGCTGCAACGTGATCGAGGTGTACGGCCCGGACCCGGTCACGCTGCGCGACGAACTGGCGCCGCTCTCCGTGCGCACCGAGATCAGCGGCGAGACGCTCTTCTGTTATGTCGACGATCCGCAACCCGTTCATGCGCTGCTCAAGCAGCGAACGGGGCTGCGTTATCTGCATCGGCCGGCGAATCTCGAAGACGTTTTTCTGCGGCTCACGGGCCGCGAGATGCAGGACTGACCCAAACGCACAAACACGCCAAATGGACGCACGCACCTACGATTCCCCCGAGCACCCCGCGTCGATGCGCGAACGCTTCGCCGCGCTGCCCGCGAACGCCGTCAACTGGATGGCCGTCTGGCGGCGTAACTATCTGGTGTGGCGCAAGCTCGCGCTCGCGTCGATGTTCGGCAATCTCGCCGATCCGATGATCTATCTGTTCGGGCTGGGCTTCGGGCTGGGGCTGATGGTCGGGCATGTCGACGGCGTGTCGTACATCTCGTTTCTCGCGGCGGGGACGGTGGCGTCGAGCGTGATGATGTCGGCGAGCTTCGAATCGATGTATTCCGGCTTCTCGCGGATGCACGTTCAGCGCACGTGGGAGGCGATCATGCATACGCCGCTGACGCTCGGCGACATCGTGCTCGGCGAAGTCGTGTGGGCGGGCAGCAAGGCCGTGCTGTCGGGCGTCGCGATCATGCTGGTGGCGGGCGCGCTCGGCTATGCGAGCTTTCCGTCGATGCTGATCGCGCTGCCCGTGATCGTGCTGGCGGGACTCGCGTTTGCGAGCACGGCGATGATCGTGACGGCGCTCGCCCCATCGTACGATTTCTTCATGTTCTACCAGACGCTGGTGCTCACGCCGATGCTGCTGCTCTCCGGCGTGTTCTTTCCGCTGTCGCAATTGCCGCCCGCCGCGCAGGTGGCCGCGCAGCTGCTGCCGCTCGCGCATGCGGTGGACCTGATCCGGCCCGCGATGCTCGACCGCCCGATCGACGATGCCGCGCTGCATGTCGGCGTGCTGGTTGCGTATGTGGTGGTGCCGTTCTGCGTGTCGGCGGTGCTGTTTCGCCGGCGCATGATGCGCTAAGGGCGCCGCGGCGCGATCAGTGATGCTTTGATGCGCGGCGACGCCCTCAGGCGGATTGGATCAGATCACTCTTCGTCGTCGGACCAGGGCACGTCGACGTCCGAAATGAACTCGACCGTCGCGAACGGGCCGCCTTCCTGGCGCCCGATCTTGCCGTCCGCGCGATGCCACTCCACGCGGAACATCGTGCCCGGATCGTCGGAGCGCAGGCGGACCGTGCGCAGTTCTTCCGGGTCGGCTTCCTCGACGGGACCGTCGAGCGAAATCAAGAGCGCCTGCGGCCACAAGCCTTCGACGGGATCGTAAATACGGTCGCCGTCGGGGATCGACGTGTGCGCCTCGACGCCGATCGTCTGCGATGCATCGACGATCATCTTGCCCAATGCGCGCAGCACGGCCGTCGCGCGTGCCGAGTTGGCCTGGCGAATGGCGAGATCCCCACGCGTCAGCGCCTGCTCGAGTTTCGGATTGGTCTTTTGTTGGGCCATGCGATGTCCTGATTTAACGGGTTGGCGCCTGAGCGCCGTTTGTGCAGCTGAATGCCTCGTGCGGGGCGTTATCGTAGCACTCGTCTCGCGCCGCCCGCGCCTTGCGGTGCAACAGGCGCCGGCCTTGTCCACCCGGCGAGGCGCGCAATCATCCGCTTGCCTCCCCAGTGTAGGACGAGAATCGGAATCGCGGCGCCGCGTTTTATGACGGACGCTTACTCAAACGCTACTCAGAATCCGAGCGCGATGGCGAGCAGCCCGGCCAGCACGCCGAATCCGACCACGGCAACAGCCACGATGGTCAGCACGCGCGGACGGAACGAACGCGCGAGCATCGCCAGCGAAGGCACGCTGATAGGCGGCAGCGTCATCAGCAGCGCGCCTGCGGGACCGACGCCCATGCCGAGCGACAGCATCGCCTGAATGATGGGCACCTCGCCCGCCGTCGGGATCACGAACAGCATCCCGGCGACAGCCAGCGCGACGATCCACACGATATCGTTGCCGATCTCCGGGCCGACATGCGGAAACAGCCAGGCGCGCGCCGCGCCGAGCAAGAGGATCAGCACGATGTATTCCGGCACGAGGCGCACGGCCATCCGTACGAAGATCGACAGCCAGCGCGCGAAAGGATTCCCCGCGCGTTGATCGCCGACAAGTTCGACGAGACGCGCATCGGCTGTTTGCGCTTCCGTGGGCGTCACGAGCCGGTTCACCAGGTAGCCGAGGCCGAACACCATCGCGACGCCGAGCACGAGCCGCAGACCGGCCCACTGCCAGCCGAGCACGAAGCCCATGAACACGAGCGTCGCCGGATTGAGCACCGAATTGCCGAGCCAGAACGCGATCGCGCCGCCCGGCGAAGCCTGCCGCTCACGCAAGCCGGCGACGACGGGCGCCGCGCAGCAGGTGCACATCATGCCCGGCAGCGCGAGCAAACCGCCCGCCGCGACGCTGCCGAAGCCCGTCTTGCCGAGCAGACGCGCGACCCAATGCGCGGGCAGCAGCGCCTGCACGGCCGAGCCGAGCAGCAGCCCGAGTACCATCGCCTGCCAGATCGCCTTGCCGTAGGCCAGCGCGTAGCTGAGCGCCGCGTTCCACGACGGCGTGGGCGGGCTCGCCGCCGTGCCCATCAGGATCGACGCGCCGATCGAATGCGTCGACGCGGCCGTGAACGCGCGGTTGTAATACGGAAACCATTTGACGTAGAAAAGTCCGACGATGGCGAGCAGCACGAAAATCGGCCAGGTCGAAGCGGCGGGCGAAGGAGTGGGACGCGTGGTGTTCATCGTCGTGGGTGTAATTCGGGGATTCTATTGTTGATGCGGCAGCCGCACGAAAGCATACGTGCGCGAATAGTGCGCACTGTACACGGATCGACACGAAACCGTAAAAGTAAGGGCGACGCAGCGCCCCGGCCCGGTTCTGTCGGGAGCGCGCTATCGTACGCGAGTTGCCAGGCGCAGTGGGTTGCTCACGCCTCGCGCGCAAGCATTCGGTGGCTTCAGCGCGCCGCGACGATGCGGCGCGCTGAGCGACTGTCGATCATGTCGATCGACACTCCGCGTTCAGGGCGCGGGATTCGGCTGCAGTTCGTGCAGCGCGTCGATCTCGGCGAGCACTTCCGGCGACAGCTTCACGTCGGCGCTCGCGATATTCTCTTTCAGTTGATCGAGCGACGTCGCGCCGATCAGATTGCTCGTCAGGAACGGCCGGCTGTTGACGAACGCGAGCGCGAATTGCGCGGGCGACAGACCGTGGCGCTTCGCGAGTTCGACGTAGCGCGTCGTCGCCTGCACGGCTTGCGGCTTGCTGTAGCGCTGGAAGCGTTCGAACAGCGTGATGCGCGCGCCCGCAGGACGCGCGCCGCCTTCGTACTTGCCCGACAGCCAGCCGAACGCCAGCGGCGAATACGCGAGCAGACCGACATGCTCGCGATGCGAGAACTCGGAGAGCCCTGCTTCGAACGTGCGGTTCAACAGGCTGTACGGATTCTGGATCGACACGATGCGCGGCAAGCCGAGCTTCTCGGACGCACGCAGAAACTGCGCAACGCCCCAAGGCGTTTCGTTCGATACGCCGATGTGGCGCACCTTCCCTTCCTTCACGAACTCTGCGAGCACGGAGAGCGTCTCTTCGATGGGCACCGTGTACGCATCGTCGATCCACGGATATGCGGAACGGCCGAACGTCATCGTGCTGCGATCGGGCCAGTGCAGTTGATACAGATCGACGTAATCGGTTTGCAGACGCTTGAGGCTGTCGTTCAGCGCCTCGGTAAGATTCTTGCGATCGAACTGGTTGCCCTCGCCGCGAATGTGACGCGGGTTGTGCGGCTGGCGCGCGGGGCCGGCGATCTTGGTCGCGAGCACGATCTTGTCGCGCATCGAGCGATGCTGCGCAAGCCACGTGCCGATATAGCGCTCCGTCGAGCCCTGCGTTTCAGGGCGCGGCGGCACCGGATACATCTCGGCGGCATCGATCAGCGTGATGCCCTGGTCGAGCGCGTAGTCGATCTGCTCGTGCGCCTCGCGCTCCGTGTTCTGCTCGCCCCACGTCATCGTGCCGAGACCGATCAGACTGACCTGTACGTCCGTATCGCCGAGCTTGCGGTATTCCATCGATTCTTTCCTGTTCGTGTGCTGACGGTTGATCCATCGGTAAACGGCGAAATTAACACGTCCGCGCGGATCGCGTGCGTGGATAGAATGTCGTCTGGCCGCGAGCGCACATCATCGGTTTCGATGCGCTTACAACGTTCTCCGTCCGCGTTGCGGTGCGCTGCCGCTGATGTTTCAACTCGTTTGATTTGCCTTGAATTTGTGGATCGTGCCTGACGATGAACGTCGAACAGTTTGAATTGCTCGTGACACGTACGATGCCGTACGGCAAGTACAAAGGGCGCGTGATCGCCGATCTGCCGGGACATTATCTGAACTGGTTTGCACGCGAAGGATTTCCGCCGGGTGAGATCGGGCGGCTGCTCGCGCTGATGCATGAGATCGATCACAACGGCCTGAAGGGATTGCTGGAGCCGTTGCGCAAACGTTCGTGATGGGAAGTGGGCGTTCGATGCTTATCGAACCCGCTTCATGCCTGATCGACGCACAAAACAAAAACGGCATTGTGATTACTCACAATGCCGTTTTTCAATTCTCTGGGGTGGCTGATGGGACTCGAACCCACGACGACAGGAATCACAATCCTGGACTCTACCAACTGAGCTACAGCCACCACTGCACTACGCCTTCGCTACCTGCTACCGAGCGGCGCTCAGCAACGAAGAAGCGAGATTATACAAACACGAATCGTATTTGCAAAGCCCTTTATTCAAAGATTTCGCTGGGCTCGCGCAAATGCTGTCGCGCTTCGTCGAAAATCGCGAGATCGCGTGCCGCCAGTTTTTTGTTGTCCGACAGCACGCGCCGCCAGCCGCGCGCACCCGCGACGCCGCGATACAACCCCAGCGCATGGCGCACGATCGCGCCGAGATACGTGCCGCGCGCGAGTTCGGCGCGGCAATATTCGATGAGTTGCGCTTCCGCTTCCTCGCGCGTCGGCGCGATATCCGTCGAACCGTAAAAACGCGCGTCGACATCGGCGAGCACGTATGGGTTGTGATACGCCTCACGTCCGAGCATCACGCCGTCGACGTGCTGCAAATGCGTTTCGACTTCGTCGAGCGTCTTGATGCCGCCGTTGATGATGATCTCGAGCTGCGGAAAGTCGCGCTTCAGGCGGTACGCGTAGTCGTACTTGAGCGGCGGAATCTCGCGGTTCTCTTTCGGGCTCAGGCCTTTGAGGATCGCATTGCGCGCATGCACGATGAAGACTTCGCAACCGGCCTCGGCGATCGTGCCGACGAAGTCGCGCACGAACGCGTAGTCTTCGACGTCATCCACGCCGATCCGGTGCTTGACGGTCACAGGCACCGACACGACATCGCGCATCGCCTTCACGCAATCGGCGACGAGTTCCGGCTCTTTCATCAGGCACGCGCCGAATGCGCCGCGCTGCACGCGCTCCGACGGACAGCCGCAGTTCAGATTGATCTCGTCGTAACCCCACTGCTCGCCGAGTTTCGCCGAACGCGCCAGATCGTCCCGCTCGCTGCCGCCGAGTTGCAGCGCGACGGGCGCTTCATCGGCCGTAAACGCTAGATGGCGCGCGACGTCGCCATGAATCAGCGCGCCCGTCGTCACCATCTCCGTATACAGCCAGGTGTGCCGGGACAGCGTGCGGTGGAACGAGCGGCAGTGGCGGTCGGTCCAGTCCATCATCGGGGCGACGGACACGCGGCGGGGACTGACAGTGGGCTTCGAAGACATGAGACGGCGAACCAGAAAGAAGAAACAGCAGAAGAAGAATAAACAGCGAACAACCAACCCGTAATTTTACCGCAAGCCCGCCCCGAATCCCTCATTGCGCGCCGCAACAACCCCGGAAGCCCATGATTTCGCTGAGGTTTTTCGGGCCGCGACCAGCCCCTTATCGCGGCACATACACGCGAAACCCGCGCCTGGCGGGCCTCTACGCATTGTTTCCGATCGCAGAATAGTAATTTCAAATTATCGATACAAAAATTCGATAGTAAGGGTATACACTGGCTTCCATCGACGTTGCGAACACAGCGCCACGAAGCAAACACCGGCAAACACCGCAACGTCTTACTGAATCAAACATTACGGAGAGTTCACCATGAAGACCAAGCTTATCGCCGCAGTTCTGATCGCCGCTTCCGCCACGCTGGCTGCTCCCGCTTTCGCAAGCGGCTACGGTCCGGCTCCGCATTACAACCCGACGGTCGGCGCACCGGCATCGCAACAAGGCCAGAACTCGCAGACGCTGGCAGCCGAAGCGCAGCAAGCCAACGCAGTCGCCTACGGCGGCGTGCAAAACGGTTTGTCGCAAGCTGGCAAGCATGAGCCCGTGACGGGCCCGGGTTCGGTGTTCTTCGGTCATTAAGCCGAAAACCAGGCCTAAAGCCAGGCGTATATGCAGCAGATTTCGCAGCAGGCAGTACCAGCAGTATCGGGCAGTGGTAGCACGCAGTTCTGGCAGTGGCAGTACGCAGTGTTGAAATTGCAGTTCTTGCAGTCGTAGTGCGCAGTCTTGAAGTTGCAGTTCCAGATGTAGCAGCAGGCAGTACCGCAGTCGAAGCTTGACCGTAGTTGTGCAGTACCGTTGATGGCGAAGTAGCAGTATCTGGAAGTACCCGCAGTTCGAAGTTGCCGTACCCTGGAAGTACCACGCAGTCTGTCGTTGTTGTTGCAGGTGTAGTTAAGCCGGATGTTCTCCACGGAGCATCCGGCTTTGTTTTTTTTGCGCGTCGGGAAATGTGGCGTTCAACCGCCGGCGGCGAGCAATTCGACGTCGATGGCCTCGCGCGCTGCGCGAAAGCCCGCTTCGGCCGCCGCGTGCTCGGTCGGCCAGAATCCGTCGATGTTCACAAGCCGCCAGTCGAGCATCACCGTGTCGCGCTTCAGCACACGAAAATGCGCCTTCACGCCCGTCAGCACCTGCTCGACGGCAACTTCCATATCGAAGTCCTTGTAGCGTTCCTGGTAGTCGCCCATATCGATGCCTTTCGGCTCCATCGCGCCTCCCTTTCGCTTCTTTTCCGCGTCTCGTACGTCCGCGAGCAAACGCACGGGCAAACTCGTAGCAATCAATCGCAATCGCCGGACAGATACTTCCGGCCGTCGCAGGTGATTTCGACGCCCGTTCCCTTCCCCGCCTTCGCCACCAGTCCCGCGACCAGCAATTCCTTCTCGACGACAGGCTCGACGGCGGGCGGTGTCTGCCCCGTGCCGACGTCGTTCAGTTGCCGCAGCGTATCGATTGCATCCGCACTCAAGGACTTCGTCATCGCAGCCTCCGCATTCGTTGGCGGCGCGCCGCCCGTATGGCAATGCGCCAGTCGATGCTCAGTTCATGCTAGCACTTCCAGCCGCAATTGCCGGACGCATTGCACGGAGACAGCCTGTCAGTTAAAGGGCCGAAATAATGGCGCGAGATGCAGGGGCTGGCACGCGCTTAGCGACAGCCCCGAAAAACCCGCACGGAGATCGCGATGATTCCGATCAGAATCAGCATCAAACGCCACGCCTGGGCGACGCTTGGCGGCGCCATGTTGCTTGCCGTATCGGCAGGCACGGCGCAGATTGCGTGGGGCCAGACCGTTGCGCCTCAAGGGCCGGGCGCGCCGATCGTGAAACCGCCGCCCGCCGCCGCGTCGGGCGCGGCAAGCGCGACGAATCCCGACAATATGCCCGTCAAGAAGCCGCGCAAACCGACCAACGACGACATGTCGCACAGCCCGCCCGCGAGCGCGACGAACGCGAAATAGCGGACTGACCATGCACGCTCCGACGCGCGAGACCGCGCGTCGGAAATATGCAGCCGTTACAGCCGCGCGATCGACACCTCCGTCGATTTGACGAGCGCGACCACTTCCGCGCCGACCTTCAATTCGAGTTCGTCGATCGAGCGCGTCGTGATCACCGACGTCACGATGCCGAACGGCGTGTCGACGTCGACTTCGGACACGACAGGTCCGCGGATGATCTCCTTCACTTTGCCTTTGAACTGGTTACGTACGTTGATCGCGGAAATGCTCATATCGGATAGCTCCGTGGGTCGATGAAAAAGTGGCCGGGCAACGTCTATTAATCCGTCATACCGCCCAGCGAAATTCGCGTGCATGCACGCTGTGCGCGTTCGAATCGAACGACGCGTGTTCTTCCGTTGCGGGTGTCTTCATCACACGCTGCAGCACGCGTTCTTCGAGCTTTGCGAAGGCCGTCGACGCCCGTTCGCGCGGACGCGCCAGCGGCACGGGCTGATCGAGTGCGATGCGGCCTTCTTCGATCAGCAGGATGCGATCGGCGAGCGCGACAGCTTCCTGCACGTCGTGCGTGACGAGCAGCGCCGTGAAGCGATGCTCGCGCCACAGCCGTTCGATCAGCGCATGCATCTCGATACGGGTCAGTGCGTCGAGCGCACCGAGCGGCTCGTCGAGCAGCAGCAGTTGCGGCCGGTGCACGAGCGCACGCGCCAGCGCCACGCGTTGCCGCTGACCGCCCGACAGCTGCGCGGGCCAGTCGTTCGCGCGTTCGAGCAGACCGACTTCGGCGAGCACCGCGCGCGCATCGTCGCGCGACGAACGGCCAAGCCCGAGCATCACGTTCTGCAGCACCGTCTTCCACGGCAGCAGACGCGCGTCCTGAAACATGATCCGCGTGTCGAACGGCTGCGCGCCGTCGGCGCGTTTTTCGAGCGCGCCCGAAGTCGGCGCTTCGAGACCGGCGATCAGCCGCAGCAAGGTCGACTTGCCGCAGCCGCTGCGCCCGACGATCGATACAAAACTGCCGCGTTCGATCGACAGATCGAAGTCCGCCAGCACCGCGCGTTCGCCGTAGCGCTTGCCGACGCCGCGCAATTCGACCGATACGTCCTGCCCTTCGCGCACTCTTTCACGCAACGCGGCGCTCGCGCCTGCGCCCGATTCAGCGGCCCACTCGTGCAACGACGCCGTATCGCGATCGTGCGTGCGCGGCTGCTGCAGTTCGGCTTCGAGATCGGCGCCTGCGACGCCGCCATACGATGCGGACAAGGTGCTCGCACTCATGCTTTTCCTCCTCGCTGATACGCGGGATGCCAGCGCAGCGACACGCGTTCGAGCCCTTTCGCGAGCATGTCGGCGAGCTTGCCGAGCGCCGCGTATAGCAGAATCCCGACGACGACCACATCCGTTTGCAGAAACTCGCGCGCATTCATCGTCATGTAGCCGATGCCCGATTGCGCGGAGATCGTTTCGGCGACGATCAGCGTGACCCACATCAGTCCGAACGCGAAGCGCACGCCGACGAGAATCGACGGCAATGCGCCCGGCAAAATCACGTCGCGATACAGCGCAAAACCCTTCACGCCGTAGCTGCGCGCCATCTCGATCAGATTGGCGTCGACGGAACGGATGCCGTGATACGTGTTCACGTAGATCGGAAAGAACACGCCCAGCGCGACGAGAAACACCTTCGCTTCTTCCTCGATGCCGAACCAGAGAATCACGAGCGGGATCATCGCTAGCGCGGGGATGTTGCGGATCATCTGCACGGTCGTGTCGAGCGCGATGTCGATAGGACGAAAGAGACCCGTCGCGAGCCCGAGCACGAAGCCGATGCCGCCGCCGATCGCAAATCCCGACACCGCGCGCCACGTGCTGACTTTCACATCAGCCCACATTTCGCCCGATTCGATCAGCGACCACGCGGCCTTCACGACGGCGAGCGGTTCGGGCAGCACGCGCGTCGACAGCACGCCGCTGCGCGCAGCGAGTTCCCACGCGAGGAGAATGACGAGCGGGACGATCCACGGCGCGACTTTGCGCGCGAGCGGCGCGAAGGACGCGAGGCTTGCGCTCACAACACGGTTGCCAGTAACAGTCGACATAGACCCAAACTCCTTCAATGAAGCGATGCATCGAACACACGCATCGCTGCAAACCGATCAGCTTTGCGACGCCTTCGGCGCATAGTGATTGCCGACGATCTCGCCGAACGGCCCCGACAGCGGACCGCTCGCACTCGCGTGCTGACGTCCCGGCAGCAGCGGAAACACCAGTTCTGCGAAGCGATACGACTCTTCGAGATGCGGATAGCCGGACAGAATGAACGTCTCGATGCCAAGCTCCGCGTATTCCTGCATGCGCGCCGCGACCTGCTCGGGACTGCCGACGAGCGCCGTGCCCGCTCCGCCCCGCACGAGCCCCACGCCCGCCCACAAGTTCGGATAAATCTCGAGATCCTTGCGCGAGCCGAGCTTGCCGCCGTGCAGCGCGGCCATGCGCCGCTGCCCTTCGGAATCCATCTTCGAGAACGACGCCTGCGCGCGCGCGACGGTTTCATCGTCGAGCCTGCTGATGAGCTTGTCGGCGGCGGCCCACGCTTCGTCTTCCGTCTCGCGCACGATCACGTGCAGACGGATGCCGAAGCGGATCGTGCGACCATGCTGCGCGGCGCGGGCGCGGATGTCGGCGATCTTCTTCGCGACAGCTTCGGGCGGCTCGCCCCAGGTGAGATACGTGTCGATGTGCTCGCCCGCCATCTCGTGCGCAGCGGGCGACGAGCCGCCGAACCATAGCGGCGGATGCGGATTCTGCACAGGCGGATACAGCAGCTTGCCGCCCTTCGACTTCAGATGCCTGCCAATGAAATCGACGCTCTCGCCGTGGTGCGCGGCCGCCAGCTGGCCACGCCAGATGCGCAGGAATTCATCGGTGATTTCGTAGCGCGTGTCGTGATCGACGAAGAGTCCGTCGCCTTCGAGCTCCGCCGCGTCGCCGCCCGTCACGACGTTGATCAAGAGACGCCCGCCCGACAGACGGTCGAAGGTCGCCGCCATGCGCGCCGACAAGCCCGGCGACGTGATGCCCGGGCGGATCGCAACGAGAAACTTGAGGCGCTTCGTCGCGGGAATCAGGCTCGATGCAACGACCCACGCGTCTTCGCACGAACGGCCCGTCGGCAGCAGCACGCCTTCGTAGCCAAGCGTATCGGCGGCGACGGCGATCTGCCGGAAGTAGTCGTAATCAGCTGCGCGCGCGCCTTGCGACGTGCCGAGATAGCGGCTGTCGCCGTGAGTCGGGATGAACCAGAACACATTCATGTGCTGCTCCTGCGTTGTTCGTGTGATGTCGAATGAGACGTGCCGGTCGCGCTTTGCGCAGGCGTGAGCACGCCCCGCCGCGCACGGGCGGTGCATCAAAACCGGGTTGATTGAAGAAGACTGCGCGTCAGCAGCGACAGCGAAGCGACCCGTGAAGTGGGCCGTGAAGTGGGCCGTGAAGCGGGCCGTGAAGCGGGCCGTAAAGCGGGCAATTGACGCGCGCCACGGACCATGCCGCCGGGCACACGCGCATGAGCATCGGATGGCACATCGCGACGGTTTCTCTCAAATGAATCGATATGAATGGCGCACGCAACGCATGGTCAGCCGCCTGAGCGATGCGTACCGTCGCCTGCATGGGAAAACAGTCTATGGACCGCGCTCTTTCTTTTGAACGATTTTTTTGAGCTTAGGTTTTCCACTTTCGTGATTTACCTGACGTTGCAGCATACGTAGCAAAAGCGCACGGGACGCATGCCAGCGCACCAAAACCCGCGCCCGCCGCCGATATAATGGCGCTCGTTCCGATCAACCTGCACGGGCTACGCCAAGTCGACGACGCCCGGCGACTGCCGCTGTCAAGCATGCAAAAAATTATCCTGCCGTTCGTGTCCGGCTTTCTGGCGTCGCTGTTCTTTCACGAGTCGACGCTCGCGCTTCTGCACGCCGCCGGCCTCATCGACCCGACAGGGTTTTCGACGGCGCCGTTCGTGCCCGTCGGCTTGCCGGAATTCATCGCAAACGCGATCTGGTGTTCAGTGTGGGCCGTGCTGATGGCGTGGCTGCTGCGCGTGTCGCCCGAACGGCCAGCGCCGTGGGTTCAGGCGTTCCTGTTCGGCGGCATCGTGCTGACGGCGGCGGGCGTGTTCGTGGTCGATCCCATTCGCGGCATCTGGCCGACGGGCAACATGCTGCCGCGCCTCGCGCTCGGCTTCGCGTCGAACGCGATGTGGGGCTGGGGCGCGCTCGTGTTCATGCGCGCCTTCATGACCAGCGAGGACTGAGCGCCCCGCTCTTTCCTTTTTAACGTCAGCCCTGGAGATCGCGCAACGGATGCTCGTTCGCGGCCCACGGGCTCTCGAACATCTTCTCCACGTCCGCGCGCGTCACGTCTTCGATTCGCGCGAACCGCCACTTCGGCTGATTGTCCTTGTCGATGATGCGCGCGCGGATGCCTTCCGGCGCGTCGCCGCGCTCGAACGACGAGCGCGTCAGATCGAGATCGCGTCGCAGGCATTCCGCCATCGTGCCTTCGGCGCGCGTCACCACTTCCAGCGATACCGCCATCGACAGCGGCGAACGTTCGCGCAGCACCGCGCCCGTCTGCTCGGCCCAGTCGGCATAGGCGCAATCGCCTTCGAGATCGAGCGAACGGATGATCTGCGCGACGTCGGACAGCGCGAAGTGCCTGTCGATCAGCATGCGGGCGTCGGCGAGCGGCGAGACGTCGGGCAACGGCGTGACCCGGTGCTGTTCCGCTTCCTGCTGCACGCACGCGACCACATCAGCGCCCACCTCGAAGCTCTGCGACTTCAGACGATCGATCAACGCGGGAATCGCGTCGTCGGGCAGAAAAGCGTCGGCGAGACCGGCGTAGAGCGCATCGGCGGCGCCGATGGTTTCGCCCGTCACGGCCAGATAACGGCCGATCGCGCCCGGCGTGCGCGCGAGGAACCAGCCCGCGCCGACATCGGGAAACAGGCCGATGCGCGTTTCCGGCATCGCCATACGCGTAGTGGACGTCACGACCCGCAAGCCGCCCGTGCGATGCGCGCCCTGCGAAATGCCCATGCCGCCGCCCATCACGATGCCGTTCATGAACGCGATATACGGTTTCGTGTAGGTGAAGATCGCGTGATCGAGCTTGTATTCGTCGATGAAAAACGTATCGACGGCATCGCCGTCGCCGCGCCGGAACGCGTCGTACAGATAGCGGATGTCGCCGCCCGCGCAGAACGCGCGCTCGCTCGTGCTGCGCACGACGACGGCGAGCACATCGGGATCGTCGCGCCATTGATCGAGCGTCGCCTGCATCGCGCGCATCATGTCGAGCGATAGCGCGTTGAGCGCCTTCGGGCGGTTCAGCTCGATGAAGCCGATGCGGTTGGCGACATAGGCGATGAGTTCGTCGGAGGCGAGGCGCGATTCGGGTGTCGACATGGCGTGTGCGTGAAGCGGTTCAATGGATGTGCGACGCCAACGGTAGCACGCGTCATCGAGTTCTTCAGTGAAACCGGCAATGCGCGTCGGCACTCAGCCTGATTACGCGGTGTCCGCTTTGGATGGCGCACTGCGGCGCGGCTTGACTGCCTTCTCGCTGTGTCCGCTTGCATCGTTTTCCGATGCGGCGCCGGCATCGTCCGCTTCGCCCGCACCCGCGCCGAACCACGCGACGAGCGCTGCATCGATCACGGCATCGAGCGGCGCACGCGGGAACACCGGGCAAGTCAGATGCAACGCGACGATACCGTGCATCGTCGCCCAGAACGCCTCGGCGCATACCAGGCTGTCGGGCGCACCGCGCAGGCGGCCTTCTTCCTTGAGCGCATCGATCGATTCGACCATCAGGCGAAACGCCGCGTCGTCCGCCTTTTCAGCGTCATCCGCGCCCTCGCCGCCGACGAGCGCCGCACCCGTGTACGACGGATCTTCCATGAAGATCAGCCGGTAGGTCTCCGGATGCGCGACGCCGAACGCGACGTACGCCCGGCCGATCGCCTTCAGCCGCTCGGCGGGATCGGCAATGGCGACGAGCGGTTCGAAGGTGGCGAGCAGTTGCGCGTAACCCTCCGCGCACAGCGCGCGCGCGATCGCGTCGCGGCTCTCGAAGTGCAGATACAGCGTGGCGGGCGAGTACTCGATCGCGTCGGCGATCTTGCGCATGGACAGCGCGCCAAAGCCCTCGCGCATCACGATGCGCCGCGCGGCATCGAGGATGCGTTCGCGTAGCTCTTGCTTCTGGCGTGTCTTTCGTTCGGCGATTCCCATACCGACGATTTTCAGGTTGACAAACTGAAAAGTCAAATTAAACTGAACATCGTTCAGTGAACAGTGTTCAGTAAATTTCTTGCGCTCAGTCCGGCTGCCGGAACCGGGCGCCCTGGCCTGGTGCATTCGATGGGAGACGTCATGGAAAACGCAGCACAGATCGGACTTTTTGGCGCGGCGGGTGCCGCCGGACGCAGCATCGCTCACGCGCTCAGCGCGGCGGGACGGCGTTATCGCGTGATTGGACGTGGGCGTGAGGCGCTGCAGGCGTCGTTCGGACACGATCCGCTCGCGGAAATCGTCACGTGGAATTCGGACGATCCCGCCACGATCGCCGCTGCCGCGGCGGGCTTGCAGACGGCCGTGTATCTCGTCGGCGTGCCGTATCACCAGTTCGACCGGCATCCCGTCCTGATGCAAAAGACGCTCGACGGCTTGCGCGCCGCCGGCGTACAGCGCCTGATCCTGATCGGCACGGTGTATCCGTACGGGCGTCCGCGCGCCCTGCCCGTTACGGAATCTCACCCGCGCGAGCCGCACACGTTCAAGGGCAAGATGCGGCTCGCGCAGGAAAACCTCGTCATCGACGCGCACGGACATCACGGACTCGAAACGCTCGTGCTGCGCCTGCCCGATTTCTACGGTCCGGGCGTCGAACGCAGCTTTCTGCATGGCGTGTTCGAAGGCGCGGCGAGCGGCTCGCGCGCGCAGATGATCGGCCCGATCGACGTGCCGCATGAGTTCGTGTTCATGCCCGACGTCGGCGCCGTCGTCGAACGGCTGTCGCGTACGCCTGAAGCGTTCGGCCGCGTGCTGCATCTGGCGGGTGCGGGCACGATCACGCAGCGTGAAATCGCCGAACGCGCTTACGCGCTCGCGCAGCGCGAACCCAGGCTGATGGTGGCGGGCAAGACGATGTTGCGCGTGATGGGTCTCGTGAACCCGATGCTGCGCGAACTGGTGGAAATGCATTACCTGCTGACGGCCCCCGTCGTGCTCGACGACTCGGCGCTGACGACGCTGATCGGTCCTGTCGTGAAGACGTCCTACGAGTCGGGGATTGCGCAGTCGCTGGCGGCCGCGCAGCGCGCGGTGCGGCAAGGGAGCGTACAGGCGGCGTGATCGTCGGCGCCGCCCGTGCGTTTGCGTTGGAGGAACTGCGTGTCAGCTTCCCGCCAGGTTGCCCGGCGGAAAGTGGCCGCTCTTCAGCAGAACGGGCGTGCCGTTGCTGATCAGCAGATGCTCGCGCGCGACGGCTTCGATACGCTCGCGGCCTGCATCGAACGCACGACGCCAGCCGTCCGTGTCGTTCGTGTCGGCGCCGAAATGATCTTCGAGCGCTTCGACGGAAATCGCGCACGGCACCCGTTCGCCATCGACCAGCGCCGGAAACACCAGCGTCAGGTTGAAGTCGCGGTAAGCAGGCGCGTCCGTGGGAAAACGAATCTCCATGATGACCTCATCGGGAAAATCCGGCGTTATGGGCGAGTGGCCGCGCGTGTGCTTTTCGCTTTCGCGTGACAGGCGGCCCACAGGCCCGATCGGCGGGCTTTATGGTACTCGTAGCGGCAGGCGGCGGTCCAGCGCCGCATCGACGGAAACCGCCTCACTGGCGCGGCGTTCGATACGCATCGCTCATCGACGCTCATTCGCGCTCATCCGATGAGCGTACCCCGTAACGCATTCATTCGCCGTCCAGCAGCCGGTCGACATACGCGCGGCCGGCTTTCTCGACATAAACCAGCGCTTCGTCTTCCGTCGTGAAGCGATGCTCGTCGCCGATTTCGATCAGCGTTTCCATCCGGTGCGGATCGTCCGGTCCGCGCTCTGACAGGCTGACGGATCCGACGTACACCCCTTCCTGCTCGCCCGCGCGCCGCGCCTGCTCGTGCGCCGGCACAAGCCGCGCCGACGCGCTGATGTAATAGCCCCGATAAGGGCCGCTCACCCGTTCTGCCATATTCGCCTCTCGTTCGAACTTGCTGCAAGTCATGGAACCGACAGCACGCGGCACGCCACGTGCGTTACGGGTAAGTCTTCGCATCGCGCGATAAGTTCTCCGCGCGGCCAGCCGACTCACCCGATATCTGCAATTTCCGGACGAGAACCGACGATATGGGAAAATATTTTCTTCGAGAGCGCGAGATCGCCGAACCGGACGCCGCCAATGCGTGGTTCGCGTACGCGGAAGGCCATGGCATGGACATTCCGAAGGCGATCAGCATCTGGGAGGACGCCGCGACGGAAGAAGGCGCTGAAAGCCGGCGCCTCGTCGGACAGGCAGACATCCGTATCGATCTGCGGGACACGGGACACACCGGCCTCAGACCCGAAAGCCGGGACGCGTGAATCGCTGGCGGTTCTCACGGCCTCGTCGATTGCCGATGAAGCGGCCGACCAAGCGCCGCTCGGCGTCCTTGCTCGCTGCTCTCCCGTGACACCCTATTTCTGCAAGGAAACACAATGAAGTCGACCGAACGGCGCGCGCGCCACTCTCTTGTCTCTCACGCGATCCGTGCCGCCGCGCTGCCGCTAGCCGCACTCGCGATTTCGAGCCTTGGCGCGTGCGCGTCGTCGAACTCGACGTCGCTGATCAATCTGCCGAACGGCGAAACGGGCTTCGCGGTCAGCTGCAGCGGCGCGGACGCAAGCTCGAGCTGGGCCTCGTGCTACGTGCAGGCCGGCAAGGCCTGCGGCGCGACGGGTTATGACATCGTGTCGAAGGACAACGACGAAGGCGGTACATCGGGCGGCAGCATTTCGAACGTCGTGTCGGCGAACGTGAAGGGCCGCTCGATGGTGATTCGCTGCAAGTGATTCATCGTCATTGATTCGCTGCCGCTAAACGACGCGCGTCGTCAATGCGCCTGCATCTTCGAAAACAGATTCAGCACGACGACGCCCGCGACGATCAGCCCGAGCCCGGCGACAGCGGCAAGATCCGGCACCTGTCGATACATCACGATGGCGACCAGCGTGATCAGCACGATGCCGACGCCCGACCAGATCGCATAGACGATGCCGACGGGCAGGCTCTTCAGCGTCAGCGACAGGCAGTAAAACGAAATGCCGTAGCCGAGCAGCACGACAGCCGCAGGCACGAGACGCGTGAAGCCGTCCGAAGCACGCAACGCAGAAGTCGCAATCACTTCGGCGACGATGGCGACCGCGAGCAGGACATAAGGAGGCACGCCCATGCGCTACGCCTTCGCAAGCGCGAGCTTGCTGTAGTCATGGCCGAGATGCGCGCACAGCGCCTCGACGACGAGTTCATGATCCGCGCGTTGCGGCAGACCCGACACCGTTACCGAGCCGATCACGCCCGCGCCCTTCACGATCAGCGGAAACGCGCCGCCGTGCGAAGCGTAATCGGCCACGGGAAGACTGTGCTTGTCAGCAAGCGTCGCATTCGATTCCTGCAGCTTCAGGCCGACGGCATACGAACTGCGCCGGAAATGCGCGACCGTGTTGCCCTTGCGGCGCGCCCAATTGACGTTGTCGGGCGTCGCGCCTTCCAGCACCGAGAAGAACAGCGGTTGACCGAAGGTGCGGATGTCGATCGCGAGCGCGAGGCTGCGCGCCTTGGCGATCTCATGCAGATAGGCGCCAAGTTGCCATGCAGTATCGGCGTCGAAATGAGGGAAGACGAGCGTGTGTTCCTGCGCAGCGATCGACTGCAAATCGTGAGCGATATCCATGACGTGTCGAGAGAACCTTGAACGGGATGATGTGCCGCGCGCGGATACGATCACGATGCAACCACGAAACAACGCGTCGCGCGGCACGGAAGAACGGCGATTCTAGCGCAGGCATGCGGCGCTACGCGGCCATGCTCTCATAGGTCCGGCACATGTTGGGCGCATGTCGAATACGGGTGTCGCGGCGAGTCAGATGGCCGTCGCATTCCACACTTTCATGTCGATTCTTAAAAACTGATTGCATCGAGCATGCAGTTGCCCTATAATCTTTTCTTCGACGGACGCGGGGTGGAGCAGTCTGGCAGCTCGTCGGGCTCATAACCCGAAGGTCGTAGGTTCAAATCCTACCCCCGCAACCAGTTCTCACTGGGCACATGCTCCAAGAGCCGTCGCATCATCAAACCCGCCAATGGCGGGTTTTTTGTTTTGGAGTCGGCGAAACGATTCGAGCGCGGTCGCAGCCATTGCATCAGCGCCACCACTCCCCGAGCGTCATCGTCAACACCCAGCCCGGTGATACACTCCCATCACCGTTCTCCGTCCCCTCTCTATGAAATTCTGTTCCGTCTGCGGCCACGCAGTGAGCCTGAGCATTCCGCCCGGCGACAACCGGGAGCGCTTCGTCTGCGCGAGCTGTGGCACCGTGCACTACCAGAATCCGCGCAACGTGGTCGGCACCGTTCCCGTCTGGGACGACAAGGTGCTGCTGTGCCGTCGCGCGATCGAACCGCGCTATGGCTACTGGACTCTGCCCGCAGGCTTCATGGAAATGGGCGAGACGACATCCGAGGCCGCCGCGCGCGAGACGCTCGAAGAAGCCGGCGCGCGCGTCGAAGTGCAGAACCTGTACACGCTGCTGAACGTGCCGCACGTGCATCAGGTGCATCTGTTCTATCTCGCGCGGCTGCTCGATATCGATGTCGAAGCGGGCGAAGAGAGCCTCGAAGTGCGCCTCTTCGAAGAACACGAAATTCCGTGGGACGACATCGCGTTCCCGACCGTCGCGCAGACTTTGCGCTTCTTCTTCACCGACCGCACGTCGGGCAACTACGGCCTGCACACGGGCGATATCTTCCGCTCGCTGCGCGACGGCTGATCACCACAGCGGTCGCATGGTTCCCTGGCTAGGCCCCGACGATCCCTTTCCGCCCGTCGAGCGCGCACTGTCCGCGGCGAGTGGCGCGCCCGGCCTGCTCGCGGCGAGCGCGGACCTGTTGCCGTCGAGACTCATCGACGCGTACCGGCGCGGCATTTTTCCGTGGTATTCAGACGGCCAGCCCGTGCTCTGGTGGACGCCCGATCCGCGCATGATCCTGCGTCCGCGCGAGTTCAAGATTTCCCCTTCGCTGAAAAAGACGCTCAAGCGCGTACTGCGCGACGACGCATGGGAAATCCGCGTCGATGCCGATTTCCCCGCCGTGATGCGCGCCTGCGCACTCGCGCCGCGTCACGGCCAGCGCGGCACGTGGATCACGTCGGACGTGATCGAAGCGTATTCGACGCTGCATCGTCACGGCGATGCGCACAGCATCGAAACGTGGCATGAAGGCAAGCGTGTGGGCGGCTTGTATGGCGTGTCGTTCGGCAAGATGTTTTTCGGCGAATCGATGTATGCAGAAGTCACCGATGCGTCGAAAATCGCGCTCTCCGCGCTCGTCTTCCACTTGCGACGTCATGAAATAGAAATGATAGACTGCCAGCAGAACACGTCGCATCTGGCGTCGCTGGGCGGCCGCGAGATCGCGCGCAAGGCGTTCGTCGCGCATGTGCGCGCGGCGGTCGGCTCGGCGCCCATCCCCTGGTCGTTCGACAAAACTGTGCTGCGCGATCTTTTTGCGCCGGCGGCGTGATGCATGCAGTGTCGAGGGCCAACGCCGCTGCATGAACGACGCCGCGCATCATCGACGTGTCCATCGGGCACGCTGCAAGCTAGTATCGAGCGTATAGCCCGGCATTTAGCCCGATAGCCAGCAGCGCGCCGGATTGGCAAAACCAGAAACGCTTCGAGAGCTGCTAACGTGACTCACCCGAATGAGCTGCCGCTTTCACCGCTTTCGGCGCTGCAATTCTACGCAACAGCGCCTTACCCTTGCAGTTACCTGGAAGGGCGCGTCGCGCGCTCGCAAGTCGCGACGCCCAGCCATCTGATCAACTCCGACGTCTACACCGAACTCGTTCGCGCAGGCTTCCGCCGCTCGGGCGTGTTCACCTACCGGCCGTATTGCGACGGCTGCCGCGCATGCGTCCCCGTGCGCGTACCCGTCGACCGCTTCACGCCGAACCGCACGCAGCGGCGCGTGTGGAAAAAGCATGGCGGCCTGATCGCGACGGTCGCGCCGCTGCACTACGACGAAGAGCATTACGCGCTCTACATGCGCTATCAGTCGGCGCGACACGCGGGCGGCGGCATGGACCGCGACAGCCGCGACCAGTACGAGCAGTTCCTGCTGCAGAGCCGGATCAACTCGCGTCTCGTCGAATTCCGCGAGCCGGCCAATCCCGGCTATCTCGGCCATCCCGACATGCCCGGCACGCTGCGCATGGTCAGCATGATCGATATCCTCGGCGACGGTCTGTCGTCCGTGTACACGTTCTTCGATCCCGACCAGCCGCACACCAGCTACGGCACCTACAACATCCTCTGGCAGATCGAGCAGGCGCGCAGCCTGAAGCTGCCGCATGTGTATCTCGGCTACTGGATCCGCGAAAGCCCGAAGATGGCTTACAAGGCCAATTTCACGCCGCTGGAAGGCCTGTTCGACGGCGCGTGGAAGGTGCTCGACCCCACCGCGCTCGATCTCTCCCCCGTCGAAGCCGCGAAAGGCGGCACACGCGGACTGCGCGTCGAGCGAGGCTGACCCGGTTCGCGTCGACAGGCACGAAAACCGAAACGTCGATCGCCGTCGTGCCGACCCGTTAAAATAGCGGGTTCTCATTTTTCAGCCGCCAGGCGTCCCGCCGTGTTCAGTTCCCTTTATCCGCTCGTACGCGCCCAACTCTTCCGCATGGACGCGGAAGACGCTCACCACCTGACCCTGCGCATGCTGGGCGCCGCCGGCCGCACCGGCGTCGCAGGCATGCTCGCGCCGCACGTGCCCGACTCGCCGCGCACCGTGATGGGCCTGACGTTCAGGAACCCCGTCGGCCTCGCGGCGGGGCTCGACAAGGATGGCGCGTGCATCGACGGACTGGCCGCGCTCGGCTTCGGCTTCATCGAAGTCGGCACCGTGACGCCCCGCCCGCAGCCGGGCAATCCGCGCCCGCGCATGTTCCGTCTGCCGCAGGCGAATGCCGTGATCAACCGGATGGGCTTCAACAACGCGGGCGTCGACCAGTTCGTGAAGAACGTGCAGGCCGCGCGCTATCGCGGCACGCTCGGGCTGAACATCGGCAAGAACGCCGACACGCCGATCGAACGCGCCGCCGAAGACTATCTGTACTGTCTCGAACGCGTCTATCCGTTCGCGAGCTACGTGACGGTCAACATCTCGTCGCCGAACACGAAGAACCTGCGCCAGTTGCAAGGCGCGGGCGAACTCGACGCGCTGCTCGCCGCGCTCAAGGACAAGCAGCAGCGTCTCGCCGATCTGCACGGCAAGCTCGTGCCGCTCGCGCTGAAGATTGCGCCGGATCTCGACGACGACCAGGTGAAGTCGATCGCCGATACCTTGCTGCGTCACAAGTTCGAAGGCGTGATCGCGACCAACACGACGCTCTCGCGCAGCGCCGTGCAAGGTCTGCCGCACGCGGACGAAGCGGGCGGCCTGTCGGGACGTCCCGTGTTCGATGCATCGAACGAAGTGATTCGCAAGCTGCGCGCGGAAGTCGGCAGCGACGTGCCGATCATCGGCGTGGGCGGGATTTTCTCGGGCGCGGACGCGCAGGCGAAGCTCGACGCGGGCGCGTCGCTCGTGCAGCTTTATACGGGCTTCATTTACCGCGGCCCCGCCCTCGTGTCCGAATGCGCGCAGGCGCTCGCCCGACGCGCAGCGTAAGCATCGCGCCCTAGCGCGCCGCCACGGCATCCAGCCGCACGCCGAACCGGTCGAAACGCGGCCGGTAGTAATGATCAGGGTCGAGCGAAAACGCGACGCGGCGCGTGCGGCCCATCAGTTCCTCACGCGGAAAGAAGCCGAAATAGCGCGAATCGGCGCTGTCGTCGCGATTGTCGCCGAGCATCAGATATTCGCCCGCCGGCACCGTCACGGGGCCGAACGAGCGGCGCGGACTCGGCGCAATCTCCGACAGCCGCACGGCATGCGGCAAGCCAGGCGGCACGCCCGCGAATCGCTCGGTCAGATAGTCGCCGGGCGACACGGCATCGCCGGGCAGCGGCGCGAGCGCGAGCGGCTGATAACCCGCCCGCACGCCGT
The DNA here is from genome assembly GCF_030412785.1 of Paraburkholderia sabiae. Taxonomy (NCBI): domain Bacteria; kingdom Pseudomonadati; phylum Pseudomonadota; class Betaproteobacteria; order Burkholderiales; family Burkholderiaceae; genus Paraburkholderia; species Paraburkholderia sabiae. The sequence continues at coordinate 5,044,188 of NZ_CP125295.1, forward strand.
TCACGTACAGCACGTTGTCGCGCATCGCGACGACATCGCCGGGCAGGCCGATCAGACGCTTGACGATCAGCTCTTTCGCGGCGGACGAATCGATCGTCACGATATCGCCGCGCTGCGGTTCGTGCAGATGCGCAATCGCGATATGCGTGAGCGGAATGCGCAGATCGTAGGCCATCTTGTCGACGAGAATCCGGTCGCCTTCACGGATGGTCGGCAGCATCGAGCCGCTCGGCACCACGTTCCAGTCGGCGATCGCGCTGCGAAACAGCACCATCAGGAAAATGAACGCGACGAGACTCTTGTACTCGCGCCACAGTCTGGCCAGCATGCGCATCATCGCGCTCCTCGCAAACGACATGGAAAACCACCTGGATACGTGATGGGAAACGAACGCGGCCGGCCGGGTTTTCATCTGCAAACGCCCTGACCAGCCCGCGCCGATCCTACCACCACGCACCCTCGTCGCGCAGTTTCACTCGCAAGGGAAGCGCAGACCGAGCGCCGCGCGCGCCGCATCGGCCATCTCGATCATCTGGCGCGATTTCGCGTGCGTCATCACGGGGCTTTCGAGTTGCCCCGCGCGCATCAGATCGCAGAAATGCGCGGTCTCGTAGTTCAGGCCGCCGCCTTCGAACGGCGCATCGAGTTCGACCACGCGTCCATCCACGTAGCGCACCGTCGCGCGCGCCGGGTTCCACCAGTTCTCGTGAATCGTGACGTTGCCGCGCGTGCCCGCGATGAACGCATCGCCCTTGCCGAACAGATCGAGCCCGCAGAACAACTGCGCGATGCCCTTCTCGTGGCGGCTATTCAGACTCGCGAACGTATCGACGCCCGTCGGCCCGAGCCGTCCGATCGTCTGCACGTCGAGCGGCGCGCCGAGCCAGTCGACGGCGAGGAACATCTCGTAGATGCCGATATCGAGCAGCGCGCCGCCCGCGTGCTCGAACGACAGCGACGGATGATCGTCGGGTACGCCCGGCACCGAACAGCCCGCGCGTACGAGGCCGATATCGCCGATGGGATCGGCGGATAAATGCTCGCGCAGTTTCTGGTAGAGCGGATAGAACGGCGGCTTCATCGCTTCCATGAAGAGCCGCTGCGAAGCGCGCGCGCTCGCGATCACGCGATCGAGTTGCGCCGCGTTCACCGTTGCCGGCTTTTCGCACAGCACATGAATACCGGCTTCGAGCGCGACGCTCGCGTAATGCGCGTGGCTGTCCTGCATCGTCGCGACATAGAGCGCGTCGATGCCGCTGCGCAGGAGCGCGTCGAAGCTCTCGACGGCCTGTCCGCCATGCTGCTGCGCAAACGTTTCAGCGGGAGCGCGACGGCGAGACCAGACTGCCGTCAGCTGCGTGTCGGGAACATGCGCGAGGCTTTGCGCGAAACGATGGGCGATGCGGCCTGTGCCAACGATGCCCCAGCGTATCGTCGCCGAACGCCCGGATGGGTGAAGGGTTGCTGCGTTATTCATCGGTCGCGAGAAGTGTCCATGCAGTGAGTGACAGCCGACATTGTCGCCGATGTCGCGTATCACCTTGCCGGACAGACCTCTCTCGGCCCGTCGAAACCTGATGCCGCCCTGCTTGCCTTACTGCGCTGCGGGAGCCGCGGGTGCTGCAGGCGCGGCCGGCGTCACCGACGCCGCACTGCCCATCGATGTATCCGACACCGAGGCGCTCATGCGGCTCATCGAGAAATCGATCAGCGCAATCGATCCTGCTTCCGCTTCCTTCGCATCGTGCCGCTCGATCGCCTCGACCACGCGCGAATGCAGCCGCACCGTTTCTTCCCACGCGTCCGGCGGCAGATCGACGAGCGGCTTCAGCGCCGACAGCGCACCGCGAATGATGGCCGCCATCTGCTGGAAGAACTGGTTGCCGCTTGCAATCACGATACGCGTATGCAGCGCTTCATCCGCAGTCTGCAGCCCGGGCTCGCCAGGCGGACTGTTGCGCAAAGCCTCGAACGCATCGCGAATCGCTGCGATGTCCGAAGCATTGCCGCGCGTCGCCGCCTGCGCGGCCGCACGAGGTTCGATCAGCACGCGGAACTCGATCACGTCGCGCAAAAACGTCGGATCGGGCTTCGCGCGGAAACGCCAGTTCACGACGTCTTCGTCGATCATGCGCCAGTCGTGCATCGGCCTGATGCGCGTGCCGATCTTCGGTCGCACGTCGAGCATGTGCCGCGCGAGCAGCATCGACAGCGCCTCGCGCATCACCGTGCGGCTGACATCGAATTCCTTCGACAATACGTCTTGCGGCGGTAAGACCGCACCGTACTTTTCTTCGACGATCCCGGTCACGAGGCCATCCATGACCTTGCTGACCAAGGACCGCTCTTTATTGGTTTGTTCCATCATCCTTCTCCCCGATGCGGCGCTTCTCGCCTGCGCTGAATGTTGATCACGTGCCCTCGTGTCACTCTTTATTTTGTGAACATTACGTTGCTTCGCTTTATCTATACGCGCCAGTCGGGAAACCACCCGACAGGGTATTCCCTCCGATGAATTGTTTCTTTCGTGTAACGCCGCGTGAAGCGAAGTGTCGACGCACAACGCAACCGCTCTTCGCAATGGGGAAAATTTGCATCGAAAGTACTGCACGCACGCTTCGTATCATCCACTGCCGTTACATCCGTTACGTTTGTTACCAATCGAATCAATTAGCAGTCCGCATCCTCATACAAGCACGTCGCATCTGTGATTCTTTGGCCTGCGCATCGATAGCACGAAGTCCTTTAATCAACATCGGTGCCATTGAAGCAAACCGCGAACTTCCTGCTCTGTTCGAGAACACACGTTGCACGCCGAATTCGTCTGTTGAGCGACAACGGATCGCGCGGCAGCGATCGCGAAGCGCGCCGGTTGCAATCGATGGAGCGTGACCCGGGTCGCCAACCCGTCGCGAGCGGGTGCAGAAGAGGAGCGCATGCGTCGTCGAGGAACTTGCCATGTTGCCCGCCTCGAAGGGTCTGCGCGAAGAACGTGTTTCTCATCGATGAGACAACCCGGACAAGCGCGAGCCTCACGACCCCGTCCGCCTTTCGAACCGGTCCGGCTCGAGTCCGGTGTGCAGAATCGCAATGTTCACGACGCGGCACGCGGCGCGGCGCCCGCTTCGCCCATCGTCGTGCAGATTCCTTTCCCGTTTGCACGCCGGCGACGCGACGGGCAACCAGCCGCAACGCATCCGATCAACGCCATCACCGCGCCACGCGGCACTGCCAAACGTTTGCGCTTCCATCGCGTTCGCCTCGTCGCTGCGTCCGAAGATGACGGCAGAACCCAACGCTTGCGCCGCGACTGTTGGTATTCGTCAGACGCATGCCGCTGCCGCGACGTCGCGCTTCGACAGAAATCGATCTTCGGTGCGGCAGCACACAAAATGTGTGGAACACATCTGAATCAATTCTTGCTCGGCTCTGAAACTGTCTTAACAGGGCGTTTCAGGCATGTCGCATCACGGAACGTGTGCGCCCGGCATGCTTCCCGTTGTTTTCAACTCGCGCAAAATCAGGGAGTTAGAACGCCTGGTTAAGATGCTTTCTCGAATAGCGCCGAAATAACCCAGTTTGCAGATTTGAAACAAAACAGCGCATTTCGCCTCCTCATCGAAGGTTCCGCGTGACGCAGCGCCGCACCGGGACTCATTCTCCAGCGGATTGGCACGGTCCTCGCTAAATGAGTTGCGCAGCGAAAGCCACGACGATGCAGACATCCAGAACAACCATCGACGAGGGCTGACGGGGCCGGTCTGCAGGATTCTCGCCGCGAGTCACGCGGCAAGGCAGTGAGAACGCGCAGCGCCGGGTTAAAAAGACAAGGGGTCGTGCAGGGCACGGCTTCACGCGAGGACCGATCATGTTGACGCTTCAATCCGATCTGCACGGCAACCATTTGCTCGGCGCATTGCCATCTCACGAGTGGCAAGCCATTGCCCCCCATCTCGAACTCGTCCATCTGCGCACTGAACAGCTGCTGTGCGATTCCGGACAGCGCATTCACCACGTCTACTTCCCGACGACGGCCATCATCTCGATGCTGTCGACGATGGAAGACGGCGGCTCCGTCGAGATCGCCGCCGTGGGCCGCGAAGGCATGACGGGCGTACCCGTGCTAACAGGCGGCGAAACGATGCCGAACCGCGTGCAGGTCCAGTGCTCGGGCTTCGCATACCGGATGTCGGCGCAAGCGCTGCGTCAGCAATTCGCCCGTTCGGATTTCCTGCGTCGCCTGATGCTGCTGTACATGCACGCGCTGCTCACGCAGGTTGCACAGACGGCGGCCTGCAACCGGCATCATTCGTTGAACAAGCAACTGTGCCGCTGGCTGCTGATCGAAGTCGACCGTGTCGCATCGGACGATCTGTCCGTCACGCAACAGCTGATCGCCGACATGCTCGGCGTGCGCCGCGAAGGCATCACGGAAGCGGCAGGCAAGCTGCACAACGACGGCCTGATCCATCACAGCCGCGGCCACATCCGCGTGCTCGATCGCAAGGGTCTCGAGGCGCGCGCCTGCGAATGCTACGGCCTCGTGAAGCGCGAATTCGACCGGCTGCTGCCGCGTCTGCGTGAAGCCGAGACGACTGCTTGAGCAATTGCCAGAGGGCATCGTGTCGATACTCGCGCAGCGCGGCGGTTCATCAGCGCGCGAGTCTCGCACCGCACGGAAGCAGCGATGGCGGCGGCATCCTCGTTAGTGACGCGTCGCGCGCCGCCAGCGGGATCGTTGCGCGAGCATCGTGATCCGTGTACTTGACGGAAGCCCTGTGTTTTACGATTGCGCGGTCTGTGCCGCTTGCTTCAGTCGATGATCAGCGTGCCGCTCTATGCGGCAATAATGCCCGATGTGCACGCAGCGACCGCGTGTCACCTGCCGCCGGGCCGCGTTCATGCGCAGTCTGCCGCGGCGCGTTCGTTGCACCGGCAACGGACCGACACGTCACGCGTCCCGATGCGACGCCTGACGTGCACGCGCTTCAACCCGCTCATTCAACATCACGACGCCCCATTGCGTTGTACCCGCGACGGTACAACGCTCGGGTACGTTGCATCGAAGCGATAAAACTGGAAGCGCTACGGATCACAACCGAAGGCTGTTCGTCGAAGAATCGTTCGCGTCAGTTGCCGGCCGCCTGTATCGCGACTGAAACACCTATCGCCCCGTGCGACATGTTTCATGTTCGACACCGTTACTCACCGCGCCGTGCAAGTTGACGCATCACGGTAGAATCGGCAAGCGCTCCGTCAGTCGAAACCAGGCTTTCCATGTCCCCTTCCCTTCTCACACCGCCGTCTCCGCAAGAAGTGCATGTCTGGCAGTGGGATCTGGCCGTCCTCGGCGACAATGTCGATGGGTACTGGGAAACGCTCTCGACGCAAGAACGCGAGCGCGCGAACCGCTTCCACCACGAACGGCATCGCCGCCGCTTCGTCGCGGGACGCGGAGAACTCCGACAGCTTCTCAGCCGCTATACAGGTTTGTCGCCGCGCGAGATCGCGCTCGACTATGGTTCGGATGGCAAACCTTTCTGCACGACGCAGCCTTCGGCGTGGACCCTCTGCTTCAATCTCAGTCACAGCGAGAATGCGGCGGCGCTCGCGGTTTCGAATGGTTTCGAGGTGGGCATCGATGTAGAACTGATCCGCCCGATCGAAGACAATCTGCCTCTCGAAGTGTTCTCCGCCGAAGAACGCGCGCAATTCAACGCGTTGCCGGAAGCACAGCACCAACCCGTCTTCTTCGACACCTGGGCACGCAAGGAAGCCTGCCTGAAAGCGCTCGGCACCGGCTTCATACTTCCACCTACGCATTTTGAGTTCGACCTGTCCATTCGCGGCGACACGACGCCGCATCTGGTCGGCGGCGATGCGGAAGAAGCCGCTCATTGGCGCGTTCGCGATCTTTCGCCCAGCGCGAGCTGCGCGGGCGCGGTGGCGGCCCGGCGCACGGACTGGTCGATCGTCCGGATGAATTGAGCAACGACGTTTCGTCGTCATCCCGCGCAGTCCTAACAAAACTCAAAGCGAAAGCTCCGGCTTCAACGTTCTGTACGGCATTCTGTGCGGCATCGCACACTCGCCGCCGGACACCATTTAAAAGCCCACATTTCCGCCGACGCTGCGTTCGCCAGCGCACCGCATTCACGCAAAAAATCAGCGCGCGAGTCTTCACGCGACCTGCTCGCCCGCTCCTTCGCGCACTCCGAACGTGCGCACGCGCATCGCCGTGCGCAAACCCGAACGGACGTGCCTCATCCGCTCTGGGCGCGGTTCTCCACGCAAAGTGTTGTTCACACGCCTGTGTGTGCGAAGGCGTACGGATACGTATGACGAGGGCGTTTAACGTTCCATTACCGCAAATTTGGCGTTCGGGTCACAGGTCAGGCGCGTCGATCCGCGTGCTGCCTGCGTCTCCCGTGACCGGTCGCCGTGATGTGCGCTCGCTGCGCGCCAGTGTCAGGCGTAGCTCGGCAAGGCCTTCATTTCATAACTGGAGAGCGGCAAATGTCACACAGAGATGGATTTCCAGGCAACCTGCCGGGCGGGACAGGTCATATGCCCGGCGTGGCAGCGCGTTTCGACGAAGTCCGTGCGGAGTTTGCCGATCATCTTGCTGTGATCGATTCGACGGGGCAGGAAAGCTACGCTGCCCTCGGCGAACGTTCGGCACGTCTTGCCACCGTCCTGCTCGCGATGGGACTGCAACCCGGCGAGCGCTGCGCGATCATGGTGCCGCGCAGCCGCGACACGCTCGCTCTGATTCTCGCGATCCTGCGCGTGGGCGCTGTCTACGTGCCGCTCGATCCCGCCTATCCGCGCGCGCAACTCGATTTCATCGTGGCCGATTGCGAGCCCAGGCTCATCATCGCGGAAGGGTCGGCGCTGGCGAGCGTCGGCGATCTGAACGGCGTGCTGGTCGATCTCGCCCGTATCGTGGCGTCGTCGGAAGCGGCCGATCCTGCTCCGCTGCATGCGTCACATCGCGACGACCCGGCGTACATCATGTACACGTCTGGTTCGACGGGCAAGCCGAAGGGCGTGATCGTCCCGCAGCGTGCGATTCTGCGCCTCGTGCACGGCCAGAGCTTCACGGCGCTGTCGCCGCAGACGCGCTTTCTCAATCTCGCGCCGCTCGCCTTCGATGCCAGCACGCTGGAAATCTGGGGCCCGCTGCTCAACGGCGGCTGCGCCGCGATCATCGATGCAGTGCAGCCGTCGCTCGACACGATCGCTTCCGATATCGCGCGACTCGGCGCGACAAGCGCCTGGTTCACGGCGGGCCTCTTCAACGCGCTCGCCGACTATCGGCTGGAAGCCTTCCGTCCGCTCCAGGAAGTGCTGACGGGCGGCGACGTGCTGTCGCCCGTTCACGTGCGCAAGGTGATGGACGCGCATCCGTCGCTGCAGATCGTCAACGGCTACGGTCCGACGGAAAACACAACCTTCAGCTGCTGCTATCGCATTCCACGCGAGGGCGACGCGCTCGCCGACGGCGGCGCGATTCCCATCGGCGATGCGATTGCGGGCACGCGCGTCTACATCGTCGATGACAAGCTGGTTCCCGTCGGCGAAGGAGAAGTCGGTGAGCTTGTCGTCGGCGGCGACGGCGTGGCGCTCGGCTACCTCAATCGCCCGGAACTGACGGCGGAGAAGTTCGTCGACGACGTCTTCTCGCCTGTTGCAAAACTGTATCGAACGGGTGATCTCGTTCGTCGACGCGCAGACGGCGCCATCGATTTTCTCGGCCGCAACGACCGGCAGATCAAGATTGCCGGCAAGCGCATCGAACTCGACGAAATCGAACATGCGCTGCGCGCGGCGCCCGGCGTCGCGGATGCCGCCGTCGCTGCATTCGACGCACAAACGGGCAAGTCCATCGCAGCCTTCGTCAAGTCGGGCGCAGCACCCGCCGTCCTGCAGCAGCAGATCCGCGCGCACCTCAAGTCAGCGTTGCCCGACTACATGATGCCGACGGCGCTGCGCGTCCTGCCCGACTTCCCGCTGACGCCGAACGGCAAGATCGACCGCAAGGCGTTGCTCGCGGGCCTCGACACGACCGCCGCGACATCGGCCGAAGCCCCGCCCGTCGACGACGATATTGCCGGGAAGCTGGCGTCCGTGTTCGAAGGACTGCTCGGACAAGCGGTCGATCGCCGCGCGAACTTCTTCGATCTCGGGCTGCGCTCGCTCGATCTGATGCGCGCGCACGCGATCATCCTGCGCGACGTGTCGGCGAAGGTCGCGCTGGTGGATCTGTTCCGCCATCCCAATGTCGAGGCGCTGACCACGCATTTGCACGCGACGCTCGAAACAGCGAGCGACGGATCGATCCGTCGCCGCCCCGATGCGAACAGCGGCGCGATTGCCGTCGTCGGCATGTCGGGCCGCTTTCCGGGCGCGCACAACGTCGCCGGACTCTGGGCGAACATTCTCGCGGGCCGCGACTGCATCACGCATTTCGATGTGACGGAACTCGAAGACACCTTCGACGATTCCTTGCGCCGCGACGCATCGTATGTGAAAGCGCGGCCGGTTCTCGCCGACGTCGACCGCTTCGACGCCGGCTTTTTCGGCGTGCTGGCGCGCGAGGCGGCGCTGACCGATCCGCAGCAGCGCCTCTTCCTCGAAATCGCGTGGGAAGCATTCGAAGACGCGGGCTATGATCCCGCGACGATCGCGGGCGCCGTCGGCGTGTTCGCGGGCACGTCGATGAATACGTATTTCCTCAAGCACGTGCTGACGGATCGCGGCGTCATCGACGAATTCACGAGCCAGTTCCAGATCGGCGAGTATCAGAAGCTGGTCGGCGCAGGCGATTTCGTCGCCACCCGCACCGCGTACAAGCTCGGCCTCACGGGACCCGCGATCTCGGTGCAGACGGCGTGCTCGACGTCGCTGACGGCGATCGGCATGGCCGTCGAGAACCTTCGCGCGGGACGCTGCGACATGGCGCTCGCGGGCGGCGTGTCGATCACCTTCCCGCAGAAGCGCGGCTACTTCTATCAGGAAGGCGGCATGGGCGCGCCCGACGGCGTGTGCCGTCCGTTCGACGCCGATGCGAAAGGCACGGTGTTCGGCAGCGGCGCGGGCGTCGTGCTGCTGAAACGTCTCGACGACGCGATCGCCGACGCAGACCCGATCTACGCCGTGATCCGTGGCGTCGGCATCAACAACGACGGTTCCGACAAGGTCGGCTTCACCGCGCCGAGCGTCGATGCGCAAGCCCGCGCGATCGCCATCGCGCACGCGGAAGCGGGCATCGATCCCGCTTCCGTCGGTTATATCGAAACGCACGGCACGGCGACGCCGCTCGGCGATCCCATCGAATTCGCGGGGCTGGTGCAGGCGTTCCGGCTCGGCGGCGTGGAAGGCGGCCAGTTCTGCGCGCTCGGTTCGGCGAAGGCGAATGTCGGACACCTCGACGCCGCCGCGGGCGTGACGGGATTCATCGCGGCGGCGCTGGCGCTGCGCGACGCGACCTTGCCGCCGCTGCTGCATTTCGGTTCGCCGAACCCCGGCATCGACGTGAGCAACAGCCCGTTCTTCTTCAACGTCGCGGCGCGTCCGTGGGCCGACGGTCCGACGCCGCGCCGCGCCGGCGTGAGTTCGTTCGGCGTCGGCGGAACGAACGTGCACGTGCTGCTCGAAGAAGCGCCCCCGCGCGAAGTCGCGGGCGAATCGCAACGAGGCGTGCAGATCCTGCCGCTCTCGGCGCGCAGCGCAGCCGCGCTCGATCGCGCGAAAGCCAATCTCGCGCAGCATCTGACGACGCGTCCCGACACCTCGCTCGCCGACGTGGCCGCGACGCTGCAAGCAGGCCGCCGCGCCTTCGCGCACCGCGCCGTGGTCGTCGCAGACAGCGTCGAACAGGCGCAGGCCAAACTGCAGAAAGGCGCAATCGAAGGCCAGGCGCCGCAAGACGCGCTGCCCGTCGTGTTCATGTTCCCCGGCCAGGGCGCGCAGTATCCCGGCATGGGCGACGCGCTGTATCGCACGGAACCCGTTTATCGCCAGTGGATCGACAAGGGCGCCGAGGCGCTGACGCCGCACCTCGGGCTCGACATTCGCACGCTGCTCTTCAGCGAAACGCCGGAAGGCGACGACACGCCGCATCCGATCCGCTCGACGATCTACGCGCAGCCTGCCCTGTTCCTCGTCGAATATGCGCTCGCGCAGCTGTGGATATCGCGCGGCGTCAAGCCGGCGGCGATGATCGGTCATAGCGTCGGCGAACTGGTCGCGGCATGCGTCGCCGAGGCGATCGCGTTCGAAGATGCGCTGTACCTGATCGCGCAGCGCGGCGCGCTGATGCAGTCGGCCGAACCGGGTGCGATGCTCGTCGTGCGGCTGCCGGAAGCCGAACTGAAAGCGATCCTGCCCGCCGATGTCGACCTCGCCGCCATCAACGCGCCGTCGCTCAGCGTCGTCGCCGGTCCGTTCGCGGCCATCGAGGCTTTCGAGTCCACGCTGAAGGCAGGCGAGATCGATCATCGGCGGCTGCATACGTCGCATGCGTTCCACTCGCGGATGATGTCCGGTGTCGTCGAGGATCTGGCGAAGCTCGCCGACACGCTTTCGTTCGCTATCCCGAAGATTCCGTACGTGTCGTCGGTGACGGGACAGTGGGCGTCGATGGATCAGCCCGTCACAGGCCGCTACTGGGCGGGACATTGCCGCGACGTCGTGCGCTTCAGCGACGCGCTGGGCACGGTGACGTCGGAAAGCCGGCCCGTGCTGCTCGAAATCGGCCCCGGCCGCACGCTGACGACGTTCGCGTCGCAAGGTCTGCCGAAGGACCGCCATGCAGGCGCCATCGCTTCCCTGCCTGATTTCGCGATGCGCGAGCGGGAACTCGCCGTTCTCGCCGAAGCGACCGGGCGTGTCTGGCTGAACGGCGTCACGCCGGACTGGAAGACCGTCCGCGCAGACGCCGCCCGCCGTGTTTCGCTGCCCACTTATCCGTTCGAACGGGAACGCTACTGGATCGACGCTCCCGCCACGACTTCTTCATCACGTCCCCAGACGACGCCCGCTGCGGCCCCCGCCGCGCCCGCCTCGCCCGAGACCACAACCGACACTCCGCAGACCGCCATGGCCCAACCCGCAAAAATCGACCGTCAACCGCGCCTCATTGCCGAACTGGCATCGCTTCTCGCCGAAATGTCGGGCGAAGCACCCGATACGTCCAATCCGGACGTGACCTTCTGGGATCTCGGCTACGACTCGCTGTTCATGGGGCAAGTCTCGCGACAACTGCGCCGCCGCTACGACGTGACGATCAGCTTCCGGCAGATCATGAGCGACTATCCGACGCTGCCCGCGCTCGCGCAGTTCCTCGACGGCACGCTGCCGCCCGATCCGGAACAGCCGGCCGTGCCGGCAGCCGCCGAGGCCGCGCCTGTTGCTGCCGCTGCACCCGCTGCTGCCGTAGCCGCCGTGGCTGCTGCGCCGATCGTCGTCGCCGCCGCGCCCGTGATGGCCGCCCAGTTCGCGCCGAGCGCCGCGACGGGCGATATCCAGTCGGTGATCCGCGACCAGATCGCCGCCATGCAGTCGCTGATGACGCGACAGCTCGACGTGCTTCAAGGCGCGCCCGTGGCCATCGCACAACCCGCAGCCGCCGTTCAGGCCGCCGTGGCGCCTGCCCAGATCGCCCAGATCGTCGCAACAGCGCCCGTCGCCGTGGCTGCCGCGCCTGCGCGCGCCGCCGGGCCGGAGATCAAGTTCGAGGAGAACCGTCCGACGCGCTTTACCGCCTACAAGCCCGGTGCGACCAACTCGGCGCAGATGTCGGATGCGCAGGGCGCATTCATCCGCGATCTGACCTCGCGCTACTCGGCGAAAACGCCCAAGTCGAAATCCCGTACGCAATCCTATCGATCCGTGCTCGCCGATCCGCGCACGGCGAGCGGCTTCCGCGAGGAATGGAAGGAGCTCGTCTATCCGATCGTCGCGCAGCGCTCGAAGGGCTCGAAGATCTGGGATATCGACGGCAACGAATATATCGATATCGTCAACGGTTATGGCCAGACCGCGTTCGGCCACACGCCCGATTTCGTGGTGGACGCCGTCAACGCACAAATGGCAGAAGGCTTCGCGATCGGACCGCAGTCGCCGCTCGCGGGTGAAGTCGCGCAGATGTTCGCCGACATGACGGGCCATCAGCGCGTGACGTTCTGCAATACCGGCTCGGAGGCGGTGATGGCCGCGATGCGGCTCGCACGCACGGTGACGGGCAAGGACAAGATCGTCTGCTTCGACGGCGACTATCACGGCCAGTTCGACGAAGTGCTCGTCAAGCCGGGCAGCGAAGCGGGCGTGCCGCGCGCGTTCCCGCTCGCCCCCGGAATCCCGCAACAGTCCGTCGGCAACATGGTCGTGCTGCCGTATGCCCGCACGGAAAGCCTGGAGTGGATCAAGGCCAACATCGACGATATCGCCGGCGTGCTGTTCGAAGCCGTGCAGTCGCGTCACCCCAATCTGCGTCCGAAGGAGTTCGTGCAGCAGTTGCGCGAAGTCACGGCCGCCAATGAATCCGCGCTGATCTTCGACGAAGTCGTGACGGGCTTCCGCGTCCACCCCGCCGGCATGCAAGGCTACTGGGGCATCCAGGGCGACATGGCGACCTACGGCAAGGTGGTCGGCGGCGGCCTGCCCGTCGGCGTGCTCGCGGGCAGCGCGCAGTACATGGATGCGCTCGACGGCGGCCAGTGGCAGTTCGGCGACAACTCGGTGCCCGAAGTGCCGCCGACCTTCTTCGCCGGCACGTTCGTGCGCCACCCGGTCGTGCTCGCCGCGATGAAAGCCGTGCTGCTGCATCTCAAGGAGGCCGGCCCGGCGCTGCAGGACAAGCTCGCGAGCCGCATGGACGGCCTCGTGCAGCGCATCAACGCGTATCTGGAGAAAGTCGGCATCGCGACGCGCGCCGAATCGTTCTCCAGCTGGTTCTATGTCAGCTTCGCGGGCGAAGACCGTCTGGGCAGCCTGTTCTATCCGTACATGCGCTACCTGGGCGTGCATGTGATGGAAGGCTTCCCCTGCTTCCTGACGACGAGCCACTCGGACGAAGACATCCGCAAGATCGGCGATGCGTTCATCGCGAGTATCGATGCGCTGCAACGCGTCGGCATTCTCGGCAACGCACCGCTTACCGCGCCGGCGCAACTCACGCAGGCGCCCCTGACCGAGCCGCAGAAGGAAATCTGGATGTCGGCGCAGGTGAGCCACGAAGCGTCGCTCGCGTTCAACGAGTCGTTCACGCTCGAACTGAACGGCGAGCTGAACGAGGCCGCGTTCGAGCGCGCCTTCGCGGCAACGGTGGCCCGCCACGATGCGCTGCGTGTTCACTTCTCGCGCGTCGGCGACATGATGTTCGTCGATCCGGCAACGATCGTGCCGCTGGAAAAGATCGACCTGTCCAGCCACGCGGATGCGGCTGAGCAACTGAAGACCATCATCGATGCGGAAGCCCGCGAGGTCTTCGATCTCACGCGTGGTCCGCTCGCGCGCGCCGGGCTCGTGCGGCTCGAAAGCCAGAAGTGGGCGTTCGTGTTCACTGCCCATCACATCGTCTGCGACGGATGGTCGATCAACATCATCCTGCGCGATCTGTCCGCGCTCTACGCGGCGGAAGTGTCGGGCGCACAGGCTGAACTCGACGAAGTGCAGAGTTTTCTCGCCTTCGCCAAGGCGCAGGATGAAGCCGGTGTCGACGCGGACACGCGCGACTTCTGGATGAATCTCCATCGCAACCCTGCGCCGCAGCCCGATCTGCCCGGCGACCGTCCGCGCCCGGAACTCAAGAGCTTCAGCGGCGCTTCGACGACACGCCATCTGGGCGCCGATCTTCTGAAGCAGGTGAAGACCGCGTCCTCGAAACAGGGCTGCTCGCTGTTCGCCACGCTGTTCGGCGCCGCGCAGGTGCTGTTCGGCCGCCTGTCGAACAATGACGATGTCGTGATCGCCGCACCGATGGCGGGCCAGTCGCAAGCGGGCGAAGCGCTGCTGGTCGGGCACTGCGTCAACTTCCTGCCCCTGCGCGTGAAGTTCGACCGCAACCAGCCTTTCGCCACGCACATGAAGGCGGTGCGCGATCATCTGTACGACGCCGGTGACCGGCAGAACTACACCTATGGCGCGCTGGTGCGCGACCTCGGTGTCAAGCGCGATCTCAATCGCCTTCCGTTGACCGATCTGCAGTTCAATCTGGAGAAGGTCGACGGCGAGCTCGACATGGCGGGTGTGACGACGCGCTTCGCGCCGAACGCGAAGGCCTGCAGCAACTTCGATCTGTTCCTGAACGTGATCGAATCGGCAAAGGGTCTGCGTCTGGACTGCGACTTCAATACCGACGTCTATGACGAAGCGACGATCCAGCGCTGGCTCGGCTACTACGAAAACGTGCTGACAGCGATCGCCCATGATGCCGAAACGACGGTCGCGGCACTGTCGCTGCTCAACGAAGCCGAGATCCATCACCTGCGCGACGAGCTGAACGACTCCCAGCGTGCCTACGATCTCTCGCACACGACTCCCGCCATGATCGCCGCGCAAGCCCGCCAGACGCCCAATGCGCCGGCCGTGTCGGATGAAGTCCTGCGGCTGAGCTACGGCGAGCTCGATGCGAGCGCCAGCCAGATCGCCCGCAGTCTCGTGGCGGCAGGTATCGCGCCGCGCGGACGCGTCGCCATCGCGATGGACCGCAGCGTGATGACAGTGGCCGCGATGATCGGCGTGTGGCGGGCCGGTTGCGCCTACGTGCCGCTCGACATGACGATGCCGCCTGCGCGCCTGCGCCAGATCCTCGACGGCGCCGACATCGCCGCCATCCTCACCGATGGCGCCAGCCGGGCCGTGCTGGAACCGGGCGCGCATCGCGTGCTGGATCTGGAGACGCTCCTTGCGCCACGCGACGACGCAGCCGTGACGCTGCCCAACGTATCGGAGACGGACCCGGCCTACGTGATCTTTACGTCGGGCTCGACGGGCCAGCCCAAGGGCGTAGAGATTCCCCATCGCGCGCTGAGCAACTTCCTGCTGTCGATGGCGGAAGCGCCGGGCTTTACCGCTAAAGACCGCATCGTCGCCGTTACGACGTTCTCCTTCGATATCTCCGGTCTCGAGCTGTTCCTGCCGTTGATCGCTGGCGGGCAGACCTTTATCGCAGGACATGCCGAGGTACGCACCGGCTACGAGCTGGTGACGCGGCTGAACGAGCAGGCCGCCACCGTTCTCCAGGCAACGCCGTCGCTCTGGCGCATGCTGCTGGAAGCGGGCTTCAAGGCGCCGCAGGGCTTCAGGATCCTGTGCGGCGGCGAACCGCTGCCGCGTGATCTCGCCGACGCGCTGCTGGCGACGGGCGCTGAAGTGTGGAACCTCTATGGCCCGACGGAAACGACGATCTGGTCGTCCGCTTCGCGTGTCGTGGCAGACGGCGCGGTGGTGATCGGCGCGCCCCTCGCCAATACGCAACTGCATGTGCTGACCGACGACCTGCATCTGGCGCCGCAAGGCGTGAGCGGCGAACTGTGGATCGGCGGTGACGGCCTCGCAAAGGGCTATTTCAACCGGCCCGATCTGACGGATGCCGCGTTCCGGTCGGTTTCGATCGAGGGCGCTGCGCCGTGCCGGCTGTACCGCACGGGCGATCTTGCGAAGCGCCTCGCCGACGGCTCGCTGCAGCACCTCGGCCGTCGCGACCAGCAGATCAAACTGCGCGGCTTCCGCATCGAGATCGAGGAGATCGAGGCTGCGTTGCGCAAGGCGCCCGGCGTTGCCGCCGCTGCCGTCGCACTGCATACCGTCGGCGACAGTCCGCGCCTCGTGGGCTACATCGTCTCGTCTGCCGCCGACAAGGCCGACCAGGGTGCCATCGCCGCGCATGTCGCCGGGCAGTTGCCGGCCTACATGGTGCCGACCCTGTGGATGACGCTCGACGCACTGCCGCAGACCAGCAACGGCAAGCTCGACCGCAAAGCCCTGCCCGTGCCGACCGCGGACATGGTGGCCACGCCCGTGCGTCAGCCGCATGCTGCGCTCAAGGTAGTGCCGCCTGCCCCGATATCGACCGGGCCTGCAGCGGCTGACGCCATCACGATCGAACCCGTGGCGGCTGAACCCGTGGCCCTGACGCAGACGCAGTCGACGATCGCCGCGATCTGGGGCGACGTGCTCGGTCTCCAGCATGTCGGCATCGACCAGCAGTTCTTCAGCCTCGGCGCAGACAGCCTCCAGCTGTTCCGCATCGTCGCGCGAATGAACGAGCGCGGCCTCGGTGTCGATGCGCGTCAGCTCATGAAGAACCTGACGATCGCCGAACTGGCGGCGAGCCTCGACGGCCCGCCGGCGGAAGAGCTGATGGTGGCGCCTGCCGTCGCCCGGCCGTCGATCCTCAATTTCAAGCGTCGGGTTGCAGAAGGAGTCTGAGCGATGAACGGATTAGCCTTGAAGGTCGCCCCTGCTCACGAGGTCGAAGCCAGCTACGCCCTGTTTCCGGCGACCGCCTGCCAGGTGCGGTACTGGCATGAGCAGAAGGCGTCGCAGAAGGCGTCCGCGCTCAACATCGCGTTCCGGCTGCAATTGTCGGGGCCGCTGAAAGCCGCGAGCATCGAACAGGTGCTTCGCGAGCTGGTCGCGCGGCACGAGGTATTGCGTACCGGCTTCCTGATGACGGGTGCGGGGCTGCGGCAGCAGGTCTGGAGCCACGCGCCCTTCCAGCTCGAAGTAGTCGACCTCACCGGCTTCGAGGAAAATGATGGCCTTGCGGAAGCGGAGCGTGTCGGCGGCCAGCAGGCGCGCACGCCCTTCGCATTGTCGTCTCCTTCGTTCTTCCGGGCCGTGTGGCTGCCTCGCTCGATCACGCAGGGCGAACTGCAGCTGACCTTCCATTCGCTCGTGATGGACGGCTGGTCGTTCGCGATCCTCGTGCGCGAGCTCGTGGAAGGACTGGCCGCTGTTCATGCCGGACTCGAGCCCGCTTACCCCGATGTCGATCTTCACCACGGCGACTACGCGCTGTGGAAAGAAGAGTTCCTTGCCAGCGGCGCGCTCGATCTCGCTCGCGCCCACTGGCGCCAGGAACTTCGGGATTTCAGCCGCTTCGACGTTTCCGGCGATCGTCTGCGGCCGCAGGCGCGACGCTTCCAGGGCATCATCCGTTCGATCCTGCTGCCCGGCGCGCTCAGCGACCGCCTGATCGCGGCTGCCAAGGCGCAAGGCGTCACGCTGTTCAGCGTGGCGGCTGCGGGCCTCGCGATGGCCTTGCAAAAGGCGGCCGGCCAGACGAAGGTCGCCATGGGCACGCAGATGTCGGTGCGCGACCAGCAGGAACTGGAGGGCGTAGTCGGGCCGCTGATCAATACGGTGATACTGCGCCTCGACATTCCTCAAGGCAGCAGTGTTGCCGCCGTCACAGCGCAGTGCGGCGCCAAGCTCAGCGACGCCATCGAACATCTGCATTTGCCGTTCGAAGAGATGATGGAGATGGCGGGCGAGGTATCCGATGCGGAACGCCCGCCGCTGTGTTCGGTCAATTTCGCCCTGCAGCAAAGCTTCGTCGGCGTGGGCGATGAGGTTCGCCGGGGTGAGTTCGCCGCGACGACCTCGCCCTCCTTCAACGCGGGCGCGCTCTACGACCTCAACTTCTTCATGGTGCGGCGCCCGGACGGCTGGCGCATCTCGTGTGAAGGCGACACGGATCTCTACGACATCGAGACGATCGACGGCCATCTGGCGACGTGGCGGGCGGTACTGGAAACCGTCGAGATCGACGCGAAGCTGCCGGTGGCACCTGCTGCAAGGAAAGCGGCGCAGAGCATCGCGGCGGGCGTCGGTGTCAGCGGCTTCATGAGCCAGGCCGAACTCGAGGCGAAAGCACGCAGCATCGTGCGCTTCAACGAGGATGCGCCGGGCACGCCCGTCATCGCGCTCAACAACACGGCCGTGTTTTACGAACTGGCCCAGCGGATCGGCACCGACCGGCCGCTGATCGACATTCCGATGGTACCGGAAGGCCCGCCGCGCGAGTTCCCGCTGCGCGCCTTCCAGGACCTCGCCGCCGATGCCGTGCGGCTGATCAGAATGGCACGGCCGAATGGCCCGTATATCCTGATGGGGCACTGCGTGCTCGGCGCAATCGCGCTGGAGGCCGCGCAACAACTACGGCGCGAGGGCGAAACGGTGGAACTGGTGATCCTCAACGATTCCTGGTGCCCCGGTTATCGCGAGTCGATGCCCTGGCACGACAAGCAGTTGCGCAAGATGCTGGTGCGCGTGGACAACATTCCGCGCGACATCCGCAAGGTCAAGCGCGGCGACATCTCGATGCTGTCGTTTCTGAAGCAGTACCGGATCATTCGCTGGCTCGGCATCGCAGACCTTGCGTACAAGCTCGGACTCATCCGGGGCAATGCGACGGAGCATGCCGTGGCGGAGAACCGCTGGTACATCGAGTATCTGCTCGCGCAACAGGCGCGGCACCGGCCCGCACCGTACGACGGCGCGATCCAGATCTTCCGTAGCGCGCAGGTGCTCAGGGGCCGCCTGTTCGCCCACGATCTCGGCTGGGCCTCCGTGACGACGGGCGACGTGGTCGTCACCGAAGTGCCGGGTATGCACGATCAGATCTTCCGGTCGGCGGGGGCGGCGGTGATCGGCAAGCAGTTGCGGGCGCGTCTGACGGGAGCCGAAGCCGGGACGGACGATGCCGCGGCCTCCGGCGAGACGGACGCCGCATCGGCATCGCGCCGCAGCGCCTAGCTCTCGATAAGGCAGTCGGACCATGTCCCGTTTGCGTAGAGCGCTGCTGCTCGTGTTCCTCGGTGGTTTGACGCTGGCCGGTCTGATCTACGTCAGGCTGGCTGGCGCCGACCTGTTCCGCCGGCCGGCTGCCGCTGTCGCCGACGGCGCGCCGTTGCCGCCCGGCAGCATCCGGCTTGCCGTGCTCGGCGATTCCGACAGCCAGTCCTATCACGACACGCTGAGGGCCGCGGAGCCGAATGCGCGCGGCGGCGTGTATCGCGCGACCACGTGGCAATGGACGGAAGTGCTCGCGCGACTGCGGGGCGACCAGATCGACCAGGGCCAATGGGGCGCATGGGGCACCAACCGGTATCGCGCGTATATCGACGACGCTTTCGGAGGTCTCGGCCGCGCGCCCGCAAAAGAGGACTACCGCTACAACTTCGCGATCAGCGGCGCCTGGTGCAATCAGTTGATGGGACCGCCGATGCGTCAGGCGGTCCGCCTCGTCGCGCTGATGGACACGGAGCCGCAAGCCTGGAAAGGCGGCGTCGTGCTGATCCGGATCGGCATCAACGATGTCGGCGCGCACGACGTGCTCGACGCCATGTCCCGCGATCCGAATGGCCCGCTGACCACGTCGAAGATCAACGGCTGTATCGGCGAAATCGGCAAGGCTGTCGAACTGATCCGCAAGCATCATCCGGACACCTACGTGCTGCTCATCGGCGTGCTCAGCAATGCGGACTGGTCGGGCGAGTTCGACAGCTGGCAATCGGCGCAGGCGATCGCCAACATCGATGCCGGGCTCAACCGCTTCGACGCCGGTTTGCGCAAGCTCGCCGCGACGGATCGCCATGTCGCGTTCCTCGGCGATCGCGCGTGGTTCGCTGGTGTATGGGGCGCGCGCGACGAGCACGGACGTCCCGCCTACAAGACGGTGCATCTGTCGCCCGGCTGGGCGATCACCAACACCTCCGGCGACGATCCGCACAACGCGGCCACGTCCGACGGCCATGCGGGCGTCGTCTGGAATACCCTGTGGGCGCAGCACCTCGTCCTCTCGCTCAATGCGGCGTTCGGGCTGCAGCTCAAACCGATCTCCGATGCCGAGGTCATCCGTTTTCTGCAGCCGAGTTTCGACGCGAGCGAGCGGTCGGCGTCGCAGGCACGGGCACCCGTTACCGAAAATCACCTCGCGAACATCGTGAGCCGATAACGGAAAGCCGGCCGAAAGCGGTCCCGTCAAGGGTCGTCGCGAGGCCGGGCAAATAGGCCGTTCTGCGTACGCCCTCGCACAAACACACCCCTCTTCATTGTTCACAATGAATCGCAAAGTCGCGCTGGCGCATCCTCGTCCGGCATCGACAGGACCGGAAATCAGAGCTTCGCGGCTCGACTGAAGAAAAAAGCCGCCCAGGAAGCCAATGAATCAGATACAGCTTGATTGCTGAGAGGATGGCCATTCGTGAAGTCTCTCCCACGGTTGCTGGAAGAAGCGCAAAGCACGCTGCTTTGCGTCGATGCCTTTGATACGTTGCTGCTGCGCAAACCCGTGTCGCTGGAGCAGCGTCTGTTGAAGGCGGCCAGGCTGTTCTGCAAACGTCTGGCACTGCGTCCGGACCAGTTCGCGCCGCATGCGCTCGCGCGGCGCCGGCGCCAGATCGAACAACTCGCTTTCCGTGCGCGCAATGTCGCCGGACATGGCGAGGTGCGCCTCGAAAGCGTCGCATCGAGCCTGCTGGAACTCGCCCATCTCGATACCGCGTTCGTGCCCGAATGGATCGCGTGCGAACTCGCTGTTGAACGCGAATGCCTGGTGCCGAACCTGCCGCTGATACGAGAGCTCGAACGGCTGCGCGCCGGCGGTGTGTCGCTGCGCGTGGTGAGCGATACGAGCCTGTCGTGCGACGCGCTCAGCCAGCTGATCACGGCCGTCTGTCCACCCGGCCTTCAATGGGACGCTATCCATACGAGCGCCGACCTGCAACTTACCAAGCGTGACGGAACGATTTTCGCGGCGGTGTCGGATGCCGCCTGTGTCCCGCTCGCCCGGATGGCGCACATCGGCGACGACCCGACCGCGGACGAGTCGATGCCGCGCCGTTGCGGAATGACGGCCATTCTGCGCCCGCGTTCCCGTCTGCACGTCGCGATGCTGCGCGCCAACGCGGCACTCGCGCGCGGCCAGTCGCAGTGGTTTCGCTGGCGGCACGACGGGCGCTACAGGCGAGCGGCGAACGGCAGCGCGCGCACGACGGGCGACACGCTCGGTACGGACGTGCTCGGTCCCGTGTTTGCGGAATACTGCCGCAGACTGCACGTCTATCTGGAACAGACGGCGGCCGTCGAAGGCTCCGTGGCCGCCCTCTTCTGCGCGCGCGGCGGTCTGGGGCTCGAAAAGCTCTACAGGCTGTATGCCGCGCAACTGCCCGCGCGCGACGATATCCGCATCGAACCGCTGATGATCTCTCGCCTCGTCGCGGCAAGAGACGCGCTCGTGTACGGCGGCGACGGTGTCGTCGACGAACTCGATTATTCGTTCGAAGTGCGTAACGTATCGGCGCTCGCACGGGCGCTCAGTGGCGCCGATCTCGCGCCGCAGGGCAACTACGCCACCGTGCGCCCGTTTATCGAAGCGCTGCGCAGTGGACGCGAGCCGCATCTGTGGGAGCAGATCGTCGAGCAGGCCCGGCGCTTTCGCGAAGTGTGGCAGACGCTCACGGCGGGCAAGCCGGGCATCGTATTGTGCGATACGGGCCTCTATGGCTCGACCATCAAGATGCTGATGCAAAGCGGGCTCGCCAACGGCAGCCACTGCGTCCAGCTCGCGCGTTGCGACTACAAGCATCATGGGCGCGAGCATTTTCCGGCCGTCACCGGGCTGTTGACGGAGCGCAACGGCTACAAGCCGGGCGACTCGATCTCGTCGGTCCTGGCTTTCTGGCATCTGATAGAAGGTCTCGTCGAGCCCGACCTGGAAAGCGTGCGCCGCTTCGACAGAGGTGCGGACGGCAGCCTCGTCTCCAACCTCGAAACGGAAGGCTGGCAACAGAGACTTGCGCGCATGCCTCATCCGAAATTCGACGAAGTAGCCCGCTATGTCGCCGGGAGCGCGAAGCAGCCCGCAGCCGATACGTCGCTTGCCGCCTTCGAACTGGCCGCCGGGCGCCTCGAGCGCGCGATCATGTTTCCGGACCCGGAGCTGGTCAACCGGCTCACGGAGCGCGACCGCTCGCTCGATTACGGGCGCGACGGCACGGTGTCCGTGACGGGCCCGAACATGAGGCAGGCCAACGCGTGGACGCGGCTTCACGTCGCGAAACAGTCGCTCTGGCCGAGCGGCGCCGTGGTTCGCGCGTTTCCGAATTCGCATCGGCTCGTGCAGAAAACGATCAGATTGAGCTACACGGTACGATCATGGATCAGGTAAAGCCTTCGAAAACCCGCGCGGAACTCGTCGCGACGTACTTCGCCTATGTGGTGCGCTACGTCTATCCGCTGCTGCTTCTGCCCTTTTACGGCAGAACGCTGGGGCCGGCGGGCTATGGCGTCGTGTTGGCGGGCATGTCGCTGTCGAATACGCTCTGGCGCTTCGTCAATTTCGGATTCCCGACGGTCGGCGGCCGCGATACCGTCTATGCGAAAGATGGCACCGAACGCGCGGCCATCCTGTCGAGCCACATGACGGGTCGGCTGCTGCTGTGCATCCCGACGGCCGTGTTCGGACTCGGCGCGGTCGCGTTCTCGCCCGTGCTGTCGGCGCACCCGATGCTCGGCTGCACCACGGTGCTGCTCGGCCTGCTCGCCGCGTTCAACCCGGGCTGGTACTTCACGAGCACAGGACGCGCGAGAACCAGCATCCTGATCGAAGTGGTCGGCTTCGTCACCTCGCTCGCGCTCATCTTCCTGTTCATCCGTGACCCGTCAGATCTGTCGCTGGTGTTCTTCCTGCTGCTCGCGTCCTGCGTGCTGCAAACGGTACTCGGCTACGGCGTCATCAGGCGAGAGTTCGCCGGATGGTTTTCGTCGATCAAGGCGGGCATCGACCTGATCCAGCGCTCGAAGGTGATCTTCATTTATACGGGCACGTCGGTTCTGCTGATTACCGCGTCCACGTATCTGCTTTCCGTGCTCGCGCCAGCCGCCGAGGTCGGCGCGTTCGGCGTGGCGGAACGCCTGATCGCCGTCGCGCTCAGCCTCACGGTCCCCGCCTCGCAGATCCTGATCCCGAAAGTCACGTATCTCGTCGGCCAGGATCCGGCGAAAGCCAACCGGCTCGCGTATGGCATTCTCGCCTTCTTCCTGTTCGGCTCGCTCGTGGGCGTCGCGTTGACGATGCTGCTCGCCGACTGGGTGGTGCCGCTCGTGTTCGGCAAGGGCTTCCAGAGTTCCGTGCCTGTGCTCAAGGTGTTCGTGCTGGTGTTACCGTTGAGTGTCGTCAACCAGACACTCGGGCTCTACTTCCTGATCCCGCGGCATCGAGACGGCATGCTTGCCCGCGCCGGCGTCGCGACCGCGGTCGTCAGCATCGTCGCCGCGATTCCGCTCGCGAGCCACTGGGGCGCGATGGGCATGGTGGCCGCGCGTCTGCTGGGAGAACTGACGCTGCTGGCGACGCTGCTCGTGTCGCTGATCCGCTCGGGTCTGATCGCAGAGATGCTGGCGACGGGAAGCACGCCGCTTTTCGCGCTGCGCCCTCGCGGGAAAGGGTGACGCGCCGCGATGCCCAGCGCGCCTGGAACGGGCGCCTGCGTATTGGCTGCGGTGCCGTTCCTGAACGGGAAATGAACGGGAAATGCACAGCGGAAGATCGCTCTGGCGCGACCCGTGCGGCGTTCAAGCCAGCTGGGTTCGAAGCGTTGCTGAAGCCAGCCGTTCAGCCGCTGGCTTCCAACGCAGAGCGAATCTCAGGTCAAACGGAATTCAGATCCCATCCATGTAACTCGACCGGATCTTGACCAGACCTTTGTTCCAGACACGCAGCGATTGAACGAAGTCGTACGCGCCACGGAAAGGCGACTTGGCGCGTTGCAGCCAGACGGATCCAGGCTTCCAGTCGGATCGTTCCTCGCCGATTTCGGATGTCATTCCCTTCTTGCCGCTCTTTAACCAGACATCCTGAATGCATGCCGCCGGGTGCAACTGATACACGTACGTCTCTTCGAGATCGCCATTGAACATGACGAGATCCACCGCGCGATCATTCATTGCGAAGCGTTCGATCATCTTGCGGCAGCCGGCGTTCGAGATGATATAGGCGCCCGCCCCCGTGTGATTGCTGCGCAGCCGGTGCAGCCCCGTGCGGGTCGACAGATCCAGCCCCTTCCGGTCGATGAATATCCCCGCCAGCGACGTTTCCATCTTGATGACGTCATAGCGGAACCCGCGCGAAAACCTCTCGTTGATGGAGTCGAGAAGATGGCGCGCGTCGCGGCAAAAATGCACATCGTCCTCGAGCACGAGCGCGTGATCGATGCCTTCCTTCACGACTTTTTCCCAGATCGAATAGTGACTGAGCGCGGCGCCCTTTTCGCCCGCCGTACACGTCCCGCGCAGCAGGGGCAATTCGAGCGTCCGGCTCATTTCTTCGACCTGTGCAGGCCCCAGAGCCGAGAAGCGTTCCCACGGGTAGCCAAGCCTCTCGAGCTGGACCGTCATGTGGTTGAGTCGATCTGTAGACCTGTCGAGATTGATGACGAAAATCTTCATTTTCTCTAGCGTCCTGAATGAACAATGGAGTGCCCTGAACGGGCGGCCGCGACCGCACACGGCGCGACACGCTACGGCCTTAGCGTAAGACTTTTCCCCGCGCCTTTCCGTGGGGTGCCAAACAATGTCGACAGGATGGCGGCCCTCGCCCGTCATGCGTTGTCAATCGCACACAGCCGCTTCGGCCGGGCCGCTAGACTCGTTGAGAGCAACGACCCCGATGCGCGGCGAAGACCCGCCCTGGTGGATCACAAGATGTGGAGACGCGATGGCTACGACAAACAGCAGATACGATGCGCTCGACGGCTTGCGAGGCGTCGCCGCCATCGCCGTGATGATGTCGCACTTCACTCAGGAAGCGTTCAGGAACGCCTACGTCGCCGTCGATCTCTTCTTCATGCTGAGCGGCTTCGTCATCGCTCACTCGTATGGAGCGCGGCTCCTCGACGGCATGACGGCCGCCGAATACGTAAAAAGACGCGTCATCCGCCTGTATCCGATGCTGCTGATCTCCTTGCTGATCGGCTTGCCTGTGCTGATCGGCGCGAAAGCGCTCGGCCTGTCGACTTATCCGATGCAAAGCATCATTTCGGCGACCCTTCACAATCTGTTCTTCACGCCGTACATCGGCCATTTCGGCAATGCAAACATGGTGGCTGCGGGCGCCGTGTCTGCCGAGCTGACGATCGGCGAGATATTCCCGGCTAATCCGCCCGCGTGGTCGCTATTCTTCGAAATGGTCGCGAGCATTGCCTTCGTGATCATCGTCAGGCTGAGCCGGTCGACGATGTTCAGGATCAGCGTCGTCGGCGGTCTGATGTTTCTGATCACAGGCGCCCTGACGAGTTTCGAGTTTCATGGGCACTCTGTCGTCGACTTCTCGCAAGGCTGGTCCGGCGGCAGGCTCGACGGCGGGTTCTACCGCGTCATATTCGGCTTCGTATCGGGCGTGCTGCTCTACAACCTGAGGAGCGCGGGCGTCGATCTGCGCATCGTGGACGCCCTGAAAGGCGTGCTTCGCAATTCATACGGCCTCTATATCGTTGCGCTCATCATGTTCCTGTTCCCGATGTCGCTGCGCGGCGCTTATCCCGCATTCGTGATTTTCTGCGTGGCGCCTTGCCTCGTGATGGTCGGCGCCAAGCTGCCTTGCGCTTCGATGTTCGAAGCTAAAACCGCGCAGTTTCTCGGCTGGCTCTCGTATCCCGTCTACCTGCTGCACTTTCCGATTGGCCGTGCCGTGTTCATGCTGCTCGGCAAGCACAACGAGTCAGCCGCCGTTCCCATCGCCGTCGCGTGCGCGACTACGCTGGTGAGTGCGATCATCGTGACGAAGTATGTCGATGAGCCGATACGCGCTTTCCTCTCGAAGAGACTTGCCCGGTCGTCGGCAGCGCGAGCCAGGACCGTCACGCCCGGCGGAATGGCGGACCCGAACGCCGGTTGACTGTCCGGTGTGGATTCACGTTGAAAAGCGCAAGGCCGATCAGGTGATTCGATCGGCCTTTTTCACGAAGGCTATTGGGATCGGTCGCAGCATCGGCTCTTTTTCATACCCGCTGCGAACAAGCCCGGACAGACACGGCGCAGCCCCGTGCGGCGACGATCCCCGTCGATCTTCTTGCTCTGACAGACGGGGACATCAGAAGGGGCATACCGAAGCGAAGCAATCCTGCCTTTCGTGTCTGCATCAGAACGTCTCGACTCAGCCCGAAGTCAGCGCCGTCTGACGAACCCGCGACCGCTTGCTGCTGAGCCAGCCGAGGGCAGGCTTCTCGAGGTACAGGTGAACAGCGAGCGCAAACGCAACGGCAACGCCGGCCACGCACGCAGCTGCCAGATAGAGGCTGACGGACGTATGGAACGTCCCGGATTTGACGGCACGCGCGAATACGTTCATCCAGAAACCATGCGTCAGATAAAGCACATACGACGCATTGCCGAGCAACGTCAGAGACCGGCTGATGCGTCCGCCCCTATCCTCTGCATGGATGAACGCGCCGACAAGCAGCGTGGCGGGAAGTCCCCACGCCCACCACCTGAACGAGGGCGCAAGTCCGGAAGTCGTCTGATCGGGCGAAGCAAACGAACCCCACCCGAACAGCGCGACGCATGCGATCAACACCAGCCACCGGCTCCGGAGCCCCAGCACAGGCAGCCGCGCACTGACTGCTCCGAGCAGGATGCCGCACACGAATTCGACGACAAGCGGATTCGCGTAATAACGGGCCGACGTCGTGGCGCCCGCAAGGTCGAGGACGACGGGCACACCCGCGAGCAGCACCGCGATCCATGCCACGCGATACCTTTGCCACGGAAGACAAAGCACGGCCGTACAGATAGCGTAGAAGTAAAGCTCATAGACGAGCGTCCACGACACGCCCATGATCAGGCCGGACGCCGCCGTCGGCGGCAGCAGCAGAATCGATTCGACAATGCCGACGCCATCGAGCGGAACGTGCCGGTAAGCGACGCCGCTCGCGGCCAGCGCGACGACGATCGCGAGACACGCCCAGTACGACGGCATGATGCGCGTGAGACGTCGCGCGACGAAACCTTTGGCTGATGTCTGCGCGGAGAACCCCGACGTCGTATGCCACATCACCAGGCCGCTGATGACGAAGAAGATATCGACGCCGCACGCGCCTATCCGCTGCGCCGAGGGTGAGACGAGCGCGAGCGGACTGCCCGACGCCTCTTCGAGGATGTGGTGTATCAGGACGGCAAAGGCCGCGAGAAAGCGCAGATGCTCCAGTCCGTAGAGTCGGGCGGGACGTCCCGTGGCGATAGTCATCTCAGGTTCTCACCTGCTGCGTTCCAGCCGAAACGCCTTCGGCGAGGCCACCCTTGTCTTGCCGCGCCAGCAGAAAGCGCCGCCCGAAGCGCATGCCCGGCATTTCGAACTTCCGGTAGGACACGATCGCAAAGCACACGCAGCCGGGCACGAACAGCGCGAAGAACGCGGCGATACGCAGCGCGTCGCCGACAGACAGCTGGTTTGCGATCAGCCACGACGCCCGCATGATGAAGAGATGCGTGAGATACAGGCTGTACGAGGCGTCGCCGATCAGCAGAAGCAGCTTCGGATACTGCACGTCGCGACGGCCCATGACGACGCCCGCGAAGATCGCGGCGGCGGGCGGCCCCCAAATGAGGCCGCGCATGTCGAACGTGCCGTCCGCGGAGGGCCCCGTCATCAGCCAGCCGGCCACGCCCGCGAGGATCAGCGCGACCTGAGTCGTGCCGCCGATCCGGAACCCCGACAGACGCAACTGCGCGAACATCACCCCGAACACGAACTCGAGAATGATGGTATGCGTCCATCCCTTCAGGATCAGGTACTCGGGCTTCAACACGAGCCCGAGCGTGACGAGCGTCACGAAGATCGCCACGATCGCGAGATAGACGCGCCGCACGCCGAGCAGCAGGACCAGCGATATGACGGTATAGAAGAACATCTCGAAGTTCAGCGTCCAGCCGAGTCCGAGCACCGGCTCCGGCGCACCCGTCAGCGGATTGATGGCCGGTATGAAAAACAGCGAGCGCAACACATACCCGACCTCGTAGCAGTTCTTGTACTTGAGCGCCGGCAGCGCGAGACCGATACCGATCGACAGCAGCGTCACCGCCCAGTACAGCGGCACGACACGCACGATGCGCTCGCCGAAGAACCGGCGCGCCGTCGTGCCGCCGGAGCGCTGCCCCGAAATGATGTACATCATCACGAAGCCGCTGACGACAAAGAAGATATCGACGCCGAACAGCCCCTTGATGTTGACGAGCGTCCATATCTGCGACGCATGTGCGCCGTGGCCGCCCACCTGCCCCGCTGCGTGGCAAAACACCACCAGCATGGCCGCGACGGCGCGGAGCACCTGGACCGACTCCAGCTTCTTCATTGCGTTGTCCTCCCAAACCGGTTCGCGCCGACAGCACCGTGGTAAAGCGACGAAGCGCGAGACCGAACGCGCTGCCCTGCTTTCCCGTTCTATCGCGGGTAAGCAGGGGCGACGGCTCTCACGGCGTCGAACAGATTTCGAGCCGCCTGTTTCCATGTAAAGATGCCCGCCTGCCGACGTCCCGTCGATATCAGCGACTGACGCACGGCGCAATCGTCGAGCACGGTGAGCATCTGCTGGCTCCATGCGTCCGCGTCGAAAGGGTCGGCATACAGCACGGCATTGCCGCAGACCTCGGGCAGCGCGCCGAAGGGCGCGGCCACGACGGGACAGCCGAGCGCCATCGCCTCCAGCGGCGGCAACCCGAACCCTTCCGTGAGCGACGGGAACGCCAGCACGCCCGCGTTGGTCATGAGACCGACCAGTTCGGCATCGCTAACCCAGCCGGTGAATGTCACATTGGCGGGCACCGCGTGCCCCGCTTCCTCGAAGTCGGTTTTCCTCGCGCCGCCGAACAGAACCAGCGTAATGTCCTTCATTTCAGGCTTCGCGAAAGCCTTGAGGAGAATGCCGATGTTCTTGTGCTTCTGCGTGTTGGCGAGCGCGAGGACGTAGCGCTTCGGCGTGAGGTGCAGCGCCGCGACCTTGCTGTCGTCGGGCCGTACCTGCAGCACGTGATCGCAGCCGTTGTGGACGACCACGATCTTGTCGGCGCTTGCGACGCCGTAGCGTACGAGTTCGTTGCGGGAGAACTCCGACACCGTGACGATGAGCCGGTGCCGCCTGCCGATGAAAAAGAACAGGAATTTGTACCACAGCCGGAAGCCCAGCGAATACGAGTCCGGTGCCGAGTAAACCTGCGCATCGTGAATCATCGTTGCCGAATCGCGATGACACAGCGGGCCGAGATTGCAGAGATTGAGAATGAAATCCTTCCTGCGCGCGAGCGGCAGATAGCATTGTTCCCACATGATCCGGTGCATCCGGCGAGCCAGCGGATTTTCCTGGACGCACATGATTTTCCGGTAAGACGGCACCTTGACGCTGTTTCTGACGACGAGCGCGTAGTCGACGTCGTCAGCGGACTGCTCCGAAATCAATGCATCCGTGGCGGCGATGAGTTGCTCGGCAACCTTGTGCACGCCCGTTGGGCCCGCCCCAAAGAACTTGCCGTTAAACGCTATCGTCTTGTACATCAGCATGGCCTCGCTGGCAGAAGGTTGGCGGAATCGAAGTCGTTCGGTTTTTCAAAGATTGGCCGCCCGTTCAGGCGTCAAGCGGCCGCGAATGAAATCCCACAGGCCGATCAGGTTGCCGCCCAGACGCCCGCGGCGGTCGACCCACGGCTCCGGCGCGAAACTGCGCACGATGTTGCTCGCCACATTGCGCATCACGTGATCGAGCGCGGCGCGCAACGGCATGGTCTTCTTTCTCGCCAGATAGAGGGGATTGATGACCTGCGAATAGCCGAGCTTGCGGCCCGATACCCTGCCTCGCTTCACACCCAGATGCACGCCGAGCGCCGTGTTGATGCGAACCACACGGCCGCCGCGATTCCAGATCTGACCGCCGAAGTCGCGATCTTCCTGCCAGCCGTAGAGCACGAGACGCTCATCGAAGCGCAGCCCCGCGATGCTGCGAGCCCGGAACGCCATGTTGCACCCGTACGGGCCACCCGTCGGCACGATGCGCAGACTGCATGGAACGTCCGTCGCCCTTGCGAGGATCGCCTGCCCTTCTTCGACGGAATAACCCGGTCCATGGATGCCGTCGGCGAGTACCGTTCCCGTGACACAGGCAATGGAAGGATCGCTATCCAGCGCCTTGAGTACTTCCGCGATCCATCGGTCGTGCATCAGGAAATCGTCGTCCAGCAGGACCACGACGTCGAAGTCGTCGGATACCTGTTTCAACGCGTGGTTGCGTTGCGCGGTAAGGCCAGGCCGCCCCTTGATGACAAGCAGCCCGGGCCGGTTCGCAAGATGGCCGGCGTCTTCGTCCGACACGCAGGAAACGATGATCAGATCCGGCCTTACCGTCTGCGAATCGACGAACGACACCACACGCTCGAGCACTTCGGCACGCCCGCGAGTCGCGAAGATCAGGCAAACCTTTGCTTTCCCGCCTGACGAAGGCAGGCTCGTTTCACTGGACATGATCGTTCCCCGGCAGATACTCGAATCCAATCTTCAGCATGTCGACGCACATGTTATCGATGCAACCCGCGCCGTACTGCTGGCTAACCCACGCAAACGGGAACATCGTGCAAGCGCAAGCATGGCTTGTCAGCGCGAGTCCGGCACCCCTTCATGCACGTGCTGCGTCACCCACTCGCGACTCCTCGGCACGCGTCTGGGCGCACGCTGCGACAGCGCGCCCGCTGCCGCCGCGAACATGTAGAAGGTCGAACCGAGTTCGAACACGCCGGCCGCAAGCGACGCGACGATCAGCGTCGCGATCATGCCGTGTCGCGCCGCATGGCAAACGGCGCGCTCCGTCGGCGGATAATGCGTCGACACGGGCGACAGCAGCGTTTTGGCGAGAAACATTCCGTAGCAGACCACGCCCACCGCGCCGAGATTCGCCAGCACGACAACGACGAAGCTCGATGCGCGAATGCTGCCCAGGCCAACGCCGATCCCGTAGGTATCGAGGAAATTGGTCACGCCTTGCGTGTTCCAGCTCATCCGTTCGATGCCGGACGAACTGTCCGCCTTGCTCATCACGGTGGTGTCGACAAAGTCGGCAAGCGCTTTCGCCACACCCGGCATGAACAGGATCACGTAAAGCGTGCCGAGCACGCCAGCGCAGGCTGCAATGATCCACATGCGCTGCTGGCGCTCGACCGCGCCGGGCGAAACACGACCCGGCCGGCTGATCATCTGCACGCCCATGTACGCGGCCAGCCCGACATACGCGGTGCCCGACGTTGACATCAGCAGCAGCGTGCCCGTCGCGATGGCGAGCAAGCCCGCCATTTTCGGCCGATAACCGAGCAGCCAGAGATTGAGGCAAAAGACGAACAGCGGCAGCGTAAAACTCGAAAACGCAGAGGTCTCGGCAAAGGTGCCCGTGATGCGCACCAGCCCGCCCAGTTCTTCGCCGCTCAGATCCGCGTACGAAGCGGTCTTGATAACCGACATCACATCGAGACCGGCCGCATGCGTGACGAAATCGATCACGCCTGCGGCAACGTCCAGGCATGTGAGCAGAAAAATGCCGCTCGCGAGCGCCCGATACGCGCCGCGATATTTGAGGAACGCGACCATGCACGCATACACCACCAGATCGCCGACACAATAGATCGCCTGCGACAGATTGCCGGAGACGGGGCCGAGTGGCTGCAGCATCGCCGCACCCGTGATGCCGCGATCGACGGGAAACACGAGCGTCGAGCCTTGCAGGAGACGCGGCAATATCACAGCGCCTGCGACACCCCACACGGTGGTGCAGAGCAGCCAGAACCCCGCCTTGTCCATCGCGAACGCATCGGTGATCCCCTTTCCGCCCGACAGATTGAAGGCTCTCAGCGCAAAGAAGACGAGGAAAAGCTGCGCGGGCATGATGCCGATGCTGCCCAATCCGAGCGCCTGCGTGCAGGCGAACAGCGAAAACGCCGCCATCGCGTAAATCGCGCCGCGAAACGACGTATAGAGCACCAGTAGCCCGATCAGGATAACGATGATTCCGTATATGGACGGCACTGCTTCATCTCCTGTCCGCCGGTGCGCGCCTGCACGAGCGGACCTGTTGTTGCACGGCTCAGGCAGAGCGCCAGCGGCGAATCTCCGGCAGCGCGGAACCGGTCGGCACGCGGCCGGCTTCGACGGCGCTCTCCACGACCGCCATGAACTCGCGGCGGAACCGCTCTTTCGTAAACCGCATCGCATTGCTGCGGCACACCTCGGCGCTGAACGGCGGCAACTGCTCGAAGCGCTCGACGGCGTCGACGATGGCAGTCACGCTCTGCTCGTTGAAGAAGAGTCCCGTCGCCCGCTCGGGGTCGGACGACTCGACGACGATCTCCCGCACGCCGCCACGGCCCAGCGCAATGACGGGCGTCCCGCACGCCTGCGCCTCGACGACGGAAATGCCGAAGTCCTCTTCCGCTGCAAAAACAAACGCGCGCGCACGCTGCATCCACTCGACCAGCACCTCGTCGGGCTGATAGCCGAGCAGCGTCACATTGGGCGTCGCACAAGCCTTGGCACGCGCGAAATCGGTGCCGTCGCCGATCACCACCAGGCGCCGCGACGGCATCGCCGTGAACGCCTCGACGATCAGCGGAATGCGCTTGTACGGCACCATGCGCGAGGCGATCAGATACACGTCCTCACGCTGCGTGCTGAGTTCGAACCGCTCGACATCGACGGGCGGATAGACCACCGTGGCCTCGGTTCCGTAGGCTTTTCTGATGCGTCGTCCGACGAACGCCGAGTTGGCGACGAAGGCATCCACGCCTTGCGCGGTCCGGTGGTCCCAGATGCGCATGTAATGCAGCAGCAGACGCACGATCCAGCTTTTGACGCCGCGCTGCATCCCTGCTTCGGCGAGATATTGATGCTGCAGATCCCACGCGTAGCGAATGGGCGAATGCACATAGCTCACGTGCACCTGATGCGGCCCGGTCAATACGCCTTTGGCCACCGCATGATTCGACGAGATCACGAGATCGTAGCCGGACAGATCGAACTGCTCGATCGCGAGCGGCATCAGCGGAAGGTAATGACGAAACGATTTGCGTGCGCGCGGCAGGTGCTGGATGAACGACGTATGAGCGCGCTTGCCGCCCAGCACGCCGCGTTGCGCTTCAGGGAAAAAGTCGACGACGCTGTAGAGATCGGCGTGGGGAAAGAGCTGCAGAATCTGCTCGACCACTTTCTCCGAACCCGCGTACGCAGCGAGCCAGTCATGCACGAGCGCGACCCGGCCGAAACGTCGGAAGTCGATGCCAGCGGTTGGGGCAAGAGTCACATTAGCCACGGCGAGATCTCCTCGATCAACCGGGCGGCCGTCGCGCGCCAGGTCAGTTCTTCTGTCCTCGCTCGGCCGCGCTCGCGCAGGCTCGCACGCAATGCGGCGTCGGCGGTGATGCGTTCGAGCAGACGGGCGAGTTCGGCGGGGTCGTCCGGTGACGTGTAGAGCGCGGCGTCGCCGCAGGCTTCCTGGACGGACGGCAGCCTGGACGCGATGACGGGACAGCCCAGCGCCAGCGCTTCGACAGGCGGCAGCCCGAAGCCTTCGTAGCGCGACGGATAGACGAAGCACGCGGCACGCCGGTAAAGCGCGGCCAGTTCACCATCCGTCACGTAGCCCAGGTGCTTCACGAAGGCCGGCAACGCGTCCTTACCCTCTCCGTACACGCGCGCATCGCCGCCGCCGACCACGACGATGTCGAATTGCGCATCAACGATGAGACGCGCGGCGTCGGCCACGAGCCGGAAGTTCTTGTGCCGGTTGAGGCTGCCGACAGCGAGCACGAACGGCCGCCCGTCCAGCTTCGCCACGACGGCGTCCTCATCCACGGGCATGCGCAACATATGCTCGCCGCTCTCCGGCACGACGCCGATCTTGCCGGCCGGAATCCGGTATGCGTCGCATAGCTCGCGCCGCGAGAATTCCGATACGGTGATCACACGCCGCGACACGCGGCCAAGGCGCGGCGCCATCAGCCGGTACCAGGCGACGAACGAGCGGCTATAGCTGTCGGGCACGCGCGCTGGCGCTGCGTCGTGCAGCACCGTCACCTGACGCGAATACAGCAGCGGTCCCGAATTGCACAGGTTGAGAAGCAGCCGCCCGCGCGCGGCGTACGGCAGCGCAAGCTGCTCCCAGCGCAGACCGCCGCCCTTCCCGCTTGCCCGCAATCCGACGTGGCGGAAGGGGTTGGGCATATCCGTCAGCGCTTCGGGTACGACGATCTCAGCCCGCAATCCGGCGACGAGGGGATCGCGCAGTTCGATCAGCTGATCGAGCGCACGGATGGTCTCGAACGCGAAGCGGTCGACCCCTGTCGCACGGCGGCCGAGAAAGCGGCCGTTGATCAGCAGGTTGGGGCGAGGCACGTGTGTCATCGACAGGGTCCGGGCATCGCTCATATCGACCGTCGCCGAGACGACGGATCCGACACGCCACGCCATGTAGTTCATATGACGCGAGCGTAGCCGGTCCGCTCCCCCGCGAATGTTCGCCGGCGCGCATGGCAGGTCGATTCGCGTTCCGCCCGCATCGTGGATCGCGCATGAATGGCGCATTACGTGAACCCGCACACAGATCGCGACGTGTTGTCCGATGCGCAGGATGAAAGAAGATTGCGTCGGGTCCGCGCGATGTTTCTTCGTGGACCCTATCCGTTCGCCGTCGCACACACCGGGGATGCAACGACGCAGCAGAATGTGCGCTGCACGCGCCTTCAGAAAAGGCCAACTCATCCAGTCGCCGGCAAGGAACAAAGCGCCCGAAACCGGCGACGTTCGCACGCGAGGAATTCGCCGTGAAGCATCCCGTCGCAACCCTCCCCGGCCTCGCGGCCTCCCCACCCGTCTCTCGCGCTTCGCGCATGAGGACGGGCGCGCGCGCCGTCGCGAGTGTCGCGGCGTGCGTCTGCGTGCTCGCCGGCGCAGCGGCGGCACACGCGGCCGACAATCCTGTGCGGATGATGCCCGTCGACGCCTTCCTCGACACGCTCGGCGTCGTCACCCACGTCAACTACACGGATGGCGCGTATCTGAACGTGCGCAATGTCGCCGACGACATGGCATGGCTCGGCATCCGTCACGCGCGTGACTACACGCCCGGCCCGAGCGCGCCGTTCGCCAGCTACGCGTATCTCGCACAGCGCGGCGTCAGGTTCAATTTCCTCGTGCGCTCGAACATTGCGGAGTCGATCGAACTCGCCGCGCGCCTGAACACGGAAGTGCCCGGCAGCATCGCGGCCATTGAAGGCTTCAACGAGATCGACAACTTTCCGATCCCCTATCGCGGGCTCACGGGGCAGGCTGCCGGACTCGCCGCGCAGCGTGAAATCTACACGCGCGTACGCGGCACGCCGGAACTCAAGGGCGTTCCCGTCTACGATCTGACGGGCTTCGACACGAGAACGGTCGAGTCGCGCGCCGATTCCGCCGATTACGCGAATCAGCATGCATATCCGCAGAACGGCAATCAGCCGACGTACAACTCGCCGGGCGGCAGCTGGATTCCCGCGGCTATCTATAGCGTGAAGAAATTCAACCTGCCGATCGTCATCACCGAATTCGGCTATTTCTCGATGCCGCAATCGGGCTGGTACATGATTGGCGTCGACGAGCCGACGCAGGCCAAGGCCGTGTTGAACGGCTACCTGGATTCAGCCGTGGCGGGCGTGAAGCGGATCTATGTCTACGAACTGCTCGACGAAAAAGCCGATCCGCAGAACAAGAGCGGCGAAATGCACTTCGGCATGTTTCGCTTCGACAACAGTCCCAAGCCGGTAGCCTACGCGATCCGCAATCTCACGACGATCCTGAAAGCCGGCACGGCGCGCAGGACAAAAGACCCGGCGCGCAGCACGCTGCCCTATACGCTCGCCGACATGCCCGTGTCTGCAAACAGCCTGCTGCTGCAAAAGAAGGACGGACGCTTCGTGCTGGCGCTATGGAACGAGACGCAGATCTGGGACCGCGCGAACGGCAAGCCCGTGACGCATCCACCCGCTCGCATCAGCATCGATTTCGGTGCATCGGTGCGCCATGTCGACGTGTACGATCCGCTCGTTTCGGCCGAGCCGCAGGCGAGCCATCGCGACGTGCGTCAACTGCCCGTGGACGTACCCGATCACGTCATTCTGCTGGAAATCACGCCGGCGGATACGCCGGGAACCTGAACAGCGGCGTCGCGCGCGAGTGCGGGAAAACGGCGCGCCCATTCCGGCGCGCCGGTGCAGTCAACGTCCGACCAGCCGCCGTACCGCATTCAACGGCGATTTCAGCCGGTTCATGGGCGCGAATACGATGTCGTAGTAGCTCTTCGGATCGCGATGCTCGAAGGTCGAGATGACCCTCCTCTTCAGGCTGTCGCGCAACGGCGACAGTCCGGGCGGCAACGGCCTGAGTCCCATCGTGCGCAAAATGTAGTTCGCCTGATAGACCCTCGCGCGTTCCTCGAGCGGCTTCATGCAGTAGCCGATGCTCACGCTCACCGAGATGTTGTCGTCGTTCTGCACCCAGTGCGGCGCCAACGGCGGGTGATGCACGACCTGTCCCGGCGTCAGCCGATAGACGGTACCGCGATTCTGCATTTCCTCGCGATAGCGCGCGGCTTCCGCATTGCCGTTATAGAAGCGTTCGACTTCCTGGTCCGGTACCAGCTCGCGGTCGCTCGCCGGGAACAGGCACACGTCCTTCGAGCCCTGCACCTGGAAGAGGAAATTGGTTTCGTGATCGATATGAAACGGCGTGGCGATCTTCGGCGACGCGAGGAACAGCGTCATCGTTGCCCACGTGATGTCCTTACGCAGCGGCAGGCCGGACAGGTCTTCGAGCTCGGACGTGATGCGGTCCAGCACTTGCGCGTACTCGCGGTCGTAGTCCTGCGCGCGGCTCAGCTTGATCCACGTGCCCATTTCACCCAGACGGGCAACCGTTTCCGCGAGCCGCTCGCCCGGCGGCATCGCCGTGAACTTTGCATCGATCGACGCGCGCTTGAAGTTGAGCGCGCTGAAATCGCGATTCGAATGGCTGTCGATGATCCGCCTTGCAAGTTCGACGATGCGAGGAATCTCGAACAGCCCCGTCCGGTGCAACGTATGCTCGAACTGGAACGAATGCAGATTGAAACGGCTTCTGAAGTCGCTTCCGGACACGCGAAGCATCTTGTCGTCGAAGGGCGGTTCGTGTGCTGGATCACTCAATACAGCCGCATCGCTCGGCACAGACATGGGACACCTTCACAGGTTAGAGAAACACAACGCGAATGCACTTCATCAGGCGTGCGGCCACTGCATCCCACACCCCGTCCTTTCTGGGCGGCGCGTCGCTACGCGGCTGCCGCGACGGGATGACGTTCGAAATGGACGCCTTCGAGAAACGGCACGGTACGTTCGGGATGAAACGGAATGTCGATGCTCAGTTCGGGAACGATCCAGCGGTCGCGCAGACGGTAGCCGTGCGCTTCGAAATAGTCCATGAACTTGCGACGGCTGAAGAGCCGGTATGGCATCGCGCTCGTCACGTGATTCTGGATCGTCCACGCTTCGCCGTCGTCCATCAGCGGCACCTTGTTGATGAGGATGTGCGACGGAAGCGTCTGCACGCTTTCGAGAATGCCCGGCCCTTTTTCGCCGAGCGGATCGGGCAGATATTGCATGACGCCCAGCATCAGCATGATGTTGGATGCGGGTGCTTCCACGAGATCCGTGCCGAAGCTGATCATCGGCGATTTCAGCTGCTCATGGCGCGCGATGCCGCGCTTCACCATCTCTGGAACATCGACCACATGCCAGCGCATCGGCGCGGACAGAAGGCCGTAGCGCATGCAGATTTCGTAGAAGACCCCGCCCGCGCCGCCGATGTCCAGAATCGCGTGGCCCGACTTCAGCAGCTTGGTGAGCCAGAGCAACACGGCGAATTGCGATGTCTGAAAGACTTGCGGCGGCTCTTCCGGCTTCTCGTTGACGAGCACTTTCGCGATGCCTTCGTCGTTCCAGCCGACCTTCATGTAACCCGTCGCGGCGCGCTCGGCATCTTCGAAGCTACCGTAAAGGCCGAAATAATGATTCATCTGCGCGTACCAGACGGTTCTTGCGTAAAGCCGCGACACGCCTGGCACCTTCCCGAGCCAGGCGCCCAGGACGCTATGCATCAGAATGGCTTTCAGCACTTTCTTCATGAGGGTTCCAGGTGCGCTCGACGGCGATTATCCGAAAGGCATGCGTGTATCTTCATGGCACGCGGCGAATCATGCGTTGAGGCTACTATCCCGTCCGAAGACCCAACGTGCGTTGACGAACATCCCCGTCGATTCAGGTCATGACGACAAGGCGATAGAAATATCCGGATGAGAAAAGACGGGCAGACGCAGACGCGTGAAAGCGTGGGGACAGTGGAGGCAGTTGCTGCCGTGCGTGCGGTCACGCACACAACTGCACACTCGCGTAAGCATTTGTAATGTCAGAATAGCCGCGAAAATGCAGAGCTTATGCGCGGACCGCGCTCCCGACATGAACAAGCTACAGTCCCTTACCGTGTTGCGCGGCGTGGCAGCCGTCAGCGTCATCTTCTATCACATCATGGCGCCGACGGGGCACACGTTCGGCGAGTTCGGCGTCGACATCTTCTTCGTGCTGAGCGGATTCGTGATCGCTCTTGTGCTCGACACGCCCCATCTCAACCCGCGGCGTTTCGTGCTGGATCGCATTGCGCGGATCGTGCCGCTGTACTGGCTGCTGACGTTCGTCGTCCTGGCCGGCACGCTCGTCGCACCCACCCTCTTCAGCTCGACGGCAGCCGATCTCGGCAATCTGCTGAAGTCGCTGTTCTTCATTCCGTATCGCAAGGAAAGCGGCCTGATTTTCCCGATGCTGTTCGTCGGCTGGACCTTGAACTACGAAATGATGTTCTATGCGGTCGCGGCCGTCTCGCTGGGAATGCTGCGCCGGTACCGGTTGCTGTTTGCGTCCGCGATCATCCTGGTGATTTTCTGCGCGGCATCCGCGTCGGGTTCACGCGACGCCATCGCCGAGTTCTATTCCTATCAGCGCATCTTCGAGTTCCCGCTCGGCTTCGTCGCCTACCGGCTGTGGAAACGCGGCGTCCGTATTCCGCCTGTGCTTGCCGGGTTCATCGCAGTGGCCGCTTATGTATCGATGGCGTACATCAACTGGAACGAACTGTCGCGCGCGCATCTGGTCTATTTCGGCGTTCCCGCCTTCCTGCTGGTCGCCAGCAGCCTGAGTCTCGAACCGGCGATCGGTTCCGGCTCGTTGACGAAAGGCGCATTGTTGATCGGCGATGCCAGCTATGCGATCTATCTGAGCCATCCGTATTGCGTCGAAGCCGCGCGCAGACTGCTGGCGAGCGCGCCCGACAGCTTCCGCGCAACGGCGCCCATCGGCGTGACGCTCATCATCGTCATGGCGACGGCCGTCGGCGTCGCGCTCTACTGGTTCGTCGACAGACCGCTGCACAAAAGCGCGCGTCGACTGCTGCAACCTGCGCCCGCCGTGCGATTGCGCGAATCCGGCGGGCAGGCCTAGGCCGCGAATCCGTTGCCGCACACGACGCTCTCACGCGGAACGTGTGCGCCATTCATCGCTCACGCGCAGCGCAATCCCGGAGCGTTTCAGGCGGTCGACGGCGTCGACCGGGTAGCGCCTGCCACGGCCTTCGCGACGGACCGTTCAACGGAGTCTGGGACGCGCAAAGCCGTCAGGTCGCGGAGCGATTCGACGGCGTCGGCGAAACATTCATATTGGGGAGTGGAGAAACAGCTGACTCGCTGTGTCCGATGGGCGTGGCCCGATGTCGAAACCCGATGTCGAAACCCATACCCGGGCCATGCTTCGGCAACTGGCTGCATTGACGGTGCATTGACGGTGCACGGGCGATGATCTGCCGCGAACACCGCCGTCCGGCGTCGATCGCCACTGCGTTGATACGTTCACAGGACACACCGGCATCGCTGAGCGTCGTTACCGCCCGCGATGCCCGTCATGCGCTCAACTCGCGTTGCTTGCGTTGCTTGCGTTGCCCACGTCGCCGTCTGCGTTGCTGTAGCTCGCATAGCCATAAGCTGCATACTCGCTGCCGTACTTGCCGGGCCGCGAGGTCATGTCGTTGAAGACCACGCCGCGGATGGGCACGCCGATCTGTCCGAAGCGCCGCACCGATTCGCGCAGGTCCGACACGCTCGTCACGCCCTGGCGCGCGACAAGGAACACCATGCCCGCCAGATGAGCGACGATGCCAGAATCGGCGACGGGCAGAATGGGCGGTGCGTCCATCAGCACGACGTCGTATTCGCCGTCTGCCCACTCGACGAAGCGTCTGAAGCGGCTATGCCGGAGCAATTCGCTCGCATTGGCCACGTAACCGCCGTTAGCGACGAAATCGACACCCGGCATGATCTGCCGATGTACCACGCTCTCGTAAGGCGCGCCTTGCATGATGTCGGTGATGCCCGGCATCGAACGCACGCCCACATACGCGTTCAGCGTGCCGCGCCGCAAGTCGGTATCGATGAGAAGCACGCGCTGCCCCGACGAGCCGAGCAGCGCCGCCAGGTTCACCGACACGAATGACTTACCCACCATCGGCGTCGGACCGGCGAGCAGAACGACATGATTGGGTGCATCGCGCAACGCAAACTCGAGCGCGCCGCGGAAGCTGCGCAGACTCTCGACGGCGGCGTCGAACGATGCCGTCCGCGCCAGCACGCTGCACGTTCCGGGTACGCCTTCGGGCAGCCGGCGCGCGAGCGTCTGCTGTACGCGGCTGCGCGGCACCGAGGCGTACACGTGCAGGCCCGCGCCTGCCTCGATTTCATCGACCATTGCGATACCGCTATTCATCCTGCGCCGGAACAGCACGATCGCCGCGCCGACGAACACACCCGTGAGCGATCCCGCCACGACGATCAGCGTCCGCCTGGGCCGGATCGGGCCTTCGGGCACCGCGGCGCTGTCGATCAGGCGCGCGTTCGAGACCTTGCCCGCCTTGAGCAGGCGCATCTGCTCCTTGGTGTTCAACAGGTTCGTGTAGATGTTCGTGTCGACCTGGACTTCGCGTTGCAGACGCAGCACGCTCTGTTCGAGGGGCGGCAGCCGCTTGGTCTGGACGCCGAGTTCGGCCATCGCCTTCTCGGCCTCCGACAGTTGCCCGTTGATGGCGATCAGCGCGGGGTTGTCGGGCATGTACCGCGCGTCGAGTTGCGCACGCTGCTGGCGCAAGTCGGCGATGCGGGCTTGCGCAGCCGCCGTGCTCTGCAGCAAGGCCGCCGCTTCGGCGCCGAGATCGACGGCGCCGTGCTCGGAGCGGAACTGGTTGTATTCTTCTTCGGCCCTTTCGAGCGTCGCCTTCAGTTCCGGCAACTGCTGGTTCAGGAACGCGATCGACTTTTCGGCTTCTTCCTGCGTGCGCTGCACTTTCTGGCGCATGTATTCGTTGCCGATCGCGTTCAGGATCACGCTCGTCTTCACGGGGTCGCCGCCTTCCAGCGCCGCGCCGATCACCGACGACTCCTTGCCCTTCTCGGAGATCATCAGCCGGCTTTGCAGATCGAGCGTCGCCGCAAGCTCGGACGAACGCGACAGTTCGAACGTCGCGCCCGAATGACCGTCGATCGCGCTCACCAGCAGGTCGATCGCGCCGCCCGGCACCTCGACATGCAGCGTTTCGCCGACCTTGCCCCGCAGGTCCATCCCATTGTGAACAAGGACGTACTCGCCGTTGCCTTTGTACGTGAGGATGAATCGCGCGCCGTGCAGGCGGTCGGGCACGTCGAACCGGCTCACGCTGATCGCCTCGTCGCCCCACGCGTACCCGCCGCGGCCCGACCAGCTCGACACGTTCAGGTGCGTCGCGATCCAGCGGCCCACCACCGGGAAATAGCGCGGCGTGGCGCTGATGTAGAGCTGCGTGGCCTGGACGGCGCGCGAGACGACCATCCGCGAGCGCAGCACTTCGATCTCCGCCGAGGCCGCCGTCTTGACGGCGAACATCGCCGACAGATCGGCGAGCGCGTTTTTGGTCGCGCCGTCGCTGTCTTCCACGTGGATGAGCATGTCCGCCTGATACACAGGACGCGCGAGCATCGCGTAGACGATGCCCACGAGCGTAAAGAGCATCGTGACGATGACGATGGTCTTCCGGCCTTCATACAGGGTGTCGAGAAGCTTGCCGACATACCCGCCGTCCGGCGGCGCCATGCCGTCGTCGAGCGACCCCTCTAGCAGATATTCGCGCTGTTTCAATCTGTCTCTCCGTCGGTGCCCGCCAACGTGGCGGGCACGTGCATCGATATACGGCTGTCAGTAGCCGATCGCCCGGGTCGTCGCCGCCGCCTGTGTCGCAGGCAGAATCAGGCCGATCACGCGGCTCCATTTCACGAGCGCGGACGCGTCGACGAACACGACGTCGTTCGGCTTGAGTTCGAACGAGTCGGCCGTGGCCATCGCCGAGGCCGACGTTGCGTCGAGGTGATACACCACGCGCTTGCCCGCATCGCGATTACGCACGACATACACCTGCGACGCGTCCCCGGAGACCTGGCTGATGCCTCCCGCGTCGCCCAGCGCCTGGTTCAGCGTCATGCGTCCGTTGTTGAACGGCAATCCGCCGGGGCGCTGCACTTCGCCGATCACGAACACCTTGCTGTCGTTCTGCGCGTAGATGCGCACCAGATCGCCGTCGCGCATGATGATCCGGTCCGGGTTGACGCCCTTGCGGATCATGTCCGGTATGTCGACGATCACCGTCTCGTCGCCGCGCGTGAGCGCGACGCGCGAGCGATCGGACCGGTCGGTGAAACCGCCCGCCCGATTGATCGCCTCGGGCAAGGTCATCACCATGTCGTTGAGCACCTGCACGCCGGGCGTCTTCACTTCGCCATCGAGATAGACGCGCTTGCTGCGATAGGTTTGCACGCGCACGGTCACCTGGGGCTGCCGCACATAGCGCCCGAGCTTGCTGGAGAGCAGATCGCGCACGCCCATCTCCGTGAGCCCCGCCACCTTGACGGGCCCGATGTACGCGTACTGGATGAAGCCGTCGGTGTCGACCGTGTAGCCCGCCGCGACGGAATTCGCGCCCGACGAGTCCGAGCCGCCACCACCGGCGGCGGGCAGATTCAGTTCCGGGTGATCCCACACCACGATGTTCAGGATGTCGCCGGGACCGACCTGATACGGACCCGCCTTCGCGAACAGGCTGCGCACGCCGTCGGGGATACCCGATGGCTGCGCGAGCAACTGCTTTTCGACGAGGTCGTCCGTGATCTCGACCAGCGAGCCCGCGGGCGCGCGATCGCCGCCCGACGCCTCGTGCGAACCCGCCTCGCGAGCCGCCGCGACCTGCGAGGTCGCGCCTGCGCTGTCCGTATATGAACCCCGATAGGTCATCCCCGGAGAAAACGCACATCCCGCCAACG
Source organism: Paraburkholderia sabiae (assembly GCF_030412785.1). Lineage (NCBI taxonomy): Bacteria > Pseudomonadati > Pseudomonadota > Betaproteobacteria > Burkholderiales > Burkholderiaceae > Paraburkholderia > Paraburkholderia sabiae. The sequence continues at coordinate 5,087,672 of NZ_CP125295.1, forward strand.
CAACGGCCGCTGCCACGGGTGCGAGATATCGCAACACCGCGGCACCGATCGCGCGTGCCCCGTCCGGCCACGCAATCGTGTCCATCCCTCGCCTCCATGATTCCGGGCGAATCGCGCGCGCCCGCGCGATCCCCGTTCGCCAAACGCTATCGAATCTCATCTTTCAACCCCACCTTGACTGTTGGCCGTCGCTGCGTCCTGTGCGCAATCGACGACGGCCTGTGTCCGCCATCTGTCGTTATATTTTTTGCCTTGTTCCGCTCTGCTCTCGTTCACGCCACCAACCACGCCACGGTGCTTCCCTGACTCGCTGCCGCTTCGTCCGCTCCTTCGTCCGCTCCTTCGTCAGTAAGCACCATTGCCCCTGATCACCACGAAGAACGTCTTGAAGAGAATGCCGATGTCGCTGCGCAGCGACCAGTTCTTCACATACTTCACATCGAGCTGCACGCGCGTCGCGTAATCGGTCTCGCAGCGCCCGCTGACCTGCCACAGCCCCGTGATGCCGGGTGTCGCCATCAGGTAGTACTTGCTGTTGACGCCGTAGCGCTCCAGTTCCTGCGCGATGATCGGACGCGGGCCGACGAGGCTCATCTCGCCGCGCACGACGTTCCACAGCTGCGGCAGCTCATCGAGACTCGTGCGGCGCAGGAAGTGGCCGATGCCTGTCACGCGCACGTCGTGCCTGAGCTTGAACTCGCGCTCCCATTCGGCTCGCGCCGCGGGGTCGTTGGCGAGCAGATCCTTGAGCACCTGCTCCGAATTGACCACCATCGAACGAAACTTGAGGCAGCGAAACTTCTCCCCGTTCCTGCCGACGCGCGTGTGCCCATAAAACGCCGGGCCGCCGTCGCTCTTCACGACCAGCGCAAGCACGACGAGCAGCGGCGACAGCGCGACGATGAACATCAGGCTCGCCACGACGTCGAAAGCGCGTTTGACGACGTGCCGGATCGTGCGCGGGTGCGCTTCGACGTCGGGCAGATCGGGCGCCGCGTCCTCGCGCCGCAGCCATGCCGCCACCTGGCGCGACACGCTGTGTTCCGCGAAAAAGAGCGTGTGCGAAGCGAGCAGCGAAATGCCCGTGGTGAGCGTCCAGTAGATGAACCACGGCAACGAAATCAGGTGATCGCGATGAATCGCGTAAAGCAGCGCCAACCCGCACAGCTGCACCGCAAGCCACGCGAACGTGGTGCGCCCGGCGATGCTCGCGACGGAGCGGCTGCCTCGCGGCGGATACGTGCCGCACGCCGGAAACACCGAGAGCGCCAGCGCGGCGACGAAGGCAACCAGTGTCGGATCGAGCGCATGCGGCGGCCCGATCTGCAGCACGTTCAGATTCAGGTGCCGCGCGCCGAAAGCGCCCAGCACGATTAGCGCAATATCGATCGTACGTTGCACCAGCTCGGACATATTCCTACTCCGCTGCGTCGCATTTTCAGTGTCGTTGTTTAGCCATCCTGCCGTTTCCATGGCTGTCTCCCGTACCGCGAACCATCTTCCCCGCAGGGACGTCGCAATCCGTCAATCGCCGCAAGCCTGTCATGCGCGGCTCGAGCAGTACCGCGCTGCCAGCGTTGCCTTCTTCGCGATATCCGAATCCACGCCGCTACGGTAAGGGGACAGTGTCGAGTATTCCGTGCGCAACCCCACCAACCATTCACAGTCTCCCGCCAGGCCTTGTCGTGCCGGGTCGATGCGATCGCAACCACTACGCGCGCTATGTGCGCTTGCGTACGTAACGCGCTTTCTCTCGACGAATGCGTTCTTCCGATGAACGCGTCGATCGCGCGATGTCGGGTGCACGCATGGCGATGTGTGGTCTACCCAACGGAGAGCGCATGGACGCGCTGTCAGGATGGTGGTCTTGCGCGATGGGATGCTTCGCCGTCTGTATCGGGACGGCACGCAAAAAAAAAACGCACCGCCTGCGTGATGCAGGCGGTGCGTCGTTGATGCTTGCTGCTGGTGCTGTTGATTGGCGCTGTTATGTAGCGCCGTGTCGCGGCGTTGTTTACAGACTGGCTAGCTGCGCGCGTATTCGATCTTCTCGACGCCCTTGTCGGTGCCGAGCAGGCACAGATCAGCGCCGCGTGCGGCGAAGAGCCCGACCGTCACGACGCCCGGCCATGCGTTGATGTGCGCTTCGACAGTGCGCGGATCGCTGATGCGCAGGCCCTTCACGTCGAGGATTTCGTTGCCGTTGTCGGTGATGAACGGCGTGCCGTCTTTCGCGACGCGCAGGACGGGAACGCCGCCGAGCGCCGTCACGCGGCGGCCGATCGCGGTGCGCGCCATCGGTACGATTTCGATGGGCAGCGGGAACTGGCCGAGCACGTCGACGCGCTTGGTCGCATCCGCGATGCAGACGAACTTCTCCGACACCGACGCGACGATTTTCTCGCGCGTGAGCGCGCCGCCGCCGCCCTTGATCATCGCGCCGCTGGCGTCGATTTCATCGGCGCCGTCGACGTACACCTGGAGCGAGTCGATTTCGTTCAGGTCGAACACCTGGATGCCGTGCGATTGCAGGCGCGCCGTCGTCGCGACCGAGCTGGACACGGCGCCGCGATAGCGCGATTTGTGCGAGGCGAGCGCGTCGATGAAGCAGTTCGCGGTCGAGCCCGTGCCGACGCCGATGATGGCGCCTTCGGGGACGTTGGCGATCACGTAGTCGGCGGCGGCGCGGCCGACCAGTTGCTTGAGTTCGTCTTGAGTCATGATGGGAAATGCTTCAGGCAGGCGGAAAACATCGAGTTTACCGGAGTCGGCGCGCGGGGTTCGACTTATTGCGCCCGAATCCGCTCATGGCGCGGTCCTGGCCGGCTCTTGCGCACTAGCCGGCACGTATTTGTCGAGGAGCGCCTGGGCGATCGCGTCCGTCTGGGCGTCCGGCGTACCCGAGTAATCGGCGGGACGGAAATGCATCTGGAACGCGGCGAACACGCGGCGCGTCTTCTCGTCGAGCACGCCGTCCGTCGCGACTTCATAGCCGTAGCGCGCGAGCTTTTGCTGAAGCTTTTGCACATCGGCGAGCGCGTGCGGATCGCGGCCGGCGAGTTCCTGCGCGACGGTTGCATCATCGGGCCATGCGCCGATGCCGGCGTCGTAGAGCTGCTTCCACGGGAAGAGCGGACCCGGATCGATCTTGCGTTGCGGCGCGATGTCGCTGTGGCCGACGACGCGTGTCGGCGGAATGCCGTAGCGCGTGACGATGTCCTTCGACAGGCGGATCATCGCGTTGACCTGTTCCGGCGGATAGGGCTGCCAGGTGCGGCCTTGGGGCGTGTCGATGGGACCGAGGTTGACGTTTTCGATGCCGATCGAGGCGGCGTTCAGTTCTGTTGTGCCCTGCCAGGAGCTCAGGCCTGCGTGCCAGGCCCGCTGCGATTCGGGGACGAGTTGCCAGATGATGGGCTCGCCAGCTTTCTGGCGGGGATGGTCCGGGATTACGTAGTGTGCGCTGACCTGTTGTTGCGTCAGTACGTCCAGCGATTCTTTTTCTTCGATTTCTGTGTAGTGCATTACCAGGAATCTGATGCGCGTGTCTTTGTATTGCGCTTCGCGTGATGTGTCTGTGTAGTAGGTGCCTTTGTTTGTCAGGGTTGTTGTGCAGGCTGTTAGCAGTGCTGCTAACGCTAGAAGTGATGTTATGCGGGGGTTGATCTGCATTGCCTTTGTGTCTCTGTTTGGTCTGGCTTTTTTCGCTGGCATCCGCGGGTTCGCATCTGTGCTTCATGCGTTGCCCCTGCGCTGACTGTTTCGCTGGCATCCGCGATTTGCTTTCGGTTTATTAGCGTTGCCCCTGTGCGGGGCGGCACCTACTTTTCTTTGCAGCGGTGTACAGACTGGAGACATGGTTGACACCTGTACGGGGACATCGTTGACACCTGATGGTCAGGGTTTGGGAGTCTTCAGGTCAAGTTTTGCGACCCGCTGATGGGCGAACCAGATCTCGATCACCCCGTCTTCCTTCTCGCTCATGCGGGCGGCTACCTGCAGCCCCTTGAGCGCGATCGACAGCTTCAGTTTCTGGCCGCGCAGGCGCACCACGCCGCTGGCATTGACCCGCAACACTTCATCGCCGGGGCCGTATTCGGGCTCGGGCACCCGCTCGGGCATCGCGCGCAGGCTACACGCGTAGCGCGTGATGGGCGTGGCCATCCCGAGTGCCTCGTGCGGACGTTCGACGTTGTACACGTGCCGCCAGCGATCCAGTGCCTGCTGCATGTGCGCATGTGTGCTGAAGGCCTGCCGGTCCAGCACTTCGGCCTTCAGCGTGCGGTGAAACCGTTCGTCCTTACCATTGGTCTGCGGGTGATACGGCCGGCTGTAGCTCACCAGGATGCCCAGCCGGATCAGCCAGACCGCGAGTTCGGTGAGCTGCCCCGGCGCGCTGGGCGAGCCCCACGGCGCGCCGTTGTCGGTGTTGATGCGCGCGGGCAGCCCGTAGCAGCGGAACGCGCGCTCAAGCTCGGCCTGCACGACCTGTGTGGTCGTACGCGAGCAGGCGCTCAGCACGAGGTTGTAGCGCGAGTGATCGTCGATGACCGTCAGCGGCATGCAGCGCCCATCCTTCAGCGTCTGGACGTCGCCCTTGAAGTCCATCTGCCACAGCAGGTTCGGATGCGCGTGCTCGAAGCGCTGCCAGTGCTGGCGCTGCTGCGACGCCTGTTCATCGATGAGCCCATGGCGGCGCAGGATTTCGGTGATCGTGGCGGGCGCGGGCACCTCTGTCTCGCCCAGATCCTTCAGGCGCCGTTCGATCTTGCGTCCGCCCCAGCCATGTTCGCGACGCAGTTCCAGCACCCGCGCTTCGATGTGTTCAGGTGAGCGCAGGGGGCTGTGGTGCGGGCGTCGGGAGCGGTCGGCCAGCCCGCCGGGGCCTTCGGCCTTGTGACGGTCCAGCCACTTGTAGCCGGTCTGGCGGCTGATCCGGTAGCGCCGGCATAGCTCGCTGAATGACAGGGCCTGTGTGGCGGCCAGGCTGACGAATTCTTCGCGGAGATTCATGGTGTTTTTTGCTTCCCAGGGCATGGTTGAATCCGGGCGTTTGATTACCCGAAAGTGTCAACCATGTCCCTGTACACCTGTCAGCTATGTCTCCAGTCTGTACACCGCTGCAAAGAAAAGTAGGTGCCGCCCCGCACAGGGGCAACGCATGAAGCACCGATACGAATTCGCGGATGCCAAAGCAAAGACAAAAAAATCGCGACTAGCGTCGCAGACAAAAAAACCTACTTCTTGACAGCCCGCTGCCGCACAGCTTCAAACAAACAAACCCCAGAAGCAACGGAAACGTTAAGACTCTCAACAGATCCAGCCATGGGAATCTGCATCACCTCATCACACGTATCGCGCGTAAGGCGCCGCATCCCTTCCCCCTCGGCACCCATGACGAGAGCCACCGGCCCATCGAGCTTCGTCTCATACAACGATGCCGTCGCCTCGCCCGCCGTACCGACGACCCACACGCCCGCGTCCTTCAGTTCGCGCAACGCACGCGCCAGATTCGTCACGGTGATATACGGCACGGTATCAGCCGCCCCACTGGCGACCTTCGCCGCCGTCGCATTCAAACCAACCGCCCGGTCGCGCGGCGCGATCACAGCATGCGCACCCGCCGCATCTGCAACACGCAGACACGCGCCGAGATTGTGCGGATCCGTAATGCCATCGAGCACCAGCAACAACGCCGGCCCCTGAATGCCGTCGAGCAATTCGGCCAGATTCTGCGCCAGCGGCAAGTCGCCCGCACGCGCGACCACGCCCTGATGCCGCTCCGTGTGCGCAAGCCCCCACAGACGTGTTTCGTCGGCGGCGATCAGACGGACGCCCGCCTCTTTCGCCACGCCGAGAAACTCGGTCATCCGGCGATCGCGGCGCGTCTGGTCGTAATAGATTTCTTCGACCGACGAAGGATCGTGACGCAAACGTGCCGTCACCGCGTGAAAACCGTAGAGAACCTTGAGACGTGACATGACTGAAACAACCTTTGAATGAGCACGCCGCGATCGCAGCGCGCCCGATGAGAACGAGCGCCGCGCACACACGTGCGCGGCGTTACAACAGAATCGATTACAGGACCAGCTAGAAAACCAACCGCGAAATCAACGCTTCTTGTGCGCCGGTTTCGCCGACGACTTCGACGCCGCACGCTTCTTCGACGCCGCTGCCTTGCGCGCCGCGCGCGCTTCCTTCACGGCCGCCGTCTGCGCAGGCGGCGCCTTCTTGCGACGGCCGCCTTCGACTTGCGCCGCACGTTCCATCGAACGCACGCGCGGGCCGCCGCCGAGATCGCTCGCCTTTTCCGCAGTCGTCGCGCGATGCTGCGACTTCACGGGCGTGTCGCGCACGAGTCGGAAATCGATCTTGCGCGCATCGAGATCGACGCGGCTCACCTGCACGCGCACGCGGTCCGACAACCGGTAACGGATGCCCGTGCGCTCGCCGCGCAGTTCGTTCTTGATCTCGTCGTACTGGAAGTAGTCGGAGCCGAGTTCCGTCACGTGCACGAGGCCTTCGATGAACAACGCATCGAGCTGCACGAAGATGCCGAACGACGTCACGCCGCTCACCATCCCGCCATACTCTTCGCCCAGCTTGTCGCGCATGAAGTAGCATTTGAGCCACGCTTCGACATCGCGCGAGGCTTCGTCGGCGCGGCGCTCGTTGGCCGAGCAGTGCATGCCGAGTTCTTCCCAGATCGCCGTGTTCGGACGGCCGCGGCCCGTGCGCTTTTCGTCTTCCGCCTGCATCGCACGCGCACGCGGCGACAGCGCCGTGTTCAGCTCGACGCCATGCGGCGCCTTCGGCTCGTACTTGCGGCCTTGCAGGATCGCGTAGATCGCGCGGTGCGTGAGCAGGTCCGGATAGCGGCGGATCGGGCTCGTGAAGTGCGCATACGCCTCGTACGCGAGACCGAAGTGGCCGATGTTGTCCGGACTGTAGACGGCCTGCTGCATCGAACGCAGCAGCATCGTCTGCAACATCTGCGCGTCGGGACGATCGCGGATGTGCGCCATCAGCGCGGCGTAGTCGCTCGCGTGCGGCGTGTCGCCGCCGCCTAGCGTCAGGCCCATGCCGCGCAGGAACGTGCGCAGATTTTCGAGGCGCTCCGTCGTCGGACCCGCGTGCACGCGATACAGACCCGGATGCTTGTTGCGCTTCATGAAGTCGGCCGCGCAGACGTTCGCGGCCAGCATGCATTCCTCGATCAGCTTGTGCGCGTCGTTGCGATGACGCGGCACGATCTGCTCGATCTTGCCCTGCGCATTGCAGACGATGTACGTCTCCGTCGTATCGAAGTCGATCGCGCCACGCTTCTGGCGTGCGGCGAACAGCGCCTTGTAGACGCCGTACAAATTCTGCAGGTGCGGCAGCAGCGCGGCGCGGCGCGTCGCTTCCGGACCCTTCGTGTTGGTCAGCACGGCCGCGACTTCCGTGTACGTGAGACGCGCGGCCGAATGCATGACGCCCGGATAGAACTGATACGCCTTGATCTCGCCGCGCGCGGTGATGACCACGTCGCACACCAGCACGCAGCGGTCCACTTGCGGATTCAGCGAACAGAGACCGTTCGACAGCTTCTCCGGCAGCATCGGAATCACGCGGCGCGGGAAATACACCGACGTGCTGCGTTCGATCGCATCGACATCGAGGCCGCCGTCGGGCAGCACGTAGTGCGACACGTCGGCGATCGCGACGATCAGGCGGAAGCCTTCGCCGCGTCCTACCTTCACCGGCTCGCAATAAACGGCATCGTCGAAGTCGCGCGCGTCTTCGCCGTCGATCGTGACGAGCGGCACATCGCGCAGATCCACGCGATGCTTGATGTCCACGGGTCGCACTTCGTCGGGCAGCTTCGCGGCGGCATCGAGCGCGGCCTGGCTGAACTCGTGCGGCACGCCGTACTTGCGCACGGCGATTTCGATTTCCATGCCGGGGTCGTCGATATCGCCGAGCACTTCGACCACACGCCCCAGCGGCTGCGAGTGACGGCTCGGAAAGTCCGTCAGTTCGACGACGACCACCTGTCCGACCTTCGCCTTCTTCGTGTTCTGCGTGATCAGGATGTCGTGGCCGATGCGCTTCTCTTCGGGCACGACGATCAGCGCGCCGTTCTCGTTGAGCAGACGCCCGATCACGCGCTTGTTCGCGCGGTCCGTCACCTCGACGATATGGCCTTCGGGTCGTCCGCGCCGGTCATAGCCGACGATGCGCGCGAGCACGCGATCGTTGTGCATGACCTTCTGCATTTCGCCCGTCGGCAGGAACAGGTCGTCCTGGCCGTCGTCGCGAATCAGAAAGCCGTAGCCGTCGCGATGGCCCTGGACGCGGCCCGCGACGAAGTTCGACGGATGAGTGAGTTGATAATGCCCGCGCTGATCGAGTCTGATCTGGCCGTCGCGCTCCATGGCGGCGAGGCGCTTGAAAAACCCTTCGCGCTCCTGGCGCTTGATCGACAGTGCTTCGGCGATGTCGTTCGCTGCAAGCGGCGTTTCACTCGTGCGCAGCACGCCGAGGATTTCTTCGCGGCTTGGAATCGGATACGGATATTTGCTCAAGGGCTTGTCGATGATTGTTCTCGTTGCGTGGACGTCGGCGATTGGATGACGCTGCTATATCTACTGCAACTGCGCTTGATACTTCGAGGGATTCTAACACCCGTCCCGGCCGCCACGCGCCGCCTGGCGGGCGATTGCGAGATGCGCGCGGCGTGTGTTCGGGGCCAGCTGGCGTGTCTCGCGAATGTTTTCGCGAAACGCTTGACACCATTCTTCGACCCGCTATAATCTCGGTCTCTGCTTCAAACGCACCTTGCCCAGGTGGCGGAATTGGTAGACGCACTAGGTTCAGGTCCTAGCGGTGGCAACACCGTGGAGGTTCGAGTCCTCTCTTGGGCACCAAGATTCAAATGAAAAGCCGCCTTCGGGCGGTTTTTCATTGTAGTGAGAGCAGTTGCAGCACCGGTTGGTCGTGAGTCATTTGATCCGCGAACAACCAGGCGAAAAGATGAAGCGTTTTTCGAAATACCGATTGACACGCAGAATCTTCTCGCTAAAATAGCGGTCTAGCTTGAGACGTGCCCAGGTGGCGGAATTGGTAGACGCACTAGGTTCAGGTCCTAGCGGTGGCAACACCGTGGAGGTTCGAGTCCTCTCCTGGGCACCACTCTCTCAAAGCTAAAACAGATCACCCCGCAAAGCGATAAGCCTGCGGGGTTTTTTGTTTGTGTTGCCGCTTTATCGCGTCAGCCGGAAGCGCACATAGCCGTCCGCGAACCCTTCCCGCTTCATCCCGAGTTTCTCTGCCACGCGTTGCGACGCGGTGTTCCCTTCGGCAATACCCGCAACGATGGAATCGAGTCCGACCGTATCGAACGCATGCGCGACGACGATGCGCGCCGCTTCGCTCGCAATCCCTCTTCCCCACGCGTCACGAACCAACCGCCAACCGATTTCGATCTCCGGCCCGCTCGCGTCTTCGGGAATCAGCAGCACCCAGCCGACGAAGCGCGTCGGCTTATCGCGCTCGAAGATCGACCAGTAGCCGAGACCCTCCGGATACGCGCGCGTGATGCGATCGACGACAAACCGCCGATGCGCAACAGGATCATTCCACGGCCCATCCACATGTCGCGTAACTTCGGGATCGCGATCCATCGCCATGCAATCGTCGAGATCGGCGAGCGTGCGCGGCCTTAAAAAGATCCGTGGAGATTCGAAAGGAGCGAGCAATGTTTATTCCCGATTTTTACGAATAACAAACCAGTTCCAGTCAATAACAATACATTAATTTCATTCGCCCGACATTATCTCCGCTTTCACATCCGATTATCCAGGTATTAGCACTGATAAAGCGGGTCCGTTTCATGCAGCCGCTTAATCGACGGCGTACACTCTTCGGAGCCTTCATTGACGGGGCGCGGCGTGCGGCGCCATCTGCCTGTACCCGGAATGGCCTGCACGGTTAATCGGGAGACCGCAACAGCCAGTTGCATGAGACCCGCATCACGCATTAATGCGTCGATTCGGGATCACAGGAGAACAATTGAAATGAGCTGGACTCGGGAACAAAGAAACGTCACGATCGCGGCATATTTAGGCTGGACGCTCGACGCATTCGATTTCTTTCTGATGGTTTTCGTTCTGAAAGATATTGCGAGCGAATTCGGCACCGATATCAAATCGGTTTCATTCGCCATCATGCTGACCTTGATGATGCGGCCCGTCGGCGCGCTCATCTTCGGCTTTCTCGCCGACAAGTTCGGCCGCCGTCCCACGCTGATGATCAACATCGCGTGCTTTTCGCTGCTCGAACTGCTGTCGGGCCTTTCGCCGAATCTCACCACGCTGCTGATCCTGCGCGCGCTGTTCGGCATCGCGATGGGGGGCGAATGGGGCGTCGGCGGCGCGCTGACGATGGAAACCGTGCCGCCCAAAGCGCGCGGCTTCGTATCGGGACTGTTGCAGGCGGGCTATCCGAGCGGCTATCTGCTCGCCGGGCTGGTATTCGGCCAGCTGTACCAGTACATCGGCTGGCGCGGGATGTTCTTCGTCGGCGTGCTGCCTGCGCTGCTCGTGCTCTACATCCGCGCGCACGTGCCCGAATCGCCCGCCTTCAAGACGCTCGAAAAGAGGACGCGCCCCGGTCTCGTCACGACGCTGAAGAAGAACGTGGTGCTCTCCGTCTACGCAATCGTGCTGATGACGGCGTTCAATTTCTTCTCGCACGGCTCGCAGGATCTGTATCCGACCTTCCTGCGCATCCAGCACAACTTCGATGCGCACACGGTCCAGTGGATCACGATTACGCTGAATGTCGGCGCGATCGTCGGCGGGCTGTTCTTTGGCGCGCTGTCGGAGAAGATCGGCCGCAAGCGTGCGATCTGCATCGCCGCACTGATCGCGCTGCCCGTGCTGCCGCTGTGGGCGTTCTCGTCGACGCCCGTGCTGCTCGCCGCGGGCGCGTTCCTGATGCAGATTTCGGTGCAAGGCGCGTGGGGCGTGATTCCCGTGCATCTGAACGAAATCTCGCCCGATGAAATCCGCGCGACCTTCCCCGGCCTCGTGTATCAGCTGGGCAACCTGATCGCGTCGGTGAACGGCCCGCTACAGGCGGGCGTCGCCGAAGCGCACGGCAACGACTACGCGACCGTGATGGCCGTCGTGATCGGCATCGTGGCCGTCGTGATCGCCGTGTTCATCATGTTCAGCCGCGAACGGCGCGGTATCGACATGACGCGATCCGCCGAACAGGTCGCAGAGACGGCGACGGTTCACTGAGCACACGGCGAATCGACCAACGCGCTACGGCGCCACGCCAAAAGCCGCTCCGATCCGCGTCGGAGCGGCTTTTTTGTCCGCGTCGCCGCCCAGACAGCGAGCCGTTCCAACCGCTTTTAGAGGAATCTGTCGACACTCCCCTCTTGCCCGATCCTGCGCCCCGTTCTTATCCTGAAAAAGAACGCACGTTTCAAATTCCAATTTGAATCGATTGTTTGCAGGAGTCCAGAGTCTCGCCACGCAGCGCGGCTCGGGCTCGACAGGGAGACGAGATGACAACACGCACGACGAGCCGCCACGCCGGCGACACGAAATCGCGCATCCTCGATGCCGCCGAGACGCTCTTCATCGAATACGGTTATGAAGCGATGTCGCTGCGGCAGATCACATCGAAGGCCGAAGTCAATCTGGCCGCCGTCAACTATCACTTCGGCAGCAAGGAATCGCTGATGCACGCGATGCTGTCGCGCCGCCTCGATCTGCTGAACGAGGAGCGCCTGAAGCTGCTCGACCGCTTCGACTCGCTGCTCGGCTCGCGCCTGACCTGCGAGCACGTGCTCGGCGCGATGTTCATTCCGGCGCTGCGCGTGTCGCGCGATACGCGGATCGGCGGCAAGGCGTTTCTGCGGCTGCTGGGCCGCGCGTACACGGATCCGTCGCCGTTCATCCGCGATTTTCTGGGCGCGCACTATGCGTCCGTCGCCGTGCGTTTCTTCGATGCGTTCCAGCGCGCGCTACCGCATCTGCCGCGCGAGGAACTCGGCTGGCGGCTGCACTTCGCGATCGGTGCGCTCTCCGGCGTGCTGGCGGGCGCGGACACCGACAGCCTCATCAGCGAATTCTCGCAAGGCAAGTCGATGAACGACCTGCAACTGATCGCGCGGCTCGCGTCGCTGATCGTGTCCGCGCTGAAGGCGCCGCTGCCCGACGCGAGCCAGCTGGCCGTGTTCGCCTCCGTACTCGGCGACGCGGGCAGCGACGACATCGCGTGCGAGGCCGTGCGGCAGGCGCAGACGGATCAGGCGACGCATGGCAGCGCACCACCCGCCGGCACGTCCGAGCCGCCATCGACGGCGCAATCCGACGACCCGCAGAACTTCGGCACGCGCTACGCGGCGCAAGGCTGACGACGACGCCCGCATTAGACGCGCCTCTCGGTGCGGCGGGCACACAGGCTGCGACGGATACTGGCGAAATAACGGCGAACAAAGGCGAACGATAGCGGCGAACGCCGATCGCCGCGCCACCAGACAACTCGAAGACATCGCGAGCCCGCCGTGCATCGCGCGGTTGCGCTCGCCCTGCGAAATCGGAAGGAGGGATTGCCATGACGTGGTTCATCGTTGCGCTGATCGTGGTTGCCGGGGCGCTTGTCTATGTGCAGGCGCGGGCCGCGTGGTGGCTCGCGTTCCTCGCCGCGTGGGTCGCGGCGGTCTCGCTGACGCGCACGGTCGGCGTGACGGCATCGATCGTGCTGGCTGTCGTGCTCGTTCTGCCCGCGCTCGTGCTGACGCTCAAACCGCTGCGCCGCGCGTTGCTGAGCCGCCCTATGCTCAACCTGTTCCGCAAGATCCTGCCCGACATGTCGCCGACCGAGCGCGACGCGATCGAAGCCGGCACGGTCTGGTGGGACGCGGCGCTCTTCTCCGGACGTCCGCATTGGGACACGCTGCTCGGCTACGGCCCGGCCAAGCTCACGCCAGAAGAACAGGCGTTTCTCGCCAACGAATGCGAAACGCTCTGCGATCTCGCCAACGATTGGGAAACGACGGCCATCTGGCAGGACCTGTCGCCGCAGGCGTGGCAATTCGTCAAGGACAAAGGCTTTCTCGGGATGATCATTCCGAAGCAGTACGGCGGCAAGGCGTTCTCGGCGTATGCGCATTCGCAGGTCATCATGAAGCTCGCGACGCGCTGCTCGGCGGCCGCCGTGTCCGTGATGGTGCCGAACTCGCTCGGCCCCGCCGAACTGCTGCTGCACTACGGCACGGAAGCGCAGAAGAACCACTACCTGCCGCGTCTCGCCCGCGGCGACGACATTCCGTGCTTCGCGCTCACGAGTCCTTACGCGGGTTCCGACGCGGCATCGATTCCCGACATCGGCATCGTCTGCAAAGGCACGTTCGAAGGCCGCGAGACGCTCGGCTTCCGCGTGACGTGGAGCAAGCGCTACATCACGCTTGGTCCGATCGCGACGGTGCTCGGCCTCGCCTTCCGCGCGCTCGATCCCGACCATCTGCTCGGCGACGACGACGAACCCGGCATCACCTGCGCGCTGATTCCGACGCGCCATCCCGGCGTGAACATCGGCCGACGTCACTGGCCGCTGAACGCCGTGTTCCAGAACGGCCCGAACTCCGGCAACGACGTCTTCATCCCGCTCGACTGGGTGATCGGCGGCCGCGAACAGGTCGGCAACGGCTGGCGCATGCTGATGGAATGTCTCGCGGCCGGCCGCGCGATTTCGCTGCCGTCGTCGAACGTGGGCATGTCGAAGATCGCGGTGCGCGGCGTCGGCGCATATGCGGCCGTGCGGCGGCAGTTCCGCACGTCGATCGGCAAGTTCGAGGGCGTGCAGGAAGCGCTCGGGCGCATGGGCGGCAATCTCTATGTGATGGACGCCGCGCGCCGCCTGTCCGCGCAGGCCGTCGATCTCGGCGAAAAGCCGTCGGTGATTTCGGCGATATCGAAGTACCACATTACCGAGCGCAATCGCGAAGTGATCGACGACGGCATGGATGTCGTCGCGGGCAAAGGCATCTGCATGGGGCCGTCGAATTTCCTCGCGCGCGCCTACCAGCAGGTGCCGATTTCGATCACCGTCGAAGGCGCGAACATTCTCACGCGCTGCCTGATCATCTTCGGTCAGGGCGCGATCCGTTGCCATCCGTACGTGCTGAAGGAAATGGCCGCGACGCGTGAACCCGACCGCGCAAAAGCACTGCGCGGTTTCGACGATGCGTTCTTCGGCCATATGAGCTTCACGCTGTCGAACGCGATGCGCAGCTTCGTGAACGGCGTGACGGGCGGCCTGCTGATCGCGAAGCCGCGGCACGCGCATGCGCCGCTCGCGCGCTACTACCGCGCGGCCACGCGCCTCTCGACGGCTTTTGCGTTGCTCGCCGACGTGTCGATGCTCGTGCTCGGCGGCGATCTGAAGCGGCGCGAGCGCATCTCGGGACGGCTCGGCGACGTGCTGTCTCAGCTCTATCTGATCTCGGCGACGCTCAAGCGCTTCGAGGACGAAGGCCGGCACGAGAGCGACCTGCCGCTCGTGCAGTGGGGCGTCGAAGATGCGCTGTATCGCGCGCAGACGGCGCTCGACGGCGTGCTGCGCAACTATCCGAACCGTTTCGCCGCAGGTCTCGTGCGTTTGCTGGCGTTTCCGTTCGGCTTGCCGCATCGCACGCCGTCGGATGCGCTCGGCAGCGCGATCGCCGAACTGATGCAGACGCCGGGCGACACGCGCGACCGGCTGATCGCGGATTCGTACGTGCCGCACGTCGGCGTCGATCCGATCGGCTATGGCGAACTGGCGTTCGAACTGACGCCGCGCGTCGCGCACATCGAGAAGCGCCTGCGCGAAGCCGTCAAGGCCGGCAAGATCGAGCCCATTCCGCAAAGTCTCGCCGATCTGGCCGAATGGAACGAAGCGGCGCAGCAGCGCGGCCTGATCGACGAAGACGAGCGCAAGGTGCTCGACGCGTATGCACGCTATGGCGCCGAAGTGGTGAAGGTCGACGACTTCCCCGCCGATTTCGGCCTGCTCGCCGACCTGCAACGACGCAAGGAAGCGCTCGACAAGGCGATGGACCTCGCCGCATGACGGCTTCGCTCATGCAGCCTGATCCCGTAGCGACCTCGAAGTGGCCGCAACGGGAACAGGGACGTGGCTTGCGGCAAGTCACACGCTCCGTGCACACTGACGCCATGCGTCCGGCCGGGAGCCAATAAGAATGAACGATTCCTACCTGAACTTCGTCAATTCGCCGCTGGGCGCGCGGGTCGCGCGCTCGCTCGGTTTGCCGAAGCCCGAGGTGTTGCGCCGCTACCGCGCCGATGCGCCCGAATTCGACGGCATCGTCGCCGTCGGCGCGGGGCCGTCGCCTCAGTTGCTGGACGCCCTCGCCGACGTCGTCGCGCATATCGGCATGACGAGCGTCGCGCATCCGGGCGCGGGCCTGTGGGTGCCGCTCGCCAACCGCCACGGTCTGATGACGGGCCGCTTCGAACCCGCCGAGCCTTCCGGCGGCTCGCAGGCGCGGGTGCGGGCGCTGGTGTTCGACGCAAGCGGCATCGACAGCAGCGCGCAGCTCGACTCGCTCTATACGTTCTTTCACGACGCGCTGCGTTCGCTCGACAAATCCGGCCGGATCGTCGTGCTCGGCCGTCCGCCCGAATCGCGCGCGACGCCGCGCGCCTGGACTGCGCAGCGCGCGCTCGAAGGCGTGACGCGTTCGCTCGGCAAGGAAGCGCGGCGCGGCATCGCAGCGAACCTGATCTATGTGGCGCAAGGCGCGGAAGCCGGCATCGAATCGACGCTGCGCTTTTTCCTGTCGCCGCGTTCGGCCTATGTGTCAGGCCAGACCGTACGGATCGGCACGGCGCCCTCCAGGCTCCCCGCCGACTTCGACTGGACCCAGCCGCTCGCGGGCCAGCGTGCCGTCGTCACGGGCGCGGCGCGCGGCATCGGCGCGGCGATCGCGAACGTGCTCGCGGCGCAAGGCGCGCATGTGATCGGCATCGACATTCCGTCGGCCACCGATGCGCTCGACGCCACGATGCGCCAGATCGGCGGCACGGCGCTCGCGTTCGACATCGCCGCGCCCGAGACGCCGACGCAGATCGCGGCCGCGCTCGACGAACTCGGCGTCGACGTGTTCGTGCACAACGCGGGCATCACGAAGGACAAGACCATCGCGAAGATGAGCGCGGCGGCGTGGCGCGACGTGATCGACATCAATCTGTCCGCGCAGGAGCGCATCGACGACGCGCTGCTCGAAGTGGGCACGCTGCGCGACGGCGGGCGCATCGTGTGCGTGTCGTCGATCAGCGGCATCGCGGGCAATCTCGGTCAGACCAACTACGCGGCGTCGAAGGCGGGCGTAATCGGGCGCGTGCAAAGCATGGCGCCGTTTCTCGCGCAGCGCGGCATCACGATCAACGCGGTCGCACCCGGCTTCATCGAAACGCAGATGACGGCGAAGATGCCGCTCGCGCTGCGCGAAGCCGGCCGCCGGATGAATTCGATGAGCCAGGGCGGCCAGCCCGCCGACGTCGCGCAAGCCATCGCGTGGCTCGCGCATCCGGGTTCGGCGGGCGTGACGGGCCAGCTCGTGCGCGTGTGCGGACAAAGCCTGATAGGAGCGTGAGTTCATGGCGTTCTACGACTCCAGCTCGATGTTCGGCGCGCCGCGCCCGAAAACGGTCGTGCTGCCCGAACTGCCCAAGCCCGCGAAGCTCTATGCGCGCGCACTGTCGGGCGTGATCAAGGGCTTCCAGCGCAACCGGCCGACCGATCTGCCCGCGCTGCGGCTCGTGCGCCCCGCCGTGTCGCTCGATTCCGTCGCGATCGAACGTTATGCGCGCGTATGCGGCTTTTTTCCCGAGCAAGGCATTCCGTTTACGTTTCCGCATCTGCTCGCGTTTCCGTTGCATCTGCTGTTGCTGACGGACCCGGCGTTTCCGTGGCCCGCGCTCGGCATCGTGCATCTGGCGAATAGCGTGCACATGCGCCGCCCGCTTTCGTTCGACGACACGTTGCGCGTCGAAGTCGAATTCGGCGCGCGGCTGCGTCACGACAAGGGGCAGGCGTTCGTGCTGCAAACAAGGGTCTATCGGCGCGGCGAAGCCGTGTGGGACGGCGACAGCGTTTATCTGAAGCGCGGCGTGCAGGCGGACGGCGATCCGCTGTCGCCGCTGGAAACGCCTTCTGAGACACTCGCACGCGCGGCACGCTGGCAACTGGCGTCGCAACTCGGCCGCGATTACGCGAAGGCATCGGGCGATTTCAATCCGATCCATCTGTCGATGCTCTCCGCAAAGGCATTCGGCTTTCCACGCGCGATCGCGCACGGCATGTGGACGCTCGCGCGCACGGCGGCCGCGTTGCAGCCGCCCAAGCGGCTCGCCGACGCGACACTCGCGGGCGAATTCAAGCTGCCGATGCTGCTGCCTGGCGAAGCGTCGCTATGGACGGCGTCGCCCTCGCCCACTTCGCGCGAGTTCGAGGTGCGCGATCCGACGGGCGGCAAGCCGCATCTGCGCGGCCGCTTCCAGTGGAATCTGCAATAGCGAATCCGCAACCGCGAATCCGCTTTCACGAGTTTGCATGGACGCCGCGCGCGACGCGCGGCGGAACACGCCACAGGGAGCCACCCGATGTCTAATGAGTCACAGTCCGCGTCACAGTCACAAGCACAGACGAACGCGCCGCCCGCCGTGCGCCGCGTCGCGATACTGGGCGGCAACCGCATCCCGTTCGCGCGCTCGAACACCGCGTACGCGACGGCTTCGAATCAGGACATGCTGACGTTCACGCTGCAAGGGCTGATCGATCGTTACAACCTGCACGGCGAACGGCTCGGCGAAGTCGCGGCGGGCGCCGTTATCAAGCATTCGCGCGACTACAATCTGACGCGCGAAGCGCTGCTGTCGACCACGCTCGCCAAGGAAACGCCCGCCTACGACGTGCAGCAGGCCTGCGGAACTGGCCTCGAAGCAGCGATTCTGGTGGCGAACAAGATCGCGCTCGGACAGATAGATGTTGGGATTGCGGGTGGAGTGGATACGACCTCGGATGCGCCCATCGGCGTCAACGAAAAGCTGCGCAAGATCCTGCTCGAAGCGAATCGCGGCAAGTCGGCGGGACAGCGCGCCGGCGCGCTCGCGAAGTTGCGGCCCGGCATGTTCTTCAGGCCGCTGCTGCCGCGCAACAGCGAGCCGCGCACGGGCCTGTCGATGGGCGAGCATTGCGAGTTGATGGCCAAGCGCTGGGGCATTTCGCGCGAAGCCCAGGACGTGCTCGCCTACGACAGCCATCGCAAGCTGACGGAAGCGTACGCGCGCGGCTTTCTGAACGACCTGATGACGCCGTATCGCGGCCTGTCGCGCGATAACAATCTGCGCAGCGACCTGACGCTCGACAAGCTGGCGTCGCTGAAACCCGTATTCGACCGAGACGCGGGCACGATGACGGCGGGCAACTCGACGCCGTTGACGGACGGCGCATCGGCCGTGCTGCTCGCGAGCGAGGAATGGGCCGCCGCGCACAATCTGCCCGTGCTCGCGTGGCTGACGTGGCACGAAACGGCCGCCGTCGATTTCTTCGAAAAGAAAGAAGGCTTGCTGATGGCGCCCGCGTACGCGGTGCCTCGCATGCTGAAACGCGCGGGCCTGACGTTGCAGGATTTCGACTATTACGAAATTCACGAGGCGTTCGCGGCCCAGGTGCTGTGCACGCTCGCCGCCTGGCAGGACGACGAATACTGCCGCACGCAGCTGGGACTCGACGGCGCGCTCGGCAGCATCGATCGCGCGAAAATGAACGTGAACGGCGGATCGCTCGCGACGGGCCATCCGTTCGCGGCGACGGGCGGACGCATCGTCGCGGGACTCGCGAAGCTGCTCGCGCAGCTCGACAAGCCGGCGGGCACCGCGCGCGGACTGATTTCGATCTGCGCGGCGGGCGGCCAGGGTGTCGTCGCGATTCTGGAACGGTAGAATCGCGCGCCACCGCACATTGCACGATTCATGCACACGACACATACAACGACAATGCTGGTAGAGGGAGACGCACGATGACCGAGCCGACCACTTCGCACTCCGCGATGCAAACGCAGACGCAGACCCAAACGCAGGCACAGCCGCCGACGCAGCGCGCGCCGAACACCGACGGCATCTGGTACGCGTCCTACGCGCCCGAGGTGCCGCGCGAGATCGACACGTCGCAGTATGCGTCCGTCGTCGCGTTCTTCGACGAATGCACGACGCGCTTTCGCGAGCGCGTCGCGTACGTGAGCGTCGGCGAAAGCCTCACGTATGGCGAACTGGCGCGCAAGGCGACGGCGTTCGCCGCGTATCTGCAGAGTATCGGCGTGAAGCCCGGCGACCGCGTCGCGATCATGCTGCCGAACACGTTTCAGTATCCCGTCGCGCTGTTCGGCGTGCTGAAGACGGGCGCGATCGTCGTCAACGTGAATCCGCTCTACACGGTGCGCGAACTGTCGCATCAACTGAAGGACAGCGGCGCGCAGACCATCGTTGTGTTCGAGAACTTCGCAAAGACGGTCGAAGACTCGCTGCCCGGCACGCGCGTGCAGAACGTGGTCGTCACGGGGCTCGGCGATCTGCTCAAGGAAGGCCTGAACTTCAAGGGCAAGCTGATCAACTTCATCCTGCGCCATGTGAAGAAGCTCGTGCCCGCGTACAACCTGCCGCAAGCCGTGCCGCTGCTCGATGCGCTCGCGACGGGCTACAAGCGCACGCTCTCGCCCGTGCCGATTTCGCCCGCCGACCTCGCCTTCCTGCAATACACGGGCGGCACGACGGGCGTCGCGAAAGGCGCGATGCTCACGCACCGGAACATCGTCGCGAATCTGCTGCAGGCGAAGGTGTGGGCCGAAAGCCAGCTGACCGACGAAATCGAAACGGTGCTCACGCCGCTGCCGCTTTATCACATCTATTCGCTGACCGTGAACGCGATGATTTTCATGGGACTCGGCGGGCGCAACATCCTGATCGCGAATCCGCGCGACACGAAGATGGTGATGAAGATCCTGCGCAACGAAACCTTCACGGGGATCACGGCCGTCAACACGCTCTACAACGCGTTCCTCGACAACGAGGAATTCCGCCAGCGCGACTTCTCGAAGCTCAAGCTCGCGATGGCGGGCGGCATGGCGATGCAGAAAGCCGTCGCCGACCGTTTCCGTGAGGTGACGGGCAAGCCGATCATCGAAGGCTACGGGCTGACGGAATGTTCGCCGATCGTGTCGATGAACCCGGTCGATCTCAAGCACATGCGCGAGTTCGACGGCTCGATCGGTCTGCCCGCGCCGTCGACGCAGGTGCGTTTTCGCAAGGACGACGGCAGCTGGGCGAACATCGGCGAGCCGGGCGAACTGTGCGTGCAGGGTCCGCAGGTGATGAAAGGCTACTGGAACCGTCCCGAGGAAACCGCGAAGGTGCTCGACGACGACGGCTGGCTCGCGACGGGCGATATCGGCGTGATGGATTCGCGCGGCTATATCCGCCTGATCGACCGCAAGAAAGACATGATTCTCGTCTCAGGTTTTAATGTGTATCCGAACGAGATCGAGGACGTGATCGCGATGCATCCCGACGTGCGCGAAGTCGCCGCGATCGGTATTCCCGATGTCGCGCAGGGCGAGCGCGTGAAAGTGTTCGTCGTGCGGCGCAATCCTTCGCTCACCGAGGAACAGGTGATCGCGCATTGCCGCAAGAATCTGACGGGCTACAAGGTGCCGAAGGTCGTCGAGTTCCGCGACGAGCTTCCGCAAACGAATGTCGGCAAGATCCTGCGGCGCGAGCTGCGCGATCAGGAGCTGGCAAAACAGAAAAACCCGTGACGGCTGCGCGCGTCTGACGACGTCGTCCAGCAGCGAGGCCGTCCGCGCTTTTGGGAGCGATGCATGCGTTACCCGAAGGTTGTGGAACGGCGCTCGCGCTGGATGCAGCTGCGCGCGCTGCAGTTCGCGTGTGCACTCGTTGTCAGCACGGCGGCCGCATTCGCGCAGAACGAGGCGTCCGCGCCCACCGCGCAGCGCGCGCCGCTCGCGAGCGATATCGCGTCGAAAGTCGCGGGCCTGCCGCTCGAGCAGCAGGTCAAATGGCTGCGCAACGCCGCGCAAACGGGCACGCTCGAACAGATGGACGACGCGCAACTGGTCGCGCTGTTCGAAGCGTTCGATCCCATGACGTTGCCGCGCTATATCGAGGAAGGACCGAACGGCTATCCGTCGTACGAGTTCACGATGCTGCGCCAGGAGCGCATTCGCGGCATCTGGCCGCGCCGGCCCGATCGCATGCTGGTGCGGCTCACGCGCGAGCCGCTGCGCATCTACGCGCGCTGGCTGCCCGACGGTCCGCACAAAGGCCAGGAAATCATCTACGACGAATCGAAGCGCGCCGACGAGATGTACGGGCACCTCGGCGGCATCTTCAACATCATGCCGCTGTGGACGTCGGTCAACGGCAGCCTGGCTCGCTCGCAGTCGAACCATCGGGTGCGCGATCTCGGCACCGAGTTCATCGCGCAGCAGTTTCTCGACGAAGGGAAGAAGTTCGCCGAAGCGGGCATCCGGCATCCGGCGCAGATCGACGTGAGAACCGTCGATGGCGTGCGCGTGATCGCCTTCACCTACGAGACGCCGACGGGCCAGCCCGATTACTACGCGAAGAAGGAAGTGCTCGGGCTCGATCTGCGGCATCCGTATTTCCGGATGGCCGAATCGTATGGCAACGACGGACAGATTTTCGAACGCATCGTGTTCCTCACGATCACGCCGAAAACCTTCGACGACATGGCGTTCGATCCGAAGAACCCCGAGTACAGGTTCTGATCAGGTCGTGAGTGCGAATGCAACCGACGCGCGTTGCGGCACGCTGCGCGCGTGCGTCGTCCGCGCGGCGGGCGGCAGCGCGAGACGCGCGAGCACGAAATAGTCCGCGGCGCGTGTGACGCCGATCAGCGTCAGACGCCCTTCCGACTGCGCGGCGCGCGGCACGAGCGTGTCGTACCAGAGCGCGGCGATATCGGTGTGCGGCGCGGCGCCGAGGTCGATCACGGGTAGACGCATGCGCGCGGCGCGATCCGATAGCGCGGCCGCTTCGGGCAACGTGCTGTCGATCAGCACGAGAGCCGCGCGCAGGTCGTCGGCGTCGAGCCACGGCACGCGCCAGGCCGCCGTCGCCGGAAGCCACGCGCCCGCTGCGAGGAAAGTGCGTCGCTGCATGTCGCCTCTTACGTATAGCCGCGCCAGTTGCGAAACGCCTTCGGCCAGATGCCCTGCTTGCCCGGCGACAGGATGCCCGCAGGATCGAGCGCGTCCTTGACCGTCTCCGACAGCCGCAGCATCGCGCCGTCGTTGAAGTTGTAGCGCGCCGCCGCGAAATCCATGTAGACGAGATGCGAGCGATACTCGCCGTAGCCCGCGCCGTGCGCGTCGCTCATCCACGCTCGCAGCAGATCGCCCGCCCGTTCGCTCTGGCGCGCGTCGCTGCCGTCGAAGATAGCGGCCGCGATGTGATGCAGATGCCGCTCGCCCGCCGTGAAGCCGCCGTAGTAGTCGAAGCCGTATTCATTCGCACGCGCCTTCGCCATCGTGTATTGACGCATCGCGTCGCGGCCCGTCGCCGGACATACGGGCGAAAAGTCCACGTGCGCGCCGCGTCCGCCGCGCCAGTCGAGCATCCGGAATGCCGTCATCGCCGGAATGCCGGCGAGGTTGCGGTCGCCGCCCGCTTCGGGTTCCGCGCTGCCATCGTAGGTTTTCGACAGCATGCGCGCGCCCGGAATGCGCCCGAACGTGCGCCGGACGATAACCTCTTGCGCGTCGATGACTTCGCGCTCGCCGTACAGCGCGTAGTGCAGATTCCAGCGGCCGATGTTCAGCTTCTCGATCATCGACGCAATCGCGCTTTCCGGCATCGCGCCCGCGCCCCGATACCACTGCGAGCGCGCGCTGAGACCCGCCGCGCGCCGCAGCCCGCCTTCGATCACCGCCTGGTTGCCGATCGTGCCGTTCAGGCGCAACGGCCTCAACGTCTCGACGATCGCTTCCAGATCGTCGTCGCGCCGGAACTGGATTTCGCCGAGCCGATACGCGCTCGGCGCCGGCATCAGCCAGACGCCCATCTTCGTGACGATGCCGTAGTTCGACTGCATGAACATCGGATCGAACGACGGCCCGTAGCCGTATCGGAACGCCTGCCACGATGTGCCGATCTCGATGCCGCCCATGCCCGTGCGCACCACGTCGCCGTTCGCGAGCACCACTTCCATCCCGCACTGCGTCGCCGCGTGATCGCCATAGGCCGTCGTGCCGAAGCCGCGTTCGAGCGTATTGCCGACGATGCTGCCCCAGCCCGCCGCGGGCGGATCGACCCACAGCTTGTAGCCGCGCTCGCGCAGATAGTGATGCAGATCGAAGTAGCTGACGCCCGGTTCGACGAGCGCATACGCGAGCGATTCGTCGACGGCGAGAATGCGGTTCATCCGCTGCAAATCGAGCACGACCGAGCCCGGCAGACGCGGCGCCGCGCCGCCGTACGCGAAGTTGCGCCCCGTCGAGACTGTCCACAGCGGAATGCGGTACTCGTTCGCCACGCGCAGGATCGCGCGGATTTCGTCGACGTTCGCGGGCAACAGCGCCGCCGACGGCACGAACGAGGCCGCGAGCGGCCCCGGCGCGAACGGATCGACATAAGGCGCAAGGCTCGCCGCCGACGACGCGACCTGCGTGGCGCCGACGATCGCTTCGAAGGCGGCGAGCGCGCGATCGAACGTCGCGGCGGAAACGTCGGGCGGCAGGATGCGTGTCAAGGTGCTCCCTCATGTTTCGACTGCACTACAGGACCGTTAGCGTTAGCGCAACACGCACCGCCGCATGCATCAACGTCGATGCCCGCCGCCCATGCTGCCCATGCTGCCCATGCCGCCCCACGTATGCGTGCCGCCGTTACCGTGGAATCCGCCATGAAATCCGCCATGAAATCCGCCGTGGCCCATCATGCCGCCGCCCGGCTGTCCCCAATGCACATGGTTCATGTGATGGAAGTGATGAAACCGGTCGACGAACACGAACGACGCGCCGAACCCCACTGCAACGGGCGGTCCCCAGTACCACGGGTCATAGTAAGGATAGGCGGGAATCGGATAGACGACGGCGGCATCGGCGGCGTCGCTGCCCTGTTCGATCTGCCACGTCCCGTCCGGCTGCTGGCACGCGACGCCGCTTATTTGCTGCATCGTGCCGTCGATCTCCGCCTGACCGACGACGGTGCGGCATGTCATCTGATCGTTGAGCGGCTCCTGCGCGGCGACGGGCGGTGAAGCCGGCACGGCGCATCCGGCGCACACGCACAGCGTCGCGCCAAATCCAGGCAAAGTACGCATGATCTGTCCTGCCCGACGGTGCGGCGTCGCGGCACCTGTGCGTGCCGTCGCCGTGAAGACGCCATCGATTCGCCTCGCAGGACGCGTGCGGCGCGAAGCCGCTTCCGTTTGCCACGAATGACCGAACACGCGTCTGCATTAACAGAACGCGTGTGTGCCGTGCGCTATTCCTGATGCACGCCGCGCGGCGAAGGACATTGTGTTACGCGATGTTTCCGGCCGAAGCCGACGCACGCGACTACTGCCACGTCTCCGGACGTCCGCCGAGTTCGCCACACACTTCGATCGCGATCGAGCGCAGTTTCGCTTCTTCGATCGGGCCCGACAGCGCGTAGCCCATGTGATCGCTGATCCAGTAGAACGTGCGGCGATTGCCGTCGCGGAACAGACGGAACGCCGTCTCGTCCTTCGGGATACCCGTGACGTAGAGCGTGAGGCGCGCACCGCTCTGGTTCTCGTACATGAACTGCGCGGCGGGTCCTGCTTCGCCCGGCAACAGCCGTCCGCCGACGAGCGTATAGCCGTACTCCTGCAGCGACGGCACGGACAGATGACGGTTCAGCCGTTTGGACAGCCAGTTGATCAGATGCTCTTCTTCGGCGGCCGCAACTTCGACGGGATGACGACGCTCCGGCGTATAGACGGCGTAGGCGATATCGGCGCGCCGCGCAAACGACATCACGTCGCCATTGGCGCCGCCGCCGAGACGCGGCACCAGCGGACCGAGCACCAGCGCGAGCCCCGCGCCGACGGCCAGCCAGCACGCGGCGGCGGCCACGCGCCGCCACCATGGCACGCGCGCGCGCAACACGATGAACGGCGGCTCCTCGCGCTCGGGCGTGCCGCACAGCGTCTGCAGCGCGGCCTTCTGCGCGCGCCACGACGCGACCTGCGCAGCCGCCTGCGGGTCGTGCGCCAGATGCTCGCGCACCGCGGCGCGTTCGCTCTCGGGCAGTTCGTTATCGACGAACGCCGACAGCGCGCGCAGGTCGGGCGCGTTCGCGGAACCGGTAGTGTTTTCGTCGTTGTTCATTGCGCCGTTTTCACCCGTTCGTCACCTGCCGTCACCTGCCCTTCACCACTTTCAGCGCCGGCGACTTGTGCACGGGCCCCTCCGTCAACAGTGCCCGCATATGCTCGCGGGCGCGGGACAGCCGCGACATCACCGTGCCGATGGGCACGCCGAGCGCCACGGATGCCTCCTGATAGCTCAATTCCTCCACACAGATAAGCAGCATCACTTCGCGCTGCTCGACGGGCAGACAATAAAGCGCGCGCTGCACATCGCGCAACACCAGACCGTCGACTTCGCCGCGCGGCGCTTCGAGATTGCGCCACGGCGCGCTCTCGTCATCGACGGCGATTTCGCGGCGCACCCGCAACTGGTCGATATACAGATGCCGCAGGATGGTCAGCAGCCACGCGCGCAGATTGCTGTCAGGTCGGAAACCTTTCCAGCGCGCGAGCGCACGCTCGGCCGTATCCTGAACCAGGTCGTCCGCCCATGCGGGGTCCCCCGTCAGTGCGCGCGCATAGCGCCGCAACTGCGGGAGCCACGAAATCACTTCAGCTTCGAAGTTCACCCGGCGTTTGCCGTCATGCGAGCGCAGGCGTCATCAATAGCCGCCGCTGCTGCCGCTCGTGCCGCTGCTGCTGGCGCCTCCCGAACTCATGTCGCCCGTCGATTGGCATGCCGTCAGCGACAGCGACGCCACCCCTAATGCGAGCACGACGAATACAGCCGATACCAGTCTGGACACTTTCATGTAGAACCCTCCTGCACGGTCCGGCGCGACGGATCGCGCGGCCATGCGTTGAACCGGCGATGCGCACGCGCGTGCGGCACATGCCGCGACGCCGGTGACCGATTGCGAACATGGGAAACCTGTTGCGAGAACGGGCATCGACCGCGATGTATCCGTTCCGGGTTTCACGGCTTCGCTGAATTGCATGCGATGCCTGACCAATAAACGCTCACGGTGCGCGATTTATTCCGCTGTATTGCGTGTGGACGGCACAAATCGCTCAACTAAAGAGTAGCCGTCGACGTGGCCCGCAGTTTGCGCCGCATCGCGAACGTGGGATGGCCCGCATAGCGGCGCAGGATTTCGTAACTCAACGTTACACTTGGTCTTTAAAGGATGCTTCCGCGCCCACAAGTGGTTATAGTGGGCGTCAGCCGGTTCAGCGTTTGAGGCCCTTCATGTCGGCGCAGAGCGACAACGGGTAAAATCCCGCTGAACAACCGTTTCTCTCTACACAATTGTCCATGCCTTCCGCAGAATCGCATCCGCAAAACGACTTTATGAACGCTGCGCGCAAAGAACGTAAGCGCGTCGAGATTTATCTCGTCAACGGCATCCGCCTGACGGGTTGCATCGAGTCGTTCGACCAGTATCTGGTGATGCTGCGCACGCCCGTCGGGCTGCAAGGCATCTACAAGCGCGCCATTTCGACGATCCAGCTCGACACGGGCACGCGTCCGGCGCCGCGCGCAGGTCGTCCGTCGCACGGCGATCATTCCGCACGTGGACCGCACGGTTCGCGCGAACATCGCGAGCCGCGTGAACCGCGCGAGCCGTATGGCGGATCGCAAGGCTCGTCCGACCGTTCGTCTTCTTCGTCGTCGGATGGCCCCGTCGTCGTTACGCGCCGTCGGCGCCTGTATGGCGCAGGCAACGGCAACGACCAGGGCAACAACGGCGGTCACGAATAAGTATTGCCGTTGCGGGCGCGCTGCCGGTGCGCCCGCTTATCGCCCGTGGGCTGGCTACCCGGGGCGATTAGCTGTATTAGCCAGCTGCTTCAGCATCCTCTCGATCCGCACGCCCTGCTGGGCCGTCAGTTCGTATCCACACTTCACTTCGAGCACCCGGCGCTGCCAGTAGCGGGCGTTCAGCAGATGCATCATCGGTTGACGCATCGCCCACTCCAGATGCTCCAGTTCCGATTCGACAACATGCGACGCGTTCAAGCGTTGTCCGCTGCCATATCCGTTCGGTTGCATGGTCGCCCTCGTAAGCCAGCCGCGCACGGCGCTACGTATGCGCCGGCGTCATGTGACAACGTAATAACGAACGATCTCGCGAAAAATTCCATCGGCCTGCATGGAACCTACAACATGCTTTCGCGATCTTCAAGCCGCGTCGACGCAACCGTACGATTCGCGTCACGGTGGAAGTGCTTCCGTCCTATGCCATTGGCCTGATCAGCTTCGTTCGCGCGATTGCGCTATGCTGGGTTATCGATCCTGTCCAACTTCGTAGCGGAGCCAGTCATGTCCACGTCGAAACAGCACACCCCGAAGACACCTGACGAACACCCGTCCAGCGACGAACGTCTCGACGAGGCGCTCGACGAAACCTTTCCCGCGAGCGATCCCATTGCGGTCGATCCCGATGAGGATGACGACGACCGCCAGCAAGGCAAGCAGAAGAAATCGCGTTGATAACTTTGATGGCGGGACGAAGCCGCGCGAGATGCGTGTGACGCACGCGAATTGCCAGGCGCGTGGAGCAAGCCGAACGCTCGCCCGCCAGCTATGCGGACGAACGAGGTTCGGATCGAGTGAATGAGCGAAGCCGCGCAGCCCGCGAGGGCTTGCGCGGCTCGGACAGCATCAGTGCGCCGTCAAGCCGCTTTCGAGCTGACGCTGCAGATCGCGCACCTGACGCTGCGTCGCACGCAACTGCTCCTGCGATTGCGCCTTCTGCTGCGCGAGCGCTGCCGCTTCTGCGCGGGTCTGCTGCTGCATGCTGTTGACGATAGTCTGCTGCTCGTGCGCAATGTTCAGGTCGGCCTGCAGACGGCTCGCGCGTTCCTGCGACAATGCGACGAGACGATCGGTGTACGCCTTTTGCGCTTCGAGTTTCGTGCGGCGAATCTCGACGTCGGACAGTTGCACCGTCTGACGCGCAAAGTCGCGATAGATCAGTTCGGCGCGGGCTTCGTCCTGCGTCTTGATCACGCGCCAGAAGTTCTTCTGCTGGAAGAGCGCGACGTAGTACGTCATGTCCTTGCCGTAGAACATCAGGCTCGCGCCGTAACTGCCGTTGTAGCTCGTGCGCAGTTCGGTCAGATCGTTGCTGTGAATCATCTGTTGCAGTTCCGCGACATTGCCTGTCGCCGACTGCTTCGCTTCGTCAGGCGTGAGCGCAATCGTTTGGCTCGCGGCGCTGAGAGGAGCCGCGGCAGGCGTCGTCTGCGCGACGATTGCGCTCGCCGAAGCATCCGTGCCGTTAGAGGCAGAACTCTGCGCGTAGACCCCTTGAACGCCCCCGAAAACGATCATTGCCGACATCACGATGTGTCGCACTTTCGACTTCTGGTCCATGTAATTTCTGCTCGTGTCGTGTTTTAATTTTTGCAAAACCGTCTAATTATTACTCACTTTCGCGGGTTACGGGTTCCTCGTCGAAAATTTGCTGCTTACGCCTCTTTTCCTGTGACTGGCTCGGTGACAGCAGCGCGCAATCCGCGTGTCGACACGACGTTCTCTACGCCTCTGAAACGGGTCTCAATTAGAGGCTTCACTATCAAACGATGCAGACACTTTCACGTATTCTGCCCTCTCCAAATCTCTCCGAATCAGCAGGCAACAGGCATGGCGCCGCCTCGCACGACCTTCACACGGCGCCGCGCGACACGCATCGCGACGACTTTCAAACAAGGAGGAAGACAATGACATCGCTCACACAACGCGCGCGCGGCGCGTTCGGCAAACCGGTCAAACAGGCGCTTGTCGCCGGCCTGCTGCTGGCGGGTGCAGCATCGGCTTTTGCGCAGGCCGACACGCCCGTCGGCACATGGCAAACCATCGACGATCACACGGGCCAACCGAAGGCGCTCGTGCAGATTTCGCAGGACGCCAACGGCGCACTCAGCGGAAAGGTCATCAAGGGACTGGGCGCCAACGACCAACCCGATCGCCGCTGCACGGCCTGCACGGACGCACGCAAGGATCAGCCGATTCTCGGCATGACGATCATCAGCGATATGAAAAAGGACGGCGACAACTGGGACGGCGGGCAGATTCTCGACCCGGAGAACGGCAAGCTCTACAAGTGCAAGATGCACGTCGAGGACGGCGGACAGAAGCTGGTGGTACGTGGATATATCGGCGTATCGCTGCTCGGGCGATCGCAGACGTGGGTTCGTCAGAACTGAGATGATTGCGTTGCGTGACTGCGATATGTCGCACGCACTCGACGAAAGAAGGACACAAAAAAGCCGGCCTGGCATTCAGTTCGCCAGGCCGGCTTTTTGTTATTGCGTGCGCTCAATTCGTTCGATCCGTCATGCCGCGTTCTTGAAAGGACTGATGTAGTTGAACACCAGCGGCGTAGCGGGCGCAGCGGACGGCGGCGTAAAGAGCGGCGTCGCAGGCACGGACGGTTGCGCAGCGTCGTTCGCGGCGGCCGCATTCGGCGCGTGCATGCGCATGCGGGCTTCCATCGTGCTGCACAACTCATTGCCGGCTTCGCCGAACAGTTCGTCCATCACACGCTGCAAGACGCCGGCCTGATGCCACGATTTGAAGCGGCGGTGACAGGTTTGATACGACGGGTATTTGCGCGGCATCGCGGACCAGGTCGCGCCGCTATAGATCACCCAGAGCACGCCGTTGAGCACGGAACGGGTGTTGGCGAGCGGCCTGCCGCGCAGTTCGGAACGCGGACGCAGTTCCGGCAGCAGCGGCGCGACGCGCTGCCATTCTTCATCGGTGATATCGCGATAGGGGGTCATGAGTACTCCTTCGTCAAGATGTACTCGACGATATAGAGTCACTCCACTAGCCGATATCAGACCAGTCCGAATCTTGAAAATGCAGCGCCAGCCCTCGCTGCAAGGTTCGGCGCGCATCGCGCTATCCCAAACTCGACGGGCGTCGGCGCGAAATCGATCAGGTTAGCGATGTATCGACGATCCGTCGCGGCGCATCCAGATATTCCTGCGACTGCATCTCGACGATCCGCGACACCGTGCGCGTGAACTCGTTCGCCATCGGACCTTCCGTGTACAGCTCTTCTGGCGGCACGGCGGCCGACATCAGCAGCTTGACCTTGTGATCGTAGAACACGTCGATGAGCCACGTGAAGCGTCGCGCTTCGGACTGCATACGAGGCGTCATCTGCGGAATGCCGGACAGGATCACGGCATGAAAGCGGCTCGCGAGTTCGAGATAGTCGTTCTGCGAACGCGGGCCGCCGCAGAGCGTCGCGAAGTCGAACCACACCACGCCGTCCGCGCGACGCAGCGCCTTCAGTTCGCGCTTCTCGATATGCAGCAGCGGGCTCTCGTCCGGCACCGCGGCGAGCTTCGCGAACGCGTCGCGCAGCGACTTGTCGGCGGCCGCGCTGAGCGGCGTGTGATACACCTCGACCTGCGCCAGCGTACGACGGCGGTAGTCGATGCCCGCGTCGACGTTGACCACATCGAGCTTGCTCTTGATCAGCTCGATGGCGGGCAGCAGGCGGTCGCGGTGCAAGCCGTCGGGATACAGCGTGTCGGGATCGTAGTTGGACGTCATCACGAATTGCACGCCATTCGTGAACAACCGGTCCAGCAGGCGATACAGAATCATCGCGTCCGCGATATCGGACACGTGGAATTCGTCGAAGCAGATCAGCCGGTAGCGCTTCGCAATGCGTCGCGCGAGTTCGTCGAGCGGATCGGCCTGACCTTTGAGTTCTTCGAGTTCGCGATGCACCTCTCGCATGAACTCGTGAAAATGCAGACGTGTCTTACGCACGAGCGGCACGACTGCGTAAAAGCTGTCCATCAGGAAGCTCTTGCCGCGCCCCACCCCGCCCCACATATAGACGCCCTTAGGCAGATCAGGGTGCATGATCAGCTTCATAAAGGCGTTCGGACGACGCGCCTTATACGCAGACCACTCTTCATAGCACCGCTGCAGACGATCGACGGCCGCACGTTGTGCCGGATCGGATTCGTATCCCCGTGTCTGCAGTTCCTGTTCGTAGTATTCGGTGACGTTCATTTTGTGAGGCAGCAATGAAGAAGGCGGGAGGGAGTCAACCCACCCGCCTTCGTCGAGTCTCGCTTTCAGCCCGGCTAAGAATCCGGGCAGAGGCGTCTTACATGTTCAGCGCGCGCTTGTCGACGGCGAGCGCCGCTTCACGCATCACTTCAGACAGCGACGGGTGCGGATGGCAGATACGGCCGAGGTCTTCCGACGCAGCCTTAAATTCCATCGCGACCACGGCTTCGGCGATCAGATCCGATGCGTTTGCCGAGATGATGTGCACGCCGAGCAGTTCGTCCGTCTTCGCGTCGGCAATCATCTTGACGAAACCATCCGCCTTGTTGATGCCGAGCGCGCGGCCGTTCGCCATGAACGGGAACTGGCCGGACTTGATCTCGCGGCCTTCCGCCTTGAGCTGCTGTTCCGTCTTGCCGACCCACGCGATTTCCGGTTCCGTGTAGATGACCCACGGCACGCAGTTGTAATCGATGTGCGGCTTCTGGCCGTCGATGATCTCGGCCACCAGCACGCCTTCGTCTTCCGCCTTGTGCGCGAGCATCGGGCCGCGCACCACGTCGCCGATCGCGTACACGTTCGGCACCGAGGTCGCGCAGTGGTCGTCGACGTCGATGAAGCCGCGCTCGTTCGCCTTCAGGCCGATCGCTTCGAGGCCGAGGTTGTCGGTGTTCGGCACGCGGCCGATCGACACGATCAGGCGGTCCGCGTCGAGCGTCTTCGCGTTGCCGTCCTTGTCCGTGTACGAGATCGACACGCTGTTGTCGGTCGTCTTCACTTCGCCGACCTTCACGCCGACGTGGATGTCGAGACCCTGCTTCTTGAACTGCTTCGCGGCTTCCTTCGCGAGCGCCTGGTCGGCGGCGCCGAGGAATTCGGGCAGCGCTTCCAGCACGGTCACTTCCGCGCCCAGACGGCGCCACACCGAGCCCAGCTCCAGGCCGATCACGCCAGCGCCGATCACGGCGAGCTTCTTCGGCACTTCGGTGAACGACAGCGCGCCTTCGTTATCCGCGACGATCTTGTTGTCGACGGGGACGTTCGGCAGGTGACGCGCCTTCGAGCCCGTCGCGATGATCACGTTCTTCGCCGTGACCACTTCCGTTTCGCCTTCGCCCGACACTTCGATCTGCACGCCGGCGTCCGTCTTGCCCGTGAACTTGCCGTGACCCTTGAGCCACGTGATCTTGTTCTTGCGGAACAGGAACTCGATGCCCTTCGTCATCTTTTCGACGATGCCTTCCTTGCGGGCCAGCATCTTCGCGATGTCGACCTTCACGTTTTCCACGCTGATGCCGTGGTCCGCGAGGTGATGCGATGCGTTTTCGAACTCTTCCGACGACGCGAGCAGCGCTTTCGACGGAATGCAGCCGACGTTCAGGCACGTGCCGCCGAGCTTCAGCGCGCCTGCCGGGTTCTTCCACTTTTCGATACAGGCAACCGTCTTGCCGAGCTGCGCAGCGCGAATGGCCGCGATGTAGCCGCCGGGACCGGCACCGATCACGACGACGTCAAATTCTTTGGACATGACTATCCTTTTTGGCTAACCGACGCGGCCGCGCTTCGCGGCGCGCGTGGCTTCAGATACTGCGGAAATGCGAGAGACACCTGCTGCCTATATCGCGACGGCGGCTTTTGATTTCAAGCCGCCGTCGCGTACGGGCAATTACAGGTCGAGCAGCAGACGGGCCGGATCTTCCAGCGCATCCTTCATCGCGACCAGCGACAGCACGGCTTCGCGGCCGTCGATGATACGGTGGTCGTACGACAGCGCCAGATAGTTCATCGGGCGGATCACGATCTGGCCGTTCTCGACGACTGCGCGTTCCTTCGTTGCATGCACGCCGAGAATCGCCGACTGCGGCGGGTTGATGATCGGCGTCGACAGCATCGAGCCGAACACACCGCCGTTCGAGATCGAGAACGTGCCGCCCGTCATTTCTTCGATCGACAGCTTGCCGTCCTTAGCCTTCTGGCCGAATTCGGCAATCTTCTTCTCGATGTCCGCGAGGCTCATCTGGTCTGCATTGCGCAGGATCGGCACCACCAGACCGCGCGGCGAACCGACAGCGATACCGATGTCGAAGTAGCCGTGATAGACGATGTCGTTACCGTCGATCGACGCGTTCACCAGCGGGAACTTCTTCAGCGCGTGGACAGCCGCCTTCACGAAGAACGACATGAAGCCGAGCTTCACGCCATGTTCCTTCTCGAACTTGTCCTTGTACTTGTTGCGCAGATCCATGACCGGGGCCATGTTCACTTCGTTGAACGTCGTGAGGATGGCGTTGGTCTGTTGCGACTCGAGCAGACGCTCGGCGATACGCGCACGCAGACGCGACATCGGCACGCGCTGTTCCGGACGGTCCTTCAGCCACTGGTCGGCCGATGCCGGTGCGCCGACTTGCGGCAGCGCGGGCTTCGCAGCGCGCGCTGCTGCCGGTGCCGGTGCGGCCTTCGGTGCCGGTGCAGCCGAAGAAGCGCCTGCGCCGAGCGCGTCCTGCTTCGTCACGCGGCCGTCGCGGCCCGTGCCGGCGACGTCGCCAGCGGCAACGCCCTTCTCAGCCAGAATCTTCGTTGCAGCGGGCGATGCGATGTTGCTCGCGCCTGCCACAGCGGCCGCTTGCGCCGGAGCGGCAGCGGCTGCCGGTTCGGCTTGCGGAGCGGGCTTCACTTCGGCTTCGACAGCCGCTTCGCCAGCCTTGCCTTCCGTGTCGATCTTCGCGATCACTTCGTCAGCCGTCACGATGTCGCCATCGTTCTTGATGACTTGCGCGAGCACGCCTGCCGACGGAGCCGGCACTTCGAGCACGACCTTGTCGGTTTCGATTTCGATCAGGATTTCGTCCTGGGCGACAGCTTCGCCCGGCTTCTTCTTCCACTGCAGCATCGTGGCTTCCGAGACCGACTCGGACAGCTGGGGAACCTTGACTTCAACAATAGCCATTTGATTTCTCTGAATACGTATCGGGTGACAACGAACCTTGTGCGAGCCGCGTCCGATGTTTGCGCGTAGCGACGCGCTTGCATGGGATGTTCAGACGCGGGGCGGGAAAGCGCTCAGCGCTTTCCCGGTTCGCTCTCTGTGGTTATTTAACGATGGACGCGCCTTTGAGACGGCCAAACGCGCCTTCGATCAGCGCCTTCTGCTGCTCGTAGTGCTTCGCGTAGTAGCCGACAGCGGGCGAAGCCGAAGCGGGACGGCCGCTGTACGCCAGCTTTTGTCCTTCCTTCATGCCTTCGCGCAGGTGATGTTCGATGTAGAACCACGGGCCCTGATTCTGCGGCTCGTCCTGCACCCACACCACTTCGGTTGCGTTGTCGTACTTCTTCAGTTCGGCTTCGAACTGCTTGTGCGCGAACGGATACAGCTGTTCGATACGCACGATCGCGACGTCTTGCGCCTTCGCTTCGCGGCGATGCGCGACGAGGTCGTAGTACACGCGGCCCGAGCAGGCCACCACGCGCTTGACCTTCTTCGCGTCGATCGTGTCGTCCACTTCACCGATCACCGGCTGGAACGAGCCCTTCGCGAGTTCCGACAGATCCGACACGGCTTCCTTGTGACGCAGCAGCGACTTCGGCGTGAAGACGATGAGCGGCTTGCGGAACAGGCGGATCATCTGACGGCGCAGCAGATGGAAAATCTGCGCCGGCGTGGTCGGCTGAACGACCTGCATGTTGTGGTCAGCGCACAGCTGCAGGAAGCGCTCGATACGCGCCGACGAGTGCTCCGGACCCTGGCCTTCGTAGCCGTGCGGCAGCAGCATCGTCAGGCCCGACACGCGGCCCCACTTCACTTCGCCCGACGAGATGAACTGGTCGATCACGACCTGCGCGCCGTTGACGAAGTCGCCGAACTGCGCTTCCCACGCGACGAACGTGTTCGGCTCAGCTGTCGAATAACCGTATTCGAAACCGAGCACGGCTTCTTCGGACAGCACCGAGTCGATCACCGTGAACTTCGCCTGGTTTTCAGCGATGTTCTGCAGCGGGATGTACGTGCCGTCGTTCCAGCGCTCGCGGTTCTGGTCGTGCAGCACCGCGTGACGGTGCGTGAACGTGCCGCGGCCCGAGTCCTGGCCCGTCAGACGCACGGCGTAGCCCGATGCGACCAACGACGCGAACGCCAGATGCTCGCCCATGCCCCAGTCCAGCGCTGCTTCGCCACGGCCCATTGCACGGCGGTCGTTGATGACGCGCTCGACCAGCGGGTGAACCTTGAAGTTCTCCGGAACCGTCGTGATGCGCTCGGCCAGACGCTTGAGTTCGGCGAGCGGCACTGCCGTGTCGGCTGCATCCGTCCACTTGCGGTTCAGGAACGGGACCCAGTCGACGGCGTACTTGCTCTTGTAGTTCGACAGAACCGGGTCGACCGTGTGGTGACCTTCGTCCATCGCCTTGCGGAATGCCTTGACGAATTCGTCGCCTTGTTCCGCCGTGATGACGCCCTGCTGCACCAGCTTTTCAGCGTACAGCGCGCGCGTGCCCGGGTGCTTGGCGATCGTCTTGTACATCAGCGGCTGCGTGACAGCCGGCGTGTCCTGCTCGTTGTGACCCAGCTTGCGGAAGCAGATGATGTCGAGCACGACATCCTTGTGGAACTGCATCCGGTAGTCGATGGCCAGCTGCGTAGCCAGCACGACTGCTTCGGGATCGTCGCCGTTCACGTGCAGAACGGGTGCCTCGATCATCTTGACGACGTCCGAGCAGTACAGCGTCGAGCGCGCATCGCGCGGATCCGACGTCGTGAAGCCGATCTGGTTGTTGATGACGATGTGCAGCGTGCCGTGCGTGCCGTAACCGCGCGTCTGCGCGAGGTTTAGCGTTTCCATCACGACGCCCTGACCTGCGAACGCAGCGTCGCCGTGGATCTGCACGGGCAGCACTTGCAGGCCCTGCTCGTCGCCGCGGCGGTCCATACGCGCCTTCGCGGAACCTTCGACCACCGGGTTCACGATTTCGAGGTGCGACGGGTTGAACGCGAGCGACAGGTGAACCGGGCCGCCTTCCGTCGCGATATCCGACGAGAAGCCCTTGTGATACTTGACGTCGCCTGCGGGCAGATCGTCGACGTGCTTGCCTTCGAATTCGGCGAAGAGGTCAGCAGGCATCTTGCCCAGCGTGTTGACCAGCACGTTCAGACGGCCGCGGTGCGCCATGCCGATGACGATTTCTGCCACGCCGTTCTTGCCGGCGTGATGCACGACTTCGTCCATCGACGCGATGAAGCTTTCGCCGCCTTCCAGCGAGAAGCGCTTCTGACCGACGTACTTGGTGTGCAGGAAGCGCTCGAGGCCTTCTGCTGCCGTCAGACGGTTCAGGATGTGCTTCTTCTTGTCGTTCGAGAAGTTCGGCGTCGAACGGATCGATTCGAGCTTCTCTTTCCACCAGCGCTTCTGTTCCGGATCGCTGAGGTACATGTACTCGGCGCCGATCGTGCCGCAGTACGTGTCGCGCAACGCCTTGACGATATCCCGCAGCGAAGCCTGTTCGAAACCGAAGTACAGGTTGTTCGTGTTGAACACCTGGTCCATGTCGGCTTCAGTGAAGTCGTAGAACGCGGGTTCGAGTTCGGGAATAGCGGGACGTTCGCGGCGCTTCAGGGGATCGAGGTTAGCCCATTGCGAGCCGAGGAAGCGATATGCGCCGATGAGGGACTGCACATAGACTTGCTTTCGCGCGGTGGTGAGATCTTCACCGCCGGTGCGCGGCAGGAAGGCATTCGCCTTTGCGCGCTGAGCGAAGGATTCGACGATCGGGCCATGAGCCACGTCGTTGGCACTGGTGCCATCCGATGCAGGGACGTTCTGCAGTGCGTCGAAATAGTTGCGCCAGGTCTCGGGCACTGACGCGGGATTGTCGAGATATGCTTCGTACAACTCTTCTACGTACGGAGCATTGCCGCCGAACAGATACGAGTTCGACTGGAATTGCTTCATCATTTTACGCTCACCTTTCTTCGAGCTTCTCGAGAAATAGCGGGTTACTGAACCTTCCGCGACACGGCCTGACCGTTTAGCGGATTGCGCGAATCAAGTCTTGCTTGGAAGGACCTAAAACTTGCATTCGCGGGAGCATATCACATAACCCATAGTTGACATAGGACAGCTCCCTATTGCAAACACCGTGGCACGGGGCTTTGCGGCAAGTTTTATGCTTGCGCAACAGTGTTTGCGGCGTGCAGGAAGAATACTTTAGGCGCTTATCGGAAGGTCTGCAGCGAAACCCACAAAAAAGCTCACCAACCAACGCGAGCACAATGTAAAAAGCCGCCCGAGGGCGGCTTTTTACTGAGGCGTTGACGATCAGTCGATCGCGGCTTCGCGGCTCGCGCGACGGCGCTCGTGTTCCTTCAGGTAACGCTTGCGCAGGCGGATGCTTTGCGGCGTCACTTCGACGAGTTCGTCGTCGTCGATGAATTCGACCGCGTATTCCAGCGACATCTGAACCGGCGGCACGAGACGCACGGCTTCGTCCGTACCCGATGCGCGCACGTTCGTCAGCTGCTTGCCCTTGATCGGGTTCACGACGAGGTCGTTGTCGCGGCTGTGAATGCCGATGATCATGCCTTCGTACAGCGCGTCGCCCGGCTTCACGAACATGCGGCCGCGATCCTGCAGCTTCCACAGCGCGTAGGCAACGGCCGCGCCGTCGTCCTGCGAGATCAGCACGCCATTGCGGCGCTCGCCGAGCGAGCCTTCCTTGAGCGGGAGGTATTCGTCGAACACGTGGCTCATCAGGCCCGTGCCACGCGTGAGCGTCATGAACTCGCCCTGGAAGCCGATCAGGCCGCGCGCCGGAATGCGGTACTCGAGACGCGTACGGCCGCGGCCGTCCGACGCCATGTCGAGCATTTCGCCCTTACGACGACCCAGTTCTTCCATCACGCCGCCCTGATGGCCGTCTTCGACGTCGACCGTCAGCAGTTCGTACGGCTCGTGCTTCACGCCGTCGACTTCATGCAGCACGACGCGCGGACGCGACACGGCCAGCTCGTAGCCTTCGCGACGCATGTTCTCGACGAGAATGGTCAGGTGCAGTTCGCCGCGGCCCGACACTTCGAACACGGTTTCGTCGCCCGTGTCCTTCACGCGCAGCGCGACGTTGTGGTTCAGTTCCTTCATCAGACGGTCGCGGATCTGGCGGCTCGTCACGAACTTGCCTTCCTTGCCCGCGAGCGGCGACGAGTTGACGAGGAAGTTCATCGTCAGCGTCGGCTCGTCGACGGTGATCATGGGCAGCGCTTCGGGCGCTTCCGGCGCGCAGATCGTCGCGCCGATACCCACTTCTTCGATACCGTTGATCAGCACGATGTCGCCGGCTTCAGCTTCGGCGACCTGCACGCGCTCCAGACCTTCGAACGACAGCACCTGGTTGATCTTGCGGTTCAGGATTTCGCCTTCCGGACCGAAGCGCAGGACGACCTGCTGGCCCGGCTTGATACGGCCACGCGTGATGCGGCCCACGCCGATACGACCGACGTACGTCGAATAATCGAGCGACGTGATCTGCAGCTGCAGCGGACCGTCCGGATCGGCCGGACGCACGGGCACGTGCTCCAGAATCGCTTCGAACAGCGGACGCATGTCGCCTTCGCGCACGCTCGGATCGAGGCCGGCATAGCCGTTCAGGCCCGACGCGTAGACGATCGGGAAGTCGAGCTGGTCTTCCGTGGCGCCGAGTTTGTCGAACAGGTCGAACGTCTGGTTGATCACCCAGTCGATACGCGCGCCCGGACGGTCGATCTTGTTGATCACGACGATCGGCTTCAGACCCAGCGCGAGCGCCTTCTTCGTCACGAAGCGGGTTTGCGGCATCGGGCCCTCGACGGCGTCGACGAGCAGCAGCACGGAGTCGACCATCGACAGCACGCGTTCCACTTCACCGCCGAAGTCGGCGTGGCCCGGGGTGTCGACGATGTTGATGTGCGTGCCTTCGTATTGAACGGCGCAATTCTTGGCGAGAATCGTGATGCCGCGCTCTTTTTCGATGTCGTTCGAATCCATCACGCGTTCAGCGATTTGCTGGTTTTCGCGGAAGGTGCCGGACTGGCGGAGCAGCTGGTCGACGAGCGTGGTTTTGCCGTGGTCGACGTGAGCGATGATGGCGATGTTGCGGAGAGCGCGGGACATAGGAACCTGGAAACGCTGGAATACGAGTGGAGTGCGCCACCTGCCCAGCCACCTTCGCCAAGCCCAAAGCGCACTTTTGGGAACCAACGATTGTAGCACGGGCTGATGAAGCGTTTCTGGTATTCCCTGATTGCTCCCTCAGCCGTCTCGATAAAGCGACAGGCGCGCCCTCTTCTTCCCCTTGCCGCGGCGACGCGCGCCGCACTGTCCGACCGAAAGAGAAAGATCCTTGCCTAAGCCGTAATAACACTTGCCGCGTCAATTAAGCGACTTTACAATGCTGCATAGTCAACCATTGCAGTCGCATGAGAATCATGACCGAACCGTCCCAAACGCCATCGCCCGAAGTCAGCGAATACCAGCTGGGCGAGAGCGTCGGCTATCTGATTTCGCGCGTGAAGTCGACGATGTCCAACCTCGTGACACAACGCACGATGGCGGAACTCGGCATCACCAGCCAGCAGGCGAGCGTGCTGTTCATGGTCGCCAGCGGCAAGTGCCTGCTCGCGGCCGAACTGGCGCGCGAATACGGCATCGACGCCAGCGCGGTCACACGCCTGATCGACCGGCTGGAAAAGCGCGGGCTCCTCACACGCGTTCGAAGCGAGGAAGACCGGCGCGCAGTCCGGCTCGCGCTGACGGCCGAAGGTCACGCGATCGCCGCGCGCATGCCCGCCGTCTTCACCAGCGTGACGGAAAAGTTGCTATCGGGC
Source organism: Paraburkholderia sabiae (assembly GCF_030412785.1). Taxonomy (NCBI): domain Bacteria; kingdom Pseudomonadati; phylum Pseudomonadota; class Betaproteobacteria; order Burkholderiales; family Burkholderiaceae; genus Paraburkholderia; species Paraburkholderia sabiae. The sequence goes on from NZ_CP125295.1 coordinate 5,127,946, forward strand.
TTTTCTCCTGAGGAAACGGGATTCCTCAAGAGTCTTTTGAGACGTGTTCTCGCCAACAGCTGCGATGCGTTCAGCGAAACGCGTGACTCGGCAAGCAATACCGATAGCAAATCGTAAGAAATTAGTTGCATCGTCCATTAAAGAACATGTCATTACACGCAAAGAGTCGAGCGATGAAATTCCTTTCCAGGCCCGCGCCCGTCGTATCGCGCCGGGCGGCCGTCGCTGCCGCCGTGGCAGCGTTCGCCCTCGCCGGCTGCGCGAACTATTTCGATCTCAAGGACGACAAGCAGATCGCGTCGACCTCGCAGTTCGAAGCGTCGCAGAGTCTGCCCGCGCAAGGCGGTCAGTGGCCGACGCTCGACTGGGCCAACCAGTTCGGCGATCCGCAACTGCCGAAGCTGATCGCGGAAGCGCTCGAAGGCAATCCGTCGATCGCGCAGGCGCAGGCGCGCATCGCGAAGGCGTCGTCCTATATCGAAACGTCGAAGTCGGCGCTGTACCCGAAGGTCGAAGGAAGCTATTCGTGGACCCGCGAGCTGTACTCCGCCAACGCGCTGTTCCCGCCGCCCTACGGCGGCACGTGGTACAGCGAGAACAACGTGCTCGCGAGCGCGTCCTGGGATCTCGATCTGTGGGGTAAGAATCGTCAGAAGCTCGGCCAGGCCGTGTCGCAGGAAAAAGCCGCCGAGGCAGACATGCAGCAGGCGCGCGTGACGCTCGCGGCATCGGTTGCGCGCACGTACAACTCGCTCGCGCAGCAGTACGCGCTGCGCGACATCGCCGAGCGCGAGATCAAGAATCGCCAGAGCGTCGGCTCGATCACCAATGACCGCGTCCGCGCCGGTCTCGACACGAACGTCGAGCGTCAGACGTCGAACGGCAATATCGCGACGAGCCAGTCGAACCTGACGGAGCTCGACGGTCAGATCACGGCGACGCGCTACGAACTCGGCGCGCTGCTCGGCAAAGGCCCGGACCGCGGCCTGCAGATCGCCAAGCCGGTGTTCAATCCCGGCGGCGCCGTCTCGCTGCCCGACAACGTGCCCGCCGATCTGATCGCGCGTCGCCCGGACATCGTCGCCGCGCGCTGGCAGGTCGAAGCCGCGATGCACGACATCAAGGAAGCGAAGGCCGAATTCTTCCCGGACGTGAATCTCGCGGCCGGTTTCGGCTTCGACGCATTCGGCTGGGGACGTTTTCTGACGTCGTCGAGCCGCCAGATCCAGTTCGGCCCGGCGATCCATCTGCCGATTTTCGATGCCGGCGCGCTGCGTTCGCAGCTCAAGGGCCGCTTCGCCGACTTCGATCTCGACGTCGCGAACTACAACCAGACGCTGATCAACGCGCTCTCCGACGTCGCCACGCAGATTTCGTCGATCCGCTCGCTCGACAACCAGACGGGCGATGCGCAGCGCGCGCTCGACGCATCGACGAAAGCGTACGAACTCGCCGTGATCCGCTACAAGGCGGGGCTGTCGCCGCAGCTGCAGGTGCTGACGGCCGACCAGAACCGCCTCGCTGCCGAGCAGACCGTGACGAACCTGAAGATGCGCCGCCGCGATCTGCAGATCGCGCTGATCAAGGCGCTCGGCGGCGGTTTCGACGCGACACAGACAGGCCTCGTCGTGCCGACGGACGCGCCGGCGTCGTCGGCAGCGGCTGCCCACGCGGCGAACTGAGCGCAGCAGACCACACGCACATTGCGATCCGAATAAACGATACAGAACTGACAGAATCCGGAGCTATTCATGAGCACGCCCCAACAACCCGCGAACGCGCAGCCGGCCAGCAACGGCAAACGCAAGCGCATGATGACGCTGCTCGTCATCGTGATCCTGATTGCCGCGATCGCGTACGGCCTCTACTACTTCCTCGTCGCGCGCTTCCATGAGGAGACCGACGATGCATACGTGAACGGCAACGTCGTTCAGATCACGCCGCAGGTGACGGGCACCGTGGTCGCCGTGAACGCCGACGACACGCAAACCGTAAAAATGGGCGATCCGCTCGTCATGCTCGATCCGGCTGATTCGCGTATCGCGCTGCAATCGGCGGAAGCGAATCTCGGCCAGGTCGTGCGCCAGGTGCGCGGCCTCTATGCCGACGACAGCCAGTATCAGGCGCAGGTGGCCGTGCGTCAGGCGGATCTGTCGCGCGCCCAGGACGACCTGAAGCGTCGTATGCAGGTCGCGCAGACGGGCGCCGTGTCGCAGGAAGAAATCTCGCACGCACGCGACGCCGTCAAGAGCGCGCAAGCCGCGCTCGACGCGTCGCAGCAGCAACTCGCGTCCAATCGCGCGCTGACGGCGAACACGACGATCGCAAGCCATCCGAACGTGCAGGCCGCGGCCGCCAAGGTCCGCGACGCGTATCTGAACAACGCGCGCAACACGTTGCCCGCACCCGTGACGGGCTATGTCGCGAAACGCTCGGTGCAAGTCGGCCAGCGCGTCGCACCGGGCAACCCGCTGATGGCGATCGTGCCGCTGAACGGCGTGTGGGTCGACGCGAACTTCAAGGAAGTGCAGCTGAAGCATATGCGTATCGGCCAGACCGTCGAACTGACGGCGGACGTGTACGGTTCGTCGGTCAAGTATCAGGGCAAGGTGGTCGGCTTCTCGGCGGGCACGGGCTCGGCGTTTTCGCTGCTGCCGGCGCAGAACGCGACGGGTAACTGGATCAAGGTCGTGCAGCGTCTGCCCGTGCGTATCGCGCTCGATCCGCAGGAACTCGAGAAGCATCCGCTGCGTATCGGCCTGTCGATGCAGGTCGACGTGAGCATCAAGGACGACACGGGCGGCGAACTCGGCAGCGCGGTGAACACCGTCTATCAGACCAACGTCTTCGACAAGTACGGCGACCAGGCCGACGCCGAAATCGCGCGCATCATCGCCGAGAATGCCGGCCCGAACGCAGGTCAGCCGCAGAAGGCGGCAAATGGCTCGAAGGCCGCCGCGAAGCTGATGTAAGCGGCATCCGTCTGCATAACGAAGGTTCGACAATAGATGGCTCAGTCTCAGGCGCAGGCCCCTCATCCGCCGCTCGAGGGCGCGCAACTGGTGATCGGCACCATAGCGGTGTCGCTCGCCGTTTTCATGAACGTGCTCGACACGTCGATCGCGAACGTGTCGATTCCGTCGATCTCCGGCGACCTCGGCGTATCGTCCGATCAGGGCACGTGGGTGATCACGTCGTTCGCGGTCGCCAACGCGATCTCCGTGCCACTCACCGGCTGGCTCACCGATCGCATCGGCCAGGTGCGCCTGTTCATGGCGTCGATCATACTGTTCGTGATCTCGTCGTGGATGTGTGGACTCTCGCCGAACCTCCCCTTCCTGCTCGCGTCGCGCGTGCTGCAGGGCGCGGTGGCCGGCCCGATGATTCCATTGTCGCAAACGCTGCTGCTCGCGAGCTATCCGCGCGCGAAGGCGCCCATGGCGCTGTCGATGTGGGCGATGACGACGCTGATTGCGCCCGTCGCGGGTCCGATTCTGGGTGGCTGGATTTCAGACAACATTTCCTGGCCGTGGATTTTCTACGTGAACATCCCGGTCGGGATCGTTGCCGCGCTTGCAACGTGGGCGATCTTCCGCAACCGCGATTCCGTCATTAAGAAAGCACCGATCGATATGGTCGGCCTCGTGCTGCTAATTACGTGGGTCGGTTCGCTGCAGGTGATGCTCGACAAGGGCAAGGATCTCGACTGGTTCTCGTCGACGACGATCGTCGTGCTGGGTTTGACGGCCGTGATCGCGCTCGCGTTTTTCATCGTGTGGGAGCTGACGGACAAGCATCCTGTCGTCGACCTGTCGCTGTTCAAGTTGCGTAATTTCACGGGCGGCACGGTGGCGCTCGCGGTCGGCTATGGCTTGTACTTCGGCAATCTGGTGCTGCTGCCGCTGTGGCTGCAAACGGATATCGGCTACACCGCGACGGATGCGGGTCTCGTGCTGGCGCCTGTCGGCGTGTTCGCGATCATTTTGTCGCCCGTGACGGGCAAGATCCTGCCACGCACCGATCCGCGCTATATCTCGACGGCGTCGTTCCTGATTTTCGCGCTGGTGTTCTGGATGCGCTCGCGTTATACGACGGGCGTCGACACGTATTCGCTGATGCTGCCGACGCTGATTCAAGGCATCGGTATGGCTGGGTTCTTTATTCCGCTTGTGTCGATCACGCTGTCGGGCTTGCCGGGCAATCGGATTCCGGCTGCATCCGGTCTGTCGAACTTTGTGCGGATCATGTGCGGCGGTATCGGCACGTCGATCTTCGAGACGGCGTGGGATCATCGTTCGATTCTTCATCACACGCAGTTGACCGAGCACGCGAATGCTTTCAATCCTGTGTTCGATCAGTCGGTCACGCAACTCGGTGGCGTTGGGTTGAATCAGTCGCAGGCTTATGGTCTGTTCAACTCGATGGCGACGCAGCAGGCGGCACAGTTGGGTGTGAACGATCTGTTCTATGTGTCGGCAGGGATTTTTGTCGCGCTGATCGCGTTGATATGGATTACGCGGCCTGAGCGGGCTGGGAGCGGCGACTCGGCTGCAGCGGCTTCTGCGGCGCACTGAGGTTTTGCCGCGGCTGGTTGGGTTTTGGGGTTGGGGTGTTCGCTGGCATCCGCGTTGACATGTCGTTTTGCATGCGTTGCCCCTGTGCGGGGCGGCACCTACTTTTCTTTGCAGCGGCAAAGAAAAGTAGGCAAAAGAAAGCCGCTTCAAACCTCCGGTGCCTGCCAGGATAACGCCAAGGCACACGGTCTTTGAGCGGTCGCGCAGTGACGCAAACACTCCGTAGAAAGCCCGCAGTCAGGCGCGCGCGGCGCGAAAGATGACATCCACCTGGGGCACATTCGGTCAGCACGTTTTTTTTGCCTTTGCCGTCGCTCTGACTACGGCGGTATGTGCTCCAAACTGTATTGGTTTTTCGCGCCGTGCGCGGTTGACTGCGGGCTTTCTACAGAGTGCGGAAGTCGCTAGGCAATAGCTCAACTGCGGCACGCGGCAGCGTTATCCAGGCAGGCACTGGAGGTTCAAAAGCGGCTTTCTTTTGCCTACTTTTCTTTGCCGCTGCAAAGAAAAGTAGGTGCCGCCCCGCACAGGGGCAACGCTAATAAACCGATACGCAAACGCGGATGCCAGCGAAGAAAAAGGCACGCGCCGCCCAGGCGCTAACTCACTATAAGACGCTCGGGCGCCAGCACACCTTCAGAAGCTCTCGCGACACCAAGCAACTTCCCTTCACTGCCATAAACCCGCGCACGAACAGCAGCCTGCAAGGCATCCTGATCAACTGAAAGATCAGCCAACCTCAATCGCTGCCCATGCAAAAACCGCCGCGTCGCGTCTTCATCGAGTTGAACTGAAGGAAACGTAGAAAGCAAAGCATCGACAGGTTGAAGCCAGCCATCACGCTCACTTGGCTGAGCATCAGACAACGCATTGAGCGTCACAGAATTGGCGAGCGTCAACGCGCCGACGCCGGTACGTCGCAACATCACCAGATGCGCGCCACATCCGAGCGCTTCGCCGATATCCTCCGCCAGCGTGCGCACATACGTGCCCTTGCTGCACGTCACACGAAACGTCACATCAGGCAACGCGCACGCGATCATTTCAAGCACGTGAATCGTCACCCGACGCCCTTCGCGCTCGACCGTCTGCCCAGCGCGCGCGTACTCGTAAAGTGGCTTGCCGTCGCGCTTGAGCGCCGAATACATCGGCGGCACCTGAACGATGTCGCCGCGAAACTGCGCGAGCGCCTGCTCGACGGCGCGCTCGTCGCACGTGACGTCGCGCGTGTCGATCGCCTCGCCCTCGGCATCGCCCGTCGTCGTGCGAATGCCGAGCCGCATCGTCGCTTCGTAGGTCTTGTCCGCTTCGAGCAAATCTTGCGAAAACTTCGTCGCTTCACCGAAGCAAAGCGGCAAAAGACCGGACGCGAGCGGATCGAGCGTGCCCGTATGCCCTGCCTTCTTTGCGAGATACAGACGCTTCGCGCGGATCAGCGCATCATTGCTCGACAGACCGACCGGTTTGTCGAGCAGCAACACGCCATCCAGCGCGCGGCGCGGCACCTTGGGACGTTGGTTCTGAGTCATATGTGCGCGTGCCTCGACCTGCAATCAGTCGTCTTTCGCGCGCGAAGCGTTCGCCTCGTCGATCAGGCGCGACATCTCGACGGCACGCTCGATCGTCTTGTCGTAGTGAAAATGCAGCGTCGGCACCGTGTGGATATGCAGCCGCTTGAACAGCAGATTGTGCAGATGACCCGCCGCGTGATTGAGCGCGTCCTGCGTCTGATGCGGATCGCCCGTCAGCGTCGTGAAGTAGACCTTCGCGTGCGCATAGTCAGGCGTCAACTCGACGCTCTGAAACGTAACGATACCGATGCGCGGGTCTTTGACCTCGCGAATCAGATCAGAAAGATCGCGCTGAATCTGATCGGCGATCTGCACATTGCGATTGGGAGAAGTACGTTTCTTAGGCATGGTGAATCCGTGATCCGTGCTGCCGGATAGCAAGGTGTTCGCGCATTCGGCGGCAGCGAGCCACGGACACATCCAACGCAAACACGACAAACAATCGATACAAAAACAAAGGGGCGGGACCGGGCTTCAGCGCCCGCCCCGCCCCTCATCTACGCGACGCCGGAATTACAGCGTACGCGCGACTTCCGTGACTTCGAAGACTTCGAACTGGTCGCCTTCCTGGATGTCGTTGAAGTTCTTCACCGACATACCGCACTCGAAGCCCTGACGCACTTCCTTGACATCGTCCTTGAAGCGCTTGAGCGAATCGAGCTCGCCCGTGTGGATGACGACGTTGTTGCGCAGCACGCGCACCGACGACGAACGCTTGACCACACCGTCCGTGACCATACAGCCGGCCACCGAGCCAACCTTCGGCACCTTGAAGACCTGACGCACTTCGACCATGCCCGTAACGACTTCGCGCTTTTCCGGCGCCAACATGCCCGACATCGCCGCCTTCACCTCATCCACTGCGTCGTAGATGATGTTGTAGTAACGGATGTCGATACCGTTGGTCTCGGCCAGCTTGCGAGCCTGCGCATCCGCACGCGTGTTGAAGCCGATGATGACCGCCTTCGATGCCGTAGCCAGATTGACGTCCGACTCGCTGATTCCGCCGACCGCGCTGTGCACGATCTGCACGCGCACTTCGTCGTTCGACAGCTTGAGCAGCGACTGCACCAGCGCTTCCTGCGAACCCTGCACGTCCGCCTTGACGATGAGCGGCAGGTATTGCACTTCGCCTTCGCCCATCTGCTCGAGCATGTTTTCGAGCTTCGCGGCCTGCTGCTTCGCCAGCTTCACGTCGCGGAACTTGCCTTGACGGAACAGTGCGACTTCACGCGCCTTACGGTCGTCCGGCATGACGATGACTTCTTCGCCCGCCGCCGGCACTTCCGACAGACCTTGAATTTCGACCGGGATCGACGGACCTGCCGACTTGGTCGGCTTGCCCGTTTCGTCGAGCATTGCACGCACACGGCCGTAGGCGCTGCCTGCCAGCACGACGTCGCCGCGATTGAGCGTACCCGACTGGACGAGGATCGTTGCAACCGGACCCTTACCCTTGTCGAGCTTCGCTTCGATCACGAGGCCCTTCGCCGGTGCTTCGACAGGTGCCTTCAGTTCCAGCACTTCCGCCTGCAGCAGCACGTTTTCGAGCAGATCGTCGATACCCGCGCCCGTTTTCGCCGACACCGACACGAACGGCGAATCGCCACCGTACTCTTCCGGCACGACGCCTTCCGCGACGAGTTCCTGCTTGACGCGGTCCGGATTCGCATCCGGCTTGTCGATCTTGTTGATCGCAACGACGAGCGGCACGCCACCCGCCTTCGCGTGCGAGATGGCTTCCTTCGTCTGCGGCATGACGCCATCATCCGCTGCAACGACCAGAATCACGATGTCGGTTGCCTTCGCACCGCGTGCACGCATTGCCGTGAACGCTTCGTGACCCGGCGTATCGAGGAACGTGATGACGCCGCGCGGCGTTTCGACGTGATACGCGCCGATGTGCTGCGTAATGCCGCCCGCTTCGCCCGCCGCAACCTTCGCGCGACGGATGTAGTCCAGCAGCGAGGTCTTGCCGTGGTCGACGTGACCCATGACCGTGACGACAGGCGGACGCGGCAGCTGCGGCGCGTCGGAGATTTCGCCTTCGACGAGCATCGCTTCCGGATCGTCCAGCTTGGCCGCGACAGCATGGTGGCCCAGTTCTTCGACGACGATCATCGCCGTTTCCTGGTCCAGCATCTGGTTGATCGTAACCATCTGGCCGAGCTTCATCATCACCTTGATGACTTCCGAAGCCTTCACCGACATCTTGTGCGCGAGATCGGCAACCGTGATGGTTTCCGGCACGTGCACTTCACGCACGATCGGTTCGGTCGGCGCCTGGAAGGTCGTGGATTCCTGATGCTTGCCACGGCCCTTCGGACCGCCACGCCAGCCGCGATCGACGCCGCCGCTCGTGTCGCCGCGCGTCTTGATACCACGGCGCTTCGCTGCGTCGTCCTGCCAGCCGCCCTTGCCGCCGGCCTTCTTCTTGTCGCCGCCGGGACCAGCCGGCTGCGCAGTCGCTGCCGGTTGCGCCGCTGCTGCGGGCGCCGGCTTCTTCGCGGCCGGACGTGCCGACGTTTCGCCAGCCGGACGCGCCGGCTTGTGCAGCGTACCCTTCGCTTCCGCGGGCTTTGGCGCCTCGGCCGGCTTCGGCGGCGGTTCCGGCGCCTTGACCTGCGCCTTGCGCGGCGTGTTCATCATTTCGCGGATTGCGCGCGCTTCGGCTTCCGCCTTCGCACGACGCTTCGCGATTTCTTCCTGTTCGAGACGCGCCTTTTCGGCCTGCTCACGCGCAGCATCTTCGGCCTTCTTCGCCGCTTCGCGCTGTGCAGCGCGTTCCGCTGCTGCGCGCTCTTCGTCCTGCGATGCGCGTTCCTGCTCGGCCTGCTCGCGAGCCGCGGCTGCCGCTTCGGCCACTGCCGCAGCACGCTTCTTCGCCGCTTCCTCTTCGGCGCGACGACGCTCGGCTTCGGCAGCCTGTTCGCGTGCCTGACGCTCGGCTTCCTCGAGGGCGAGTTGATCCTGGCGCGCCTTCAGCTCCTGAGCCTGCTTTTCGAGCAGCTCGGCTTCGTGACGTGCTTCTTCCTCGCGACGCTGCAGTTCGAGATCTTCCGCGGCTGCTTCCTGACCATTGCCCGTTGCTTCCGCGGGCTGATCGACAGCCTCATCGCGGCGGACGAACGTACGCTTCTTGCGCACCTCGACCTGAATGGTACGAGCTTTACCCGTCGCGTCGGACTGCTTGATCTCCGACGTATGCCGCTTGGTCAGCGTGATCTTGCGCTTGTCAGCATCGTTCGAGCCGTGCGACCTGCGCAAGTGGTCGAGCAGACGCGCCTTGTCCGTCTCGGACAAAGCATCGTCTTCACTCGCTTTCTGGACGCCCGCCGCCTGCAGCTGCTCGAGCAGCACGCCTGCAGGCATTTTCAGTTCCGCGGCAAATTGGGCTACGTTGTTACTCGCCATTCATTCCTCTTAATGCAAGGACCGATTCCTTGCGGTTAGCATCGGGTCATGCAGCCTTACGGCCGCGATCAGGTCAGTGGTTCATGGTCTTGGATCTCATTGAAACCAGTGTTCACGGGCCTTCATAATCAACGCCTTGGCGGCGTCTTCACTTACGCCGGCCATCTCGACCAGCTCGTCCACAGCCAGTTCGGCCAGATCGTCGCGCGTCTGGATCTGATGTTCAGCCAGCTTCGCGAGCAGATCGGCGTCCATGCCGTCGAGGCTCTTCAGGTCGAGCGCAACGCCCTCGACCTTCTCCTCGTTCGCAATCGCCATCGTCAACAACGCATCACGAGCGCGGTTGCGCAGTTCGTGAACGGTGTCTTCGTCGAATGCTTCGATTTCCAGCATCTCGTTGAGCGGCACATAGGCGATCTCTTCGAGACTCGTGAAACCTTCGTCGATCAGGATGTCGGCGACTTCTTCATCGACATCGAGACGCGCCATGAACAGGTCGCGCAGAACGCTGCGTTCCTGGTTCTGCTTTTGCGCAGACTCGTCCGGCGTCATGATGTTGATCTGCCAGCCGGTCAGCTCACTGGCGAGACGCACGTTCTGGCCGCTGCGGCCGATGGCGACCGCCAGTTCGTTTTCGTCGACGACGACGTCCATCGAATGCTTTTCTTCATCGACGACGATCGACTGGACAGCTGCCGGCGCGAGCGCGCCGATCACAAACTGGGCGGGATCTTCCGACCATAGCACGATGTCGACGTTTTCGCCACCGAGCTCATTGCGCACCGCCTGCACACGCGAACCGCGAATGCCGACGCAGGTGCCGATGGGATCGATACGCTTGTCGTACGCGACCACGCCGATCTTCGCGCGCACGCCGGGATCGCGCGCCGCCGCCTTGATTTCCAACAGGCCCTGCTCGATTTCCGGCACTTCCATTTCGAAGAGCTTCATCAGGAACTCGGGCGCCGTACGCGACAGCTCGATCTGCGGACCGCGTGCGGTGCGATCGACCTTGCCGATGTAAGCGCGCACACGGTCGCCGACGCGCAGGTTTTCCTTCGGAATCAGCTGGTCGCGGCGCAGCAGCGCTTCGACACGGCCCGATTCGACGATGAAGTTGCCCTTGTCGAGACGCTTGACGGTGCCCGTCATGATGCTTTCGCCGCGCTCGAGGAAGTCGTTCAGGATCTGCTCGCGTTCCGCGTCGCGCACCTTCTGCAGGATCACCTGCTTGGCGGCCTGCGCGCCGATACGGCCGAATTCGATGGACGGAACGGGTTCTTCCAGGAAGTCGTCGATCTGCGCGTCGGCCTTCTGCTCGCGCGCTTCGAACAACAGAATTTCCTGATCCGGCTCTTGCAGGCCGGCTTCGTCCGGCACGACTTTCCAGCGACGGAAGGTTTCGTGCTCGCCGCTTTCACGGTCGATATGAACGCGGATGTCCGCGTCTTCGTCGAAGAGTTTCTTGGATGCAGACGCGAGCGCTGCCTCGAGCGCGGCAAAAACCACGTCCTTGTCGACATTTTTTTCGCGTGCCAGCGCATCCACCAGCATCAACACTTCGCGACTCATTGTTTGCGGCTCCTAAAGTCAACTTTCGGAACGAGGCGTGCCTTGTCGATATCCGCGAGCGTGAAATCCAGCATCGCGGCGCCTTCCTTCCCTTCAAATTCCAGACCGATCGTTTCGCCTTCGGGTGCATGCAGGATGCCCCGGTACGATTTCCGTCCGTCCAATGGCTTTTTCAATGTGATGACCGCCTCGCTGCCCGCGAAGCGTTCGAAGTCCGCCAGTTTTTTCAGCGGACGGTCGAGACCTGGCGACGATACTTCGAGCCGCTCGTAATCGATATTTTCGACCGTCAGTACGTGCTGGAGCTGACGGGTAACTTTTTCGCAGTCTTCGATCGCGATGCCGGCGGGCTGGTCGATATAAATACACAGCATGCCGCGCCCGGTGCGCTCGAGATCGACGAGCTCATAGCCGAGGCCCACGACCGTGGTTTCAATCAGTTCCGTCAGTTGCACGTTGCCCTCTAAGATGTTCGCGCCGCAAGCCGTTGCGATACACCCGCGGGCTGCGCGCCAAGCCGGCGCACGTTCGTGCTACCCGAGATGCCGATCCACGTAAGAACTGAGCGGCAAAAAAAAATGGGCGAAACGCCCATCATCTTATTGCCGGTGGTCGCACCTGAGCCGCACATAAAACCGCACGCCCAGTGACTTCGTGATTGTAGCCATTTTTCACGACAAACGCAAACCGCCAACCGGTCGCTGAAGCCCATTTGCGGCCGGTTTTGCCGCAATCAAGGCTCGAAACGCGCCGTTTCGTGCAGTCTGCGAAGGGTTTTTGTCACGCGTGTCGCGAATGCGCACGGCGACCGACAGCGACGAGTGCCGTCGATCACGACAGGCGGCAAGCAGTGCCGCCCGTCGCGTCGCGAAGATCAGCGTCCGCGGGAGCGGTTGCGCTGCGCGCCGCCGCTGCGATTGCCGCCGGCGTTGGGATTGCCGCCTGAGCGGTTGCCGCTGTTCGGACGATTGCCATTCGGCGTGCGATTGCCGCCACCACCGCCAGCAGCACCGCCACCGGCGCGCTTCGCGTTGCCGCCCGCTGCCGCACGGTTGCCCGAAGACGCGCGGTTGCCGTCGACATCGCGACCACCCCGGCCGCCACGGCCTTCGCCGCGATTGCCGTTCGAATTGCCGAAACCGCCGCCCAGGCCGGAGTTCACCGCGCCGAATGCGCCCGGGCCCCTGCCGCCGCCGGCACCACCGCGCCGACCCTGGCCGCCGCCGCGAGGCTGCTGTTGATCGAAACGGCCATGCGACATCAGCACGGGTTCGCGATTGATGAAGCCCATCGACGTCTGCATCGGATCAGGCTGGCGACGCTCCGGCTCACTGCGGCGGCCACCCTTCTCTTCAGTCGGCGCCTTCAGACCCACCGACGCCATCAGGCTGCGCACCTGATTGTCTTCGAGCTCTTCCCAGCGGCCACGCTTCAGGCCGCGCGGCAACGCGATCGGGCCGTGACGCGTGCGGATCAGGCGGCTGACCATCAGACCGACCGCCTCGAACATACGGCGCACTTCGCGGTTGCGCCCTTCGGCGAGCGCGACGTGATACCAGTGGTTCGTGCCTTCGCCGCCGCCATCGCGGATGCGCAGGAAATTCGCCGGACCGTCTTCGAGTTCGACGCCGTGCAGCAGCTTCTGGCGGTTGCCTTCAGCCAGTTCGCCGACCACACGCACCGCATATTCACGCTCGACGCTGTAACGCGGATGCATGAACCGGTTCGCCAGATCGCCCGACGTGGTCAGCATCAGCAGACCTTCCGTATTGAAGTCGAGACGGCCGACGGCAAGCCACTTCGCCGTCTTCATCGGCGGCAGCTTGTCGAACACCGACGGACGGCCTTCCGGATCAGCATGGCTGACGATTTCGCCCGTCGGTTTGTGATACAGCAGAACGCGCGGCGGCTTGCTTGCCAGCTTGCGCTTGATCGGCTTGCCGTTGATGCGCACGAGGTCGGTCGGCAGGATGCGCTGGCCGATGTGTGCCGGCTCGCCGTTCACCGACACGCGGCCGGCGACGATCAGCTCTTCCATATCGCGACGCGAACCCATGCCGGCGTCGGCGAGAACCTTGTGCAGCTTGGGCGCGTCGTCGTCCGGCGACAGCACGCGCTTCGGCGCGGCGGGACGGCCGCGACGCAGCATCGGCGCGCGCACGCCGCCCGTCGCCGAGTTGTCGGCATCGAACGCGGGCGACGTCACGTAGGCGAACAGGTCGTCCTGCCTGTCTTCGGAAGCGGCAACGGGCGCAGCGTCGGCAGCGGCCGGAGCACCACGGCCTTTGCGCTGACCGCCTTGTCGTGCACCTTGCTGTGCACCCTGTTGGGCGCCTTGCTGGCCACCCTGCTTGCCGCCCGCACGGCGGCCGCCCTGGCCTTGCGCCTTCGCGCCCGAGTCCTTGCGCGGCGCGCGCGCCTGCGCGACGACTTCGCCGTCGGGCGGCGCTTCCGTCGCGGCGGGAGCCTGCGTCGCATCGGCCTCGGCCGTCTTCGCTTTCGCACCCGCGCGGCGTCGCGCGATCAGGCTACGCGGACCACGCCGCAGGCCGCGGCGCGGGCGCTCGTCGCCCTCGGCGTCCGGTGCTTGTCCGGTCCGTTCGTTATCGCCCGCCGACGCTTGTGCGTTGCGCGTTTCGTCGGGGCGCGCGGCAGCGACGGCGCGCTCGGATTCGGACGAATCGGTGTCGTGGATGTCTGTCAAAACAACCTCAAAATGTCAGGTCGCGCGCCCGTTGCGGGCGCGTCAAAAAGTACGGTTACGTCAGGCGCTGCGCGACTCGGCTTCGTCGTCGGCGAGTTCGCCTGCGTCCTGAGCGGTGTCGCGGCGATCGTGATGATCGCCGTGCGCCGCTTGACTCTGGTCTGTTTCGGCCGGGTTGGCGTGAGCCGCGTGCCCGGTCTCGTTATGCGATTCGCGCGTGTCGTGGTGTTCGTCTTCGGACTGCGCGTCGGAAGCAGCTTCTTGAGCCGCTTCCGTTTCATGCGTCGCCTCATCGGCGATGCGGTGTTCGGTGTGCGCCAACGCATCTTCGTGCGCAATGCCGGTTTCGGCATTGTCGGGCGCGGACGCTTGCGGCGCAGCGGACGTCCCTTCGGCCTCTGGCGCTGCTGCTTCATCTGCGTGCGATTGCAGTGCCGCCTCTTCGCCCGATGCCTCGCTCTCCAATGCAGCATGAGCCATGCCATCGACGCCAGCCTCCCCCACTTCCGCAACCAGCTCTTCGACGGGAGCCGCATCGACCTCGGAGAACTCGATTGCGTGCTGCGCGAGCAGATCCATGTTCGACTGCGCCGACGGATCGTCGAGCGGCGGCAGATCTTCGAGCGACTTCAGGCCGAGGTCATCGAGGAACGAGCGCGTGGTCGCGTATAGCGCCGGGCGGCCCGGCACGTCGCGATGTCCGATCACTTCGATCCAGCCGCGGTCTTCGAGCTGCTTCACGACCTGCGTATTCACGGTCACGCCGCGAATTTCCTCGATATCGCCGCGCGTGACGGGTTGCCGGTACGCAATGATCGCGAGCGTCTCGAGTACCGCGCGCGAATATTTCGGCGGCTTCTCGGGATGCAAACGATCGAGATACGTGCGCATCGCGGGCTTGCTCTGAAAACGCCAGCCGGACGCCAGCCCGACGAGTTCGACACCGCGTCCGGACCAATCCTGCTTCAGGTCTTCAAGCAACGTGCGGACGGTATCCGCCGATACGCCGTCGGCAAAGAGCTTACGCAAATCACCGATCTTCAACGGCTCCTGCGCGCAGATCAAGGCAGTCTCGAGGACGATCTTCGCCTCTTGGGTATTCATGCAGCTAGGTCAGACCCTGTGGTCAAAGAACCGGATCAAACAGACGATGTGGAACTGAAGACGCGCTCGCCCGATTCTGATCGGTCATATTGATGGGAGCACGCACCGGGGGGAGGCGAAAAAGGCATCGAGCCAAACCCAGCCGGACGACGGAGCAGCGAAATTCCGCGAGGGAACCGCGTGACTGGCTGCCATATTACGCAAAAACAATCGGTGCGTAAAGACGAAAACCAGACTGCACCTTAATCGACATTTCCGGCGATGCATAACGGGTCGGCGCGCCGTGTGTTTCGGGCGCGCCGACGGTTTCGCGCTATCCGCGTGCGACGCCTTGCCGATCGAGCCACGTTCGCAGCCGCTCGACGCCGGCATCGAGCCGCGCCGGATCGCACGCGTAGCACCAGCGCACGAAGCCCTCGCCTTCCGGCCCGAACGCGCTGCCGGGCGCGAGCCCGAGCTGAGCATCGCGCACCAGCGCCTTGCACAGCTCGAGACTCCGCGACGCGCCCGGCAACGAGAAGAACACATACATCGCACCCGGCGGCGCCTTCACGTCGACACCCGGCACCGTCGACAGCACCCGCACCAGATGATCGCGAGATGCCCGCAGATCGCCGACCAGCTCGCGCGTGAACGCGGCGCCCTGCTCGATGGCCGCGATCCCGGCCTGTTGCACGAACGCCGGCGCACAGGACGTGTTGTATTCGACCAGCTTGCCGAGGTCGTCCATCAACGCGGCGGGCGCGACGATCCAGCCGAGCCGCCAGCCTGTCATCAGCCACGCCTTCGAGAACGAATTCACGCAGATCACGCGCTCGTCGCGCGCGGCGAGATCGAGGAACGACGGCGCGCTTTCGCCCGCCTCGCCCGCGTAGTAGAGACGTTCATAGACTTCGTCGGCGACGATCCAGATGCCGTGTCGGCGGCAATGCTCGAGCACGACGCGCTGCTCGTCGCGCGTCATCACCCAGCCGGTCGGGTTGTTCGGCGAGTTGAGCATCAGCAGCTTCGTATCCGGCGTCAGCGCGGCGAGCAGCCGCTCCATGTCGAGCTGCCAGCCGCTCGCCCCATAGACGAGCGATACCGTGTCGACATGCGCGCCGAGGATCTTCGGAATCTCGACGAGATTCGGCCACAGCGGCGTCACGGCGACGACGCGGTCGCCCGCACCGACGACCAGCTGTGCCGCCAGCATCAATGCATTGACACCCGCGCTCGTCACGGCGACGTGTTCGACGGACGTCGGACCGTGCAGATCGCTCACGTAGCGCGCCAGCGTCTCGCGCAGCGGCGCGATACCGAGGTTATGCGTGTAGAAGGTCGCGCCCGATGCCAGCGCGGCGCTCGCGGCATCGCGAATGAAGGCCGGCGTCACGCGATCGGATTCGCCGAACCAGAACGGCAGCACGTCCGGGACGCCGAAGCCGGCGTTGGCCACTTCGCGGATCTGCGAGGGCCGCAGTGCGCGCACGGCGTCGCGGGCATCCGGCTTCTTCATTTGGGCTGTGGCGTCAGGCATCAAAGACTGGGGCAAGTCCGTGTCGCGCATCGAGAATCCCGGCGGGTCTGTCGAAAGATGCGAGTGTAACGTGCCGCCCTTACCGGACGGCGCGAAGCACGCAAACTACGGACGCAATCACAATCAACATGTCAGCGCAGATCCTCGGTGCGCCCCGGAACCTGATGAATCAGATTCCAGACGGCATCGGCGGCCGGCGACAGCGAGCGGTCGCGCCGCCTCACCAGTTCGACCGTCCGCTCCGCGCGCGGCACGAGCGGCCGCGCGACCAGCGACGACCCCGCCGGCAGCGGCAGCGCCAGCCACGGCAGCACGCTCACACCGACGCCTGCCTGCACCAGCCCGAACACCGTTGACGGATGGCCAAGCTCCTGCACGACCTCGGCGCTCACGCCATGTTCTTCCAGCGCTGCGTCGATGATCGGCCGGCTGCCGGACGCCTGATCGAGCATCACGAGGCGCTCGCCGTCCAGTTCGCGCCACGCGATCTCCGCACGCGACGCGAGCGGATGGTCGTCGCGAGAGACGAGGCAGAACGAGTCGGTCATCAGCGGCTCGGTGAAGAGATCGTCAGCGGTCAGCGGACCGATCACGACGCCGAAATCCACCTCGCCCGACTTGACCTTGCGCACGACGTCGCCCTGCACGTCGTCGCGCAGCCCGAGCGTGATGTAGGGAAACTGCCGCCCGCATGTGGCGACGATATCCGGCATCAGCCGGCACGCGATGGTCGGGCTCGCCGCCACCATCACGCGGCCGCGCCGCTGTTCGCCGATTTCGCGGATCTCGCGCAGCGCGTCGTCGAGATCGCCGAGCAGCCGAGACACGCTCGCGACCAGGTTGCCGCCTACGTCCGTCAACTGGACTTCGCGCGTCGTCCGGTCGATCAGCTTCAGGCCGATTTCCGCCTCCAGTTCGCGCACGCAGCGGCTCACAGCCGACTGCGTCAGGCCGATCTCACTGCCCGCGCGGCTGAAGCTCTGCAGCCGCGCAACTTCGATGAAGACGCGCAGTTGGCGCAGCGTCACATTCATCCTTTCCCCTCATGAATAATGTCGTTTGATGCAGATTTTATGCCTTGGAATGCACCTGTGCATTGTTTCGCCAACTTCGCTGCGACGCAGCAAAACGGCGCAAACGCACGCGGGGCGGGCCTGATTGCACAAGATTGGTGATTGTCCCGATTTGCGTGATGCGTTTTTTGGATTCTCATACGGGCCAGGCTAACGCCCGTAACGGCTTGATGCGGCGGGGCTTCGAGGCGGTTAGGTGAAAGATGGCACGCTTCGTGCATTTCCCTTGGCACAAGAGTCGGCGCCGATTCGGACTGGTGAAAAAACGGTTCGACGAAGCACAGGCCGACTCTCCGCCGGCGCCCGATACGGATTCGGGCGCATGAAGAGTGCGCAGCGCGGGGCAGCGCACCGGAGTTAGCTTCGCTGAGGTGAAACATGATGGTGTTCGACGATTTGAGAGACAACGAGTGGGCGCTGGTGGAGGCGTTGTTCTGTGCAGAGCCGGCACGGAGCGAACGCCGTGGTCGACCACGCGTCGAAGCTCGCGCGGTAGTGAACGCCGTGTTGTGGGTTTTGTCGACGGGCGAGGGCTGGTCCAAGCTGCCGGGCCGCTACCCGTCGCCGCCGACGTGCCGTCGTCGTTTCGACGAATGGCAGGCGGACGGCACGCTCGCGGAGATAGTCAAGCGGCTGGGCACGAGCGGCCGTGAGATTTCGCTGCGCGGGCGCATCGGCGCAACGGCGGCCAAACCGCCCGCACCGCCGAGCCGCGACCGTCTGCGTGGCGCGTTCTGGACCAATCCGGAATCGTGGCGCGCGCCCGTCAAGATGGCCTGATGATGCAATCTACGCTACCGGGCGCCTCAGGGCGCCCGGCGCGTTTCTGAGGCTGGCGACGTCCGCCCGATCTCCTGGATGTGAATTCGCGCGCTCCCTTCTCTTGCGGAGCGCGGCGGCGTCTGCCGCTGACTTCCCTCGTCTGCTCATTTTTCCACCCGTTACGGACGCCGATGCATCCGTGACCGGCCCGCGTGAGCACGTCCTAAGCCGCGCCTACCCTTCCCGTCCCCACGCATTCACCCGGCCGGCATACCCGCCGTGACGTGGCGAAACATCCATTTACTTTTATTTACAGCATGCTTTCGCAATGCGGCATACCGTACAAGTATGCAAACAAGCCCGTCCCGGCCGGCTTGTCGGGAACCGATCATGAGGCCAATGTCACTGCATGTTTGCGGCTTGGTCGTTTCATTGCTCGCCGCGACTGCTACCGCGCAACAGCGCCCGCAGGGCTGGAACTGGAGGCCGGAGCAGCCGGCCACGTTGCAGGCGTGGCAGCAAGCTGAAACGCGCAACCAGAGCTTTACGCCGCCCACGCCGCGTGGCGATCTGCGGGGCGATATCGCGAGCAATGTCCGCGCGCGCCCCGACGGTCAGCGCGACGACGCCCCCCAGCGACGGGGGCCGGACGCGCATTGAGTACACCGATTCATGGCTGAGATCGATACCGCGTCGACATGTCGATGAAGATGCGCGATGTCGGGAACCAGCCGGCATGTCGGCAGTCTCACCAATGCCATTAAGCACAGCGTGGCAGAAGTAATTCCGGTATGCCCGTATCCTCGCGATACGGGCTTTTTTTTCGTCTGGACTGCACAATGCCCAGCCCGCTGCCTGAGCGGAATGCCCGCATAAAGAAAATGTAAAAACCCGGGAATTGGCGGCGAAACGCCCTCGACGCGCCTTGGGCGACGCGTTGTCGCGCACACACTGTCCTCGCGTGCGCGCGTCCTGCAAGAGCCGGCGCCTAGAGCGCGGCGGCCCGCTCCCCGGCGTCGACGCCGGAGAAAACGTAGTGACACATGCGGCGCGCGTCCCAGTCGAGGGCACGCTCGTCGCGGGAGAGCCGCGCAAATTCAGCGCGGCCGCGTTCGGTCAGCACCGCGATGTCCACAGGCGCGTGGAAACCCGGCGCGGGCGCGACCGTCCGTTGCCGAACGGTGTCCATCATGCCAAGCGAACGCAGATATTGGAAAACGCCTGGGCGCTTCGCCCATGGCACCTGACGGTATTGCGCCCGTCGTAGCGCCTCAAGTACTGCTTCGTTGGAATAAGCGGTCATCTCACTTCTTTCTTAAAGTGCAGCCATGACTTATTTGTTCGCGACACAATGGCGCGTCTCTCTGACGCGCGCGCGGCGGACGGCGCGCAAATCTCACGTGCTTATCCGCCAATGCTGGCATTGGCCGCCGTTTATTTCGGCCCCCGTGTGAACGCCGTGCTAGCGTTCTGCTTCCTGCTGGCGGCGATGCACCCTTGACGGCGCGATGATCCGCTCGCGGAAATGTCCGAATACCATACGTTACCCCAATAAAATTGATTCTCTTAACTTTATTGCTGCTTTTTTTTGCAGCTTTCATGCTGCTGCGCAACGCCCGCACGCTGATCGGCACGACGACCATCGTGGTTTTCTGGGCGCTCGGCGCAGGCTGGCTCACCCAGCCTCTGCTCGATCTCGCCCAGCGCGGCGCGCCGCCCGGCGGACGGACGGTTGCTCCCGCAACGTACGCGACCCATACGGCGATCGTGATTCTCGGCACAGGCACGGTTCACCGCGGCGGCAAGCTCGTCCCGCCGCGCGACGCGATCGCCCGCATCGCGATGAGCGCCGATCTCTACGCGCGCTGCAAACGGGTCAGTCCCGTGTGTCACGTGATCCTCAGCGGCGGCAACCCGCAGGAGCACGAGGCGACGGAAGCCGACACCTACCTGCCCTACCTGCTGCGCGAAGAAGTGCCGCGCGCGGACGTCATCGTCGAGAACCGCAGCCTGACGACCTACGAAAACGCCCGCAACGTCGCTGCTATTCTGCCCGACGGATATTACGGTTCGTTGATGCTCGTCACATCCGCCTATCAGATGCCGCGGGCGCTGCTCAACTTCCACCGCTTCGGCATGCAGCCGCTGCCGCTCGTGTCGAATACGCGGCACGCGAGACGCGGCGTCTTGCCCCGCCGGGAAAATTTCTTCGATGCGGAAATCGCGCTGCATGAACTGATCGGCATCGCGCAGTTTCACGTCTATCGGCAGATCGGCTGGTTCTGATCGCAAGACGGACGGCGGACGCACTTCGCAAGTTGCTTAGCTCTCCGACGGAATTGACGCCATCACTTCGAACAGGATAGAAAGACAACTGCGCGTCATGCGAAAGCGGGAAAATATGACTTGTCGCGACACGCAGGCCAAAGCGCAGCACAATAGCGATGATGCGCAATGGCTTCTGTGAAGGCGCTTCGTGGCAGCCATGCGCGGATGTAACCAGACGTAACGATCTGTGAATTCTGTTACAGAACAGACTCTGGACTGAACATTGCTGGCTAGAATGCACTGTCGTTCCATTGGACAGGCCATACTCGGGTCCATAACCACTCTCTACGGAGGCAACGATGAAGAAAGTGTCCCTGGCAATCCTGGTTTCCCTCTCGGCACTGACGGGCGCGGCATACGCGCAGCAGGATCAAGGCGTACAGATGAGCACCGATCCGGCCAAGGCCGCCGACGTCGAGCAGCGCGCGCAAGATCTGCAGGCCAAGCAGCAGGCAATGGAAAGCGCACCGCCCGCACCCATGAAGCAGCATCACAAGGGCATGCATCACAAGAAGCCCGCTGCGCCGGCGCAGTAAGCAGACTGCGCGAGCGACGCAGGTCGGTTCGCGCATCGGTCGTATGAGTGAAAAAGCCGAAGCCGTTCACCACGGCCTCGGCTTTTTTTATTTGCGCCGGCAGAAATGAACTACCGGCTACGGACGAACCGCATCTCGCAGGATGCCCATCGACGTTATGCTAAAGTCGCGCACCGACGAATCCACCCCAACCCGTGCGCCCCTTGGTGCGGAGGACAGAATGAGCAACATCCAGCTGGACATCGAATGGACTGAAGCAGCATCCCGCAAGATCGAAAAACTCATGCCGCGCGGCAATCAGGATGCATTCCTTGCGCTGCCGCCCGTCGAATGTCTGCCGATGGAAGGCGACGTGCTGTTTCTCGGACCGACCGGCAAGCAGCAGCCGTTCATCGTCGCCGAGCGCCAGTATCATCACGACGGCGATGCCGACTGGACCATCATCCTGATCCTCGACGTGCCGCAAGCGACGCACTGAGCGCAGTCCACGCTTTGCCCAGGGCCCGGCCAGCTTCGCTGCCGGGCCTTGCTGTTTCTGGATCCGCGATCGCGGCTGCAATGCCTCGTCAAGCGATCTTCGACACGATGCGCAGTTCCGCCGATTCGATCCAGCCAGCCGACGCCTTCTTGTAGGCCTCGATATGCGCGGACTTCGCGTGTGCCGCCAGCGCCTCCTCGCTTTCCCAACGCTCGAAGAAAATGAAGCGGCGCGGCTCGCGCAAGTCGCGATGCAAGTCGTACTGCAACGCGCCGCGCTCCTTGCGCGTCGGCCCGACGATTCCTTCGAGCGCCGCACGCAATTCTTCTTCATGTCCCGGCTTTGCTACCGAGATTGCGACCACCGCGATTTCCGACATTCTGCACTCCAGTTTTCGAAAACCAGCAGCATAGCGCCGCTGCCATAAACGCGCCGCCAAACTTCGCCAACATCAAGCCATAACTGCGCAGACACTTGGGCCGGTCTGTGATTACCCGAACATTCGAATAGCATACGAACTGCTAGACTGATTTCGATGAGCTGAGCTGCATACCGAACTGCACCATTGAGCGGAGTCGCGCGTGAACGGCATCGATCCGATCGCCTTCGGGCCCGACCTCCATTGCGCCGATGTTGGGCATGCCTGCCGCCGGCATGCCGCTGCATCCGGGCGCGCGCCGCACGCTGCATAGGACAATCTGCCGTCATGCCTAACGTCGACGATACGACGCTCACCGGCCTTCTGCAGCACATGGTGCAGGACGAGGCCGGATGGGCTGCGCCGTGGCGAACCATTACGTTGCGCAGCGTTTTCCAGCCGGTCGTCTCCGTGACGCACCAGCGCGTGGTGGGCTATGAAGCGCTGCTGCGCGCATTCGATCCCGTCGGTCATCCGATCTCGCCCGCCGTGCTGTTCTCCGGCACCCGCTCGACGGCCGACGCACGCGCGCTCGACCGCCTCGCGCGCTGCCTGCATGTCGCGAACTTCATGGCGCAAGGCATCGATACAGGATGGCTGTTTCTCAACACGCGTCCGCAGGTCTTCGAAACGGGCTGGCCGCAGCGTCCGTTCATCGACGAACTGTCAGATCATTTCGGACTGCCGCAGGAACGCATCGTGATCGAAGTGCTGGAGCAACCGGCCGATGACGAATCGGCGGTCGCCAGCATGCTCGCCGCATCGCAGCCGCGCGAATTCCTGATCGCCATCGACGACTTCGGCACCGGCTTTTCGAACTTCGACCGCGTGTGGCGCTTCCGGCCGGACATCGTGAAGCTCGACCGTTCGCTGGTCGCGCGCGCGGGCCGCCAGGACAACGACAATTCGCTGATCGGGCATCTGATCAACATGCTCCATCAGTCGGGCACGCTCGTGCTGGCGGAAGGCGTCGAGACGGAAGACGAACTGATGACGCTGATGCAGGCCGACGTCGATTTCATCCAGGGTTACTGGTTCGGTCAGCCGAAGGGCTCGATACAGGCGGCGAGCGCGCGCGTGCCGGAGCTGATCGGGCAGATGTGGCAACGCTTCGACAGCTACGAGCGCTCGCATTCGCGCTATCAGCGCCCTGGGTTCGAGGGTTTCACGGAAGCCGTGCTCGCGGGCGCTTCGCTCTACATGCAGACGGGCGATCTCGAAGAAGCCTCGAAGCCCGTCTTCCTCGTGCCCGACGCGCGCCGCGTGTTCGCGCTGAACGACCGCGGCGAACAGCTGGAGCCGTCGATCACGGCGCGCGGCACGCCGCCTCCCCCTGCCCGCCTCGCGCCGCTCTTTCCCGACACGCGCAACAACTGGTCGCGGCGCGCCTATTTCAAGCACGCGCTCGCCGCGCCGGGCCGCGTCGCGATGATGGGACCGCATTGTTCGCTGATGGACGGCCAGGATTGCTACACGGCAGCCGTGACCGTCGATCGCAACGGTCAGACGCATGTGTTCTGCGTCGATTTCCTGCCTGAAGTGCGCAACGCAAGCCCCGTGTGACGCGCCGCGCTAGTCGTGGACGATGCGCTGCCGCCCCGACTTCACATCGCTGCGCTTCGCCTTGCCTTCGAGCCGCCGTTCTTTCGATGCGCGCGTCGGCCGCGTCGCCACGCGCGCCTTGCGGGTCACGCTGACGCTGTCGATCAGCGCATCGAGCCGCGCGAGCGCCGCCTCGCGGTTCATGTCCTGAGTCCGGTGTTCCTGCGCCTTGATGATGACGATGCCGTCGCGCGTGATCCGATGGTCGCTCATCGCCAGCAGGCGCATCTTGAGCACCTCGGGCAGCGACGACGCACGGATGTCGAAGCGCAGATGAATCGCGCTCGATACCTTGTTGACGTTCTGCCCGCCGGCACCCTGCGCGCGCACGGCCGTCAGTTCGATTTCGTTCGGCGGGATCGGATAGCGTGAAGTCATGTCAAAGAGTCGTGCGAGGAACGGCAAGTGTAACCGGCTATGCCGGATAGCATGAATGGCGGCGCATTTGCCGTTCGCCGCCGATCTCGCCGATACTGACACTTTCAGCCCGAGGGCAACCATCGTGATGAAAATGCGCGGTGCGCAGGTGCTCGAACTCGTCGTCAACCTGGCGTTGCCCTGGGTCGCCTATCGCCTCGCTCTGCCGTACTGGGGCGAAACGGGCGGACTGATTGCGTCCGCCGTGCCGCCCGTCGTATGGAGCCTCGTCGAACTGGTGCGTTTCAGGCGCGCCGACGCGCTCAGCCTGACGGTGCTGCTCGGCATCGTGCTGTCGATCGGCGCGATGGCGCTCGGCGGCGATTCGCGCATGCTGCTGTTTCGCGAGTCGCTGGTGTCGGGCGCGATCGGCATTGCGTTCCTGCTGTCGCTGCTGGTGCGGCGCCCCGCCGTCTTTTATCTGACGCGTGCGTTCGTCGCCCGCGAGATGACCAACGGCGCCGCGCATATCGATATGCTGTGGCGCGAGCGTCCTGCCTTCGCGCGCGGTCTGCGCGTGCTGACGGCCACCTGGGGCCTCGGCCTCACGGGCGAAACCGCGCTGCGCGGCTGGATGGCCTGGCACTGGCCGATCGAACGCGTGCTGGTGGTGTCGCCTTTCGTCGGCTACGGCATTTTCGGCGGATTGATGGTCTGGACGCTCTGGTACCGGCGCACGCTGCGCGATCTCGCGCAATCGCAGACAGAATCCGAAACGGAGCCGCCGCGTGGGACGGCGGCCAACTGACGGCCGCGAACCAGTCATCGCCAATTAGAGCGAGCCCGCTTCCGTCGACTCCATCGCCTCCACGATCCGCGCAGCCAGCCCCGAATCGCGCTGCGTCGGCGTCGCGATGGCGCGCAACAGGACCGTGCGCGCGCCGACCACTTCGACCCGCTCTCTCGCCCGCGTCACCGCCGTATAGACCAGTTCGCGCGACAGCACCCGGCTGAACGTGGACGGCAGCATCAGCACCGCATGATCGAACTCCGAGCCCTGCGACTTGTGGACAGTGAGCGCAAACGCGGTATCGTGCGGCGGCAACGCCGCGGGCGACACTGCGCGCAAGCCGCCGTCCGCGCCGCGAAACCACACTCGCAACGCGCCGTCCGCGCCCGGCAGCGCGATGCCGATATCGCCGTTGAACAGACCCAGCGCATAGTCGTTGCGCGTGACCATGATCGGACGCCCGGCGAACCACTGCGCGCCGATCGCGAGCGGCACGCGCGCGGCACGGCGCACCTGCGCAGCCATCGCCGTGTTCATCTGATCGACGCCGCGTGCGCCGAGACGCGTCGCGCACAAAATGCGGAAGCGATTGAGCGCTTCGAAAAGCGCGGGCGCATGCGACGCCGCATTTGCCGCGTCATCAGCGAGCGCTGTGGCGAGCGCGTCGGCGTACGGCGCAAAGCCCGCCGCAAGCCGGTGGATCGTGCGCTCGGAAGGCGCGGCATCGACGTCTTCGTGAAACGCGGCGGCACACGGCGCGGCGGAATCCGCGGTGGGATTCGCGGTTGCATTGATAACCAGCAAATCGAGGGCTTCCTGCGCCGCGCCGCGCCGGATTGCGAGCGACAGACGGCCGATCGCCGACTCCAGTCCGAAACGGTAATTGCGCTCGAGCCACACGACGCAATCGGCAAGCGGCGCGGATTGCGTCTGCGTCGATGATGGCGGTGTGTCCGCCGGCATGCCGAACAGATCGTCGAAGAACGGCTCGGGATGGTTCGAAGGCTCATCGTTGCCGACGGTCGGCAACGCATCGCGCAACCGGCGTTCGTCGATATCCAGCGCCGCCGCGATCGAACCGATACCGCGCGACGTGAACGAAGGCTGCGCGCTCAGTTCGCCGAACACGGCACCCGCTTCGACGGCGGCGAGCTGATCCTTGTCGCCGAGCATCACGAGATGCGTGTCGCGTGCGAGCGCATCGAACAGATGCGTGGCCATCGCGACGTCGATCATCGACGCCTCGTCGATCACGATCACGTCGTACGGCAACGGGTTGTCGCGATGATGCCGGAAGCGCCCGTTCGGCCCCGTACCCAGCAAGCGATGCAATGTGAACGACGTTTGCGGCAGACGCGCCGCGAGTTCGGGCGGCAACGAACCGGCGCGCGCGAGCAGCGCCTCCTGCATCCGTTGCGCAGCTTTGCCTGTCGGCGCGGCGAGCGCGATCCGCAAATCCGCTCGCGCGTCCAGCAAACACGCGAGCACGCCGACGACCGTCGTCGTCTTACCCGTGCCAGGCCCGCCGCTGACGATCGTAAGCCGTCCCGACAACGCCATCACGGCCGCCACGCGCTGCCAGTCGATCTGTTCGTCCTGCGGCTTCCCGAAGTAACGCAGCAGCCTGTCGCGCAAACCGTCCGGCGACATGTCCACCGACACGGCATCGTCATGCGCACCGCGCGCGTGATCGACAAGCGACTGCGCGAGCCGCCGCTCGTAATCGTAGTAACGCGCCAGATAAAGCCGCCCCTGTCCATCGACGACAAGCGGACGCAGCGCGTGTGCCGGCTGCATGCCGTCGCTTGCCACGCCGCTTACGAGCAACGCGCGGCGCACATGCGCGACTTCGCTCTCGTATCGTTGCGCGAGTTCGTCGAGCGGCACGCACACGTGTCCTTCGGAGGTTGCACGGCTTGCCGCGAACGCGGCGCGCGCGGCCCAGCGCACGGCATCGTCCGACGCACCGCCACGCCGCGCAAGCGCGCTCACGCGCCGTGCAAAACCTTCGGCAAGCGCGGTGCTGAAATCCTCGGGCGCGGGAACGTTGACCTCGACGTCGGGTAACGGCTGATCGAACGTGCTCATCGCGTGTCTCCATCCATCAATGCATCGAGCGCGAAGACGAGCGCAGGGTCGGGTTGTCGCGCGTGCACGCCGGCGGCGTGGCTGTCGTCGCGCCAGTCGGGACGCACGCCACGCACGAACAGATACAGATAGCCGCCGATGTGCGTCTCATACGCATAGCCCGGAAGCCTCAGGCGCAGATAACGATGCAGAGCGACGATATAGAGCAGCGCCTGCAGGTGATAGGCGTGGCTCGCCATCGCATCGTCGAGCGGCGCAGCGGAATAGTCGTCGCGCGTATCGCCGAGATGATTCGACTTCCAGTCGACCACCCAGAAACGTCCCTGATGCTCGACGATCATGTCGATGAAGCCTTTAACGAAGCCGCGCAGCGCGTTCGACTCCAGCGCGACATCGGGATAGCCATACTCGGCGAGCAGCGCGCGCAACGCAGGAAAGTCCAGCGATGCCGCCGAAAACAGAAACTCCAGTTCGTTGAGCCGTCGCTTCGGATCGAGCGCCGCGAGCGTCATGCCGGGCACGAGTTCCGTGCTCACGACATCGCCGAGCAGACGCTGCATCATCGCGGGCAGACGTTGCGCGAGTTCGGGCTCGGCGGGCGCCGGCCTTTCGCGCAGCGCCTGATGGATCGCTTCGGGCCATTTGCTGCGATCGGAAAAGTCGGCGAGCTCGAACATGCGGTGCAGACACTCGCCCGCCGCCGGGCCTCGCGGAAACGCGAGGATATCGTCGGCCGCGAGTTCGACGGGCGCGGCGATCATGTCGAACACAGGCGCGTTCGGTCCCGACGATACATCGGCCAGTTCGTCGTGATCGGGACGCGCTTCTTCATTGACCGCCTGTGCCGCCGCTGCTTCGTCGGCCCGCGAGCCCGCCGCGATCAGCGAACTGAAGCTGGCCATGCGCCACGCGTCGCGCAGCGAACGCCGGTTTGCGCGCGCGCGCAAACGGGCACCGCTGTCGGCCACGCCTTCGAGCGGTTCGCGGCGCGCGACGGCGGGCAAATCGGCGATAGCCATTGGACCGCCTTCGAGCGCGCGCCAGTGCTGATAGATCGCGGCTTCATCGAGCGGCTTGGCAAGCCACTCGTCGAAGTCGCGCTCACTGCCCGCGACCAGCCAGTTGAGCACGCTGCGCGCCGACTCCTTCGTCGATCGCGCCGACAGATACGTGCCCGCCACCACATAACAGCGATACACCGCGCGCGTCAGCGCGACATAGATCAGCCGCGCGCGCTCGGCGGCCTGTTCGCGTGTGGCCTGCCGGCCGGCAAGATCCGCCTGCTCTTCGTCGCAGCCGTAGTGCAGCACGGCCGCACCGTCGTCGTCGTGATATTCGCGCGCATCGGGCAGCCCCGACGACGGCGGCTCGCGCATATTGCCGTCGTTGAGAAACGGACAGAACACGACGGCATACTCGAGTCCCTTCGACTTGTGAACCGTGACGATCTGAACGAGATTGCGGTCCGATTCGAGACGCAGTTGCGCCTCTTCGCCGCCTCCCGCGCCTTCGCGTTGCGCCGCGAGCCAGCGCAGCGTCGGCGCGATGCCCGGCTGCGTCGCGGCGCGCGCCTGCACGAGTTCGGCGAGATGATTGACATTGGTGAGCCGCCGCTCGCCCTCGGCGCCCGAGACGATCCGCTGCGCGACACGCAACTCGCGCATCAGCGTGCGCCACATCACTGCAAAACCGCGCTCGTGCCACAGCATCCGGTAACGCGAAAAACGCTCGACCCAACTCATCGCATCGACGGATGGCGCGGCATTGCCCGTCGTGACGATCGCTTCGTCGATGTGTTCGAGCTGCCACAGCGACGCCGCGTCGAGACCGAACCAGTCGGTTGCGAGCGCGGCGCGCAGACGGCGCAGGTCGCCGGGTGTATCGACGGCGGCCAGCACGCGCTCGATCTGCTCGGCATCGAGCGATTCGAACACCGACGCCTGCGCAAGCTCGACGCTGCCCACGCCCCACGCGGACAGCACACGCTTGATCAGACTGCCCTGCTTGTGCGTCTGCACGAGCACAGCAATGTTGCCGGGCGCGAGCGGCTTGTCGCCGATCATGACGCTGCCCTCGCGTGCACCACGCAACAGACGCACGATCTCCGCCGCGCACGCTTCGCTGGCTGCGCGCTGTGCATCCCGTTTGGTCAGCGCCGCGTCGCCTTTCGGCAGCATCCACGCGCGGAAATCGCCGCCGCCCTCGCTGTCTTTATCGACGAGCGGCGGACGTTGCCGCTCGCCCGCCCGCACCGGCTGATAGTCGAGTCCTTCAAGCACGAATGCACGAGGATTCGCTTCGAAAAAACGGTTGCAGGCTTCGACGACAGGCGCCGTCGAACGCTGATTGACGGCGAGCGTATAGCGCGCCGACGCCTGCGCGCGCGCCGCCAGATACGTATGCAGATCGGCCGCGCGAAAACTGTAGATGGCCTGCTTCGGATCGCCGACAAGAAAGAGCGGCCCTTGCGGCGCGAAGATGCGGTTGAAGATCGCGAACTGTAGCGGGTCGGTATCCTGGAACTCGTCGATCAGTGCAGCGGGATAGCGCTTGCGCAATGCATCCGCGAGCCAAACGTGAGTGGCGAGCGCGCGATGCAGGTTCGACAGCAGATCGTCGAACGACACGACGCGGCGCGTGCGCTTTCTCGCTGCCAGTTCGTACGGTGCATGGTCGAGCCACCTCTGCACGAGGCCGAGCCAACGCGCACGCTGCGCAACTTCGGCGGCAAGCGAGGCCGCTGCAATCTCGTCGGCGACGATGAAAAACGCGTGCGCGGGCGGTTCGAAATTCTTCTTCGTGCCCTTCGTCAATGCCGCTGCCGTGAGCTTCAACGCAGCTTTCGGCGGTGGCGCATGACAGTCTTCCTGCGCGAAATAATCGCTCCACGCATCGATCGCGGCACTGATGAATTCCGGCTTGTGCGAGGTCTTGCTCAGCCGTTCCTGCGCCGCTTCGAGCAGACGCACGATGTTGTCGCGCTCGGCACGCCACATTTCGCATGCCGCATCGAAGCGCGCCTGAATCTCGCCCGGCGAGGCGCCTTCGAGTTCACCGACGTCACCCCAGCGCAACTGCGCGAGCGGCTTCTTCAAGCGTCGCGCAAGCTGTTCATCGAGCGATGCCGGACTGGCCCGTTTCTCGACCAGCCACGCCGCGAACGACGAATGCTGTGCGGCGACGGCTTCGACCTGCTCGCGCCAGAAATCGGCGGCGAGTTCGAAGCGCAACGCGGCATCGTCCGCTTCCATCTCGAACGCGAACGGCATCGCGGCCGCAAATGGCGCTTCCTGTAGCGCGCGCTGACAGAACGCGTGGATCGTGTGGATCGCTGCCTGATCGAAGGTGCGCAACGCGCGGCGCACGATCTTCGCAGCCGCTTCGAGATCGACGCCGCGTTCCTCCGAAAGCGTCGTTTCGAATAGCCGGATGATGAACGGATCACCGCCGTCGTCGCCCGTTTCGATCGCGCGCTGCACTTCGGCGAGACGTCCGCGAATACGCTCGTGCAGTTCGGCCGTCGCGGCTTTCGTAAAGGTCACCACAAGAATCTGATCGGCGCTCAGATTCTTCTCCAGCAAGAGCCGCACATAGAGCGCGCAAATGTTCCAGGTCTTACCCGTCCCCGCCGATGCCTCGATCTGGTTGACGCCATCGAGCTCGCACGCGAACACGTCGAGTTCCTGCACGGCGAGCGCATGCATCCACGTTGCGCCGCTCATGATGCGCTCCTCAGATGCGCGACGAGCGGCTTGAAGACGAGCGTCGCCAATGTGCCGAACGGTTCGTCGAGCGTCATCGGCGCGCCACGATACGCGATGCGCAGCGCCGAGTCGTCGGACTCGCCGCGCACGCGGTCGCTGATCCACGCGCCTTGTGCTGCGGAATCGCTGTCGCTGATCTTCGTCCACGCGCTCTTCGGGAAAAAGCGCAACGGCAACGCGCGCCCGGCGCGGAACAGCGCGGCAAGCGGTGCGAGTTGATCCAACGGACGCTCGACGGGCGTGAGTTCGAACGATTCGCTGCTCGCGTGCCATACGGTGCGGCGCGGACCGTCCGGCAGTGCCGCGCAGTAGACGAGGTGCGACAGCCACGCGGACAGATAGTCGCGCGCGGTCGGTTTGGCGTAACGGAACACGACCTGCCCCGTCGGCGTCAGCAGATTGAGCGTGCCCTGCAATTGCATCGGACCTTCCGATCGTTCGCGCAACGTTTTGTCATAGCGGCCGAAGAACTCGATGTCGTACGTATCTGGCCAGCGCGCGTCGATGTCGAGCGTGAACGGCAAGCGCGTGACGCCCGACGCCACTTCACGCCGCACGCGATCCGCGAGCCCGCGCAACGCCGACAGCTCGCGCGTGCGCCATACCGCGCCCGTCGCACCGCCCGGCAACTCAGGGCTCGCTTCGGCGACACGGCGCACGCGCTCAAATGCTTCGCTGTCGAAGTCCGTGTCGAGCAGCGCGGGCAACAGGCGTTCGGCCAGTGCATCGCGGCCCGCGTAATCGAGTTCGAACGGCTCCATGTCGAGCAGTTCGCCTTGCGCGTCGGACAGCACGATACCGAGACGGTCGCGCAGCAACGCGCGCGCGGGATGCCGCCAGAAGCGCTGGAAGTCGTCGAAGGCAACGGGTTCGTTCGGCTCCGCGGGCAATGGCGCGTCGAAGAACGGGGCAACCGGCGCGTCCCCCGGCTCGGCGAGCAGCGCGGCCAATTCCGCGCGGTCAGCGTCGTAGCTGAACAGTCCGCTCTTCGCGTTGAAGTAGTCGGACGCGAAAGGCTGCAGAGGATGCTCGACGATGAAGGCATGCCGCGCCACGTCGAGGTCGGCGGGCGACGCGTCTTCTGCCGACGACACGCGCGCCAGATGATCGAGCAGTTCGTCGACGAGCGCGGCAGGCGGCAGCGGCGCGTTGTCGCGAATGCTGCGCCCCGTGTATGCGATCAGCAGACGGTCCTGCGCGGCCAGCAGCAGATCGAGAAACAGATTGCGCTCGTCGTCGCGGCGCTGGCGATCGCCTGCCTTGCCGAAGCCTGCCATCAGATCGAACTCGTCGGCACGCGCGAGGCTCGGCAGCACGCCGTCGTCCATGCCGAGCATGCAGACCACCCTGAACGGCAAGCCGCGCAGGCTGGTCAGCGACGAAAACGTGACGCTGCCCCACGGCACGCCGCCGCGCGCGGGATCGTCGAGTGCTTCGGAGAGCGCCGTGCGCACCACGGCCGCGGGCAGCGGCTCGTCGCCCACGCCCGCGCGCATCGCTTCGCTCATTGCGTCGACGGCATCGCGCACGGTCGACAGACTGTCCGCGAAATCGACGCCGCCGTCGAAACAGCGGCCCAGCACTTCGAGCAACAGCTGCGTCCACTCGGCGGGCGTCATGTCGTCCGCGCAACGACGCGCGAACGCATCGACGTCGTCGACGAAGCTCGCAAGCCGGCCGAGCAGTTCGGCATCCGATCCGTCCGCGCCCTCGATGGGCAGCCATGCATCGACGGGCGCGCCGCCTTCGGGCATCGCGTAGCCGAGAAAGAGACGGGTGAGCGCGTCGGCGAACGTGTGGCGCGCAACGGGAACCGCGCTGTCGTCAGTCGGCACGGGCGCGAGACCGCGCCGCGCGCCCGCTGCCGCGAGCCATTCCTGCACGTCTTCGAGCGCGGCCGCGTCGATGCCGTAGCGCGCGGCGATCGAATCCACGCGCAGCCACTCGATCAGTTCCGGCGCGCCGACATTGCGCTCCGGCAACGCGAGCCAGTCGAGCAGCACGCGCGCCACCGGGTTCGCCTGCGAAGGCGGCAAGCCGGTGATCCGATACGGAATGCGGCGCGTGTCGCCGATGGGCGACGTGCCGAACACGGCGTCGATCAGCGGACCGGCCGCGCCGAGATCGGGCAGCGTGACGAGCACGTCGGAAGGCTGCAGGTCGTCGAATTCGTCGAACCAGCCGAGCAGGCGATCGTGCAGCACTTCGAGCTGGCGCGCGAGGCTATGGCACACGTGCACTTCGATGCCGCGCTCGTCGGGCTGTGTGTCGAGATCACGCTCGTCGCGCAGATCGAGCATGGCGTTCTGCACGGCGGCAAGCCAGGTCGGAGCAGCATTCTCAGCGAAGTACGACGCCTCACCCGATGCCGCGCTTTCCGTCAGCTCGTGCAGCATGTGCAACTGCGCCTGCGTCTGCCGGCCCCATTCGGCGAGCAGCGGATGACCGACTTCCTGATAGTCGCGCTGACCTTTCGCATCGAGCGCTTCGACGTGCCCTTCGCTGACGATATCGAACCAGAATTCGCGGCACGGATTCATCGCGTACACGCGCA
Source organism: Paraburkholderia sabiae (assembly GCF_030412785.1). NCBI lineage: Bacteria > Pseudomonadati > Pseudomonadota > Betaproteobacteria > Burkholderiales > Burkholderiaceae > Paraburkholderia > Paraburkholderia sabiae. Next base: position 5,161,154 of record NZ_CP125295.1, read on the forward strand.
CGTCGATCCAGCGCGACAGTTCGCGCAGCAGCGCGATATGCAGCGGCGGCATGGTCGGCAGCGCGAACACGCTGACCGCCTCGGGCCATTCGGCGCGCGCGATCGTGTCGAGATCGAACGAACGCACTTCGTCGAGAAAGCGATACGCAGGCGGCGTGGCCGAGTGCGCCGACTGCGCACCGCCCGCGACTTCGCCAAGCAGCGTGCGCCACAGCGCGCTTTGCCAGCGCTCGTCTTCACGTTCCGAAGCGCTCGCGCCCGTCAGACGCGGGCCGGTGTCGTCGGCGCCGCTCGCGAAGATCGAACCGCCCCTCTGCCATTGCAGCAGCCATTCGGGCCGATAGGTCAGATAGTGGTCGAGCACCGTCGCGACACGGCGCGCCAGTTCGTAGCGCATGGGCGCGTCGGCGGCATCGAGGTAGCTGCGCAGACGCGGCGACGCGTTCCACGGCTGCGCCTCGTCGGCGTCGCCGAGCAGGCGGTAGCAGCGCCACACGAGCCGGTCCGGCGCGAACGGCGAGCGCTGCGGCACGTCTTCCATGACCTCGCCGATCTGCGTCCACAGCCATTGCGCGAGATAGCCGAAGTGGATATTCGCGCACACGCCCTGACGCGCCGCGATATCGAGTTCGAGACGCCGCCGCACGGCCGCGCTCGGCACGATCACAGGTTGCGCCGTCCACGGACTGGAAGGCGTTTCGCCGAGTCCGTCGAGCAGCGCGCCGACGAGCACGTCGTATCGGTTCGAATAGAAAAGCTGGAGCATAAAGCGGCAGGAACGGCGTCGCACGAGCCGTGCAGGAAAAACGATGCGACAGCATAGCAAACGCATGCGCCGCCACGACACCTGGCCGTTCGGCCAATGGTCCGCGCGTGGGCAAATCAGTTAGACTCGACGGCAGTTCGAGCCTTAAAGCGGCCCGACTGCGTCATCAACATATGGACAAGAGACATCAGGCGGTCGATGCGCTATTCAGTCGAAATCAAAAAGTTTCTGTATAGCCAGTACTTCTACGGCGGCTTGCGCATTGCAGTGGGCGTGTCGCTGCCCGCCATTCTTTGCCTGATCGTCTTTCATAACCGGGAACTCGGCTTCACCATCGCGACGGGCGCGCTCGGCGCGTGCGTCGTCGACATGCCCGGTCCGCTCAAGTACAAGCACAACGAGATGCTCGCGTGCAGCGTGATCGGCTTTCTCGCCGCGCTCGCCACGGGTCTCGCGACGGTCAACCCCGTCGCGCTGTGGTGCGCCGTGGTGCCGCTCACGTTCGTGCTGTCGCTGATCGTCGTCTACGGCAACCGCTGGCCGCAGATCAGCTTCGCGACGCTCTTCATGATGGTGATGACGCTCGAAGAGCATTTCACGCCGCTGCAGGCGCTCATCAACGCGTCGTGGATGCTTGTCGGCGGGCTGTGGTTCACGTACTGGTCGACCTTCGTGAGTCACTGGATGATGTACCGCATCGAGCAGCAGGCGCTCGCCGAAAGCGTGTTCGCGCTGGCCGACTACCTGCTCGCGCGCGCCGACTTCTTCGATCTCGACAACGATCTCGACGAGTGCTATCGCAACCTCGTCGCCAAACAGATCGCGGCCGTGGCCATGCAGGACGCCGCGCGCGACATCGTGCTGCGCAACTTGCCCAAGCTGAAGAGCGGACGGCTCGAGCCGCGCCGGGCGACGCTCTTCAATCTGTTCATTCATATCGTCGACCTGCACGAACAGTTCGTCGGCGCGCATACCGACTACTCGCTCGTGCGCAATACGTTCGGCGGTTCCGATCTGCTGATCTTTTATCGCGATCTGATCCGCAAGGCCGCGGCCGATCTCGAAGACATCGGCCTCGCCGTGCTGCAGAACGAGCCGCCGCGCGCGCGGATCAACGTGAAGGCGGAACTGCGCGCGATCGAATATGAAATCGAGCTGATGCGCAAGCAGGAGCTGCCGAAGAAGAACCCCGAAGCGTATTCGACCATTTCCGCTTCGTTCAGGCGCGTGTGGAGCGCGACGCGTCTGATCGACCGGATGCGCAAGAATCTCGCGAACGAGGAAGGCTCGAAGGAAACCGATCTGCGTATCGACCAGGCGCTCACGCGTTTCGTGTCCAGCCGACGCGTGCCGTTCGGCTCGATCTTCTCGAATCTGACGATGGCGTCGCCGAGCTTCCGGCATGCGCTGCGCGTGACGATCGCCGTCGCAGTCGGCTTCTGGCTCGGACGCCTGCTGCCGCTCACGAACGCCTACTGGATCGTGATGACGACCGTCATCATTCTGAAACCCGGCTACTCGCTGACCAAACAGCGCAACGGGCAGCGTATCGTCGGCACGCTGATCGGCTGCGCGGCGAGCATCGCACTGATCATGAGCGTGAAGTCGCCGCATTTGCTCATCGTCGTGATGTTCGCGTCGATGGTGATGAGCTACAGCCTGCTGCTCTTCAACTACACGGCAAGCGTCGTGTTCACGTCGTCGTATGTGCTGCTGATGTTCCATCTGCTCGCGCCGGGCAGCTTGCATATCATCGGCGAGCGCGCGATCGATACCGTCGTCGGCTGCGCGATCGCGATCGCCGCGAGCCACCTGTTCCCGTACTGGGAATACCGGCTGATGGGCAAGCTCGTCGACGACATGATCGCGGCGATGCGCAGCTATCTGGAGGCGAGCTGGTGGTGGGGCGGCAAGCCGGCCACCAGCGCCGCCAGTTCCGTCACAGCGCCCGCGGCACTGACGGAAGCGGCCGCGCTCGCGCCTGCCGTAGCCGTCGCGGAAGTCATGGCAAGTGGTGCGAACGGCGTGACGGAAGCGGCAGTAGCAGCGTCGGCAGCGGGCGTTTCGATCAGCGCGACGGCAGCCGCCAAACCGCCTGCGCCCACACCCGCCGCCGCTGCCGCCGCGAGTGCACTCGATCGCGACTATCGCTACCGGCTTGCCCGCAAGAACGTGCACGTCGCGTTCGCCAATCTCGGTCAGGCGTTTCAACGGATGATGCTCGAGCCCAAGTCCGCGCAGAAGTTCGTGCCGGAACTCAACGATCTGCTCGTGCGTTCGCATGTGCTCGCCTCGCAAATCACGGCGGCTGCGCCTTTGCTGCGCACGTCGTCCCAGCAGCTGGGCGGACCGTCGCATCAGCCGCTGCAACGCGCGCTCACGCTGATCCGCGACAACCTCACCCAGGCCGAGGAAGGCAATCCGCCGCCCACCGATCAGGTGGAAATTTCAAAGCAGCTGACGCGCGAACTCGACACGATGGTCGTCGAAGCGGAACGCTCGCCCGACTATGCGCCGGACGCCGTGCATGAACTGAAACTGCTCGCGCATCAGTGCAAGCAGATGCTGGCGGCGTCGTTTCAGATCCGCAAGGATGCAGGCATCATCCGCCTGCCGGAGAACTGAGTTGAGAACGCGGGCGCCTCGCTTACTGCGACGCGCCCTTCGCAGCGTTCACGGCAGCGCCCGCTGCCGATGCCGCGGTTGCTGTCGTATCGACGGAATTGTCGCGCTCGTATTCGTGCTTTTCGGTGATCGCGTTGTAGAGAATCGTCGCGATCACCAGCAACACCACAACGACGATAAACACAGCGACGCCAACCGTCGGGTTTTTCTTCTTGCGCGGATCGTTCATGAGTCGGGCTCTGCTGGCGGATTGATTCGGCGGAGCGGGCATTCTACGCCGACGCACCTTGCGCGCGGCTTGCAGTCCGCCGCGCGCGCAGCCGCAACAAGTTCGCAGCAAGCTGCGCTCCCAGCATGACCGGGATCAGCGGCTTTCAGCGACGACGGCCGCCCGCACCGGCAACGCCGTCGAGTACTTGATCTGCTCCATCGCGAAACTGGAACTGACGTCGTACAGCGGCACGGCGCGGATCAGCTGTTTGTAGACGCGGTCGTAGTCGTCGATGTCCGACACGACGACGCGCAGCAGATAGTCCGTCTCGCCGCTCATCCGATACACCTCCACCACCTCGGGAATGTCCTGCACGGCGCGCGTGAAAGTCTGCGCCCAGGCTTCCGTGTGCTGGTTCGTACGCACGGCGACGAACACGGTCGTGCCGACGCCCAGTTTGCGCGGATCGCACAGCGCGACCTGCGCGCGGATCACGCCCGCTTCCTTGAGCCGCTGAACCCGTTTCCAGCACGGCGTCTGTGAAAGATTCACCCGCGCGGCGAGTTCCGCGATCGGCATCGTCGCGTCCTCTTGCAGGAGTTCGAGCAGCCGCCGGTCAATGATGTCCATTCCCATCTTCCCACCCAGATAGAAAATTATTCTATTTCTCGTCAAGACGGAGGAATTATATGAAAACTCTTTCTCCGCGCAAATCGGTATAAATGAGGGCAGTCCCGTTCTCTAAGAACAACACCCGCGGAGCCTTCCATGAACCCTTCAACCGGCCTCAATACAAGCGAATCGTCATTGGCCGAAACGCATTCTTTTTTCTGTACGACGCCCGAAGCGGCTGCTGTCACGCGGCTCTGCTCGGCCCTCGACGTCGCTTTCGATGCCTGCACCGAGGCGCACGATCCGTCGCTGCATGCGTCTTTCGCCCGCGCGGTCCGCGCTGCGCTTACCGAAGCCGCCGCCGATCCCGCGCTTCTCACGGACGATCAACGCGAACCGTCCGCCACCTGCTACCGACGCCATCTGCTCGCCGCCGACCCGCACGGCCGCTATGCGATCGCCGCGCTCGTGTGGATGCCCGGCCAGGCGAGTCCGATTCACGCGCATCACACGTGGTGCGGCTATGCGGTGATCGACGGCGCGTTGACGGAAACCTTGTACGACTGGCAGGCGGACGGCGATTGCGCGGTGCCCGTGCGTGAGCATTCGCGCGAAACGGGCGCGGTGTCGTTCACGCGCGCCGGGCGCAACTGCATTCACCGGCTCGGCAATGGCAGCGGCGCGGCGGCTGTCTCGCTGCACATCTATGGCGTATCGGGCAATCAGATCGCGACGCATGTGAACGACGTAGTACGCGTCGCCGATCACGTGCAAGCCGTTCCTGCCTGAGCGCCCATCCGTCGTAATCGCATCAAACGAAAGGCGTCACGCATTCACGCGTGACGCCTTTTTCATTTCAAGCTCCGATCCTCTTCACGTCTTGCCTCCATCGCCCGCCGTCGGAATCTGCGGCGGCACGGAGGCCGTTTGTCCCGTCGACGGTGGCGCCGGACGCGGCTCGTGAGACACGTCGCGCGCCGGCGGCATCGCGCCGCCCGTCTTGGGCCGGAACGGCGTCGTCGTGCCCGTCGCGGCTTCGCGCGCGTGCGCCTCGTGATGCGCCATGTCGTGCTGCGCGACATCTTCGTCCATCAGCGCCTCGCCCACTTCGTCGCCGCGCGACGTATGCACGCGCATCTGCGGCACGGGAATCTCGATGCCCGCCTCGTCCATCTTGCGCTTGAGCCGCAGATTGAACGCGCGCGCCACGCTCCATTGCTGCAGCGGCCGCGTCTTGATCTGTCCTTTGACGACCATCCAGTTGGGATCAAAGCGATCGAGGCCCCACACTTCGACAGGACCGAGCATCTCGCGCCGGTAACGGAAGTCGGCCATCAGATCCGCACCGACGGCGCGAATCAGTTGCGTCACCTCGTCGACATCGGCGGAAAACGGCACGCGCACTTCGAACACCGCGTACGCGAAATCGCGCGACAGGTTCTTCACGATCTTGATCTGCGAAAACGGAATCGCGTGGATCGCCCCCTGGCCGTCGCGCAGACGCACCGTGCGGATCGACAGGTATTCGACCGTGCCCGCGTGGCCGCCGTCGATATCGATCCAGTCGCCGACCGAAATCGTGTCCTCGATGATGATGAAGAGACCCGTGATCAGATCGCTCACCAGCGACTGCGCGCCGAAACCGATCGCGAGACCGATCACGCCCGCGCCCGCCAGCAGCGGCGTCACGTTGATGCCGAGATTCGCCGCCGTGACGATGCCCGCAATCGTCAGGATCGTCACGAACAGCACGTTGCGCACGAGCGGCAGCATCGTGCGCGCGCGCATGCTCGGATTCTTCGACTTGTTGCGCGGACTGCTCGGATTGACGGCTTCCTGAATGGCCGTGTCGATCAGAATCCACACGAGCCACGACAGGAACACGGTGATCAGGATCGCCGTCAACGCGTGCGCGATGCCACGCGCCGTCACGCTTTCCTCGATGATCTGCGCGAGCGACACATCCCACAGCCGCGCCGCGAACTCGAAATATGCGAGCCACACGAACAGCGTGACGAGCGTGCCGACGAAACGCAGCAGCCGCGTCAGATACGGCGAGCGGCGCCGGCGGCGCGCATTGCGCGGACGCGTCACACGCAGCACGACGGCCGACAGGAAGAACGCCAGCACCAGCAGCAGCGCCGTCACCACCGAGATCTGCAACACGTTCTCGCCGCTGCCGATACCGCCGATCGTCGCGATCACGGACGCCGTCGCGAGCACCAGCATCGGCACGTGCCACAGCGACGCGAGCACGTCGAACGCATCGGTCGCGGCCTTGTGGTCGTGCCGCTGCTCGTACGCGCGATTGCGGATCAGATGCGCGACGGGACGCCGGAACGCCAGCGCGAAGTAAGCGGTCAGCGCGGCCGCCGTCATGTTCGAGACCGTCGATACGAGCGCCGCGAGGTTCGTGCCGAGTTCATGCGCGACGTCGTAATTGACGGCGGCATCGCCGAGCGCGCTGCAAATGCCGATCACGAACAGCAGCCGCCGCGCCTGCTCGATCAGCACGCGCACAGCCGCGCGCCGATGCCCCGAGCCGAACAGCGAGAACATGATCAGGCAGATCGCCGAAAACACCGCGCCCGCGACGATCGCGTACGCGATCACCATTGCGATCGTGCGGCCGAGCGAATCGGGCATCGCGCGCACGAACATCAGCGCTGCGACGAACGCGACGATCCACGGACCGACGCGGCGCAGCGCGAAAATCAGAAGATCGCGCGTGGTCGGATTCGCATCGAGCCGCACGACGATGCCAAAGCGCGTGTGAATCCTGCGCTGCAGATAGATCAGCCCTGCCGCGCACGCACCCCAGCCGGCGAGCACGGCAATCATGTTCAGCAGCACGCGGCCGAAATGCTCGCGCCCCTGGCTCGTGACGATCGTGTAGATCTCGTTGCCCGCCGCGTTGAATCGGCCGGACCAGTAGTTGAGCGGCGAGCGGCCCTGATGCACGTCCGTTTCGAACGATGCGATGCCCGCCGCGATCGCGCCGAGCAAACCGGATCCGGGAGTCGCCTGCGCGGACGCGGACGCGGGCGGCCCGACCGTCTTCGTCGCGTCGCGCAGCTTCTTGAGCTGCGTGACGAGCGCGGTGCGCTGGCGATCGTTGTCGAGCGTGGTGATCACGCTGTCGAGCGATTTTTCCAGCTCCGCCTGGCTCGCGGGCGACGGCGCCGACGCGGCATCGGCTGCCGACGCGCCCGACGCGGCCGCTGGCGTCGACACCGTTGCGCTGTTGATCAGGCTTTGCAGCGCGGGAATCATCGGCGTGCCGCTGGCGGCGCCGGCGGCATGCGCGCTGCCGGACAGGCCGAAGCTCGCGCACGCCACTACGAGCGAGACACAGACGGACACGCGAAACGCATGCGCGAACGCGCCCGACGCCGCGCGATGCAATGATCGGGCGTGCGAAAAAAATGCAAAAACGAATGCGAAAACAATATGGAAAACGGCGTCAATCGCCAAAAGCCCGCCGGATGACGGCGCAGCCCGCGATTCACGCCGCGCAAGGCATGACTTCATGGCAATCCGTGACTGTGCTGCAACTGTGCAGGTTGCGTGGGACGGGAGACGCCAAGTTTAGCGGGTGTCGTCGAGGGAAAACTCCCCGATGCGTAACCGAATGTTAGTGCACTTGCGCAGCGGCGTGAGAGCCGCTCCGGCGCGGCGCGCGGTGCTGGCACGCGCGCCGGACGGCGTTCGGCCCGTTCAGTAGGCGACTGTCGCGAGCTGATGAACGAAACGGCCCTGCTCCAGCTCGTCGACGAACGCGATCGCGTAGTCTTCCGCCGAAATGCTGCTGTTGCCCTGCGCGTCGACGATCAGCGAGCCCGCGCCCGTGCGGAACGTGCCCTTGCGCTCGCCCGGTGCGATCAGCGCGGCGGGCGCGAAGAACGTCCAGTCGAGATCGTTTGCTGCGCGAAGGATGGGCAGCGCATCGCGGTGCGCGAGCGCAATCGCCTTGTACGCTTGCGGAAAGCCTTCCGTATCGACGAGCTGTTTGCCAGGCGCCACTTCCAGCGATCCCGCGCCGCCCACCACGACGAGGCGCTTCACGCCCGCCGAACGCGTGCCTTCGACGAGCGCGCGCGTCGCCTTCTCGATCAGCGCAACGTTGTCCATCGGCGGCGCATACGCGCTCGCGACGACGTCGTGTCCGCGTGCACCCGCTGCAACGCTCGCGGCATCCGTCACGTCAGCCTGCGCCGCCGTCACGTTCGCGATATCGGCCGGCACGCGCTCGGGATTGCGCGAGAACGCCGTCACCTGATGCCCGCGGCGCGCCGCTTCAGCCGCGACCCGCGATCCGATCATGCCCGTTGCGCCGAACAGCGCGATCTTCAGTGCTTTGCTCATGACAATGTTCCTTTCGCTTAAATGTAACTTTGTTGATTACATATTTCGTTAAAAAAATCGGGGCGTCGCCCCGTGCTTCTGCTTTTCACTTCGAGTTTTTACTTCGCTCAGCCGTCGGCTGCTGCCGCTTTACGCTTGCGTTCGCGCGAACGCTCGGCGCGTACCACATCCGCCGTCGCGTCCGCCAGCGTGCGCGACGCCAGCGACGCTTCGAGCGCCTGCTGCGCATCGCCGATGATGCCCGTCAGCACCGTCTGGATGTTGCGCCCGACCATGCACGCCGGGTTCGGCGTTTCGCGATGCATCGCGAACAGCTGCGCGTCGTCGACGGCACGGTAAATGTCGAGCAGCGTGATGTCTTCCGGTTCGCGCGCCAGCAGCGCGCCGCCGCCCGCGCCGAGCTGCGACGTGGTCAAACCGGCTTCCGCGAGCATCGCCAGCAGACGCCGGATCAGCACGGGATTCGTGTTCACGCTTCCCGCAATCATCTCCGACGAGAGCGGCACGCCTTCCTGCAACGACAGCAAGGCGAGCACATGAACCGCAAAGGCAAATCGGCTACTCGTATTCACAGCGCTAGATCATCCGATACGCATGAAACGCACGCTACATCCCGGCGACGATGTGTAATCATCATAGTTACACTTGGCACGCCAGTCAAGCGCGCTTATTTGTCCATCTGCTTCTGGGCGTCGCTGGATTCGGACGACGTCGACTGCGAACTCGCCGATGCGTCGCTCGACCATTGCTGCAGCTTGCGCCCGGCCGTTTCGAGCCCGGCGCCCGTCGAATTCATCGCCTTGTTGACGGCGGCGTTCGTCGCGCTGGCGGCGCCTTGCAGATTGGCCTGCGCCTGCGAGGCGAGATTGCTCGGGCTGAGATCGATCGTCGGGCCCGACGCAGCCGTATCGAGATTCTGCTGCGCGGTCGTCTTCGCGGCGTCGACCTGCTGGCCGACGTAGCTCGCGGCCTGATCGAGCTTCTGGCTGGCCTGCTGCGCGATGTCGTCGAGCTTCGGCGTCGTCTGCCCCGCCGACGCATCGTTCTTCTGGCAGGCGGCGAGGCCCGCGAGCAGCGCGGTAGCGAAGATCGTCGAGCGGATCAGCGGATGGCGTGAGAGTGGTTTCATGCTTGTGATTGAGCCGCAGCGAGCGGCTTCGTCTTGCGAAAACGCCTCAATGATACGCTGTTGCGCGTCGCGCCCTTCGCGATGCTGTCAACAAAGCGGGAGTAGACTCCCGACGTTCGACGTGTTCCCTCAACCACTGGAGGCATGCGATGGCAGCAAAGAAGATTCTGTTCCTGACAGGCGACTTCGCCGAGGATTACGAAACGATGGTGCCGTTTCAGGCGCTGCAGGCAGTCGGCCATATCGTCGATGCCGTCTGTCCCGGCAAGCGCGCGGGCGAGCGCGTGAAGACGGCGATTCACGATTTCGAAGGCGACCAGACGTACACCGAAAAGCCCGGCCATTTCTTCACGCTGAACGCGACGTTCGACGAGATCGTTCCGTCGCAATATGACGCGCTCGCGATCGCAGGCGGCCGCGCGCCGGAGTATCTGCGGCTCGACGCCAAGGTCATCGACGTCGTGCGCCAGTTCGCCGAAGCCTCCAAGCCGATCGCGGCCATCTGTCACGCCGCGCAGCTGCTCGCCGCCGCCGACGTGATCCGCGGCAAACGCATTTCAGCCTATCCCGCCTGCGCGCCCGAAGTGAAACTGGCGGGCGGCGACTACGCGGACATTCCCGTCGATGCCGCCGTCACCGATGGGAACTTCGTCACGGCGCCTGCGTGGCCCGCGCATCCCGAATGGCTGCGCCAGTTCCTCGTCGTGCTGGGCACGCGCATCGAGTTGTGACACGTCCGAGCGCCAGCCGCCCAGTTTGAGATTTTTCCGATTTCACGCATGCATAGGGCCTTCTAGAGTCGCGGGTTGACTTTCGGGAGGCTCTACTATGGATTTCACTAACTGGGTGATCATTCTCGCTGTCGCGCTGATCTCGTTGACCTTTTTCTGTTCGCGCGCACCGGCCGGCTGGTCGATCGAAAACCGCGCGCGGCGCTTCACCGGCATGCGTCTGCTGGCGCAAGCGGTCCTGTCGTTCTGGAGCGCGCTGCTGATCGTCGTGCGCGGCCTTTTCGCACTGGGCGCACGCACGTTTCATGTCGCGCCCCAACTCGTCCTCGCGGGCGCCCTGCTTCTGATCGTCGCAAGCTGCTACTGGTCGATCCGCGGCAGCAAGCTCCTCAAGCCGCGCCGCCTGTTCTCCGCACCCTGAGCATTTCGCCCGCGCGAATCCGCTAACGCGCGTCGGCACGCAACGGCTGCTCGCCTGCCGTCGTCGCCAGATCGCGCTCTTCTTCCAGCGACGCCAACGCATCGGGCAACGACAGATAGAACGTCGTGCCCACATCTTGCGTCGATTCGGCCCACACCCGCCCGCCGTGCCGCTCGATCATACGCCGCACGAGCGCCAGACCGATCCCCTCGCCCGACGCCACATTGCCGTGCAGCCGCTGAAACGCATTGAACAGGCGCGGCATCGCGACGTCCGGAATGCCGAGGCCGTTGTCCTTCACATAGAAAATGCGCAGCGTCTGCACGCCGGGCGGCGCGGGCGCCGTGCCGATTTCGACGATGCCCGTGCGCTCCGGGCTCAGATAATTGATCGCATTGCCGATCAGATTCGCGAACACCTGTTCGAGCGCTGTCGGATCGCCCCACACGGGCGGCAGCGACTGGACGATCACGCGCGCGCCGCGGTCGCGGATGGTCGCCTGCATCGCGTCGATCACACGCTGCACGATGTCGCGCACATCGACCTGCTGGCGGCGGTACTCGACGCGGCCGACGCGCGATAGCCGCAACAGTGCGTCGATGATATGCGACGCGCGCAATACGGCCGTCTGTAGAAAATGCAGCGCTTCGCCGATGTCTTCGTCGATCAGCCGTTCGACATGCTGCCGCTGCTGCGCCGTCAGCGACGACTGCCGGATGGCCGCGCGCAGATCGTCGCAGGCGTGGATCAGCTCTTTCGAAAAGCCTTGCAGATTGACGAGCGGCGAACGCAAATCGTGCGACACGCTGTAGATGAAGGTTTCGTTTTCCTGGGTCTGCTGGCGCAAGGTTTCGTTGGTCTGCGCGAGGTCGGCCGCGTGACGACCCAGATCGGACTGGAAGCGCGCCTGCTGACGCTCCGCTTCGAGCAGGCGGCGGCTCGCGACATGCAGCGTCAGATCGAGCCGCGCGATTTCATCGTTACCGCGCGTCAAGGGCGCGAGCGGCTCGTTGCTCGCGAGCCGGCTCGCGTTGTCCGACAGCAGCGCCAGCCGGCCGCGCACGCCGCGCGCGAACATCCAGAACGCGATCGCGACGAACACCAGCGAGCCGGTCACGGCCGCGACGATCAACGATTGCTGCCGCTCCCGCGCTGCCGCGGCTTCCGCCGAGCGCACCGAGTCGAGCAGCCGTTCCTGCGCCTGAAACGCGGCGATCTGCGCGCGAAAACTGTCGAGCACGTCCGTTCCCGCGAGATCGCGAAAACGCTGCAAGACGTCGCGCCGCCGACCCGAGCGGATCAGATCCTGCACGCGATCCGACCATTGCCGGTAAGCCTGCACGGATTGGCGGATCTGCGCAGCGCGCTCTACTTGCGTGGGATTGTCGGCGACCAGTTCGGCGAGCCGGTCGATGCGGCGGTCGACGTCCACCCAGAACGCGACGGGTGTGGCGACGTCGCGCGTGCCGCTCACCACCGTGCCACGCAAGCGCACGGATTCGAGCAGGACGGGCGCGAGAATATTGGCCGTCTGCCGCAGCACGTCTTCGCTGTGCATGCTCCAGCGCTCGGCCTGCTCGGCATCCGCCTGCGCCTTGACCAGCCCCGACAGCAATGCGAGTTCGAATACGGCGGGTATCGCAATCAGAAGCAGGCCTTTGGTCGTCAGTCTCATGCGTGCGCCGGGGAAGTCGGAAGCCGGCGGGTCGCGCCGGGACGGCACATTATGTCGGCGATTGCGGCCGATGACAAAGACGGTTCGGGCGCGCGCCCCGCCAAGCTGGTGCACAGGGCGACGCCTAAACTTCGCTACTCCCGCCGCGTCGGGCCGCGCGTTATCTATTCGTAGGAAAACATTAAGCAAATCACAGGGATATGCCCATTTTTGGGATTACGTGATGCCCCAACGCGGCACACATGCACATAGACGGTGCGCCTTGCCCGCTGTGCGCCCCGCAAGCGATTCCGGGATCACACCGCCCGACGCCCGAAGAACCCATTCCAGTGCAGCTTCGCACCGCCGGAACGCGTGGCCGCCTCCATTTGGCCCACTTCTTGCGTTCGATGCCCGCTTTTCGAGCATCGCAGGATCCCACACGGATGGACAGTCTCAAAACCGGCACCGATACCCTCTTCCTCCTGCTCGGCGCAGCGATGGTCCTCGCGATGCACGCGGGCTTCGCGTTTCTCGAGCTGGGTACGGTCCGCAAGAAAAATCAGGTCAACGCACTCGTCAAGATCCTGGTCGATTTTTCGGTGTCGACCATCGCGTATTTCTTCATCGGCTACACGATCGCCTATGGCGTGCAGTTCTACGGCAGCGCCGAGACGCTCGCGCAGCACAACGGCTATGCGCTGGTGCGCTTCTTCTTCCTGCTGACCTTCGCGGCTGCGATTCCCGCGATCGTGTCGGGCGGCATCGCCGAGCGCTCGAAGTTCAACCCGCAGCTGTTCGCGACCTTCGTGCTGGTCGGCTTCATCTATCCGTTCTTCGAAGGCATCGCGTGGAACGAGCGCTTCGGCATCCAGGCGTGGATTGCGCACGCGTTCGGCGCGCCGTTCCATGACTTCGCGGGTTCCGTCGTGGTGCACGCGTTCGGCGGCTGGGTCGCGCTGCCTGCCGTGATGCTGCTCGGCGCGCGCCACGGCCGTTACACGCGCGACGGACGCATCGCCGCGCATCCGCCGTCGAACATTCCGTTCCTCGCGCTCGGCGCGTGGGTGCTGGCCGTCGGCTGGTTCGGCTTCAACGTGATGAGCGCGCAGACGATCGACAAGATCAGCGGCCTCGTCGCCGTCAACTCGCTGATGGCGATGGTCGGCGGCACGCTGACTGCGTGGCTCGCGGGCCGCAACGACCCGGGCTTCACGTACAACGGCCCGCTCGCGGGACTCGTCGCGGTGTGCGCGGGCTCGGACGTGATGCATCCCCTCGGCGCGCTGATGACGGGCGCCGTCGCGGGCGTGCTGTTCGTCTACATGTTCACGATCGTGCAGAACCGCTGGCGCATCGACGACGTGCTCGGCGTGTGGCCGCTGCACGGACTGTGCGGCGCGTGGGGCGGCATCGCGGCGGGCATCTTCGGCCAGCATGCGCTGGGCGGGCTCGGCGGCGTGTCGTTCGCGGCGCAGCTGATCGGCACGGTCGGCGGCGTCGTGTTCGCGACGCTCGGCGGCACGATCGTCTACGGCGCGATCCGGATGACGGTCGGCCTGCGCATCGACCAGGAAAACGAGTACAACGGCGCCGACCTGTCGATCCACAAGATCACGTCGACGCCGGAGCGCGAAACGGTCGGCTGACGGACGTGGCGCCCCGCAACTCGTGCATCACTGCAGCGCCGCGCCGGCTGGTGTAACCTCGCTTTTCAGGAACCGGCGCACCGCAATGCTGAACCGCCCATTCCTCATACAATCGCGCGCGCCGGTGTTAGACTTGCGCGCGCCGGAGATGGCATTCTCCTAAACCGCCCTCGTGGCTGATGATGCCTGCTTCGCCCGGAAGCTGCGGACGTTGCAGAGTCACGCCACGCCGCAGCCCGGTTCGTCGATGTTCGGCTTTCCAGGCTTGCTCATGTATCTCTCCATTCTTGCCGTCGGTATCGGCGGCGCACTCGGTTCGCTGTTCCGCTGGTTTCTCGGTCTGCGCCTCAACGCGGTGTTCCCGTCGCTGCCGCTCGGCACGCTCGCGGCCAACGTGATCGCCGGTTACATCATCGGCGTGGCCGTCGCGTACTTCGGGCGCAATCCGCAGATCGCGCCCGAATGGCGCCTCTTCATCATCACGGGTCTGATGGGCGGGCTGTCGACGTTCTCCACATTCTCTGCCGAAGTCGTCCAGCACTTGCAGCAAGGCCGGCTCAACTGGGCGGCGGGCGAGATCGCGATTCACGTGACGGCATCCGTCATCGCCACGGTGCTCGGCATCGCGACGGTCGCGCTCGCGGCGCGCTGACCGCGGCAACGCGTCAGCGCTCACATGCACGGCGCGTGACGATGACTGACACCCGCCGTTCATTAAAAGATCATGGCCGAAGGCTGCCGCGCGCATCGTGCGTGGCTGTATCATCGACGTCATATGCGGCGGGCATCGTGAAGACCATCACGCAACGCGCCGCTCCAGATTTGCCGATACGCGGCGGGCGCAGCGCCCGCTTCGTACGCATGCCATGCAAGCCAGCCGGGGACCTTTTGAAGTACAGATATCTTTCGCGTCGTTCGTGTCTTCCGCTGCAGCGCAGTGCAGAGGAACTGTCGTTTGCGTTTTCTGAACTGCTCGCGCAACCGCTCAGCCGGCCGGAAGCGGCCGCGCGTTTCGAAAACCTGTGGAACGAAGTGAACGACGCCGCGCAGTCGTGCGTCGATAGCGATGCCGCCTTCTCGTACATCGCGCTGCTGCAGAGCATGGATCAGCGCTGGCGGTTCCTGAGATCGATGAACTAGCGGGCCAGACGACCGTGTCCTCCGATCAGCCCGTCGACCAGCAGACCACCGCGCAAGCGCGGCCGCCCCGCTCCGCCGACGAGATCGAAAAGGACTTTCTGGATCTGATGATGTCCGGCATTCCCGCCGACATCGCCCACGACAAGTTCGAGCGCCTGTGGGATGAAACGAACGCGCTTGCCGCATCGACGATGATGACCTCGCAAGCGCTCCCGTATATCGCGCTGCTCAAGCGCATGCACACGGATTTCGCCGGGCGCTACCCGCGCCGCGCCGGTTAGGCGCGGCGAACAGCGGGCGCGGCATTCGACTTACGACTTGGCAGGACGCCCCGTCTTCACCGCTTCGAGTTCCTGCACGGCCGCGATCAGGCGCTTGGCGGGCGAGACGGCGAGCAGGTTCAGACCCGCGCGCAGCAACTCGCTCTTCTTGACCGAGAGGCCTGCGTCGAGGCAACGCTGCTTGAGTTCGGCGATCTTCGCGTAGTCGGACTTCGGCATCGTGAAACTGTCGCGCACCACCTTTTCCTTCTCTTTCTTCGCGCGCGGCTTTTTCTCTTCAGCGGCAGCAGGCGCCGCCTTCGTGGTCTTCACGGCCTTCGCTTCCTTCGGCGGCTTGGCGGCTTTGACCGGCTTCGCAGCCGACGCCGGTTTCGCGCTGACCGCGGGCCTCGCCGCCTTTTCCGTCTTCACGGTGCGCGCGCTCTTCTTCGCGGCGCTGGCCGTCTTCGTCGTCTTCGTCGTCTTCGTGGTTTTTGCTGCCTTCGGCGTAGCGTTCGCGGCTTCGGGCGCGCTCGCCGTGGCTTCGGCGGCGGGCGCTGCTGGCTTCGCCTCCGCTGTCCGCGCTGCCTTCGCGGACGGCTTCTTCGCTTCTGCGGCAGGTTCCTTCGCACTCTTCGGGAAGTGGAAAGCCTTCTTGGTCGGTTCCTTGATTCGTGGCGTGCTCATGTCGATCCCTCGTTAACGGTATAAACAGTATATACGGTTTTTCGGATGACAAATCCCGTCGCATGATGCCGCGTGCGGCGCTACGCTTTTTGCAGCAGACGAACCGCCTCGCGCCGACGCTGCCTGCGACGCTCTTTCAAAAACGCGAGCGCCCCGCGCGCTTCGTCATCGCTGGGAAACAGGTTCATGTTGTCGCGCAGCAGAGCAATGCTGGCGATCACATCGTTGAGTTCGCCGAAGCACTGCTGCAGATTCTTGAGGCGCCTGATCGTGCGATCGTGCCGGATGTCGGCGAGCGCGGGACCGAAGAACTCGATCAGATAGCGGACCCGCTTGCCTGCCTTGCGCACGTCATGCAGCGATTCGTAGTCGGCGCGTTTTGCACGCGCCGCCTTGCGCATGCGCTTGCGCAGCGATTGCTCGGCAATACGCACGCGCTTTGCCGCGAACTTCTGCAACGCGTGGCGTTCGGGCGCCGTGTTCAGTTCCTTCGATGTGCTTGCCAGCGCGTCGTGCAGCACGTTGCGGATGTCGGCGTTGATGAGCGTTTCGCGGCTCGTGGCGAGTGCGCGTTCTCGCGCTTCGCGCAGGCTCGCGGGCACGTCGCGCGCGCGATCGCTCGCGTCGGCTTCATCGTTTGAGCCGGACAGCAGTTCGAGCAGAATGTCCCAGTCGCGCGTGCGGCCCGCTGCGTCGGCGAGAAAGCGATACAGCGCGCGCTGGCGTGTGTTTTCGGCCTTGTCGAGCAGCGGCCGGTACGCCCACCATAACGAACGCAAACGCCGCAGCGCGACGCGCAGTTGATGTAGAGATTCGGGAGTCGCGTCAGCGTGGATGGATGCGTTCTGCGCAAGCGCTTCGTCGACGAGCGGCGCCGCCAGCGCAGCGAACGTCGATTCCGCTTGCGCCCCGTCACCCAGTGCTGCGACGTCGTGCGGGCGATCGTCGAATTTCATGGGGCCCTCGTATCGGGACTCGTATCGGGAGCGACAACAGGATGCCATGCGGTGCATCGAGCGATGCACGACACATCATACGCTTCCCACATTGGACAAAAATCGTGAATCCCGGTGCTGCGCCTATTTGTCCTGCGGCAACGTCTCCCGGGCGAAGGTCGCGAGATCCATCACGAGACAGCAATCCTGCCCCGCTGCCAGCACGCAGTCGCCGGCAAGCATCGGCGCTTCGTCGCGCGGCGGCTTGCGGCGCAATGCGACGACGCCCTGAACCCAGCGCCGGAATGCGGGCAACGGCCACCCACGGCGCGCGACGGCCGACGCTTCCACTTCCACGTTCTCTTCGAGGAGCCACCCGCCGAGGTAGTTGCGCGCGCGCAAACGCCGCTGTGCAAACTGCGGCCGCTGAGAAATATTCGCAGCGTCGACGGACTCACTGCCGGCCGCGCGAACGTCCGGCGCGAGGTAGATGAAATAGTGCGGCGCGAGACTTTGCGCACTCGTCGTTTGCGTATTCGTGATGACGTCAACCGTTTCGCTGCCTGCACGCGCTTCGTGCAAGGCGAGTTCGTGCGCATCGGGCGCCGTGTGTGCGCGCATCTCTGTCAGCTTGACGCGTAGTGCTTGAAGTTTTTGCCTGCACGCATGCGTCCAGCGCTGCTCGGCATCGTCAAGGTCGAATTCCAGCGAGCCCACGTCGTTCAGATGCACCGCTTTCGCGTCGGCGAGCGCGCGGCGCGCCTCGATGATCGCCTTCGGCGCGCTCAGCGAAAAGTAGCGCGACAACTCGCGGCCGATGTCGTCGTCATCCGTCCGGAATTCGAGCAGGCACCAGCGCAACGACGGATCGAAAGCGAAGGCATCGCCGTGCGTAATGCGCACGCCGAGCGCACTCGTCACATACAGATATTCGACCGTCTTGCGCGTCGCCGACACATGCCGATTCGTTGTCGTGGAATCGGGCTCTCGGAGGTTCAGGGTATCCATGTTCGCTCCCGGTTCGGGGGTTCGCCTCGCCGTGCGCCGATCGCAATCGACGCGCGCCGTTTACCCTGCACAGCGAGAACTACGCCATCTGCATAACGCCTCACGACGAATCGATGCGGGCACATACGACGCGCCTTGCTCACACTCACGGGCACGCCGGATGCACTACGCATCCCGTGGACTTCCAAAGGAGGAAATCATGACCACACTTGACCCGAAAATGAACCCGGCACGTGCCGGCGCAGGGATCGTCGGCGGTGGCGTGGGCGAAGGTCCGGGGCCTGAAGTGATGGCCGCGGCAACGCTGGACGGCAACAAGGTCGTCTCGTCGGATGGCGAACATGTCGGCAAGATCTCGGACATCATGCTCGACGTGCGCAGCGGACGCATCGCGTATGCGGTGCTGTCGGAAGGCGGTTTCCTCGGCATGGGCAGCAACCTGCACGCGATCCCATGGAGCGCGCTGACACTCGATACCGACGAGAAGGTGTTCCGCGTCGATCTCACCGCGCAGCGCATCAAGGACGAACCGGGCTTCGACAAGGATCACTGGCCTTCGATGGCCGACGAAACGTGGGGCACGCAGATGCATCAGTACTACAACCGCGATCCGTACTGGATGTCGACCTCCGTCGATCCCGCCGTGCGCGACCGGGACCTCTGATCGGCGACCTGATCGACAACGCCGCGCACGCGCACGCGTCGCGCGGCTGATCCCTTCTTCATCGACACAGAAACAACTTGCAGGCGGCCGTCGGCATCTGGCGGCCGCCGCGCTTCATTTGACGGCTGCGCGTAACATGCGGGCTTTGACGCCGGCATTTCCGTTCGCGTATCGATTCCGCACGCTTCCCTACCGCCCGCTTCAACGCATGAACCCGGTGAACAAACCGACCGGACGGACGAAAAAAAAGGCGCCACGTTACCGTGGCGCCTTCAAAAAGTTCTAGCCATTCCGAGGGCCGTGCTAGAACCTGAGAGACGGTACTGAAAGTGATGCTGAAGGAGTGGTTCCGAAAATCAGCGCTTTGAGTTGACCGTTCTATCCGCTGCGAATAAACGCGCGCTCGAACGTGTCGTTTTTACCTGTGATTACGGCGCACTTTCGAAATATGGTTCCATTTTTTATGGTAATGCTGACTAAGTCAAGCAAAATTTAATCGCTGCCCGAGGCCCATAAATTACATTCCTATACAATGAATCGTCGTAGGAAAAAAGGGACTTAGGCCTTGCTGAGAGAAGGTCTGAGGGCGTTTCAGACGAGTCTGTACCGCTGAGCGCGTTCCGCAAAATTGAAATAGCGTTTCATAAAAACCACATGAACCAGTCATCGATGCGCCCGTCCGCCAGCGATGCCGCGAAGGAAAAAGACGGCTCGGGCGACGAGGTCACCGCGCTCGCACGCGGCTTGACGGTGCTGCGCAGGATTGCAGCCGCCGACGCCCCGCTGTCCAACCGCGAGCTGACGGAACTGACGGGCATTCCGAAACCGACCGTCTCGCGGATCACCGCGACGCTCGTCAGCGCGGGCTTTCTATTCCGTTTGCCCGACAGCGAGCGTTTCGTGCTGACGTCGTCGGTACTCGAACTGAGCAACGGCTTTCTGCGCAACTTCGATATTCGCGCCCGCTCGCGCCCCTTCCTGATCGAACTCGCCGAACGCACGTCGCTGTCCGTGCACCTCGCCGTGCGCGACCGGCTCGACATGGTCGTCATCGACGCCATCAAGCCGCGCTCCGCCGTGCTGGTATCGCGTCTCGACGTCGGTTCGCGGATGGATCTGAGCCGCACGGCTGTCGGCCGCGCCTACCTGGCGGCGCTCTCCGAAACCGACCGGCAAAACCTGTTGATCGGCCTGCAGGCCGCGACGGGCGACGACTGGGGCAACATCAGCCCGCGCCTCGACGTGGCACTGCGTGAAACGACCGCGCAAGGTTTCGCGATCGCGACGGGCGAATGGTACGAAGGGCTCAACGCGATCGCCGCCGGTTTCATCGGGCCATCGGGCGAGCGCTACGCAGTCAACTGCGGCGGCTCCGCACATCAATGTCCGCGCGACTGGCTGGTGTCGCGGGCGGCACCCGCGCTGCTCGAAACCATCGACAGGATCGTCCACGAGATCGGCGGCACGCCCGGACGCCGGCTCGACAACTGAGCGCGTCCGGCGCGATTCGCAAGCGCACGATGCCACGCGCGCGCGTGACTCGTCGCTGACGCACGCCTTTCAGGCGCGCAAATTTCTTGTAACGGTCGTAATCCGCCGAAAAATACGCCGCTGGACTGTAACTCGGCCCGGGACGTAGCATCATGCTTTCCCGCGCGCCCGGGAAAGCTGCAGCCGCCTGCTGCGCGCCCCGCCGGCGCGTCGGCGTCGGCAGCGCAAAAGACAACGGGACGCAGCAGCGCGGGCATCAGTACGGCCAACAGGGAGGAGCCGTCAACCATGCCGACAACGCGTCTGCCGCCATCGCGGCCGCCGTCACGTCACGGTCATCTCGATGAGCGACGCATCCATTAGCATCGCGCAGGCATGCGCGAGCAACGGACTACGGCATGCGGCGAACCACTGCCGCGCGCGCGTATCGCCTGTTTGCTTCATGCACGTTTGCTTCATTTCAAGCCAGCCACCTGATCGAACCGATGGACGAACAAAAAAAGCAGCCTGAATCAACACGCCACCCCGAACCCGCCAGCCCGCCTCCCGGGCGCGAACCGGGGCCCGGCGCCGTCAAGCGGCATCGCGGACGCACGATCGCGCTGATCGTCGCCGTCGTGCTGGTCGCGGGGATCGTGCTGGTGCGCTGGCATCCGTGGAACAAGAGCGCCAGTGGCGCGAGCACGGCCACGGGCGCCAGCGGCGCGCATGCGGGCCGCACAGGCGGCCGTCGCGGTGCGGGTGCGGGCGGCATGGACCAGCCGCAGCCCGTTCATGTGGCGTCGGCGACGCAAGGCGAAATGCCTGTCGTGCTGAACGCGCTCGGCACGGTCACGCCGCTCGCGAACGTCACCGTGCGCACGCAGTTGTCGGGCGTGCTGCAAACGGTCGCGTTCCAGGAAGGCCAGATGGTCAAGAAAGGCGATCTGCTCGCACAGGTCGATCCGCGTCCGTATCAGATCAGTCTTGAGAATGCGCAAGGCACGCTCGCGAAGGACCAGGCGCTTCTGCAAACCGCCCGTCTCGATCTGAAGCGCTATCAGACACTGCTCTCACAAGACTCGATCGCCAGCCAGCAGGTGGACACGCAGGCGTCGCTCGTCAAGCAGTACGAAGGCCAGGTGAAGGCGGATCAGGCGAACATCGACACCTTCAAACTCGATCTCAACTACGCGCGCATCACGGCGCCCGTCGCGGGTCGCGTCGGTCTGCGTCAGGTCGATGCCGGCAACTACGTGACGCCGGGCGACACGAACGGTGTCGTCGTGATCACGCAGTTGCAGCCGATCAGCGTGATTTTCACGACCTCCGAAGACAACCTGCCCGCCATTCTCAAGCAGTACCACGCGGGCCAGAAGATGTCCGTGACGGCGTACGACCGCAGCAACACGACGTCGCTCGAAGCGGGCTACCTGGAAACGCTCGACAACCAGATCGACACGACGACGGGCACCGTCAAGCTGCGCGCGACGTTCCAGAACAACGGCGGCCTGCTGTTCCCGAACCAGTTCGTCAATACGCGCCTGCTCGTGAACGTGGTGAAGAACGCGGTGATCGTGCCGACCTCGTCGGTGCTGAACGGATCGATGGGCGCGTTCGTGTATGTCGTCAAGCCCGACAACACGGTGACGGTGCGCAAGGTGAAGGTCGGTCCAGTCGATGGCGAGCGCACCAGTATCGCGTCGGGGCTGGAGGTCGGCGAGCGCGTCGTGATCGACGGATCGGACCGGCTGAAGGAAGGCGCGAAGATCACGATTCCCGCCGACCGTCCGCGCGGCGCATCAGGTGCATCAGGTGCATCAGGTGCGTCGGGTGCATCGGCGGCGCATGCGGCATCGGGCGCATCCGCTGCGCTGGCAGCGTCGGGCGCGCGTCGTCACAAGCACGCGTCGCAGACGTCCGCGGAATAAGGCACGGCTGACCGCATGAATCCATCCCGCGCCTTTATCCTGCGCCCGGTCGGCACCGCCCTTCTGATGGCGGCGATCATGCTGGTCGGGCTTGTCGCTCTGCGTTTTCTGCCGCTGTCCGCGCTGCCCGAAGTCGACTATCCGACCATCCAGGTGCAGACGTTCTATCCCGGCGCGAGTCCTGACGTGATGACCTCGTCGGTGACGGCGCCGCTCGAGCGTCAGTTCGGGCAGATGCCTTCGCTGAATCAGATGTCGTCGCAAAGCTCGGCCGGTTCATCGATCATCACGCTGCAGTTCAGTCTCGACCTGCCGCTCGACGTCGCCGAGCAGGAAGTCCAGGCGGCCATCAATGCGGCGGGCAACCTGCTGCCGTCGGACCTGCCCGCGCCCCCGATTTACGCAAAGGTCAATCCCGCCGACGCGCCCATCATCACGCTCGCGATCACGTCGAAAACGCTACCGCTTACGCAGGTGCAGGACATCGCCGACACGCGTCTCGCGCAGAAAATCTCGCAGGTCGCGGGCGTCGGTCTCGTGAGCCTGTCGGGCGGTCAGCGCCCTGCCGTGCGCATCCAGGCTAATCCGCGCGCGCTCGCATCGTACGGGCTGAATCTCGACGATCTGCGCACCACCATTTCGAACCTCAACGTCAACACGCCGAAGGGCAACTTCGACGGCCCGTCGCGCGCGTACACGATCAACGCGAACGACCAGCTGACGGACGCCGACGCGTACAAGACGGCCGTAGTCGCGTACAAGAACGGCCGCCCGGTGATGCTGACGGACGTCGCGACCATCGTGGCCGGCGCGGAGAACACGAAGCTCGGCGCGTGGGTCGACGGCACGCCCGCGATCATTCTCAACGTGCAGCGCCAGCCGGGCGCGAACGTGATCCAGGTCGTCGACAGCATCAAGAAGCTGCTGCCCGCGTTGCAACAGTCGCTGCCCGCTGCGCTCGACGTGCAGGTCGTCACCGACCGCACCACGACGATCCGTGCGTCGGTGCGCGACGTGCAGTTCGAACTGCTGATGTCGGTCGTACTGGTCGTGCTGGTGATGTACCTGTTCCTCGCGAACATCTACGCGACCATCATTCCGAGCCTGTCGGTGCCGCTGTCGCTGATCGGCACGCTCGCCGTGATGTACCTGTGCGGCTTCTCGCTCGACAACCTCTCGCTGATGGCGCTGACCATCGCGACCGGTTTCGTGGTCGACGACGCGATCGTGATGATCGAAAACATCGCGCGCTACGTCGAGGAAGGCGACCCGCCGCTCGAAGCCGCGCTGAAAGGCTCGAAGCAGATCGGCTTCACCATCATCTCGCTGACGGTTTCGCTGATCGCCGTGCTGATTCCGCTGCTCTTCATGGGCGATGTGGTTGGGCGTCTGTTCCACGAGTTCGCGATCACGCTCGCGGTGACGATCGTGATTTCGGCCATCGTGTCGCTGACGCTCGTGCCGATGATGTGCGCGAAGCTCCTGCGCCACACGCCGCCGAAAGAAAGCCACCGCTTCGAAGCGCGCGCACATGCCGCGATCGACTGGGTAATCGCGCGTTACGCAGTCGCGCTCGAATGGGTGCTGAACCGCCAGCGCTCGACGCTCGTCGTCGCCCTGCTCACGCTCGTGCTGACAGGCGTGCTGTACGTCTTCATTCCGAAGGGCTTCTTTCCCGTGCAGGACACGGGCGTGATCCAGGCGATCACGCAGGCGCCGCAGTCGGTGTCGTACGCGTCGATGGCCGAGCGCCAGCAGCAGCTTGCAGCCGAAATCCTGAAGAATCCGAACGTCGAGAGCCTCACGTCGTTCATCGGCGTGGACGGCAGCAACATCACGCTGAACAGCGGCCGCATGCTGATCAACCTGAAACCGCGCGACGATCGCGACGCGACGGCGAGCCAGGTGATCCGCCAGCTGCAGCGCGACACCTCGCACATTCCGGGCGCGACGCTCTACATGCAGCCGGTGCAGGATCTGACCATCGACTCGACGGTGAGCCCGACGCAGTATCAGTTCATGCTGACGGATCCGAACATCGACGAATTTTCGACATGGGTGCCGAAGCTGGTCGAGCGCCTGGAGCAGTCGCCTGAAATCGTCGACGTCGCCACTGACCTGCAGAACAACGGCCAGTCGGTGTACGTGGAAATCGACCGGGCGTCGGCGGCACGTTACGGCATCACGCCCGCCACCGTCGACAACGCGCTCTACGACGCGTTCGGCCAGCGCATCATCTCGACGATCTTCACGCAGTCGAACCAGTACCGCGTGATTCTCGAAGCGCAGCCGCAGATGCAGCACTACACGGAGTCGCTGAACTCGATCTATCTGCCGTCGTCGACGTCGTCGGGCGGCCAGGTGCCGCTCAACTCGATCGCGAGCTTCCACGAAAAGCCCGCCCCGCTGCTCGTCACGCATCTGAGCCAGTTCCCGGCCACGACCGTGTCGTTCAATCTCGCGCCGGGCGCGTCGCTTGGCGAAGCGGTGAAGGCCATCGAGCAGGCGGAAAAGGACATCAACCTGCCCGCCTCGTTCCAGACGCGCTTCCAGGGCGCGGCGCTGGCGTTTCAGGCGTCGCTGTCGAACGAACTGTTCCTGATCCTCGCGGCCATCGTCACGATGTATATCGTGCTCGGCGTGCTGTACGAGAGCTTCGTGCATCCCATCACGATCCTGTCGACGCTGCCGTCCGCGGGCGTCGGCGCGCTGCTTGCGCTGCTGGTGACGGGCCACGATCTCGACATCATCGGCATCATCGGTATCGTGCTGCTGATCGGTATCGTGAAGAAGAACGCGATCATGATGATCGACTTCGCGCTCGAAGCCGAGCGTGAACACGGCAAACCGCCGCGCGAAGCGATCTATCAGGCCTGTCTGCTGCGATTCCGCCCCATTCTGATGACGACGATGGCGGCGCTGCTCGGCGCACTGCCGCTGATGCTCGGCACGGGCGCGGGTTCGGAACTGCGCCGTCCGCTCGGTACCGCGATTGCGGGCGGTCTGATCGTGAGCCAGTTGCTGACGCTATTCACGACGCCCGTGATCTATCTCGGCTTCGACTCGATTGCGCGGCGACTACGCGCGCGCTTCCATCGTGACGAACACGGCGACGGCTCGGGCAACGGCCCCACGCGTCCGCCCGTCACGGACAGCGACGTCTGAGTGAAGAGGCCGAAACGATGAATCTGTCGCGTCCCTTCATTCAGCGCCCGGTCGCCACGACGCTGCTCGCCATCGGCATCGCGCTGTCGGGTCTGTTCGCGTTCGCGAAGCTGCCCGTCGCGCCGCTGCCGCAGGTCGACTTCCCGACCATCTCGATTCAGGCGAGCCTGCCTGGCGCGAGCCCGGAGACGGTTGCGACCAGCGTGGCGAGTCCGCTCGAAAGGCATCTGGGCACGATCGCCGATGTCACGGAGATGACCTCGTCGAGTTCCGTCGGCTCCGCGCGCATCACGATGCAGTTCGGCCTGAACCGCAACATCGACGGCGCCGCGCGCGACGTGCAGGCGGCCATCAACGCAGCGCGCGCCGACCTGCCCGCGAGCCTGCGCTCGAACCCGACCTACCACAAGGTCAATCCCGCCGACGCGCCGATCCTGATTCTCGCGCTCACATCGAAGACGATGACTGCGGGCCAGCTGTACGACTCGGCGGCGACGGTGCTGCAGCAGTCGCTGTCACAGGTGGACGGCGTCGGCGAAGTCGACGTGAGCGGCTCGGCGAATCCCGCCGTGCGCGTCGAACTGGAACCGCAAGCGCTCTTCCACTACGGCATCGGCCTGGAGGACGTGCGCGCGGCGCTGGCGTCTGCGAATGCGAACAGTCCGAAGGGTTCGATCGAATTCGGCCCGAACCGCGTCCAGCTCTATACAAACGACCAGGCGAAGAAGGCGTCGCAATACAAGGATCTCGTGATCGCGTATCGCGATGGCGCCGCCGTGCATCTGTCGGATGTCTCGGAAGTGGTCGATTCCGTCGAAGACCTGCGCAACCTCGGCCTGATGAACAACGAGCGCTCGGTGCTCGTCATTCTGTACCGGCAGCCGGGCGCGAACATCATCGAGACGATCGACCGCGTGAAGGCGATGATTCCGCAGCTGAAGGCGTCGCTGCCCGCCGCCGTCGAAGTCACGCCGACAGCCGACCGCTCGACCACGATCCGCGCGTCGCTGAAGGACACGCAATACACGCTGATGATCGCCGTCGCGCTCGTCGTGATGGTCGTGTTCCTGTTCCTGCGCAACTGGCGCGCCACATTGATTCCGAGCGTTGCCGTGCCGATTTCGATCATCGGCACGTTCGCGGCGATGTACCTGCTCGGCTTTTCGATCGACAACCTGTCGCTGATGGCGTTGACTATCGCGACGGGTTTCGTGGTCGACGACGCCATCGTGGTGCTGGAGAACATTGAGCGGCACATCGAAAACGGCATGCCGCGCATGAAGGCGGCCTTCGTCGGCGCGCGCGAAGTCGGCTTCACGGTGATGTCGATCAGCATTTCGCTCGTCGCCGTGTTCCTGCCCATTCTGCTGATGGGCGGCATCGTCGGGCGGCTGTTCCGCGAGTTCGCGCTGACGCTGTCGCTGGCGATCGGCGTGTCGCTGATGGTGTCGCTGACGCTCACGCCGATGATGTGCTCGCGCCTCCTGTTCGAGCCGCACGAAAAGAAGGAAGAAGGTCGTTTCGCGCGCGCGCTGGAGTGCGGCTTCGACTGGATGCAGCGCGGCTATGCGCGCACGCTCGGCTGGTCGCTGCGCCATCCGTTGCTGATCCTGATGGTGCTGCTGCTCACCATCGCGCTGAACGTCTGGCTGTACATCATCGTGCCGAAGGGCTTTTTCCCGCAGCAGGACACGGGGCGTCTCGTCGGCGGCATTCAGGCCGATCAGTCGACGTCGTTCCAGGCGATGAAAGTGAAGTTCTCCGAGATGATGAAGATCGTCCAGGCGAACCCTGCCGTGGACAGCGTGGTCGGTTTCACAGGCGGACGGCAGACCAACTCGGGCTTCATGTTCGTGTCGCTCAAGCCGAAATCCGAGCGCAAGATTTCCGCCGATCAGGTGATCCAGCAACTGCGCGTGCCGCTGTCCGATGTCGCGGGCGCGCGCACGTTCCTGCAGGCGGTGCAGGACATTCGCGTCGGCGGCCGGCAATCGAACGCGCAGTATCAGTTCACACTGCTTTCCGACACGACGTCCGACTTGTACAAATGGACGCCGCGTCTGACGGAAGCGCTGCAAAAGCGTCCCGAACTCGCGGACGTGAATTCGGACCAGCAGCAAGGCGGTCTCGAAGCGATGGTGACGATCGACCGCGCGACGGCTGCGCGTCTGAACATCAAGCCCGCGCAGATCGACAACACGTTGTACGACGCGTTCGGCCAGCGACAGGTGTCGACGATTTATAACCCGCTGAACCAGTATCACGTCGTGATGGAAGTCGCGCCGAAGTACTGGCAGAGCCCGGACATCTTGAGCCAGGTCTGGATCAGCACGTCGGGCGGCAGCGCGAGCGGCGCGCAGTCGACCAACGCGACGGCGGGCACGGTGACGTCGGCGGCAACGACGCGGGCGACCACGGGCGGCACGGCGGGCACGACGGCGTCGAGCGCGGCAGCCATCGCGTCGGATGCTGCGCGCAATCTGGCGAACAACTCGATTGCGGCGAGCGGCAAGTCGAGCGCATCGACGGGCGCGGCCGTGTCGACGTCGAAGGAGACGATGATTCCCCTTTCCGCGATCGCGAGCTTCGGGCCGGGCACGACGCCGCTTGCGGTGAATCACCAGAGCCAGTTCGTCGCGTCGACAATCTCGTTCAACTTGCCGCCGGGCAAGTCGTTATCCGACGCGACGCAGATCATCTACCAGACGATGGCCGAGATCGGCATGCCGGGCACGATACACGGCAGCTTCCAGGGCACGGCGCAGGCGTTCCAGCAGTCGATGTCCGATCAACCGATTTTGATTCTCGCGGCGCTGGCGGCGGTTTATATCGTGCTCGGGATCTTGTACGAGAGCTATATCCATCCTTTGACGATTCTCTCGACGCTGCCGTCGGCGGGGGTTGGCGCGCTATTGGCCCTGCTGCTCTTCAATACTGAGTTCAGCATCATTGCGCTGATTGCTGTGATTCTGCTGATCGGTATCGTCAAGAAGAACGCGATCATGATGGTGGATTTTGCTATCGACGCTTCGCGGCAGGGTTTGTCTTCGCGTGATGCTATTGAGCAGGCTTGTCTGCTGCGGTTTCGGCCGATCATGATGACCACTTGCGCTGCGTTGCTTGGGGCTTTGCCACTGGCGTTTGGGCGCGGTGAAGGCGCTGAACTCCGAGCTCCGCTCGGGCTCGCTATTGTGGGTGGGCTTATCGTGAGCCAGATGCTCACTCTCTATACCACTCCCGTGGTTTATCTTTATATGGATCGGATTCGGGTTAGATGGGAAGAGAGGCGCTCGCGGCGCTCGCGGTCGGCTGATGCTGTTTGATTTTGTCTGCGACGCTCGTCGCCATTCTGGTTTTTTTGATTTTTTGCTGCGGTGGCATCCGCGGTTTCGTATCGGTGCTTCATGCGTCGCCCCTGTGCGGGGCGGCACCTACTTTTCTTTGCAGCGGCAAAGAAAAGTAGGCAAAAGAAAGCCGCTTCAAACCTCCGGTGCCTGCCAGAATAACGCCACGGCACACGGTCTTTGAGCGGTCGCGCAGTGACGCCAACACTCCGTAGAAAGCCCGCAGTCACGCGCGCGCGGCGCGAAAGATGACATCCACCTGGGGCACATTCGGTCGGCTTGTTCTTTGTGCGTTTGCCGTCGGTCTGATTGCGGCGTTATGTGCTCCAGACTGTGTGCGGGGTTTTCGCGCCGTGCGCGGTTGACTGCGGGCTTTCTACAGAGTGCAGCGTCGCTGCGCGACGGCTCAGCTGCAGCATGGCGCGGCGCTATCCTGGCGGGGCACCGGAGGTTCAAAAGCGGCTTTCTTTTGCCTACTTTTCTTTGCCGCTGCAAAGAAAAGTAGGTGCCGCCCCGCACAGGGGCAACGCTGGCAAACCGATACGACAACGCGGATGCCCGCGCAGCAAAAACCAAAAACCAAAAACCAAAAAAACCAGAATGAGCGACTAGCGTCGCAAACAACAAGCAAACCAAAACCAACATCAAAGCTTCTGCCCCATGGCCAGAACAAAAATCCTGGCCCACTGCCGAGCCTCGCGCTCGGACTTCACGGGCACACGCCATTCAGGATGTGCGGCATCCTTAACCTGAAGAGCAACCTGCCAGCGCTCACCATCCCTCACAGGCTGCGCGCCGCGCAAATCGGCAAAAATATAAGACCCGCGCGCACCGGCAACCCGCACATCACACAACCGCTTGCCGGCCGCCAACCTCACCTCGCCCCACTCACCTTTGAGTTCATGAGTCCAGTCACCGTCGCGAATATTGGCAGCGACCTCTTTCCGACGCCGCCACCACCAGGCCAGCGCAGCCAGCACGAGCGCGGCAAACAGAATCGCCACACCCACGGCAACGCCGAGACCAAAATGCGCGGACAGCGCATGAAACGCCTGCACACAGCCGTAGATCAAGCCAATCAGAACCAACAGCGCGACGACGATAGGCATGGCAGGTATCCGCAATGTCGCTACATCGGAAGGAACCGCAAGGAAAAGCGAGTCAGGACTACTTATGCGTAGCCGCCCACTCCTTCAGCGCCTGCAGCGTGTTTTCGACGTGCTTGTCGGGCGACAGACTGGTGTATTCGTAAATGATCTTGCCGTCAGGCGTAATCACGTAGGACACGCGGTTCGCCATCGATGCATGCATCGGCAGCCCCGCGTCGTACGCGTTGATGACCTTCGAGTCGGGATCGGCGGCAACCGGGAATTTGCTGCGGCATTCGCTGACGGAGAACTTCGTCAGCGTATCGATGTTGTCGTGCGACACGCCGATCACAGTCGCGCCGTACTTCTTGTACTCATCGACGGCTTCCGCGAATTCGTGCGCTTCGATCGTGCAGCCCTTCGTGAAGGCGGCCGGATAGAAGTACAGAACGACAGGGCCCTTCTTCAATGCATCGGCGAGCGCGTATGTGTACGTCTTGCCGCCCAGCGATGCCTGTGTCGTGAAGTCAGGCGCACTGTCGCCCCGCTTGAGCGTCGCGGAAGCCGTCAGCGCATGCAGCGACAAACCCGCGCACAGCACAGCCGCCAGCGCGAACGGCACAATCTTTTGCTTCATGTCGAGTCCTCGAATCGTGAGCGCACAATTATCGTGCGACGCCTGCGCGACGCCAACCGGACAGAAGCGGCATCGCGAGCCTGATCTTCCGCCCCTATTGGATCACGTTTGACGATTACGCGTCGGCGTGTGGCTCAATCCCCGAGATGCGCGCCGAACCACGCAGCCGCCGACAGATTCAGCTCGGCAAGCACGATCGGCGTGAGCGCCCCGAACTCTTCCAGCGACTGCGCACTCGCAATCGCCGCGGCATCCTGTGCCTCGCCCGCTGCTTCCGCGATGCTCAGCAGCGCGCCCATCGGCCCTGCCCGCTCGACGATCGCATCGCGAATCAGCGGCGAAAGATCGAGCGGATCGAGCGTCGCGTCCGGCGTCGAATCGACGAGCACGTGCACGAGCGAGAACACGCCCGTCAGGAACGCGGCGTCGGCGAATGCCTCGTCGTTCGGTTGAATCCAGCGCGCGGCCAGTTCCATGAAGCGGGCGCGCGTGCCCGCCAGCTGCACGAGGGGATCCGAGCGCCACGGCAACTCGCCGCCGCCCGCGTACAGCAGCAACTGCGCCCAGCGCGCGATCTGTCGCGTGCCCGTCGCGATGATCGCCTCGCGCAGCGACGCGATATTGCGCCCCAGACCGAACGCGCTCGAATTGACGAGGCGCAACAGCTGCATCACGACATTCGGATTGCGCTTCAGCTCGGCTTCGAGTTCGACGATGCCCGCATCGCGCGCAAGCAGCGCCAGCAGCCGCAGCAGCGACGTGCGCGACGAACGCGTGCGGCGCGACGACAGCACTTGAGGCCGCGCAAAGAAGTAACCCTGAAACAGATCGAAGCCCAGCTCGCGAGCCAACGCGAAGTCTTCGCGCGTCTCGACCTTTTCGGCGATCAGCGTCTTGCCGTGCCTGGCGAGCGCCTGCGTGAGACTCGCCAGCTGAGCGCGGTCGGTTTCGAGGAAGTCGACCTTGACGATATCCGCATACGGCAGCGCGGCATACAGATTCGGCGACAGTTCGCACACATCGTCGAGCGCGACGCGAAAGCCCGCGCGACGCAATTCGGCGATGCGGGCAATAAGGCGCTCGTCGAACTCGACCGTCTCGAGGATTTCGAGCACGAAGCGCTCGGGTTCCATCAGATGCACGATGTCGTCGAACAGCAGATCGCGGCCGATGTTCACGAAGCCGCGATGTGTGCCAAGCACGGACGGCACGCCGATGCTGCCGATCGTGCGCACCACCACCTGCGCGGTGGCCTGTGCGTCGTCGGACACTTGCGCGTAATTCTCCGCGCTGGCGCGAAACAGCAGTTCGTAAGCATGCAACGCGCCATCGCGGTCGAGGATCGGCTGACGCCCGACATAGACGAACTGCGCCGAGGAGATCGCTTCGTCCTCTTCGCCTGCTTGCGCAAACGTTTGGGGGCGGCCGGCTTCGTCGGTGTCTTGATACGGATCAGGCATTTTTCACAGCGGCTTGAATTCGGAAAACGGCTTGCATGCTGGGGCTCGAACGCTACGTGCCGTCCGGCGGGCTCATCGGGATCACTCTCTTGTCCCTCGCTTGTCCAATAACGGAGCGCTATGGCCGCCACTTTAGCGGAATCCCTCCGCCCATGTACAGGCAGCCGGCAGGTTTCAGTTCCTTACCATATGTTATGGCGCCTTTTATGTCTAACGGCTAAAGATTCCGCCGCAAACGTCGATAACCCGTTCTGATGGACGGCCTCGCGTCTGCCCCGATCGGTCCGCCGACGGGCACCGCAGCGACGTCCAGCCTCAAGACGAACCGGGTAGTCAGCGATACACATGGAAGCGACCAGGATCACCCCAGCCCGCCGGGGCTTGCTGCGCACGGCGATCGACCGATTCCGCGCGGTCCGCCAGCCCGCCCGCGCGACGGTTGCGCCAGGCACACCAGGCATTGCGCATGGGCTCGAACAGGCCGCAGGCGCCGTCGACTTCCTCGCGCACGTGGCGCGCAATCTCACCTTCCTCTATGTTTCCGAGGCGAGCCTGCGCTTCATCGGCTATCACCGCGAGTATCTGGAAACGGTCACGCTGCACGAACTCGTCGCGCCCAACGACGTCGCGCGGCTCGATGCCGCACTGCGCCGCGCCGACGAAAGCGGCGCCGTCGAAAAAGTCACGCTGGACCTGATCAAGTCGCTGACCTATCCCGTGCCCGTCGAGCTGCGCATCGCGCGCAACTGCCACGACGGCATCGAAGGCTATTCGATTGCGGGCTTCGACGTGTCGAGCTGGCGCGCCACGGAAGCGAGCCTCAAGCATCAGCTGCATCACGACAATCTGACGGGCCTCGCAAACGTGCCCGCTCTCGTCGAAGAAATGCGCAACGCACAGCAGAAAGCGGATACGACGGGCAAGTCGGCCGCCCTGCTGCTGCTCGATATCGACGACTATCAGCGCGTGAACCGCGCGCTCGGCTACGACGCCGGCGACGAGATGCTGCGCGACACCGCGCGCCGCCTGTCGAACATGACGACGCAAGGCGAAGTGATCGCGCGTATTTCGAGCGACGAATTCGCGATCCTGCTGCCTCCCGTTCACGGGCGCGCCGATACCGCGCTGGCGGCCGAAGCGCTCGCGCGTCGTCTGCTGACGGCCATCCAGCAGCCATATACGTTCAACCGGCAGCCCGTGCATCTGTCGGCGAGCGTCGGCATTGCGCTGTATCCCGACACGCAGCACGCGGGCGAGTCGTCCGATGGCGCGTCGCGCGACAGTCAGCTGCTGCGCTGGGCCGACCATGCGCTGTCGCGCGCGAAAAACGCGGGCGGCAACACGCTCGCGTTCTACGTGCCCGACGACAGCCCCGCCGACGCCGAACGCCTGAAGCTCGAATCGGACCTCTACGACGGCGTGCGCAACGGCGAGTTCTCGCTGCACTTCCAGCCGATCACGAGCAGCCAGACGCGCGGCGTGGTGGGCGTCGAGGCGCTGATCCGCTGGCAGCATCCCGTGCACGGACTCGTGCCGCCGTCGATGTTCATTCCGCTCGCCGAATCCGTCGGTCTCATCAACTATCTGGGCAACTGGGTGCTGAAGGCCGCGTGCATGCAGCTGATCCGTTGGGACACCCAGGGCATCCGGCTGCAATACGTCGCCGTCAACGTGTCGCCGCAGCAGTTCCGCGATCCGCGCTTCAAGGAAAGCGTGCGCGAAGCGATTGCGCTGACGGGCATCGATCCGCACCGGCTCGTGTTCGAAATCACGGAAAGCCTGCTGATGCACGACCCGCTGCACGCGACCACGCTGCTCGAAGAACTGACGGGACTAGGCATCCGCTTCGCCGTCGACGATTTCGGCACCGGCTATTCGAGTCTTGCGTATCTGCAACGCTTTCCGCTCGCCAAATTGAAAATCGACCGGAGTTTTGTCGAGAATCTGCTAACCTCGCGCAACGATCAGGCGATCGTCAGCGCCGTCGTAGGTCTCGCGCAGACGCTCGACCTCGAACTCGTCGCCGAAGGCGTCGAAACGGAAGAACAACGCGACCTGCTCACCGAGATGGGTTGCGACCACATTCAGGGCTGGCTCGTCTGCAAGGCACTGCCATCGGAAGAACTCGCGCAGCGTTTCGAGTCGCGCGCGCTTCACGTGCATGGTGAAGCGTGACGGACATGACGCGTAACGACACTGTGCACCGGCTACGTCACGACGTGCCACTCACTGGAAACTGTATGCCTCTTGCGGGACTTACATGCTAAAGGCTGCGCTGCTTGAACGGCTCTGGGCTCGCATGAACGAGCGCGGCGATTTTCCGATGCTGCAGCAGTCGCTTCGCACAACGATGGCCGCGATGAGCAATGACGACCTCGATTTCAGCGGGATCGTCCAGATTGTGCTCTCCGACTTCGCGCTGACCCAGAAGGTACTGCGTCTCGCGAATTCGGCGATGTACATGGCGTTCGGCGGCAACATCACCACCGTCTCGCGCGCGCTCATGGTGCTCGGCATGGATGCCGTCGGACACCTCGTCGTCGGCCTGAAGATCGTCGATCACTTTCATCACAGCGCGCCGCGCCGTATCGATGCGAAGCTCGAACTCAACCGCACCATGCTGTCCGGCTGCGTCGCGCGCAAGCTCACCGAGCGCGGCGATCTGCGCCAGGGCGAAGAAGCTGTTGTCTGCACGCTGATGCGCCAGATCGGCAAACTGCTCGTCGTGTTCTATCTCGATGCCGAGTGGGATCAGATTCGCCGTCAGGTCGACACGGGCATGGGCGAGAACGAAGCCTGCGAGAGCGTACTCGGCGTGACGTTCGAAGAAATCGGTCTTGAAGCGGCGACGCGCTGGCGTCTGCCCGAACTGATCCGCGTCGGCATGACCGAGTTCGATCCGCTGCAGGAAGACGAGCCGCGCCAGGTGCAATGGCTGCGCGCGATCACGAACTACTCGACGGAAGTCGCGAACGTGCTGACGCAGCCGCATCTGCCCGAGTCGCAGCGCGACGTGCGCATAGCGGAACTCGCGCAGCGCTACAGCCGCACGCTCAACACCGATCCCGACGTGCTCGTCGACATGAGCCTCACGCTCGCCGAAGAAGAAACCCGCGACGGCTTGATGCGCGAGATCTTCGAACTGCGCGCGAACGCCGATGCAATCGCGCGCGAGTCGGTCGATCCCGAATCGTGCATCCGCGCGGGCGTCCGCGAATTGCAGGCTTTGCCGAGCGACAGCGGACTCGCGCCCGCGCTCGCGATGGCCTCGGAAACAGTGCTCGCGGGGCTGCAGTTCGAGCGCACGGTCGTGTTCGTGCGACATGGCAGCGGCATCTTCAAGGCATCGATGGGATTCGGCGCGAAGATCGATGCGGCGCTGCCCAAGCTGAGCTTCGCGACGGCCTTCGAGCCCGACGTGTTCCATCTCGCGATTGCGAACTCCGTCGGCATCTTCATCGAAAACGCGCGCGATCCGAAAATGCACGCGCGTCTGCCGGACTGGTATCGCCGCGCGTTCGACGGCGTGCATTCGTTCGTGCTGTTGCCCGTTGTGCTGGAGAACAAGTCGACGGTCGCCCTGCTCTATGGAGACTGGGCGCATCACGATCTGCCGCGCCGCATTTCGCAGCGGGAAATGGCCGCGCTCAACGAACTGGCACGCGAGTTGGGCAGGTTCTTTGCCTATGCGCCCGTGAGCGAGCTGGAGACGCTTTAAAGCTGGACGCGTCGCCGGTTGTCTGGTTTGCTTGTAGCGACGTCCTCTTCCATCCGCATGCGCGGCTCATGCATTCGAGCCGCGCATCGTCTTGCTTCAACCTGCTTCAGTCTTCGATCCGCTCCAGCCCCGTCGCCTCCGCGCTGCGATCGGCGATGCCGGCCCATGCGGCGGCGACGAGCCCCATCTGCGCGATATCGCTGACTTGCAGACCTTCGAGCTGCGCACACGCGCTTTCAATTTCCGCCCATGCGCCGCGCTCGAGCGCTTCGATCAGCGTGAGCAACTTGCCGAGCGCGCCTTCGCGCAGCAGGATCGCATCGCGGATCGGCTTGGACAGCGCCAGCACATTGAGCGTATGTTCGAGCGAGCCGCCGAACACCGAATCGACGAACGAGAACACGCCTGTCAGAAAGGCTGCATCGGCTTCGTCGCGACCGGCTTCGGGCAGATGTTCGACGGCCAGTTCCATGAAACGCGCGCGCGTCGCGGCGAGTTGCAGCAGCGGATCGTCTTCGAGCGCGACCTTGCGGCCGTCCGCGTACAGCAGCAGTTGCGTCCAGCGCGCGATGCGGTTCGTGCCCGTCGCGTTGATCGCTTCGCGCAACGTCGTGACCTTGCGGCCCATCGCGAGACCGCTCGAATTGGCGAGGCGCATCAGATGCATCACGAGCACCGGATTCAGCTTCAGTTCCGCTTCGAGCTGCGCGACGGTCGGCTCGCCGCCGAGCAGTTGCAGCAGGTTCAGCAGCGCATGACGCGGCGCGCTGACCTTGCGGGCGGCGGCGCCCTGCGGATGCGCGAAGTAATAACCCTGAAAGCGGTCGAAGCCGAGACTGAGCGCCTGTTCGAACACTTCCTGCGACTCGACGCCCATCGCGATCAGCAGCTTGCCCGCCGACTTCAGCACGCTCGCGAACTTGGGCAGCATCGCCTGCGGGATGCGGTTCATGTCGATCTTCACGGCATCGACGTATGGCAGCAGACGCGCGAAGGTTTCATCGGCTTGCGCGACGTTGTCGATCACGAAGCGATAACGGCGGCCGTGCAACTCGACAAGGCGCGCGATCAGTGTGTCGTCGGCGACGATGTCGGGCGACAACTGGAACATGAAGCGCTCGGCGGGCAGACTGCGGATGGCCTCGTCGAATAGCAGTTCACGCGTGATGGGAAGATAGCCCGGATGATTGGCGAGCGCCGCGCGCACGTCGTGCTGCAAGACCGTCTTGATGAAGAGTTCGGCGGCGCTCGGGCCGGCTTTCGGCTGCTCGCTTTCCCCGTCTTCTGCGGCTTCGGCGGGTTCAGCCACTGGCGCTTGATACAGCTTGAGTTCGAACGCGCACAGCATGTTGTCGCGGTTCAGGATGGGCTGACGGGCAAACGAAACGTTTGCGCGAGCGTCCTGCGTAGTGCCTGGTTGAATGCCTGGCTGAATGCCCGGAACGCCTTCTGCCAGGCGTTCGTCTGCGACTGCGGTGGTGGTCATTCCCGGTCCCCTGTCGACCCGGGTTCGCGCTTGCGCGCCGAACCGGATTCCGTGCAAGTAGTTGTGGCGAAGCGTTGCGCTTCGTGCTCTCGTCTGTTCGGTATTGTTTTCTCGACGATTCTGTCCGACCTGTCGAGCCGTCGTTCCCCGTGCGCCGATTTTAGCGCACGCAGACTTGCACAGGGGCACGGCGAAGCGAAAAAAGACTATAAAACAAGGGCAAAAATGCAACTGGCCGCGCAAGGCGGCCAGTCTGTGGTGCGGCGTGCTGTCGTGCCGATCCGGCATCCGGCGCATGATCCGCGCCGGATGCCGTGTGCATTACTTGAGCACGACCTTCACGTCGAAGTACTTTGCGGCGAGGCGATCGATCGTGCCGTCCGCCTTCAGTTCCTTGAGCGCCTGGTTGACGGCGCCCTTCAGCTGCGCGTCGCCCTTGCGAAGACCGAAGCCGACGCCCGAACCGAGCAGCTTCTCGTCGGAGACAGCCGGGCCGGCAAATTCGAAGCCTGCGCCTTGCGACTTCTTGAGGAAGCCCTTCGATGCCGCTTCCGCATCCTGGAACGACGCATCGAGGCGACCCGCGACGAGGTCCGCGTAGACCTGATCCTGCGTCTGATACGGGATCACGTCGACGCCGTTCGGCGCCCACTTCGCTTTCGCGTAGGTTTCCTGGATCGTGCCTTGCAGCACGCCGACGTGCTTGCCCTTGAGCGAAGCGGGCGTCGGCTGCAGGCCGCTGCCCTTCTTCGCGATCATCTGGTTGGGAATCACGTAGATGGGATCGGTGAAGTCGATAACGGCGCGGCGCTGATCGGTGATCGACATATCCGAGTTGATCGCGCTGAACTTGCGGGCTTGCAGCGCGGGGATGAGGCCGTCGAACGAATTCTCGACCCACACGCATCGGGTCTTGAGCTTGGCGCAGACGGCGTTGCCGATATCGATGTCGAAGCCTTGCAGATCGCCGGCGGGCGACTTCGATTCGAAGGGAGCGTAGGACGCTTCGACGCCGAAGCGGATTTCCTTGATTTCGGAGGCTGTTGCTGTTGTTGTTGCTGTTATGGCTGCGCCGGCCAGTGCTGCGAGCGTTAGCGTCTTCTGCCAATTCATTTTCATTATTGCTTTCCTCAGGAAGTACATGGGGCGAGGTGTTTGATTCGCCCCGGCGTGCGGAAGATCATTGCAACGCCAAAATTGCCGTTCAAAGAGCGTTCGTGGATTTGGTGCGGCGCACCAGGCGCTTCACAAAGCCGGCGATTTTACAGGGTGTTTTGATTTAGCTACCGCGGGGTGGGGTTTGGTCGTCTCTTCTGAGTGTGATTCCTGTTTTCGCTTCGAGCGTCGAAGATGCAAGTTTTTGTCGTAGAGGGACAATGTTTTTTCGTGCGACGCAGTCGGTGGTTTTTTTCTGTGCTGGCATCCGCGAATTCGTATCGGTCGGTTTTTTTTGCTGCGCTGGCGTCCGCGAATTCATATCGGGTCTTCATACGTTGCCCCTGTGCGGGGCGGCACCTACTTTTCTTTGCAGCGGCAAAGAAAAGTAGGCAAAAGAAAGCCGCTTCAAACCTCCGGTGCCCGCCAGGATAACGCTACGGCACACGTTCTTTGAGCTGTCGCGCAGTGACGCAAACACTCCGTAGAAAGCCCGCAGTCAGGCGCGCGCGGCGCGAAAGATGACATCCACCTGGGGCACATTCGGTCGGCTTGGTCTTGTCCGTTTGCCGTCGGCCCAATTGCGGCGGTATGTGCTCGAGACCGTGTTGGGTTTTCGCGCCGTGCGCGGTTGACTGTGGGCTTTCTACAGAGTGCGGCCATCGCTGCGCGACAGCTCAACTGCGGCATGCCGTAGTGCGAACCTGGCGGGCACTGGAGGTTCAAACGCGGCTTTCTTTTGCCTACTTTTCTTTGCCGCTGCAAAGAAAAGTAGGTGCCGCCCCGCACAGGGGCAACGCATGAAGCACCGATACGAACTCGCGGATGCCAGCGCAGCAAAAAAAGCATGGCGACTAGCGTCGCAGACAAAAAAACTACGTCAACGACCGATGACACTCATCAGTAGTTTCAACAACAAGCAACCCCGCCCGCAATCCAGGCTTCACAGTCGCATTAGGAAACACGATGCGCTCCTCATCATGCCGCACGACATACCGATACTCCCCGTCCCGTGCGAGAACAGTATCGCGCCCAAAAGCAGTGAAATTGGCAACATCATTAGCAAACAGCAACTCGAACGAATCACTCTGCTTGGTGATCTGATCGATGACGGTAAACACGCGCGGCAACGCCAGAGAAGCATCGCCCTGCCCGTCGGCAATCAAAAGCCGCAACGCAGAATCAGCCGAAGCAAACCGCGAAAGGTCGTTCTCGCCAAAAGCACGAACTTTCCCGAGTTCCAGCGTGCACGCATCGGCACCACACGCCTCGGCGGTGAAATGCGAATACGTGTTGCCCTTCGTAGTATGCAAGAGAACAGCCGCAATCCGCGCATCCCGCAACCACTCGAACATCGCACGCGACAGCGGCTCACCCGTATGCGGCAGCAGCGCAAACTGTTCGAACACGGACGCGCGGATCGCCGTGTGCATATCGACATGCCAACGCGCACCCGGCGCATCCGCTGCATCGGCAAAGAACCGCACAGCGATCCGCTCCAGCGCCGCAGCCCGCGGCGCCTCATGGCTCGCAGGCAACTGCGCATGACGCCCGCTGAACAGCCGGTTCAGATCGTCGTCGATGTAGCGGCACGAGTCGCGCATCGCCTGCACGTTGCCGAGAATCACCAGCAACCGGCAAGCAAGCGCAGCGCTCCCGTTCGCGATGTCCCGCACGAGAAACGACAGCAGCTCGATGGGCGCCGTTTCGTCGCCATGAATACCCGCCGACGCGAGCACGCTGCGCACCTCGCCGTGCGATGGAGAAGCAAGCTCAGAAGCAGGCTCGAACTGCAACACGCCATCGTCGATCCACGTCCAGCGCACGCCGTTCGCGCACACGCCCTCGCGCGCATCGTCGGCTGGCTGCTTACCAGCCAGCGTGAACCCGAGAAAATCGTCGAGCATCATCGACGTATCAGCGCTGGAAGTCATACAGCGAACCCAGGCCGAGAATCTGCGTCAATTCATCGAGCGCCGTGCGCGACTCGTTCAGCAACTTCGGATCGGCGAGATCGGCAGGCGCGAGGCGATCGCGATAGTGCGTCTCGATCCATCCGTCCAGCCGCGCGAACAGCATGTCGTCGATCCACACGCCCGGCGTCACCGCGCCGCGCTCCGCCTCGTTCAGCACGACGCGCAGCCGCAAGCACGCCGGGCCGCCGCCGTTCTTCATGCTCTCGCGCAGATCGAAAACCAGCACGTCATCGATAGGCGCCGTGCTTTGCGCAAGTTCATCGAGGTACGCCGCCACTCGCGGATTCTCGCGACACTCCTGCGGCACGACCAGCACCTGCTTGCCGTCGCCGCGCAACAGCAGCTGGCTGTTGAACAGATACGACGTCACGGCATCGGCGACACTCACCTGCGCGTCCGGTACTTCGATCACGTTGAACTCGCCGTTGAGCTTCGCCATTTTCGCGCGCAGTTCGTCGTACACGGCCTTCTGATCGACAAACGCCAACTGATGACAAAACAGCGTGCGCGCATTACCGACAGCGATC
The DNA here is from genome assembly GCF_030412785.1 of Paraburkholderia sabiae. NCBI lineage: Bacteria > Pseudomonadati > Pseudomonadota > Betaproteobacteria > Burkholderiales > Burkholderiaceae > Paraburkholderia > Paraburkholderia sabiae. The sequence goes on from NZ_CP125295.1 coordinate 5,201,968, forward strand.
ACGTCGTTATGAAACACGCCTGCGTCGATCACTTCCGGCGTCTGCTGCGCGTACACGGTTGCCTCGTCGGAGAGGCCATGACGATGCGCGACGGCGCGGCTCGCCTCGAACGTCTGACGCGCGGGATAACGCTTCGGCTCCGGTCCGCGCCGATATTCGCTGCGTCCATACACGAAGAACTCGACGCCCTTCGCGCCATACTCTGCGCAAAAACGCGTGTGATTCGCCGCGCCTTCGTCGCCGAGTGCGGGCGTGCCGGGCAGCGCCTCGTGCACGACGAAGTGCGACGGGTCCGCGAACATCGCGCGCAACGTGCGGCGCGTCGATTCATGCTCGATCGCGCGATGCAGCTTGCTTGTCAGGTTGGCGGGCGTGAAGTGCACGCGGCCATCCTGCGTGTCCGCTGAAGGGCTCACTGTGGCCGCATTCGCCGTCCACATCGCCGACGCGGAACTCGCGGCCGCGAGCAGTTCGGGCGCGTTCTTCGCCACGCGTTCGATCACGCTCGCTTCGTCGCCGGAAAAGCCGAGTTCGCGCAACAGGCGCATCGACGGACGCTCCTGCGGCGGCAGCACGCCCTGTTTGAAACCGAGGTCCGCGAGCTGCTTCATCTTGCGCAACCCCTGCTTCGCGGCCATCTTCGGATTCGCGATGGACTTGTCGTTGCTCTGCGACGCGACGTTGCCGAACGACAGCCCTGCATAGTTGTGAGTCGGTCCGACGAGTCCGTCGAAATTGGCTTCAGTGGCTTGCATCGTCGATCCTTAGAAATGAAGACCCGGCGACACGCTCGCGGGCATCTGCAGTTGCGCGCTTTCGACGGAGGCCATCGGATACGCGCAGTAATCGGCTGCGTAGTACGCGCTCGGCCGGTTGTTGCCCGAGCGGCCCGTGCCGCCGAACGGCGCCGCCGACGACGCACCGTTAGTCGGCCGGTTCCAGTTCACGATGCCGGCGCGGATCGTGCGCTGGAAGTGCGTCCACAGCATTTCGTCGTCGGCGAGCAGGCCCGCCGACAGACCGAACTCGGTGTCGTTCGCGCCCGAGATTGCTTCATCGAACGAGCCGTAACGGACGATCTGCGCGAGTGGCCCGAAATGCTCTTCGTCGGGCAGGTTCTGCACGTTCGTGACGTCGAGAATCGCGGGCGACACGAAGCCGAGCTTCGGGTCGCGCTGTTCCATCGTCAGCAACGGCTTCGCGCCGTCGGCGATCAGACGCGTCTGTGCTTCGACGAGACGCGCCGCCGCGCGCGCCGAAATCACGGCACCCATGTACGGTTGCGGATCGGCGTTGTACTCGCCCACCGCGATACGCGAACTCACTTCGACGAAACGCTCGACGAAGCGATCGCCGAATGCATCGTTCGGCACGAAGATGCGGCGCGCGCACGTGCAGCGCTGCCCCGCCGACAGAAACGCCGATTGAATCGTGTGATGCACGGCGCCGTCGAGATCGGCGACGGGCGCGATCACGAGCGGATTGTTGCCGCCCATCTCCAGCGCGAGCACGATCTCGGGACGGCCGCCGAACTGCTTGTGCAGCAGCGTGCCCGTATCGGAACTGCCCGTGAAGAAGAGGCCGTCGATCTGCCGGTGATTCGCCAGCGCGATACCCGTGTCCTTCTCGCCTTGCACGAGATTCAGCACGCCCGCAGGCAGGCCCGCGTCGCGCCACACCTGGACCGTCGCGCGCGCGACGCCGGGCGCCAGTTCGGAAGGCTTGAATACGACCGTGTTCCCCGCGATCAATGCGGGCACGATATGTCCGTTCGGCAAATGCCCCGGAAAGTTGTACGGACCGAACACGGCGACGACGCCATGCGGACGATGACGCAGCACAGCCGTGCCATCCGCCATCGCGGTGCGCCGCTCGCCCGTGCGCTCGTTGTACGACTGGATCGAGATGTCGACCTTCGCGGCCATCGACGCGACTTCCGTGCGCGCTTCCCACAACGGCTTGCCCGTCTCGCGGCCAATCGCTTCGGCGATCGATTCCTTGCGCTCGTTGATCAGCGCAGCGAAACGGCGCACGACGGCGATGCGTTCGTCGAGGCTCACGGCCGACCACATCGCGAACGCACGGCGCGCGCTCATCACGGCGCGGTCGACGTCTTCCGCCGACGCGCTATTGCCTTCCCACACCGTCGCGCCCGTGCCCGGGTTGCGCGATGCGAATGCGTGTCCTGTGCCGGCGATCCATTCGCCGTCGATGAAAAGCTCGCTCATGTTCGTCCTTATTTCTGTTTCAGGGGCAGCACGCGCACCGGCTCGCCTGCCTTCACGTTCAATGCCACCGCTTCGTCCGCCGTCAGACGGAACACGCCGTTCTCGACTACGCCCGCCGCGACACCCGTACGGAAATCGTCGAGCAACGTGTTCGAGACCAGCGAACGCGGGCCGTTTTCCTGCGCATCGTGCGCGACGATTTCGACGGGCGCGACGACGCTCTCGCGCACCGTGCGCAAATCGGCGACGTGGCATTCGAGTACGGGGCCCGCGTCGAAAATATCGACGTGATTCTCGTAACGCAGCCCTTCCGCTTCGAGCATCTTGCGGGCGGGCAGCGTGTCGCTGTGCGTCAGCGCGATCGCGTGCTGCGCTTCTTCAGGCAGCAGCTCGACATACACCGGGAAACGCGGCATCAACTCGGCCAGAAACGACTTGCGTCCGTGCGAACTGAGGTAATCTGCGGCGTTGAAGTCGATCTGATAGAAGTGCGAGCCGACCGCGCGCCAGAACGGCGACGTGCCGTCCGCGTCGAAATGCCCGCGCAATTCCGCGCAGATGCGCTGCGGAAAGCGGTCGCGAAACTGCGCGATGAACATGAAACGCGAACGCGACAGCAAGCCGCCCACGCCATGCGCTCGATAACGCGGGCTCAAAAACAGCGAACACACTTCCGCGTAACCCGTCAGATCGTGCGAAATGTTGAGCGCGCGCATGCGCGTCCAGATGCCGAGATCCTGCGACGCATGCACCACCGTGCTCACGCGATAGTTATAGAACGGCTGCTCCAGCCCGACGGCCGTTTCGATGCCGCACACGCCCGCGATGTCCTTCGTCTGCGAATCTTCCATCACGAAGAAGTAGCCCTTCTCGTGCGGCGCGGCCTTGTCCTCGAGCGTGCGACGCGCGCGCGCAATGCGCGCCGCGAGCGCATCGCGATCCGGCTTGAAAGTCGTGAGACCGGGGCCCGTCTCCTGAGCGAGCGCGACGAGCGCGTCCACATCGCCCGTCTGCACGACGCGAACGACGATCATTGTGCTTCTCCCGTAGTCTGTTTCGGTTCCTGCTGATGCAGCGGCACGCAGCGCACCGTGTCGCCATCGCGCACGTCGAGCGCATGACGCGCGGCGGCGGGCAGCGGCGCGCCCTCTTCCGTTTGCGCGGGCAGATCGGCCAGCACGCAGCGGAATTCGCCCGGCTTGTTGCTCGCGATCAGATACGTCGCACCGTTCTGCGCCGACGCTTCGCGCACCGCGCGCGATTCGTTGCGCTTCACGCATGCGGCGCGATCGATCTGCGCCGTCAGCACGGGGCCCGCGTCGAAGATATCGACGTAGCGGTCCGTTTCGAAACCTTCTTCCATGTGGATGTCGTACGCGAGCAGCGCCTTTTCGTCGGGCTCGCCGAGTACGCGCTGCGCGGCTTCGGGCAGGAGCGGCACATAGATCGGATAGCTCGGCATCACTTCGGCGATGAACGTGCTGCTGCGGCCGCCCGACTGCACCTCGATATCGGCGAAATTGCGGCCGAAGAATTTGCGCCCCACGGCTTCCCAGAACGGCGACACACCTGCGTCGTCCGTCACGCCGAGCAGCAGCGAGAACACTTCCGACGTGAAGCGCTGACGGTTCGCGGCGATGTACATCATCCGCGCGCGCGACATCAGATGCGCGGCGGCGTCGCCCCGCATCTCGGGATCGATATAGAAACCCGCGAGACGGCTCTTGCCCGTCAGTTCATGCGACATCGTCAGCGCGTGGATCTTGCGGTTCACATGCAGTTCGCGCGATGCGTGAATCAGGGCATCGTTGCGGAACACGTAGAACGGCTCCGAGTAACCTGCTGCCGCGACGATGCTCGCCGTGCCGTGCAGCTTGCCCGTCTCGCTGTCTTCCAGCACGAAGAGATAGAACTCCTCGCCCGGAAAATCGACTTCCGCGCGAAACGAGTCTTCCGACAACGCGACGCGCGCCTCCAGCGCGCGCCGGTCGTGCGGCAGCGAATGCAGCACCGGCTGCGCGTTGCGCGCCATCTGCTGCAAGGCGTCGAGATCGGCCAGACGGCCTGGGCGGACGAAGAGCATCGTGGTCTCGTGTGTTCTCGTGAGTTGAGATGGATCGGTTACTTGGCGAGCGCCGTCGCACCGACGACTTCCTCGACCGCCTTTTCGAAGCGCGCGAGACCTTCGTTCATGACGTCGACGGGAATGATCAGCGACGGCGCGAAACGCAGCACGTCCGGGCCCGCCATCAGCATGATCACGCCGTGCTTGCCTGCCGCCGTCACGAAGTCTTTCGCGCGGCCCGCGTAGGCTTCCGTGAGTTCGGCGCCGATCAGCAGGCCCTTGCCGCGCACGTCCTTGAAGATGCCGAAGCGTTCGTTGATCTTCGCGAGCGTCGCCTTCAGCTGTTCGCTGCGCGAGCGCACGCCTTCGAGCACTTTCGGGTCGCTGACGAGATCGACCACTTTCAGCGCGATCGCGGTCGCGAGCGGATTGCCGCCGTACGTCGTGCCGTGCACGCCGACCTTGAAGTGCGCGGCGAGTTCGTTCGTCGTCAGCATGGCGCCGATCGGGAAGCCGTTGCCGAGCGCCTTGGCCGTCGTGAGGATGTCGGGCGTGACGCCCGTGTCCTGATACGCATAGAAAAAGCCCGTGCGGCCGACGCCCGTTTGCACTTCGTCGAAAATCAGCAGTGCGCCGTGCTGGTCGCAGGCTTCGCGCAGCGCCTTGAGGAATGCGGGATCGGCGGGAATCACGCCGCCTTCGCCCTGCACCGGCTCGACGATGACCGCACAGGTCTTCGGACCGATGGCCGCGCGCGCGGCGGCGATGTCGTTGTAAGGCAGATGCTTGATGCCGGCGGGCACGGGGCCGAACCCTTCCGAGTACTTCGGCTGACCGCCGACGCTCACCGTGAAGAACGTGCGGCCGTGGAACGACTGCGTGAACGAGACGATTTCGTCTTTTTCTGCGCCGAAGCGGTCGAAGGCGACGCGGCGCGCGAGTTTCAGAGCCGCTTCATTGGCTTCCGCGCCGGAGTTCGCGAAGAATGCGCGATCGGCGAACGTGAGCTCTTCCAGACGCTTGGCGAGACGCAGAACGGGTTCGTTCGTGTAACCGTTACCGATGTGCCAGAGTTTTGCGCCCTGATCGTGCAGAACCTTCATCAGTTCGGGGTGCGCGTGACCGAGCGCCGTGACGGCGATACCGCCCGCGAAGTCGACGTAGTCCTTGCCTTGCGTGTCCCAGACGCGGGAGCCCTCGCCGCGGTCCGGCACGAAGGACGCGGGGGAGAAGACGGGGACCATGACTTCATCGAAGGTCTGGCGGGTCACATTCTGGTCGTTCATGGTGGGGCCTCGAGGCTCGTTCAGGGTAGTGGTTTGTAGTTTAGGTGAGAGGCGGGGGATGTTCTTGCGTGGAAGCGACTCGTTTTTTTGTTGTTCTGGGGTTTTTTGTCTGCGACGCTAGTCGCCATTCTGGTCTTTTTGGTTCTGTCTGCGACGCAGTCGCTCATTCTGGGCTTTACGCTGGCATCCGCGGTTTCGTATCGGTGCTTCACGCGTCGCCCCTGTGCGGGGCGGCACCTACTTTTCTTTGCAGCGGCAAAGAAAAGTAGGCAAAAGAAAGCCGCTTCAAACCTCCGGTGCCTGCCGTGGATAACGCCACGGCACACGTTCCTTGAGCCGTCGCGCAGCGACGCAAACACTTCGTAGAAAGCCCGCAGTCAGGCGCGCGCGGCGCGAAAGATGACATCCACCTGGGGCACATTCGGTCAGCACGTTTTTTTGCATTTGCCGTCAGTTGATTGCGGCGTTATGTGCTCCAGACTGTATGGGTTTTCGCGCTGTACGCGGTTGACTGCGGGCTTTCTACGGGGTGCGGACGTTGCTGCGCGACAGCTCAACTGCGGCATGCCGTAGTGCGAACCTGGCGGGCACTGGAGGTTCAAAAGCGGCTTTCTTTTGCCTACTTTTCTTTGCCGCTGCAAAGAAAAGTAGGTGCCGCCCCGCACAGGGGCAACGCTAATAAACCGATACGCAATCGCGGATGCCAGCGCAGCAAAAAAAACAAAAAGCAAAAACCAGAATAGCGACTAGCGTCGCAGACAAAAAAACCACTAAGCCCGCTCAATCATAGCCGCCCCGCGGGGCTCATCCCCGCGCTGCTTCTCGATCCAGTTCCTCCTTTCTTCCCGCGGCGTCACGCCAAATTTTTCCCTATAAGCATTAGAAAAATGCGCAGCAGAAGAAAACCCACATGCAAGACTAATCTGCACAACAGACTTGCTAGTCCGCTGCAACTGCGTCCTTGCTTTAGCAAGCCTCAACCCGAGGTAATACTTGGAGGGCATCGACCCAAGATATTGCCGGAACAGCCGCTCGAGTTGCCGTCGCGACACGCCAACGAGCCCGGCAATCTCATCCGAGGTAAGAGGATCCTCGATATTCGCTTCCATCAACAGCAACGCATCATTGAGCCGTGGATGCCGCTCGCCAGGCGCGGTCACAAACGGTATGCGCTGCCGCTCCTGACCGGAGCGCAAAGTCCCGACGCCCATCGTATCGGCGATACGCTCGGCGAGTTCAGGCCCATGCTCGCGCCCGATCATCGCCAGCATGAAATCGACGGTCGCCTGACCACCGGCACACGTCGCCCGATCGCGATCGATCTCGAAGATCTGCTGCGTGACGATGGAGCGCTCGAACTGTTCGGTGAACTGCTGATACGTCTCCCAGTTCACGCTCACGCGATAGCCGGATAACTGCCCCGCCATCGCGAGCCACCACACGCCATGGTGAATGCCCGTCACGAGCGGCGTGCGCTGCCCGACGCGCGACAGGCTCGCGAGAAAAAGACGATAGTCCGCGAATTGCTGGAATCGCTCGCTGACGATGATCAGCCAGTCGCACGCAATCGCATCGCCGAATGCGGCATCGGCAGGCCACGATGCGCCGCCCGCGAGCGGCACCGGGCGACCGTCCCACGACACGACTTGCCAGCGATACAGCGCGCGCCCGTCGATTTCATTGGCGAGATTCAGCGCGTCGACGATCGGCCCGACGCCCGACATCGACACAGGCGGCAACGCGACGATCGCGACCTGGGTCGTGCGGGCAGGACTGGACGACGGACGCGCCATTGCGATAAACGACCGGAAGCGGGATTACTTGAGACTGCCGGACAGGAACTGCTTCAGGCGCTCGCTCTTCGGCGTCACCAGCACTTCCGACGGCACGCCCTCTTCTTCCGTGCGTCCCTGATGCAGGAACATCACATGGTTCGACACGTTGCGCGCAAAACCCATCTCGTGCGTCACGACGATCATCGTGCGGCCCTCTTCGGCGAGCTTCTGCATCACCTTCAGCACTTCGCCGACGAGTTCAGGATCGAGCGCGGAGGTCGGTTCGTCGAACAGCATCACGTCGGGGTTCATCGCCAGTGCGCGCGCAATCGCCACACGCTGCTGCTGACCGCCCGACAGATGCGACGGATACTGTTTCTCCAGACGCGGCGCGAGGCCGACCTTCTCCAGATACTCGCGCGCGCGGTCTTCCGCTTCCTTGCGCGGCAGGCCGAGCACGTGGATCGGCGCCTCGACCACGTTCTCCAGCACGTTCATGTGCGCCCACAGGTTGAAGTGCTGAAACACCATCGCGAGCTTCGTGCGGATGCGCTGCAACTGCTTGTGATCCGCGACTTCGAAATTGCCGTGGCGGTCGGTCTTCGTACGCACCGCTTCGCCGTCGACGACGATCTGCCCGGCGTTCGGCCGCTCCAGAAAGTTGATGCAGCGCAGGAACGTACTCTTGCCCGACCCGCTCGCACCGATGATGCTGATCACGTCGCCCTTGTTGGCATTCAGCGAGACGCCCTTCAGCACTTCGTTGTCGCCATAGCGCTTGTGGATGTCCTGCACGGCGAGCTTGCAGGCTTCCATTTGAGTCGTGTGGAGCAAGATGCTCTCCCAGAGTGAAGACGGGTGAAACGGATGCTGAGGTGCAGTCGTGCTGCTGCGATCGATGCTTCATTGCGCTGCGGCACGCTACTCAACGTAGCGCAACGAAGCGTGAAAATCAGCGGCGCACGGCCAGATACGCGAGCCAGTGACGCTCGGCGCGCCGGAACAGCGCAACCAGCGCGAACGATACAACAAGATAGATCAGTGCCGCGAGGCCGAATGCCTCGAACGAGCGGTAGGTCGCCGAGTTCGCATCGCGCGCGACCTTCAGCACGTCGGGCACGGTCGCCGTGAAGGCAACGGTAGTCGCGTGCAGCATCAGGATCACTTCGTTACTGTACAACGGCAGCGCGCGGCGCAGCGCGGACGGTATCACAATCCGCCTGTACATCGTGAACCAGCTCATCCCGTAGGCACGCGCGGCTTCGACTTCGCCATGCGGCGTCGCGCGAATCGCGCCCGCGAAGATCTCCGTCGTGTACGCGCAGGTGTTCAATGCAAACGCAAGAATCGCGCAGTGAAAGCCGCTGCGGAAGAACGAATCGAGCAATGCATGCGAGCGCACGAATTCAAGGCTGTAGATGCCCGTGTAGATCAACAGCAACTGCACGTACAGCGGCGTGCCGCGAAAAACGTAGGTGTAGAGCCGCACGGGCGTCGACAGCCAGCGCTTCTTCGATACGCGCGCCACGGCAAGCGGAATCGATGTCACGAAGCCGATGCCGATCGAGGCGACCAGCAGCCACAGCGTCACGGCAAGGCCAGAGATGCGCTGGCCGTCCCAATAGAGGAACGCTTTCCAGAACTGGTTGAGGATGTCGATCATGAGCGTCGTCTCCTGCGTAATGCCTGAATGGCCTGAATGCTGCGCGAGTTAGAGTTCGGCGTGCCGCACGCCAATCGAATAGCGCTTCTCCAGCCAGATCAGCACGAGATTCGATACGGTCGTGATCGCGAGATAGATCAGCGCGGCAACGAGAATGAAGAAGAACATGTTGAACGTGCTCTTGCCTGCGTCCTGCGCGGCCTTGACGACATCGGCGAGACCGATGATCGACACGAGCGCCGTCGCCTTCACCAGCACCTGCCAGTTGTTGCCGATGCCCGGCAGCGCGAAGCGCATCATCTGCGGAAACAGGATGCGCGCGAACACGCGCGCGCCGCTCATCCCATACGCGGCGCCCGCTTCGAGCTGGCCGCGCGGCACAGCGAGAAACGCGCCGCGAAACGTCTCGGTGAAATACGCGCCGTAAATGAAGCCGAGCGTCAGCACGCCCGCGATGAACGGATCGATGTCGAACTGCGGCAGGTCGAGCGCGTCGGTCAGATTGTTGACGGCGATCTGAATGCTGTAGAACAGCAGCAGCATCAGCACGAGATCGGGCACCGAGCGGATCAGCGTCGTATAGCCCGTCGCGATCGCGCGCAACGGCCGGTTGAACGACAGCTTCGCCGCCGCGCCGATCAGCCCGAGCACGACGGCCGTCGCCAGCGAAAGAACCGACAGCTCGATCGTCTTGATCGTGCCGTCGAGGAGCACCGGGCCAAAGCCATAGAGGAACACGTGTGTCTCCTGTCGAAGCGAAGCGCGAAGGTTGATCGGAAGCCGCACCCGCAGCGGCATGGCGCGGATACTCGCAAGCGAAAATGATTTGCTCAAACGCGGTCATGCGATTCTTGTGCAATGCAACATGCGCGATAGCATGGCGGCGCACGCGTTGGACGCCCGCAGTTTCAAGCGCTGTCCGCTTGTCTGTCCGTTTGTAAGCGCATGGCACACGCGATGCGGCTGCCGCGAATTCGCAAGTTTCGGGTCGCTTTTTCGATAGACGCGCCAAGCCGTCGGCATGCCCGCAAACCCGCGCCGATTGGGGCTTTCCCTGAAAGACACAGGCGCCCGATGCTGTCAGGCACGACCCCGCAAAAGCCGTCGCGATGACTCACGCGTTAGACTGGGTATCCCCTTCCGCCACACGACGCTTCTGCACACAGGATCGCCGCATGCCACTTCACCCCGACGCCTCGACGCTCGACGCCTACACGCGCGACGCCGCCCGCTATTCGCGCGAATGGCTCGACCAGCCGCCGCCCGACGACATGTACGCGCTGTGGGAAGCGCATCTGCTGCCGACGGGCAAGACGGCCGATATCGGTTGCGGCAATGGGCGCGATGCCGCGTGGCTCGCGGAGCATGGGTATCGCGTGACGGGTTTCGATGCGTCGGAAGGTTTGCTCGACGAAGCGCGGCGGCTCTATCCGCAGATTGCGTTTCGCACGGCGACGCTGCCGTCGCTCGCCGAGATCGACGAGCAGTTCGACAACGTGATCTGCGAAACCGTGCTGATGCATCTGCCCGTCGACTCGATGACGGATGCGATCGACAACCTCGTGCGCATCCTGCGGCCGAACGGCATGCTGTATCTGTCGTGGCGCGTGACGGAGGGCGCGGACGCACGTCAGCCGGACGGACGCCTTTACTCGGCGTTCGAGCCCGCGCTGATCACGGATGCCCTCACCGATTGCGTGATCCTGTTCATCGACGACACGACGAGCGCGAGTTCCGGCAAGCGCGTGTGTCGCATTATCGCGGCGAAGCGTAGCGAGGGCTGAGCGCCCTCAAGCCGCGGCGATCATTCGGTGCCGAGGCACGCGCGGATCGCGGGCAGCATCGCTTCGACGGCCGCGCGCCCTTCTTCAATGGCGGGCCCCGCGCGGTGAAAATCGAAGATGCCCATGCCGCCCAGGCGCGGCTGGATCAGAATGTCGGCGGGCTCGCCCGCGAGACGGCTGCGCGTGATCCGCACCTGCATGATGTCGATGCTTTGCGCGATCGAACTGAGCATGGATGGCACGCGCGCGCTCGGCGCGGGCGGCACGCGCACATCGCGCGACAACTCTTCGGGCGAAGGCTGCAGCCAGTTCGGGAAGGGCTTGCCGTTGCGCCGTAACAGCATCGGCGGCGCAGGCGTCGCGATGGCGGGCGGCGGCGCCTCGGTATCGAGCGGCAGCGCCTCGCCTTCGACGGCGGCTTCGACGAGTTCTTCCGTCGGCATCGGCGGCAAGTCGACGACCGCGCCGCCGAAATCACGGCCGTTGAGAATGTCGTTGTTCAGATCGACGGCGATCACGCAGTCGGCTCGCATGCCGCGCGCAGCCGACACGGGCACAGGGTTCGACAGCCCGCCGTCGACGAGCCACACGCCCTCGTGCAGTACCGGCGTGAAAATGCCCGGAATCGCAATCGACGCGCGCACGGCATCCACCACGCCGCCATCCTGCAACCAGGTTTCGCGGCCGGAATCGAGTTCCGTCGCGACGGCCGCGAACGGCATCTGCAACTCGCTGATCGAACGGCCGTTGAAGCGGTTCGCAAACACCTGGATGACTTTCTTGCCACCGAGCAATCCGCCCGAAAGACGCAGATCGAGCAGACGCACGACCGACTGCCACGTGAGCCGCGTGACCCACTCTTCGAGCCAGTCGAGATCGCCGTTCGCATAGACGGCACCGACCAGCGCGCCGATCGACGTGCCCGCGACGATATCCGGCTTGATGCCCGCGTCGTGCAGCGCGCGAATCGCGCCGATGTGCGCCCAGCCGCGCGCGGCTCCCCCGCCGAGCACGAGGCCGATGCGCTTGTAGCGCCGACGTATGGCCATTGTTGTTTTCCCCCTTTATTTACAGGCGTTTTATGGTTGGACACGCGAAATGGGCTTTCGTTTTACGTGCTGTGCGCCCTCGCCTGCCCGCCCCCGCCTCGTCAGTCTGCCGTCAATGCCCGCGGATCACGTCCGAGCGCGAGGTCGTGTAGACGATGTGATTGACGTCGAAATGCACGTTGAAGAAGCCCTCTTGCGTGACACCGCCTTCGCGCCACTTCCAGCTCCACACCGTTTCGGGCTTCAGCGGATAGACGGCCACTTCGCCCGGCTTGCCGAGCAGACGCCGCACTTCGTCTTCCGTCATGCCGACGCGGATCTTCGCGAAGTTCGCGGCCGTCAGCACCTGTGTGATCGACTGCAGCGTGCCGTCGGGTCCGATGTCGACCATGTACGTGTTGAGGCCCTGCGGGCCGCGCGGATATTCGAAGCGCTTCGAGCCGTCGGTGAACGTGCGCTCCGTTTCGGGCTTGCCCATCTGGTCGCGGATCTGCGCTTCTGTGGTGACGCCGGGCGTGAGGCCCTTCAGAAGCAGCGCATCCGGTTTGACGGCGTTAAAAAATTCCTTGAGCTTTTGCACGGCTTGGTCGCTCTGCTGGTCGTCGCAGCCGGCGAGCGCGGACAGCGCGCCCACCACGGCCACGGAAAGCATCATGTTGCGCAACGAGGTGCGGATAATCATCTTCGATGACATGCGGAACACAAACGTATGAACGACACCAAGCATAACCCGCGCGGCGGCCCGTTCGCGAACGAACGCCGTGCAGATGTGTGTGGAAAGTTAAAGAATTGCTACGCGAGATTTCGCGTGCAAGGAAGAAACCGGGAATGGGAGAGCCCTGCTGAAAACGGCCATGCGAACGCATGCCGCCAGAACCGCTAGCGTTTCGGCCAGAAGCCACGTGTGCTTCTGGCCGACGCAATTTTCACCGCTATAGGCCGCCATGACGGCAGCCGCTGGCCCCTCGACTATCTCGCAAGTGCAAACAATCTAGCGTCAGCCCGGCGATTGCGCGAGAGCGCGTTTACACCGAATCGGCTGACGAATCGGGCGCGCGGACGCAACGGGCTGCATCGTTGCGCCCGGCTGACCCGGTCGACCCGGTTCGTCCGGGTGTACGCTGCGTAGCCGACCTACGCGTGACGTGACGGGCCGACCGGCGTCGAGGTCCGTGGAGGCCGCCGCTTCGTCGGACGGATATGCGTCGCGCAGATCCGCATCGATGGCGGCGACGCTTGCACGTTAATGCGTTCGCGCGCGAACGTCCGTGCGACGGCACACGCACCGCATACGTCTGGAGCACGTTTCGACGCATTTTGCCCCTGTTTTCAGGGGCTATTTCTGCATCGACATTCGCGCCTGGTTCATATTCAGCAGCGTCCAACCCTGCTGCCGTCAGGGACATGAACAGACCGCCAGCACGAACGGAAGCCCTTTGGCACAATCGCCACTTTCCGCACGCCAGACGGTCCGCATGTCGCCTTGCAAACGGCGATGGTTGGCCGCACATCTTTTGCCATGATTCCTTTTTCGGTCCTCGATCTTTCCCCCATCACGGCCGGCGCGACCGCATCCGATGCGTTTCGCAATACGCTCGATCTCGCGCAGCACGCCGAGCAATGGGGCTACAAGCGCTACTGGCTCGCCGAGCATCACAACATGACGGGCATCGCGAGTGCGGCGACGTCGGTGGTGATCGGGCACGTCGCGGGCGGCACGAAGACGATCCGCGTCGGCTCGGGCGGCGTGATGCTGCCGAATCACGCGCCGCTCGTGATCGCCGAGCAGTTCGGCACGCTCGCGTCGCTGTATCCGGGCCGGATCGATCTCGGCCTCGGCCGCGCACCCGGCACCGACCAGACCACGGCGCGCGCACTGCGCCGCGACCTGCACGGCAGCGCCGATTCGTTTCCCGACGACGTCGTCGAGTTGCAGCGCTATTTCGGCGATCCCGTGCCGGGTCAGCGCGTGCGCGCCGTGCCGGGCGCCGGTCTGAACGTGCCGCTGTGGCTGCTCGGGTCGAGCCTGTTCAGCGCGCAACTGGCGGCGGCGCTCGGCCTGCCGTTCGCGTTCGCGTCGCACTTCGCACCCGACTACATGATGCAGGCGCTGCACGTGTATCGCGCGCAGTTCCGCCCTTCGGAAACGCTCGAGAAGCCCTACGCGATGGTCGGCGTGAACCTCTTTGCCGCCGATACCGATGCCGAAGCGCAGCGCCTTTTCACGTCGCTGCAGCAGCAGTTCATCAATCTGCGGCGGGGCACGCCGGGGCAGTTGCAGCCGCCCGTCGATCAGGTCGCGGCATCGGAGATGGAAATGAGCAGCGTGCGGCATTCGCTGGCCTGCTCGGTCGTCGGCGATCGCGAGACGGTGCGCGACGGCCTGCGCACGATCATCGAGCAGACGGGCGCGAGCGAGCTGATGCTGACCGCGCAGATCTACGATCACGCGGCGCGGCTGCGTTCGTTCGAAATCGGCGCGCAGGTGCGGGACGAGCTTGCCAACGGCTGAGGCTCGATAGCTAACACGCCCGCGCGTGAAGCAGGCGGCTTTGCCCGCGATCAATGGCTCGCGGGCAAAGCCGCCAGCCCGTCGAGCAACGCCTTGTGAAACGCCACGGGATCCTGCATCTGCGGCGCGTGGCCAAGCTCGGCGAACTCGACGAGCGTCGCGTGCGGAATCGCCTGCTTCGTCAGCTTCGCGAGTTCCGGATAGTGGCCGATCTTCGCGCGCACCTCGGGCGGCGCAGCGTCCTTGCCGATCGCCGTCGTATCCTTGTCGCCGATCAAGAGCAACGTCGGCATCTTCAGCAAGCCGAGTTCGTAGACGACGGGCTGCGTATAGATCATGTCGTACAGCAGCGCCGAGTCCCACGCGACTTCCTTCTTGCCCGGCCCGCGATACATCCCCGCGAGCATCTGCACCCACGGCTCGAAATCGCTGCGCCACTGGCCCGAATAGTAGGTCGCCTGCTCGTAGCGGCGGATGCCGTCCGCCGTCGTCTTCAGCTCGCGCTCGTACCACTGGTCGACGGACAGCGACGGCACGCCCTTCGCCTTCCAGTCCTCGAGTCCGATGGGATTGACGAGCACCAGCTGCTGAGTCTCGCCCGGGTACATCAGCGCATAGCGGACCGCGAGCATGCCGCCCGTCGAATGACCGACGATCGTCGCATTCTTCACGCCGATCGATTCGAGCAGCGCATGCGTGTTGCGCGCGAGCTGCTGAAAGCTGAACTGGTAACGCTGCGGCTTGCTCGACTTGCAAAAGCCGATCTGATCCGGCGCGATCACGCGATACCCCGCCGCCGACAATCGTTCGATCGAACCTTCCCATGTCGCGCCGCAAAAATTCTTGCCGTGCAGCAACACGACCGTGCGACCGTTCGGATGCTCAGGCGCAATGTCCATGTAAGCCATATGCAGCGCCTCGCCTTGCGAGTTGAACTCGAACTGATGCACGGGCGCCGGATAGTTGAAGCCCTGCAACTCCGGCCCATAGGCGGGACCGTCGTCGGCGGGTGCGGCCGAAGGCGCGGAAGAACTGACGGAACTAGCAGCAACGGCGGCGCGGGCATCGATGCCCGACAACGCGACGCAGGCAGAAAGGGAAACGGCAACGAGCGATGAACGCAATGTCAGTTTCATGAGCAGTTGGGTTGACTGGCAATGGAAGCAGGCAGGCCCGTCATGATGCCCGCGTCGCGACGGGTTTGCAGCGCCGCTTGCAATGGTCCCGGACGACGGGCGCACGCGGACGCCAAACAGGCGTTTCAATCGGTCAACCGTCTGGCATAAATTGCCCGCCGGCGTCCTGTCATGCCCCGCGAAGCACCCTTTTCTACCTGGCGCGCGCGGCCCGATGCGTCGGCCACCCGCGCGAGTGTGGCATGGCGAACGCGGCATGTTGCGCGCGCGTGGCGCATGGGTCAGACTAACCGCTGGCTGGCATCCGACGTGCATGACGGGTTCCAGCCCGAACGAAAATCAGGCCGTCGCACACAACAAAAAACGATAACAAGAACAGCGTCAGACAAAAATCGAACGCCGGGGCGAAGAAAGCTTCCACCAGGGCTCACCCATAACATGGAGACGCACATGGATACGCCGGCAAGCCTCAACGATCTGCAACACACCACGCTCGCCATCGTCCTCGCGGGCGGGCGCGGCACGCGCCTCGGCCCGCTCACGAACAAGCGCGTGAAGCCCGCCGTGCACTTCGGCGGCAAGTACCGGATCATCGATTTCGCACTGTCCAACTGCCTGAATTCAGGCATCCGGCGCATCGCCGTCGTCACGCAATACAAGGCTCACTCGCTGCTGCGGCACGTGCAGCGCGGCTGGGGCTTCCTGCGCGGCGAGTTCAACGAGTTCATCGACCTGTGGCCGGCGCAGCAGCGCGTCGAAGGCGCGCACTGGTATCGCGGCACGGCCGACGCCGTGTTCCAGAACCTCGACATCATCCGTTCGATCCGCCCGAAATACGTCGTCGTGCTGGCGGGCGACCACATCTATAAGATGGACTACACGCGGATGGTGATGGATCACGTCGAGTCGAAGGCGGATTGCACGGTCGGTTGCATCGAGGTGCCGCGCATGGAGGCCGTCGCGTTCGGCGTGATGCACGTGGACGAACAGCGGCGCGTGACAGGTTTCGTCGAAAAACCCGCCGATCCGCCCGCGATGCCCGGCCGCCCCGACATCGCGCTCGCGAGCATGGGCATCTACGTGTTCAGCGCCGATTACCTGTACTCGCTGCTCGAAGACAACATCACCAGCGTCGCGACCGATCACGACTTCGGCAAGGACATCATTCCGCGCGTGGTCACGTCGGGACATGCGATTGCGCATCCGTTCAGCATGTCGTGCGTGTCGTCGGATCCGAGCGTCGAGCCGTACTGGCGCGACGTCGGCACGATCGACGCGTACTGGGCCGCAAATCTCGATCTCGCGTCCACGATTCCCGCGCTCGATCTCTACGACCGCAACTGGCCGATCTGGACGCATCAGGAACAGTTGCCGCCCGCCAAGTTCGTGCGCGACCTGAACGGGCTGCAAGGCTCGGGCACCAATCTGATCGCGTGCGGCGGCTGCGTGATTTCCGGCTCGCAGATTTCGCGCTCGGTGCTGTCGTCGAATGTGGTCGTGAATTCGTTCTGTAACATCGCTGAGGCAGTCTTGTTGCCGCAGGTGACGATCGGCGCGAGTTGCCGCCTGCGCAAGGTCGTGATCGACCGCGGCTGCCAGATTCCCGACGGCACCGTGATCGGCGAAGACCCGGTGCGCGACGGCGAACGCTTCTATCGGACGGACAGCGGCGTGGTGCTGGTGACGGCGGAAGCGCTCAAGCGGCAGACGGCGCGCTAGCGGACGGCTGCGCACGAAAACGCTAAAGCAGAGCGCGGCGGGCGCGGAAACGCGTTGCCCGCCCGCGCGCCTTCTGTACGGTCCATGCGTCCCGACACGCGGACGCCACGCCACCCGCGGCAACCCATAACCGGCAGTTAACCGACAGGACTGAGGCTCATGACGATCCGCGCGCTGCATGTCGCAAGCGAGCTGTATCCCCTTCTGAAAACGGGCGGTCTCGCCGACGTCGTGGGCGCGCTGCCGCCCGCGCTGATCGAACTGGGCGCCGATGTCCGCGTGCTGCTGCCCGGCTTTCCCGCCGTGGTCGGCGGGCTGTCGGACCTGCAGCCGGTGGCGCGGATCGGCGATCGCTTCGGCGCGTCGGACGTCACGCTGGAGCGCGGCACGCTGGCCGCCAACGGACTCATCGTGTATGTGATCCGCGCGGAATCGCTGTATGACCGCAGCGGCAATCCGTATCTCGACGCCGAGCACGTGCCGTACGGCGACAACGCGCAGCGCTTCGCGATGCTCGGCTGGACAGCGGCGCAGCTCGCCCTGCATCTCGACCCTGCGTGGGCGCCGCAGATCGTCCATGCACACGACTGGCACGCGGGTCTCGCGCCCGCCTATCTGAAAGCGGCCGCGCGCGAGCACGGCAAGCCGCCCGCGCGCACGATCTTCACGGTCCATAACCTCGCCTACCAGGGCATCTTTCCCGCGCATCAGTTCGGCCAGCTGGGCCTGCCCGCCGACTTCTTCCACATGAGCGGCGTCGAGTTCTACGGACAGATGTCGTTTCTGAAGGCAGGCCTCTTCTACAGTGACCGCATCACGACGGTGAGCCCGACGTACGCACGCGAAATCCAGACGCTCGCGCAAGGCGGTGGACTCGACGGACTGCTGAGCCAGCGTTCGCACGATCTGTCGGGCATTCTGAACGGCGTCGATTACTCGGTATGGCAGCCATCCACCGATCAGTTGATCGCCGGCCGCTACACCGACACGCGTCTTGCCGGCAAGCGTGCGTGCAAAACGGCGCTGCAGGAGCGCTTCCATCTCGCGCCGAAGAGCGATGCGCTGCTGTTCGGCGTGGTGAGCCGGCTGACGGAACAGAAGGGCCTCGATCTGCTGCTCGCTGCGCTGCCCGACATCATCAAGCGCGGCGGGCAGCTGGTCGTGTTCGGCACGGGCGACCCGGCGCTTGAAAACGGCTTGCAGCGCGTCGCGCAGTCGCATCCCGAGAGCGTCGCCGTCGAACTCGGTTTCGACGAAACGCTTGCGCATCAGATCGTCGCGGGCAGCGACGTGATCGCCGTGCCATCGCGCTTCGAGCCGTGCGGGCTGACGCAGCTTTATGCGCTCGCGTATGGCTCGCTGCCGCTCGTGCATCGCGTCGGCGGCCTTGCCGATACCGTCGTCGATGCATCGCTCGAAAACATCGCCGACGATCTCGCGACGGGCTTCGTGTTCGAGCGCTTCGAACCCGAAGCGCTGACGGCCGCGATCCGCCGCGCGTTTGCGCTGTACGCGCGGCGCACCGACTGGAAGGCCGCGCAG
This sequence comes from Paraburkholderia sabiae, assembly GCF_030412785.1. Classification (NCBI taxonomy): domain Bacteria; kingdom Pseudomonadati; phylum Pseudomonadota; class Betaproteobacteria; order Burkholderiales; family Burkholderiaceae; genus Paraburkholderia; species Paraburkholderia sabiae. The sequence continues at coordinate 5,220,727 of NZ_CP125295.1, forward strand.
CGCCGCGCAATGCGGCAGGACTTCGGCTGGGGCACGTCGGCGGAACGCTATCTCGCGCTGTATCGCGAGCTGGTGTGATCAGGCTTGCGCGCCCTTGATCCTGCGCATCGACGGCGTGCGCTTTGATGGTTCGACGCAACACGGCGGGGCCGGATCGGTTCCGCGGCGCAAAAACTCATGTATCTTGTGATGAACCAAGTGTGATGCGTCCGGCGGGCAAGCCGCCGCGCATCGCGCCAAAGCGGTGCACGAAGCGCCGCGCTGACAGGCACAGCGTTCCAACGAAAGCGCACACGAAAAGCGCGCATCCGTTTCGCATTCTTTCCTGGCGCCCTTCCCGCGCCGTATCGGTTCGACATGAAAAACGTTCTGAGCATCCAGTCGCACGTCGTATTCGGGCACGCAGGCAACGGCGCATCGGAGTTTCCGATGCGGCGCCTCGGCGTCAACGTGTGGCCGCTCAACACGGTGCAGTTCTCGAACCATACGCAGTATGGGCATTGGGAAGGCAGCGCGATCGACGCGTCGCAGATGCTCGCGCTCGTCGAAGGCATCGGCGCGATCGGCATGCTGCCGCGCTGCGACGCCGTGCTGTCGGGCTACCTCGGCACACCCGAGCAGGCGCAGGCCGTGATCGAAATCGTGCGCGCCGTGAAGGCCGCGAATCCGCACGCGCGTTACATCTGCGACCCCGTGATGGGCACCGCGACGGGCTGCCGCGTCGAGCCAGGGATCCAGGAATTTCTCGTGCGGACGATGCCCGAAGTGTCCGACGTGATGTGTCCGAATCACAGCGAATTGCAACGGCTGGTCGGGCGCGAGATCGAGACCGTCGAGGAAGCTGTCGCCGCGTGTCGCGAGTTGATGGAACGCGGACCGAAGATGGTGCTCGTCAAGCATCTGCTCGATCGCAACAGCCTCGCGGACCGCTTCAACATGCTCGTCGTGACGCAGCGCGAAGCGTGGATGGGACAGCGTCCGCTGTATCCGTTCGCGCGTCAGCCGGTGGGTGTCGGCGACATGACGAGCGCGGTGTTCGTGGCCCGGACGTTGCTCGGCGATTCCGTGCGCAGCGCGTTCGAGCACACGCTCGCGGCCGTCAACGCCGTCGTGCGCGCGACGTGGGATGCGGGGCGTTATGAACTCGAGATCGTCGCCGCGCAGGACGACATTGCGCGACCGCGGGACTGGTTCGATGCGTGGGTGGTGGAATCGGCTTGATCGGCGCGTCGCGCGCCGCTGTCAGCCCGACGTCCTATAATGCCTGCCGCGCGTATTTTGCGCGGCATTTTTACTGGCACTGGCAAGAGAGGCATTGATGGACGGCACTATCCGCAGCGAACGTGAAGAGCAGTTTGAAGAGTTGTGCATCAGCGTCGACGCAGACGAGACGCATGAGCAGGAAGCGATCGAATTCTTCGAAGCGCAATTCGGCGAAGCGGACTTCGACGCCGCGCAATGGCTCGATATCGCGCTTTATTACTCGCCTGCTGTCGCGCGAGGCATTATCGATATGGTCACGCCTGACGATAAGGCGCGCAGCAATATCGCTGTTGTGATCGGCGATAACCTCGATATCTCGTATGGCGAGGATGAGTGTCAGCAGTTTGCTGAGACGATTCAGTTCGCTATCGCGAATGGGGTGCCTGTTGATCTCGATGTTGTGCTTGATGGGTGTCAGCGGGCTATTGATGATCTCGATACGTGGGCCGAGGAAGAGGTTAAGGAACCGTTGCTGCGGCTGAGGGATGAAATCCTGCGGATGCAGGGCGAGCAGTGACTTTTTAGTTGCCTTGTGGTTTTGCTGGCATCCGCGAGTTCGTAGCGGTGCTTCATGCGTTGCCCCTGTGCGGGGCGGCACCTACTTTTCTTTGCAGCGGTGTACAGACTGGAGACATGGTTGACACATGTACGGGGACATCGTTGACACCTGATGGTCAGGGTTTGGGTGCCTTCAGGTCAAGTTTGGCGACCCGCTGATGGGCGAACCAGATCTCGATCACCCCGTCTTCCTTCTCGCTCATGCGGGCTGCTACCTGCAGCCCCTTGAGCGCGATCGACAGCTTCAGTTTCTGGCCGCGCAGGCGCACCACGCCGCTGGCATTGACCCGTAAGACTTCATCGCCACAGCCGTATTCGGGCTCGGGCACCCGCCCGGGCATCGCGCGCAGGCTGCACGCGTAGCGGGTAATGGGCGTGGCCATCCCGAGTGCCTCGTGCGGACGTTCGACGTTGTACACGTGCCGCCAGCGATCCAGTGCCTGCTGCATGTGCGCATGTGTGCTGAAGGCCTGCCGGTCCAGCACTTCGGCCTTCAGCGTGCGGTGAAACCGTTCGTCCTTGCCATTGGTCTGCGGGTGATACGGCCGGCTGTAGCTCACCAGGATGCCCAGCCGGATCAGCCAGACCGCGAGTTCGGTGAGCTGCCCCGGCGCGCTGGGCGAGCCCCACGGCGCGCCGTTGTCGGTGTTGATGCGCGCAGGCAGCCCGTAGCAGCGGAACGCGCGCTCAAGCGCGGCCTGCACGACCTGTGTGGTCGTACGCGAGCAGGCGCTGAGCACGAGGTTGTAGCGCGAGTGATCGTCGATGACCGTCAGCGGCATGCAGCGCCCATCCTTCAGCGTCTGGACGTCGCCCTTGAAGTCCATCTGCCACAGCAGGTTCGGATGCGCGTGCTCGAAGCGCTGCCAGTGCTGGCGCTGCTGCGACGCCTGTTCATCGATGAGCCCGTGGCGGCGCAGGATTTCGGTGATCGTGGCGGGCGCGGGCACCTCAGTCTCGCCCAGATCCTTCAGGCGCCGTTCGATCTTGCGTCCGCCCCAGCCATGTTCGCGACGCAGTTCCAGCACCCGCGCTTCGATGTGTTCAGGTGAGCGCAGGGGGCTGTGGTGCGGGCGTCGGGAGCGGTCGGCCAGCCCGCCGGGGCCTTCGGCCTTGTGACGGTCCAGCCACTTGTAGCCGGTCTGGCGGCTGATCCGGTAGCGCCGGCATAGCTCGCTGAATGACAGAGCCTGTGTGGCGGCCAGGCTGACGAATTCTTCGCGGAGATTCATGGTGTTTTTTGCTTCCCAGGGCATGGTTGAATCCGGGCGTTTGATTACCCGAAAGTGTCAACCATGTCCCTGTACACCTGTCAGCTATGTCTCCAGTCTTTACACAGCGGCAAAGAAAAGTAGGCAAAAGAAAGCCGCTTTTGTACCTCCGGTGCCGGGCAGGATGGCGCTTCAGCATGCCGCAGTTGAGCCATCGCGCAGCAACGTCCGCACTCTGTAGAAAGCCCGCAGTCAACCGCGCACGGCGCGAAAAACCCATACAGTTTGGAGCACATACCGCCGTAATCAGACCGACGGCAAAGGCAAAAAAACGTGCTGACCGAATGTGCCCCAGGTGGATGTCATCTTTCGCGCCGCGTGCGCCTGACTGCGGGCTTTCTACGGAGTGTTTGCGTCGCTGCGCGACAGCTCAAAGACCGTGTGCCGTAGCGTTATCCTGGCGGGCACCGGAGGTTCAAAAGCGGCTTTCTTTTGCCTACTTTTCTTTGCCGCTGCAAAGAAAAGTAGGTGCCGCCCCGCACAGGGGCAACGCAAGAAGCACGGATACGAATTCGCGGATGCCAGCGAAAAAAAAGGTCACCGTGCAGAACCAGCCCGCACAACGATCTGCGCCAACGCATCGCGCTCAATCCGAACAAGAGAACCCTGCGCCTGCGCAAACTCATCAACGCTACAAACCTGATGCCCAAACCGCGCGCGAAGCCGCCGCGTAATCTGCAAAACACGAGTAGAAGGATCAAACACATAATGCGACGCATAGTCAAAAAACCGATCCTTCACAACAGCATCCACAGGCATATCGGTAACGCGAACGGTATCGGGTAGCGTAATCTGCGAAGTCTCATCGAAATCGCCCCCGATACAAACCCACGGCTGCGTCCGCTGCGGCTCAGCGAGCCACGCCTGCACCTGCGTGGCAATCCCCCCCGACAAACTCGTCAACGCAGGCAACGCGGTCGTCCCGTCAGGCCACGTGAAATGCTCCAACGTCCCCTGCATCGCAATCGCAAACGGCCCTGAAGTCGAAGTCAACTCGCCCGGCTGCATCCGGGCAATCCCATGCAACCCCGTCTGCCGCAACCGGTCGGCGGCAATCTGCTGCCAGCGCTGCCGCGTCGCACGTCGGAACACGTTGCGCTCGAGTTCAGCCGGCACACCCACGTCTTCCACACGATACGTGAACGCCGCCGTCCCCGTCCCGTCGATATCGATCGCCAGCCGCGCATTGCGGCCGCGCTCCTGAGTGGGAGGCGTGCGCGCGAGCACGCCGTCATCGACGAGCAGCACGGGACGGTCCATCGCGCTCGGTGGCAGATAGCCGAAGCCGATACCGCCCGCCGTCGTGTCCGCGTACAGGTTCAGCGACGGAATCCACGTGATCGCGTGATTGATCGCGCTTGCGCCGTAGCCCGGCACGTCGGGCAGCGTATAGATGGGCCCGAGATTGAGCAGCACGGCCTGACTGTCGATGCCGACGGCCGCGAGCATCGCGCCGAACAGCGCGACGTGATCCTTGCAGTCGCCATAACGGTTGCGCAGAATATCGCTGGCCTTGTGCGGCACAGCCGCCGTCTCGCCGAGAAACAGCGCGACGTAGCGGATGTTCATGCGCACCCAGTCGTACAGAATCTGCGCCTTCTCGCGCGGGTCGTCGGTGTGCGCCGTCAGCGCCTGCGCAAACTGCGCGATCGCCGGATCGCGCCACGTCGGATCCTGCGCCGCCGTGCGATAACGCTCGGCAAACGACGCGAAATCGCGCGTCGTCGATACCATCAGCCGGTCGCCCCACGTCGCGTAGCCGACTGCCCCCGCTTCGATGGGCGCATACGGTCCATGCCGATACTCGAACGTGTAGCGCGTGCGACCATTCTCCGTAACGGGCGGCAACGCGACATAGCCGCGTGCGTCGGCATAAAGCGGTACGTCGGCGGGCAGATCGAAAATCAGCTGCTGCATATCGACAGGACCGCGCGTGGGCTCGACGAAATACGCAAACGTGCCGCCTTGCAGCGGTATCGAGCGCGTCTTGCGAAACGCGAGATGCACGCGCGATCCCGGTTCGACGCCCGGAAAGATCACCGTGCGCAGCACGCCGTCCTGAAACGTCGGCGCGCCCGCCGAGCGCGGCTCCTGCACGTCGCGGATGCCGTCCGGCCCGACAGGATGCGCGACGCCGTCGCGATCGATCGTCTCCGCCGCGAGCAGCTGCACCTGCTCGATGTCCTTGTTGAACCACACGTAGCGTTGCGCGATATCGTCGACACCGCTCGTCGTGTTCGCGCGCAGGATCGTGTCGTCGTGCTCCTCGATCGAGCCGTCCTTCTGCACGACGAACAGATGGACGTCGCGCTCGATCGTCGACGGCGGAATGTCGTCGGTCGCCACGCGTTCCTGCGCATGCATGGACGCCGCGCCGCATGCGCAGACGATCAGCGGCAACATGGCCGCCGCGCGCAGGCGGTGCACGTGCCGGCTCATGCGTTGCGCACCGCGCGACGGCGTGCGCCGCGCTGCGTGCGCCACGCGCGCGGGCTCATGCCGAATTCGGCGCGAAATGCGTGATTGAAATTGGACACATCGTTAAAGCCGCTATCGAGCGCGATATCGACAATCTTCACGTCTTCATCGACGAGACCTAACGCCGCGTGACGCAGCCGCGCGCGCAGCACGTATTGATGCGGCGTCACGCCCGTGACGCGCTCGAATGTGCGCAAAAAGTAGAAATCGGACAGGCCGCACAATTGCGCGAGACGCGCGAGCGTATGCGGCGCATCGGGCGTTTCGTCGATCAGGCGCGCGGCCTGCGTCACGCGCGACCACGCGCTCGCGCTCGTCGATGCGGCATGGCGCTTCGCATCGGGTTGGGTCGCGCGCAACGTGGTGTCGGCGAGTTCGACGGCAAGTTCGTCCCATGCGGCATCGGACGCATCATGCGCCGCGCCGCTGCAAGCGCGCGCGATCAACCCCGAAAACGCACGCAGCGGCGGCATACGGCCGTGTCGAAACGATGCCTCGGCGCGAGACAAACCCATGTCGGCGGCAAGCCGTTCGAAGTACGCAGGCTGATAGTGAAACGACACGCAGCGGTCGCCAGGCGCATGCCGATGGCCACACTCGAAGCATTCGCCCGCGTTACCGAGCAGCAGCGAGCCGGGCGTGAGCAGTTCGCGCCCTGCTGCCGAGCGATAGCCGAACGCGCCCGCCGCCACCATCGCGATGCACACGCCCGCGTGCCGTTCCTCGAACGGCCGGTCGCGCGGGCCGAAGGTGCACAGCACGTCCGTCACCTGCCAGCCGTCGCCCGCCGCGATCGTGCGCATCTGCGTGTTGCCGGGCATGCCCAGCGCGTCGCGGCGTGCCAGCGCGGCTTCGAGTTCGACGGCAATTTTTCCCAAGATGTCACCTCGCGGGATTCGTATGCTCGTTTTATCACAACGTCGGCGGGCGCGGCACGATACACCCGCCTCCCTTTCAATCGACTTCAGCACAAGGAGCAACGTTCAATGAATGCATTGGATCAAGGTCTCGCCCGCGGGTTTCATGCAGCACTCGGCGCGCCTGGCCGCGCAGCCGACATCGACGCCGCGCATGACCTCTACGGCTGGCTCATCGGCAGCTGGGACATGGACGTGCTGCACTATCGCGTCGACGTGCGCGAGCGGCACCTGACGGGCGAGATTCACTTCGGCTGGGCGCTCGAAGGCCGCGCCGTGCAGGACGTGTGGATCATGCCGCGCCGCGCGGATCGCAACGCGTCGCGCGAGCCTGGCTTCGACATGTACGGCACGACGCTGCGCGTGTGGGACGCTTCGATCGAAGCGTGGCGCGTCACCTACATCAATCCGGCGATCGGCCAGCGCGACGAACTGGTCGGCCGGAAAATCGGCCGCGATATCGTGCAGATCGGCACGCATGCGGACGGCACGCCGATCCGCTGGAATTTCACCGATATCACCGACGACGCGTTCCGCTGGACGGGCGTCGCGCTCGCGCCGGACGGCGTCACGTGGAATCTGGAAGGCGAGTTCGTCGCGCGGCGCAGGCGCGGCTGAGCGGGCTCATGATCGCTGCCGCAGTTCCGCGCCCTCGTCCTTCGACAGCTTCACGAAGAAGAACAGCGAGCACAACACGGCCCCGCCGACCACGAAGAACGCCGGCGAGAAATCGCGCGCGGTGAGGTGCGCGGCGCTGCCGCCGTGCAGATGCGCCGTCAGCGCGAGCAGCGACGCGCCGAACGCGACGCCGAGACTCACCGACAGTTGCTGCGCCATGCCCGAGAGCGCCGTCGCGCGGCTCATCCGCGGCTTGGGCATGTCGGAGTAGCCGAGCGTGTTGAGCGTGACCATCGCGAGCGAATTGAACAGGCCGCCCACCAGCAGCACGCAGAAGATCAGCAGATGCGGCGTGTTGGGCGTGAAGAGCCCGTAGCACGCGTAGAAGCAGCCCGTCATGCAGGTCGCGACGATCAGCACCGTGCGAAAGCCGATGCGCCGGATCGCCGTGCCCATCACGGCACGCACGGCGAGCGAGCCCACCGCCGTCGCGACGCTCAGCGACCCCGACGTGAGCGGCGACAGGCCGAAGCCGAGTTGCAGCATCAACGGCATCAGAAACGGCGACGCGCCGATGCCGATGCGCAGCGGCATCCCGCCGAGCACGGCCGTCCGGTACGCCTTGAAGCGCAGCAGCAAGGGATCGATGATCGCGTCGGCGTGACGGCGGCTATACAGCCAGTACAGCAGCATCGACAGCGCGCCCGTGCCCGTGAACGCGAAAGTCACCCACGGCGGCACGAGCCCGCGCCCCGCCGTATCGAGACCGCCGACCAGACCGACGAGCCCCGTCGACAGCAGGACGAAGCCAGGCAGATCGAAGCGCTCGTCGATCGCTTCGTGCGTGTCGTCGATGAAGGCCAGTGCGCACAACACGCCGATCACGCCGAACGGCACGTTCAGCAAAAAGATCCAGCGCCACGACGTGATCGTGACCACAGCCCCGCCGAGCAACGGCCCGGCCAGCCGCCCCACGGCGCCCGGCACCGTGAACCACACCATCGCCGCGACCATCCGCGCGGGCGGCACGCTGCGCAGCAGGATCAGCCGCCCGACGGGCACCATCATCGCGCCGCCCATGCCCTGCAACACGCGAAACACGACGAGCTGCGGCAGCGACGTCGCGATGCCGCATAACGCCGAAGCCACTGAAAACAGGCCGATCGCCGAGCAGAACACGCGGCGTGCGCCGAAGCGGTCGGCAAGCCAGCCGCTCGCCGGCAGGAACACGGCGAGACTGAGCAGATAGGAAGTGATCGCGAGATTCAGATGCAGCGCCTCGACGCCGAGCGAGCGCGCGATGGAAGGCAGCGCGGTCGCCATGATCGACGTATCGAGGTTTTGCAGGAACAGCGGACAGGCAACGATCAGCGGAATGATGCGGGCGCGGTCGGTCATCCTTTTCTTTTACCGCAAAACGCCCGCGTGTGGCGAGCACCGCTGCACCGCACGGTATTACGGTTTGTTGCGCCCGCTTCTACGTTCGCTTCTACGTATGCTTCCGCGCCCGTTCCGCTGTCAGCGCGCCGTTTCTTCGAGCGCGCGAAGCAACGAAAGCGCGATGCCGCGCGCCGCGAGCTTCACTTCATCGAGCGATGGGAAGGTCGGCGCGATACGCAGATGGCGGTCTTCTTCGTCGCGTCCGTACGGATATGCGGCGCCTGCCGGCGTCAGCACGAGCCCCGCTTCCGCTGCCAGCGCGACCGTGCGTTTCGCATAGCCCTTCGGCACATAGAGGCTGATGAAATAGCCGCCCTCCGGACGATTCCACGACACATCGGGCACGTCCGCGAGCAGCGCTTCGAAGGCAGCCACCACCGCGTCGAACTTCGGCCGCAGCAGCGCGCGATGTTGCGCCATCAAACGTTCGAGACCGGCGCGATCGCGCAGATAACGCAGATGGCGCAACTGGTTCAGCTTGTCGGGACCGATCGTGCGCACGCCCATGTGCTTCTGCCACCAGCCGACATTGCGCGCCGACGACGCCAGAAACGCGATGCTGCCGCCCGCCACCGTCACCTTCGACAGCGACGCGAACACGAGCGCGCGATCCGCATGCCCCGCCCGTTCGCACAGTTCGACGATGTTGGGTGTCGTATGCAGCGTGTCCGTCAAATGATGAAAGCGATAGGCATCGTCCCAGAAGAGCCGGAAATCGGACGCGGCGGCGGGCATCGCGGCCAGACGTTCGATCGTTTCGCGCGACCAGATTGCGCCGCTCGGGTTGCTGTAGAGCGGCATGCACCAGATGCCCTTGATCGACGCATCGCTCTTCACATGCGCTTCCACGACGTCCATATCTGGGCCGTCCTGCGTCGTCGGCACGGGAATCATGCGGATGCCGAGCGCCTCGCAGATCGCGAAGTGCCGGTCGTAACCCGGCACGGGACACAGAAACGCGACCTCGCCCTGCTTGCTCCACGGCGCATCGCCGGGCATGCCGTAGAGCATCGCGAACGCGAGCGCATCGTGCATCAGTTCGAGGCTCGAATTGCCTGCTGCAACCACTTGCGCCGGGTCGACGTCGAGCAGTTGCGCGCCCAGTTCGCGCGCCTCGGGCAAGCCAGGCAGATGCCCATAGTTGCGGCAGTCGATGCCGTCGCGCGACATGAAGCCTGCCGTACCCGCTTCGTCGAGCAGCGCGCGCGACAGGTCCAACTGTTCGGGCGACGGCTTGCCGCGCGACATGTCGAGCCGCATCGCAAGCTGTTTGAATTCGTCGTAGGTGGTCGGCGTGGTCATGAGGTCCCCGTTTGAAGTTCGGTATGAAGCCAGCGTATGAAACCTAGTATGCAGCCGCCCCCGAGTTCAGACAAACGCGTTATATTGAACATTTCGATCAATATTTCTGATAGCGCAGATACGGATGAAAGCCCTCGATCTCGACGTGCTCGCGATGTTCGTCGCCATCGCCGACACGGGCAGTTTCGTGCGCGGCGCAGCGCTCGTGCATCGTTCGCAATCGGCGCTGAGCATGCAGATCCGCTCGCTCGAAACGGCGCTCGGCAAGCCGCTTTTCGTGCGCGGGCCGCGCAGCGTCACGCTCACGCAGGACGGCCAGGTGATGCTCAGCTACGCGCGCCGCATGCTCGCGCTGCGCGACGAAGCGTGGGCGTCTGTCGTGCATCCCGAAGTGACAGGTCGCGTGGCGATCGGCGTGCCGGACGATTACGCGTCGTCGCTGCTGCCGTCCGTGCTGCGCACCTTCTCGGCGACGTATCCGAAGGTCGAAATTCAGGTGGTCAGCTTGCCGAGCAATGCGCTCGCGCCGCTTCTGAAGGACAACAAGATCGACCTCGCGTGCGTCACGCGTGTGAAGGGCCTGGCGGGCGAATTCATCCGGCTCGAACCGATGGTCTGGGCGGGCACGTCCACGGCGGGACGTGAAGTGTGGAAGGAGCGGCCGCTGCCGATTGCGCTGTTCGGTGTCGGCAGTGTTGCGCGCGCGAATGCGATCCAGACGCTCGAACGCGCGAAGATCGCGTATCGCACGTCGTATGAGAGCCCGAGTCTGATGGGCCTGTTCAGCATGGTCGATGCGGGTCTCGCGGTTGCGCCGCTCGCGCGCTGCGCGGTGCCCGAGCGCTTCGTCACGCTGGGGCGCCAGCATGGTCTGCCGAAACTGCCTGAACTGGAGATCATCCTCGCGCGCAGCGCACGCTCGAACCGGCCGCCTTGCGACTATCTCGCTGAACAGATTCTCAGCGAACTGCGGGACTGAGCCCCGCGCGATATCCCGATGCTCAACCCTCTTCGCCCAGTTGCACGAGCAACGCATGCAGCCGCTCGGTGTGACGCAACAGCATGATCCGATGCTTGTCGATCTGTTCGAGACGGCCCGCGAGATCGGCCGTGATCGGATCGTCGAGTTCCGCTGCCGACAGCACGTCTTCGACTTTCGCGCGCACCGATGCAAACTCCACGGGCGGATGCGTAAGCGAACGCTCGAAGCGCCGCACTTCCTGCACGGCGAGATCGCGCACCTTGCGGAAATACGCCTGCCGCCGATGCAGTTCGGCTTCGAGCACATCGTCTTCGGGACGGCGCTGCGGCTGCTGGCCGAAGATCGGTTCGGGCGGACGCAACACTGACTTCTTGCGCACAGGATGCGCGGTGCCGCGAAAGCGCGCGAGCGGCGCTTCGTTGTCGATTGCGTCGCGCGCGTTACCGGGGACGTCGGACGCCTCGTGCGGCGCATCCATCCAGCCGCCCGGCAGCCCTGTCACAGCTTCGACGCCACGCACGAATTCTTCGCTGAAGTCGCGCTGGCCGGCGAGCATCAGCTTCAGATACGACGCGGAGAAAGTCATCATCCGCGCGAGCCGCGCGGCCGCACCGACGTCGCGCGTCAGCAGGCCAAGATTGGCCCGCCAGATGGGTAGCAGGGATTCGTCGGAATATTCCATCGCTGGGTCTTCCTTCATCAGTCTTGCTGCTGGCGCCTGTGTGCCTCTGTACCTGCATCGAGCGGGCCGCACGCGCCGCAAGGCGCATGCCCGTGCGCCGCGTCCGACAAAGATAGACGCATCGCTACGCGGCGCGCAACCAGATTCGCACGGCGGATGCAGCACAAAGACAACACTGGCGCGCATCGCAGCGCGTGTGCACTTCACTGATGAATTGACCCCGCATGGGACGTTGCGTTCCATGTGCGGTGGCAACGGAGCATGCGGAGGACGCGCGGAGCGCGATGTCCGCGCGCGCATGCTCCGTTTAGATACGCTTCTGTGTGGCCGTGTTCAGGCAGAAGCGACGCGATTGAGCGCCGTCTTCACGAGCTTTTCCAGCAGCGGTTCGATCTTCGTCGCGAGCGCTTCGTCGTACGCGTACGGCATCTGCTCCTGCATATACGTGATCTGCGACAGCTCCAGCTGCACCGCATGCACGCCCTGTTCACGCTGGCCGTAGTGGCGCGTGATATAGCCGCCCTTGAAGCGTCCGTTCGCGACGGCCGTATAGCCGCCATGTTCTTCGACGATTTTCGCCAGCGCTTCGGCGAGTCCTGCCACTGCGCTCTCGCCGTTCGACGTGCCGAAGTTGAAGTCGGGCAAACGACCGTCGAAGAAACGCGGCACGTGCGAGCGGATCGAATGCGCTTCCCACAGCAGCACCTTGCCATGCTGCGCCTTCAATGCGGCCAGTTCCCCCTGCAACGCTTCGTGATACGGCTGCCAGTACAGATCGCGACGCCGTGCGACTTCGGCATCGTCGGGCAGACAGCCGTCGCGATAGAGCGGCTCCTTGTCGAAGGTATCGACGGGCAGCAGGCCTGTCGTGTCCTGTCCCGGATAGAGATTTGCGCCATCGGGCGGACGGTTCAGGTCGATCACGTAGCGCGCGTACGTGGGCGCGAGAATCGATGCGCCCATGCGTTTCGCAAACGCATAAAGGCGGTCGAGATGCCAGTCGCAATCGTCGGTGCGCGTGGCGACGTCCGTCATCTGCGCGGCGATATCGGCGGGAATGCGCGTGCCCAGATGCGGGATCGAAATCAGGAACGGCAACGTTCCCCGATGCAGCGAGAAGACAGGCAAATCGTTAGTGGCAGTCATGTCGTCAGGGCTTCCCAAGGTTGAGTCGTAGCGCGTACCTTGCGCTTTACTTCAGCAGTTCGGCAAGCGCCGCGCGATAGTTCGCATACGCGTGCTCCTCGTCGCGATGACGTCGATTGTCGACGACCTTCGCGCCGCCCGCATACACGTCGCGCACAGGCGTTTCGCCATGCTCGCAGAACACGGCGCCCGACAGCCACGCATCGCTCGTCTGCTCCGCGATGTTCGGATGATTCGCATCGAGCACCATGAAATCGGCGCGCGCGCCCGTCTTCAGTGCGCCAACAGCACGTCCCGTCGCGAGCGCGCCGCCTTCCAGCGACGCCGCATAGAGACGGTCCGCGACACGCGGTGTTTGCGTCGACGCGAGCACGTTGCGCTGACGCCTCGACAAACGTTGACCGTATTCGAGCAGGCGCAGTTCCGCACGCCAGTCGACGCCGATATGACTATCGCTGCCGACGCCGATGCGCCCCTGTTGCTCCAGATAATCGTGCGCGGGGAAAATACCGTCGCCGAGATTTGCTTCCGTTGTCAGGCACAGGCCCGCAATCGCGCCGCTCTTCGCGAGGTTCGCTGTTTCATTCGCGTCGATATGCGTCGCGTGCACGAGGCACCAGCGCTGATCGACATCGAAACGGTCGAGCAGCCATTGCACGGGCCGCGCGCCTTCCGTTTCGATGCAGGCGTCCACTTCCGCTGTCTGTTCGGCGATATGGATATGCACGGGCGCGCCTGGCGACATCGCATCGAGTCCATTCAGCAGCGTGCGCAGCGAATCGTTCGATACCGCGCGCAGCGAATGGGGCGCTACGCCATAGCGCAACGCGCCATGTTCGGGGCGCGCGCGGCGCAGCGTATGGAGCAGCGCGAGCAGACTGTCGGGCGTATTGATGAAGCGGCGCTGATCGTCGCGCGGCGGCTGCGCACCGAAGCCCGCATACTGATACAGCACGGGCAGCATCGTGATGCCGATGCCGCTCGCGCCCGCGGCATCGACCACGCGCTGCGCGAGTTCGGCCTCGTTCGCATAGCGCTGGCCGTCCTGCATGTGATGCACGTAATGAAATTCGCAGACGGACGTGTAGCCCGCCTTGAGCATTTCGATGTACAGCCATTGCGCAATCGACGCCAGCCCTTCCGGCGTGATGCGCGCCGCGAAGCGGTACATCAGGTCGCGCCAGCTCCAGAAGCTGTCGACGGCATTTGCACGGTATTCGGTGAGGCCCGCCATCGCGCGCTGAAATGCGTGCGAGTGCAGATTCGGCATGCCGGGCAACACCGGGCCGTGCGCTCTCGCGACGCCGGCGGGCGCTTGCGTATCGGGCGTGACTGACGTTAGAGCGCCGCTAGCATCCCATTGCAGCAGCACGTTTTGCCGCCAGCCTTCGGGCAAAAACGCGTTATCGGCAAACAGCGATTGATTGGCTTGAGTCATGTTCAATTCCGCGTAAAGACCGTCTCGCCGCCGCGCACGACGCGCTCGCACAGCGGCCGGCCGATCCAGTAAGCAAGCTCCGCAAGCGACTGCACCGACCACACCGCGAAGTCGGCGGCGCGACCCACGGCAAGCGTGCCGTGCGTGTCCGCCTTGCCGAGCGCCTGCGCCGCGTGACGCGTCACGCCTTGCAGCACTTCGGGCACTGTCATGCGGAACAGCGTCGTCGCCATGTTCATCATCAGCGGCAGCGAAGTCGCGGGCGACGTGCCCGGATTGCTGTCCGTCGAAATCGCAATCGGCACGCCGTAGCGGCGCAGCAGGTCGACAGGCGGCAACTGCGTTTCGCGGATGAAGTAGAACGCGCCCGGCAACAGCACGGCGACCGTGCCCGATTCCTTCATCGCGACGACGCCCGCTTCGTCGAGAAACTCCAGGTGATCCGCCGACAATGCGCGATGCCGCGCGGCAAGCGCCGTGCCGCCCGCGTTCGACAGTTGCTCCGCGTGCATCTTCACAGGCAACCCACGACGCGCCGCCGCATTGAACACGCGCTCGCTCTGCTCGAGCGAAAAGCCGATGCGCTCGCAAAACACGTCGACGGCATCGACGAGTCCTTCGTCGGCGAGTGCGGGCAGCATGCGCTCGCACACTTCGTCGATGTAATCGTCGGCGCGGCCCGCGAATTCCGGCGGCAATGCATGCGCGCCGAGAAACGTCGTGTACACCGTCACGGGATAACGCTCGCCGAGCTGACGCGCGACGCGCAGCATCTTGCGCTCGCTTTGCAGATCGAGCCCGTAGCCGGATTTGATTTCGATGGCGGTGACGCCTTCGGCGAGCATCGCTTCAAGGCGCGCCGCCGATTGCGCGAACAGCGACGCTTCGTCGGCGGCACGCGTCGCGCGCACCGTCGAGACAATTCCGCCGCCCTGCTTCGCGATCTCTTCGTAGCTGACGCCCGCGAGACGCTGCGCGAATTCATCGGCGCGTTGGCCGCCGTACACGAGATGCGTATGGCAATCGACGAGACCGGGCGTCACCCACGCGCCGCCGAGGTCTTCGCGCGGCCACGCGGCGTACTGCGTGGGCAATTCGCGCGCAGCGCCGAGCCACGCGATGTGGCCGTTCTCGACGGCGATCGCGGCGTCGTCGATCGTTTGATTGGGATCGCCCTGCGGGCAGAGCTTCAGATGGTTCCAGACGGTTTGCTTCATGGCAGGGCTGTCTGTGTGGTGAGCAAGCGTTCAGGCTTGCGGTGGTTCCGTGTAGCGGATCGTGACGGCGAGCAATGCGCCTGTTCCTTTGACGTCGCAGGCAAGCGCGCGTGCGTTGTCGATGCGCAAGGTGTCGTTCGTCACGAGCGTCGTTGTGCGTTCCGATGCGCCGTCGCCCGTCGTGACATGCAACTCGCCTTGCGCGCAGAACAGCAGCACGACGTTGGCATCGAGCTGTGCGCTGTGAGCATCGCGCCACACGTCGACATCGCCCGTTGCCGCGCCACGCCGCACCATCAGATTGAAATCGCGCGTCGCGCCGTCGACGAGACGCGCATCGATCGCCGTCTCGCCTGCGAAGCGCGCGATAGCCAGCGGCTCGCGCAATGCATGCGTAACACCGCCCGCTTCATCGAGCAGCATGCCCGCGCCCGACAACAACGCGAGCGTCCGGTCGATACCCGCGAAGCGCGAGAACGGACCGGCCTGCCCGACATCGGCGACGCTCACGCGCCACACGAATGCATCGAGCGCCGCGCCTTCGGGAAACGCGGCGACTTCGCGCGTGACGCCGCCGCCGTTTTTCCACGGCGACGCCACGAGATCCGCGCCGCGAATGAGCGTTGTGTTGGTCACGCTCATCGTCACGCTCAGCGGCCCAGCATCGGCAGGTTGAGACCGGCTTCGCGCGCGGTCGATTGCGCGAGTTCGTAGCCGGCGTCCGCGTGACGCATCACGCCCGTCGCGGGATCGTTGAACAGCACGCGGCCGAGGCGTTCATGCGCGGCGTCCGAGCCATCGGCGACGATCACGACGCCCGAGTGCTGCGAGAAGCCCATGCCGACGCCGCCGCCATGATGCAGCGAGACCCACGATGCGCCGCCTGCCGTGTTCAGCAGTGCGTTGAGCAGCGGCCAGTCGCTGACGGCGTCCGAACCGTCCTTCATCGATTCCGTTTCGCGGTTCGGGCTCGCGACCGAACCCGTATCGAGGTGATCGCGGCCGATCACGATCGGCGCCTTCAGTTCGCCCTTCTTGACCATCTCGTTGAACGCCTGGCCCAGACGATAGCGATCCTTCACGCCGACCCAGCAGATACGCGCCGGCAAGCCCTGGAACGCGATGCGCTCGCGCGCCATGTCGAGCCAGTTGTGCAGGTGCGGATCGTCGGGGATCAGTTCCTTGACCTTCTGGTCCGTCTTGTAGATGTCCTCGGGATCGCCCGACAGCGCGACCCAGCGGAACGGGCCCTTGCCTTCGCAGAACAGCGGACGGATATACGCGGGCACGAAGCCGGGGAAATCGAACGCGTTCTGCACGCCCATTTCCAGCGCCATCTGACGGATGTTGTTGCCGTAGTCGAGCGTCGCGGCGCCGCGTTCCTGCAGCGTGAGCATCGCCTGAACCTGCTTCGCCATCGACTGCTTGGCGGGCGTCACGATGCTCTGCGGGTCCGTCTTCATGCGTTCGCGCCAGTCTTCGATCTTCCAGCCCTGCGGCAGATAGCCGTGAATGGGATCGTGTGCGCTCGTCTGGTCGGTCACGCAGTCCGGCGTGATATTGCGTGCAACGAGTTCTGCGAACACGTCGGCGGCATTGCCGAGCAGACCGATGGAAACCGGGTTGCCCGTCTTCTTCGCTTCGTCGATCATCGCGAGCGCTTCGTCGAGCGTCTTCGCCTTCTTGTCGACGTAACGCGTCTTCAGACGGAAGTCGATACGCGTTTCGTCGCATTCGACGGCGATCATCGAGAAGCCTGCCATCGTCGCCGCGAGCGGCTGCGCGCCGCCCATGCCGCCGAGACCGCCCGTCAAAATCCAGCGGCCCTTCGGATCGCCGTTGAAGTGCTGGTTCGCCACCGAGAAGAACGTCTCATACGTGCCCTGCACGATGCCTTGCGACCCGATGTAGATCCAGCTGCCCGCCGTCATCTGGCCGTACATCATCAGGCCCTTGCGGTCGAGTTCGTGGAAGTGATCCCAGTTCGCCCAGTGCGGCACGAGATTCGAATTCGCGAGCAGCACGCGCGGTGCATCGGCGTGCGTGCGGAACACGCCGACGGGCTTGCCCGATTGAATCAGCAGCGTTTCGTTCTCTTCGAGATTCTTCAGCGACGCGAGGATCTGGTCGTAGCAGTCCCAGTTGCGCGCCGCACGGCCAATGCCGCCGTACACGACGAGCGCATGCGGATGCTCGGCGACTTCCGGGTCCAGGTTGTTCTGGATCATGCGGTACGCGGCTTCCGCGATCCAGGTCTTGCAGGTTTTCTCGCTGCCGCGCGGTGCGCGGATCGTGCGGGACGGGTCGAGACGCGGGTCGATGTGTTTCGGGTTGTTCATGTTGCCCTCGGAAGCGAAGTCGAAGATAGAACTTGAGCTTGAACTCAAACGAAATCAGAGATCAGAAGTGGCCGGTGAACCGGTAACGGTTGCCGGGGTGCCAGAGATTGGCCACCGAAGCGACCACTCCTTGCGACCACGTGCGACGGTGCAGCACGAGGCAAGGTTCGGCGTCGTCCATCGTCAGAAGCCGACGGTCGTCGGCATCCGGCGCGGATGCTTCGATGCGGTACTCGACGCGCTGCAGCGGCGCGACGCGCACCAGATACTGGTTAGGCGTCGTGTTGGTGAAGTCCTGCAACGCGTACTCGGGTGCGACGGCGGGATTGACCCAGCGTTCTTCGAGTTGCACGGGTTCGTCGTTCTCGAAGTGCAGCACGCGCGAATGAAAGATCGGGTTGCCCGCGCTCATCTGCATTTCGGCGGCGAGTTCTTCGTCGGCGATCGCGGCGCCGACATGCAGCACAACCGCGTGATAACGATGACCGCGCGCGACGATCTCATCCGAAATGCTGCGGATCGCGACCAGCGTCGATTCGTACTTCGGCCGCGCGACGAACGTACCCGAACCCTGAACGCGCGTGAGCACCTGTTCGGCTGTCAGCTCGCGCAGCGCGCGGTTGACCGTCATGCGCGCGACGTTGAATTCGCGTGCAAGCTCGTTCTCCGATGGAACCTGATGGCCTTCGCTCCATTCGCCCGCGTGAATGCGGGCGAGGATGAAGTCCTTGATTCCCTGATAGGCGGGTGCGTTCATGCTGGGCATCTCGGTCGCGCTGCCTTGGCTGTGCCGTGAGGTTTAACGTTGCTCGGAAATGAACGAGAACGGGCTGTGCTTCGCGATCGTGCCGTCCTGCACGAGCTTCGTGATTGCGGCGATGTCGGGCGCGAAGTAGTGGTCGAGCTCGTAGTGCGCCACTTCGGCGCGCACCGTGTCCATCACCTTTTGCAGCGCCGGGCTCGTCTTGTGCGGCGCGCGCAGATCGACGCCTTGCGCGGCGGCCAGCAGTTCGATCGACAGAATGTTCGCGGTGTTGTCGGCGATATCGGCGAGCTTGCGCGCGGCGAACGTCGCCATCGACACGTGGTCTTCCTGGTTCGCCGACGTGGGCAGCGAATCGACGGATGCCGGATGCGCCAGCGTCTTGTTCTCCGATGCGAGCGCGGCCGCCGTGACGTGCGCGATCATGAAGCCGGAGTTCACGCCGCCATCCTTGACGAGGAACGGCGGCAGACCCGACAGCGTCGCGTCGATCAGCAGCGCGATGCGGCGTTCGGCGAGCGCGCCGATTTCCGATGCGGCGAGCGCGAGGTTGTCGGCGGCGAACGCGACGGGCTCGGCGTGGAAGTTGCCGCCCGACAGCACTTCGCCCGTATCCGGGAAAATCAGCGGGTTGTCCGACACGGCGTTCGCTTCGACGAGCAGCACTTGCGCGGCGGCGCGCATCTGGTCGAGGCACGCGCCCATCACTTGCGGCTGGCAGCGCAGGCTGTACGGGTCTTGAACCTTGCCGCAATCGCGGTGCGACAGATTGATCGCCGAACCGTCGAGCAGCGCGCGATACGACCCGGCTGCATCGATCTGGCCTTGATGACCGCGCAGTTCGTGGATGCGCGCATCGAACGGCTTGACGGAACCGGCGGCAGCATCGACAGACAATGCGCCGGCGACGAGGCCCGTGCGATACAGGTCTTCGATCGCGAACATGTTGTACAGCGCGAGCGCCGTCGAAGCCTGCGTGCCGTTCAGCAGCGCGAGGCCTTCCTTCGCTTGCAGCGTCATCGGCTTGAGGCCGACGAGACGCAGACCTTCCGTCGCCGCGACGCGCTCGCCCTTCGCGAACACTTCGCCGACGCCGAGCAGCACGGCCGACATATGCGCGAGCGGCGCGAGGTCGCCCGATGCGCCGACGGAACCCTTCACGGGGATCACAGGCAGCACGTCGGCGTTGAACAGCTTGATCAGCGCTTCCATCACTTCGCGGCGAATGCCCGAGTGGCCGCGGCCGAGGCTCGACAGCTTCAGCGCCATCAGGAGACGCACGACTGGCTGCGACATCGGCTCGCCCACGCCGACAGCGTGCGAGAGCACCAGATTGCGTTGCAGCAGTTCGAGCTGGTCGTGCGGAATATGCGTGCTAGCCAGACGGCCGAAGCCCGTGTTGATGCCGTACGCCGGCTCGCCCTTCGCGGCGATGTCCGCGACGGCTTGAGCGCAGGCGTCGATAGCGGCGAAGCTCGCGGGATCGAGTTCGAGGGTGACCTGTTCGCGTGCGATCTGGCGCAGTTGGGTCAGGGTCAGGGAGCCGGGCGTAAGGATCATGATGTGAGTTCCTGTCTATACAATTTCGAGAAAGTGTAGCGGCGCCAGCTTGTATATACAACTCAAATTTCGCGAGTTGGCGTAAGGGGTTTCCATTAGGCGGAGCGCGCTGGCTGGCATGGTTCTGGCAGTTTTCCGCGCATCTGGCCTGCCGCCTCTACCGGGCCGGGTTCGCCGCAGCCGCCTGGGTGCGAGCCGATAACTTGTATATACACGTTCAATTTTCGGGTTGGCAAGCGGACAAAAACCCGACCCCGCGCGCTCGCCCTGCTTCACACCGCGCTTCGATTCTTGATTCCAGCTCAAAATTGATTTGAGACTGACGCGGTTTTTGCAAGACTCGCTCGCCGCCATACTGACGTCATCGAAGTTTTCTCTAGCGAAGGAGAACGTCTTGAACATTTTCATCACTGGCGCGAGCGGCTTTATCGGCGGATCGATTGCAGCGGGTCTCGTGCGCGCGGGGCATCGCGTGACGGGTCTGATCCGTAATCCGGAACATGCGGCCGAACTGAAACGCCTCGGCATCGAGCCCGTCGTCGGCACGCTCGACGACCGCGATCTGCTCATCGCGCAGGCGCAAGCCGCCGACGCCGTCATCAACGCGGCGAGCAGCGACCATCGCGGCGCGGTTCAAGCGCTGATCGACGCGCTCGCAGGCTCGAACAAGCCTTTCCTGCATACGAGCGGTTCGAGCATCGTCGGCGATGCGTCGGGCGGCGAGCGCGGCGACGCGAAGATCTACACGGAAGACACGCTGCCCGAGCCGACGGCCGACAAGGCGGCGCGCGTCGCGATCGACAATCTCGTGCTCGACGCGGCGAAGCGCGGCGTCCGCTCGTCGGTGCTGTGCAACACGCTGATCTACGGGCACGGCGCCGTGAAAGGCAGCGCGAGCGTGCAACTGCCGCGACTCGTGCGTCAGGCGCAAAAGAGCGGCGTCGTGCGGCACGTGGGCAGCGGCGGCAACATCTGGTCGAACGTGTTCATCGACGACGTAGTCGAGCTGTACCGTCTCGCGCTCGAGAAGAGCCCTGCCGGCACGTTCTATTTCGTCGAAAGCGGCGAGGCGTCGTTTCGCGAGATGACGGATGCGATCGCGAAGGCGATGCATCTCGGCCCGGCACAGGACTGGCCGCTCGATCAGGCGATCGGCGAATGGGGCTATGAAATGGCGTCGTATGGACTCGGCTCGAACAGCCGCGTGCGCGGCACTCGCGCGCGCACCCTGCTCGGCTGGCAGCCGACGCACACGTCAGTCATCGAATGGATCGGGCACGACATGATGAAGGACGCGTAATCAAGCGCGTAAGCAAGCGTGTCGAAGCGGTTTGCGAAGGTTGGCCAGCGCACACGCTGTAAGCTCCGCTGTTGCGTATCCGTAAGCTCGCATCGCTAGAATCGGCGATGTTGGATCGGGTTCATGACGAACCCGATCGATCGGCTCGAGCCCGGATCATTCAATGCTGCTTGCACTCAATTTCGACTGGCTGACCAACCTGCTCGCGATCCTCTTTGTGATCGCGTGCCTGTACGACTCGCGTTACGACGAGTACGGCACGCTGACGCTCGCGTCGGGCGCGATGGGGCTGATCGTGATGGCCATCGAACAGTTTCTCAGGCCGGCGTTCGAAATGTCGCTGTAAACGCAGGCCCGAACGACGCGTTTCAGTGTTGCGTCGACTTCATCACTTCTGCGCCGCTTCATGACAGCAGGCGCTCGCGCCCTGCTTGCTCTCGTCCAGCGTCGTGCCTGTTACGCCATCGTCGTAGCTGTCGTGACGGCGCATCCAGCCCATCATCTTGTTCTCGTCTTCGTCGCGGCCCTTCGGCAGATAATCGAGCAGCGTGTACGTACCGATCAGCGGCTCGCCGCCGCGTGCAAACGATGCGAACGTGCGGAAGATTTCGCTCTTCTCATTCCTGCAGAACACGCTCATGCCGGGCAGTTCGTCGCACGCGTAGTCCTGCATTTCGAAGTTGTATTCGACCTTGCCTGCCGCTTCCTGTTCCGGCGTGAACGACACGTTGAAGTCGTAATTAAAGTCGCTGCCGAACGACGACACCCACGGGAACCGCCAGCCCATGCGCTTGCGGTACGCATCGATTTTCTCGAGCGGCGCACGCGAGACGGCCACATACGTCACGTCGCGATGCGCGAGATGCACGAGCGCGCCGTCGATGTGATCCGACAGGAACGAACAGCCCGGACAGCCCTGCTCCCAGTCCGGCCCGAACATGAAGTGATAGACGATCAGCTGACTGCGTCCCGCGAACAGATCGGCGAGCGTCTTCCTGCCTTCATGCGTGTCGAACGTATAGGTCTTGTCGACCTTCGTCCACGGCAACGCGCGGCGCTTCTTTGCAAGCGCATCGCGTGCGCGTGTGAAGGCCTTTTCTTCCGCGAGATGCGCACGCTGCGCGGCCAGCCATGCTTCGCCTGAAACGATTGTGTGCTCTTCCATCAGTTCCTCCAGTTGCGCGACCCGCTAACGCGTTACAAGCAGGCGCGGTCTTCATGAGAAATAGCGTCCGAGTCCTTCCAGCGCTTCCGTCCATCCACCGCGATGCGAGTCGCGCGCGGCTTCATCGAAGAACCCTTCATGCGTGAGCGTCAACCACGTACCCACGCCATCTGCCTTCAGCGAAAACGTGACGATGGACTCACGTTCGGGCGTCGAACGAAATGCCCATGTGTAGACCAGTTTTTCGTTGATGACGACTTCGCGGAACACGCCGCTCACGTCGTGGATTTCGCCATCGAGCGCGTGCATGACCATGTGAAAGCGCCCGCCCACTTTCAATTCCATCTCCGACAACACCACGTCACAGCTGCCGGGATGCAGCCACTTCACGATCTGCTGCGGGTCCGTCCACGCGCTGAAGACTTTTTCCGGGGACGCGCTGATGTGTCGCTGGAGCGTGAGACTGGGGCGGGCGGACATGCGGTTTCCTCCACGTAGGCGGCCAGTTGATCGAGCGCTTCGGCCCAGAACTGCTGATAGTGCTGCAGCCACGACATCGCCTGCTCCATCGGCGCGGCCGCAAGACGGCACGCCACCGTGCGGCCCGTCTTCGTGCGCGTGATGAGGCCGGC
This sequence comes from Paraburkholderia sabiae, assembly GCF_030412785.1. NCBI lineage: Bacteria > Pseudomonadati > Pseudomonadota > Betaproteobacteria > Burkholderiales > Burkholderiaceae > Paraburkholderia > Paraburkholderia sabiae. The sequence goes on from NZ_CP125295.1 coordinate 5,243,798, forward strand.
ATCCGAAAGCACGTCGAGATGCTTCATGACGGCAGGCAAGGACATCGAAAACGGCTCGGCCAGTTCGGAAACGGAAAGATCGTGGCGAGCCGACAGACGCGCCAATAGCGCACGCCGCGTCGGGTCGGCGAGCGCGGCGAACGTGCGATCGAGGGCGGCATCCTGAAACTTAACCATGAGGTTAAGTGTAGAACGCGGGATCGCGATGTCAAGAATGGATGTGTCTGCGACCGCTTTTTACTTTTGATTTGCGTTGCATGTCGCAGACATCGGCCGGATCAGATCGCCCAGCCGCCGAGATAGAACACAGCCAGCACGACCGCGATCGCAACGGTGCCGACATTCAGCTTGCGCCACTCGCCGCTCACGACGCGGCCGATCACCAGCGTGCAGAAGCCGAGCATGATGCCCGTCACGATGTTCGCCGTCAGCACGATGAACACGGCGCACACGAGACCGGACATCGAATCGACCATGTCGTCCATATGCAGCTTGCTCACGCTCGACAGCATCAGCAGGCCGACGTACATCAGCGCGGGCGCGGTTGCATATGAAGGCACGAGCGCGGCGAGCGGCGAGAAGAACATCACGACGAGGAACAGCAGACCGACGACAGCCGCCGCGAGACCCGTCTTCGCGCCCGCCGCGACGCCGACCGTCGATTCGATATACGCCGCTGCCGGCGCACCGCCCATGAAGCCCGAGAAGATCGAACTGAGCGAATCGGCCGTCAGCGCGCGGCCGCCGTTGATGATGCGGCCGTTCTCGTCGAGTTGGCCCGCCTGCCCCGCAACCGCGCGGATCGTGCCCGTCGCGTCGAACACGGCCGTCATCACGAGCGCCAGCACGCTCGGCAGCACGGCGAGCGACAGCGCGCCCTTGATGTCCATCGCGCCGATCAGCGACGCATGCCCCGGCGCACTCAGCGACGGCAACGCGAACACGCCATGAAACGCGACAGCGGGATCGAGCAGCAACGCGAGCGCCGAGATCGCGACGATCACGATCAGGATCGAGCCCGGCACGCGACGGCGCACGAGACCGAAGATGGCGGCGAGTCCGCCCACCGACATCAGCACAGGCAGCGACGTGATATGGCCGAGCGAGACGGGCAGCCCCGGACCCGGATTCTTCACGACGAGACCCACGTCATTCGCTGCGATCAGCAGCAGAAAGAGCCCGATGCCGATGCCCGTGCCATGCGCGACGCCCGCAGGCAGATTGCGCAGGATCCACGAACGCACGCCCGTCACGGAGATCGCGGTGAACACGAGGCCCATCAGAAACACGGCGCCGAGCGCGACGTTCGGCTGCAAGCCCTTGCCGAGCACGAGGCCGAACGCAGTGAAGGCCGTCAACGAAATCGCGCAACCGATCGCAATGGGCAGACGCGCCCAGATGCCCATCAGCAGCGAGCCGAACGCCGTCGTCAGACACACGGCGACGAATACCGCGCTGGTGTCGAAGCCCGCCTTGCCGAACATGCCGGGCACGACGAACACGGAATAGACCATCGCGAGAAAGGTCGTGATGCCGGCGACGATTTCCTGTCGTCCCGTACTGCCGCGCGCGGTGATGTCGAAAAAGCGGTCGATGAAGGCCGCGTTGGAGGCCGTCTGGCCGTTGCGAGTGTCGTCGAACGCCTCGCTGCCGGCTTCCGCGATGCTCTGGGCCTGGGGTTCCATCATGATGAGTGCCTCCTTTATCAGCATGCTGAAACGGCGGCCACACTCGGGCTCGCCGTCATCAGGTTCGTCTCGTTGAGTAGTGAATGTGTGTTGCTTTCCTGAACTTTCCGTCTGGCGCAGGTGCGCATCGTCCTCGTTACGGCGGGTAATCCGTCGTCGGACGATCGAATGACATCGCGTACCGTTTTCACCAGCCCACGACACACGCTCACGCCGTTCTTTTTATGCTGAAGCGAAGGTTAGGCGAATCGAAATATATCTCCCATCGCAATAAAAACATGCCGCGCATGTCGCAATGCTTATATCGTTTGAAGCATGGGAACGATGGCCGCCGACCCGGGTGTTAACACCTACGCTTGCGGCATGCATAAATGCGCTCTCAGAGCCGCTCCACGCGGCCCGCGCACGCCCGATCAAAGCAGACGAAACAAGGCCCTTTCAGCGTCACGGGTTAAACTCTCGGCAAACCTAGCCTTTAACGCATTGCCGGCGAGGCTTTCGATGCCTGCGTGAACGACTGGATCGTTCCTTGCGACCGCATCGGCATCGACCCGCCGCCCTGGCCACGGAGTCCCTCTTGATGAATGGCGGTTTCCTACGTCCAGCCTTCCGTCTTTTGCTGTTGGCCGTTTTTGCGGCCCTTGCCGCCATGATGTCGGGCTGCAGCCTGTTCGGACCGACCGAGCAGCCGCCTGCGCCCATCACCGAAGCCACCGTGACGCCGCTCGTGGTGCCCGCTCTCGAGCCCGCCTCCGAACCGGAGCCCGCCGAAGCGCCTGAACCCAAAGAGCCGAAGAAGCCGCGTCCGCCCGTCGTCCGCCCGCACAAGCCCGAGCCGCCGCCGCCCGTCGCTGCGCCCGCGCCGCCTCCGCCGCCGCCCGCTCCCGCGCCCATCATCGTGATGCGCACGCTCGATCGCAATACGATGCACGGTCTGCTCGACAGCGAAGTGCAGAAGTCCGACGGCAAGGTGCTCGGCCGCGCCGTCGACATGACGGCCGACGCGAGCGGCACGCCGCGCCAGATGATCGTCAATCTGCAGGGCTTTCTCGGCATCGGCGATCGCAAGGTCGGATTTCCGTGGACCGCGTTCCGCTTCACGCCGACTGCGAAAGGCGCGCCCATCACGATCACGACGCCGCCGAACCAGCTCGCCGCGACGAACCGTCCGAAGCCGTCGGCCTCGCTTGCGACGCCGCTTGCGGGCGGCGTCACGGCCGCGCCTGCCGTGCCTCCTGGCCAGATGGAACTGATGGACGCGGATGTCGAGCGTCCGAACGGCGGCAAGGTGGGCCGCGTGATCGACGTGCTGATCGATGCGAACGCGCAGCCGCAGGCCGTGGTGCTCGACGTGAGCGGCATCATCAGCCCGGATCGACGGACGATTGCCGCGAACTGGTCAGCGCTGCGCTTCGTCACGAAGGACAAGACGCTGCGTCCGCTGATGGATCTCAACGACGCGCAGATCAAGGCGTCGCCATCGTACGAAACGGACAAGCCGATTCGTGCCGTCTCGCCGGCGCCGCCTCCTGCACCGCCACCCGTCGCCGCGTCTTCTGCGGCCACGGGCCCCTCGTCGTCCGCTGCGGCGGCCTCAACCGCACGCACTTCACGATGACGAGCCGTTCCATGGTCAACGCACGCAGTCTCCGCGCCCTCGACTGGCTCAACTTCTTCGTCGCCAACGTGCAGACGGGATTCGGGCCGTTCATTGCTTCCTACCTCGCAACCCATAAGTGGACGCAGGGCGAAATCGGACTCGCCCTCTCCGTCGGCACCATCAGCGCGATGGTGAGCCAGGTGCCAGGCGGCGCCGCCGTCGATGCGCTGCGCAACAAGAAAGGGGCCGCCGCCTGGGCGATCATCGCGATCATCCTGAGCGCCGTGCTGCTCGCCGCGAGCCCGACCGTGCTGCCCGTGATGGCCGCGGAAGTTTTCCACGGCTTTGCGAGCTGCATGCTCGTGCCTGCGATGGCGGCGATCTCGTTCGCGCTTGTCGGACGCCAGGATCTCGGCGACCGGCTGGGGCGCAATGCGCGCTGGGCGTCGATCGGCAGCGCGGTCGCGGCGGGTCTGATGGGTTTGTTCGGCGAATACTTCTCGGCGCGCGCGGTGTTCTGGCTGACGGCGGCGCTGGCGGCGCCTGCGCTGATCGCGCTGTCGATGATCACGATGCCCGAGCATCATCATCCGCCCGCGAACGCCCCCGCGAAGAAAGAGCACGACGAAGCCGAAGAGAAGGAATCGATCTTCGAACTGCTGCGCGACCGGCGCATGCTGGTTTTCGCGGCGTGCGTGGTGCTGTTCCATTTGTCGAATGCGGCGATGCTGAATCTCGCGGCAGGCGAAGTGACGGCGGGCATGGGCGACAACGTGCAGCTGGTGATTGCCGCTTGCATCATCGTGCCGCAGGCGATCGTCGCGATGCTGTCGCCGTGGGTTGGGCGCACGGCGGAGCGCTGGGGACGCCGGCCGCTTCTGCTGCTCGGGTTTTCTGCGCTGCCGTTGCGCGCGCTGCTGTTTGCGGGCGTGAGCAGCCCGTATCTGCTCGTGCCTGTGCAGATGCTCGACGGCTTGAGCGCCGCCGTGTTCGGCGTGATGCTGCCGTTGATTGCCGCCGATGTGGCTGGCGGTAAGGGGCGTTATAACCTGACTATCGGGCTTTTTGGCCTCGGGGCCGGGATTGGGGCTACCTTGTCTACAGCCGTCGCCGGGTTTATCGCCGATCGGTTTGGTAGTGCTGTTAGCTTTTTTGGACTCGCTGCGGCCGGGGCGCTTGCTGTGTTGCTCGTTTGGGTCGCTATGCCTGAGACCCGCGATGCGGGGCGGGGTTTGCAGAAGGAGCCTGCGGCTGGGGATGATCGTTCGCTTAAGCGGGCTGAATAAGGTTTTTTGTCTGCGACGCTAGTCGCCTGTTTTTGTTTTTGGCTTTCGCTGGCATCCGCGTATTCGTATCGGTTTGCTAGTGTTGCCCCTGTGCGGGGCGGCACCTACTTTTCTTTGCCGCGGTGTACAGACTGGAGACATGGTTGACACCTGTACGGGGACATCGTTGACACCTGATGGTCAGGGTTTGGGAGTCTTCAGGTCAAGTTTTGCGACCCGCTGATGGGCGAACCAGATCTCGATCACCCCGTCTTCCTTCTCGCTCATGCGGGCGGCTACCTGCAGCCCCTTGAGCGCGATCGACAGCTTCAGTTTCTGGCCGCGCAGGCGCACCACGCCGCTGGCATTGACCCGCAACACTTCATCGCCGGGGCCGTATTCGGGCTCGGGCACCCGCTCGGGCATCGCGCGCAGGCTACACGCGTAGCGCGTGATGGGCGTGGCCATCCCGAGTGCCTCGTGCGGACGTTCGACGTTGTACACGTGCCGCCAGCGATCCAGTGCCTGCTGCATGTGCGCATGTGTGCTGAAGGCCTGCCGGTCCAGCACTTCGGCCTTCAGCGTGCGGTGAAACCGTTCGTCCTTACCATTGGTCTGCGGGTGATACGGCCGGCTGTAGCTCACCAGGATGCCCAGCCGGATCAGCCAGACCGCGAGTTCGGTGAGCTGCCCCGGCGCGCTGGGCGAGCCCCACGGCGCGCCGTTGTCGGTGTTGATGCGCGCGGGCAGCCCGTAGCAGCGGAACGCGCGCTCAAGCTCGGCCTGCACGACCTGTGTGGTCGTACGCGAGCAGGCGCTCAGCACGAGGTTGTAGCGCGAGTGATCGTCGATGACCGTCAGCGGCATGCAGCGCCCATCCTTCAGCGTCTGGACGTCGCCCTTGAAGTCCATCTGCCACAGCAGGTTCGGATGCGCGTGCTCGAAGCGCTGCCAGTGCTGGCGCTGCTGCGACGCCTGTTCATCGATGAGCCCATGGCGGCGCAGGATTTCGGTGATCGTGGCGGGCGCGGGCACCTCTGTCTCGCCCAGATCCTTCAGGCGCCGTTCGATCTTGCGTCCGCCCCAGCCATGTTCGCGACGCAGTTCCAGCACCCGCGCTTCGATGTGTTCAGGTGAGCGCAGGGGGCTGTGGTGCGGGCGTCGGGAGCGGTCGGCCAGCCCGCCGGGGCCTTCGGCCTTGTGACGGTCCAGCCACTTGTAGCCGGTCTGGCGGCTGATCCGGTAGCGCCGGCATAGCTCGCTGAATGACAGGGCCTGTGTGGCGGCCAGGCTGACGAATTCTTCGCGGAGATTCATGGTGTTTTTTGCTTCCCAGGGCATGGTTGAATCCGGGCGTTTGATTACCCGAAAGTGTCAACCATGTCCCTGTACACCTGTCAGCTATGTCTCCAGTCTGTACACCGCGGCAAAGAAAAGTAGGTGCCGCCCCGCACAGGGGCGACGCGTGAAGTACGGATACGAAATCGCGGATGCCAGCCAAAAGCAGCAAAAAAACCAAATACTGGCGACTGCGTCGCAGACAAAAAAACCTTAATCGATAGGCTTCCCAGCAGTCTCACGAACAAACGGCAGAGCCAGAAGAGAAACCACGCCACATCCAATCAAATACCACGCCGGCGCAAGCGTACTACCAGAAAGCTGAATCAACCAGGTAGCAAAAAACTGTGCAAACCCACCAAAGATAGAAACACCGAGACAATAAACAATCGACATCCCGGTCGCGCGAATCTCACGCGGAAACATCTCAGGCAGCATGACGATATTAGGCACAGCCGTAAACGCAACAAGCACGCCGAGCCCGGCAACAACACCGAGCAGCACAGGCACAGTAGGCACAGCATTAATAACCATAAAAGCGGGATACACAGCAGCAATCAACAACACGCGCGAAATCCAAAGCACGCGCTTTCGCCCATACCGATCCGACAACGACCCCGCAAACGGCGAACAGATCACCGTAACAAACGCGGCCGTCCACGACGCCCACAATGCCAGCGACATCGGCAGATGCAGAATCTTGATCGCATACGTCGACAGATAAAACAGCACGATGTAATTCGCCGCCGTGCCGCCAATCGTCGTCACCACACCCGCAGCAATCGAGCGCAAATGCGTGCCGAAAATCTCACGCACAGGCCTCGCGACGGCCGCGGCTTCGAGCACGGATGCATCGCCAGATGAAGAAGCAATCGGCAGCGTTTCGTCCAGATGCTTCCGGATATACACGCCGATCGGCCCCATCGCCATGCCGATCACGAACGGCACACGCCAGCCCCAGCTTTCGAGCGCATGCGTCGACAGCATCGCGGCCAGCGCGACGCCCAGCAGCGAGCCGACCACCGTGTTCAATCCCTGGCTCACGAACTGCCAGCTGCCGTAAAAGCCACGCGTACGGTCGCTGCCGTACTCCATCAGCAACGACGTCGATGCGCCGATCTCGCCGCCCAGCGCAAAGCCCTGAATCAGCCGCGCAAGGATGATCAGCGCGGGCGCGGCCAGCCCGATCGATACATACGTCGGTGCGAACGCGATGATCGCCGAGCCAAGCGTCATCAGCCACAACGTGAGGCTCATCGCGGCCTTGCGTCCCGCGCGGTCCGCGTACGCGCCGAGCACCACGCCGCCCACCGGCCGCATGATGAAGCCGACACCGAACGTGCCGACCGCGAGCATCAGTTGCGTGAGCTGCCCCTCCACCGGGAAATACAGCTTGCCGATGATCGTCGCGAAGAAGCTGTAGATCGTGAAGTCGAAGAATTCGAGGCCGTTGCCGAGCGTGATCGCGGCGATGGCTTTCGCGTGACTCGCGCGCTGCGGTTGCACTTCACTCGTCGATGCGCTGTCGTCCGGCGTGGAGGTCGATGCGGCTGTGTACGTCATGTCCGTCTCCCGAACGCGTCAGACGAGAAACGCCTGCGCAAGACGCACCCAGTAGGCAGCGCCTGTCGCGAGGCAATCGTCGTTGAAATCGTAGCCGGGGTTGTGCACCATGCAGCCGCCCTCGCCGTCTCCGTTGCCGATGATCAGATACGAACCCGCACATCGTTCGAGCATGAACGCGAAGTCTTCGCTGCCCGTCAGCGGCTGCATGTTCGCGATCAGCCCATCGTCGCCGACCCAGTCGCGTGCGATCTGCGTGGCGAACTGCGTCATCTGCACATCGTTGACGAGCACGGGATAACGCCGCTGATAGTCGATCTCGGCGCGCGCGTTGTACACGGCCGCTTGCGCATGCACCACTTCCTGAATGCGCGTCTCCAGATAGTTGCGCACTTCGGGCTTCAGCGCGCGCACGGAGAGACGCATTTCCGCCGACTCGGGAATCACGTTGGGCGCCTCGCCCGCGTGAATCGCGCCGACGGTGATGATCGCCATGTCAAGCGGCCCGACGTTGCGCGACACGATGGTCTGCAACGCGAGCACGATCTGCGCGCACACGACGACGGCATCGACGGCCTTGTGCGGCATCGCGCCATGGCCGCCGCGCCCGATCACCTTGATGATGACCGTATCCGACGACGCCATGAACGAGCCCGGCAGAAAGCCGAACTTGCCCGTCGGAAAACCGGGCATGTTGTGCATTGCGAAAACGGCGTCGCACGGAAAGCGCTCGAAGAGACCGTCTTCGATCATTTTCTTCGCGCCCGCGAGGCCCTCTTCGGCGGGCTGAAAAATCAGGTTCAGCGTGCCGTCGTACGAACGCTCCTGCGCAAGATGCTTCGCTGCCGCAAGCAGCATCGCCGTGTGGCCGTCGTGGCCGCATGCGTGCATCTTGCCGGGCAGCTTGCTCGCGTACGGCAGGCCCGTCTGTTCGTGGATCGGCAACGCATCCATATCGGCGCGCAGGCCCAGCTTGCGCGTGCCGCTGCCCACTTTCAGTTGCCCGACGACACCCGTCTTGCCCAGTCCACGCGTGACCGTGTAGCCCCATTCAGTGAGCTTTTCTGCGACCAGATCGCCCGTCACGTGCTCTTCGTACGCAAGCTCGGGATGCGCGTGAATGCGGCGGCGCAGCGCAATCATTTCTTCTTCGAGACCGGCGATGCCGGCGGGGATGACCATCGTGTTCACGCTGCTGTCTCCTTCGGATGTCTGTGAACCCAGCATAGCCAACCGTTTTTTTGACGGGCAGGCGTGAAACGGTTACGGTGGCAACCAGCAGTTGCCACTTGCGATGCCACCCGCGCCGCCAACTTCGATCCGTCCGACATGAAACTCCATCAACTCAGCACGCTCGCCGCGATCGCGGAAACGGGCAGCATCCGCGCCGCGGCCCGGCAGTTGGGGCTTTCGCCCGCCGCCGTGACCAAGTCCGTGCGCGAACTCGAAGCGGACCTGCGCGCGCCGCTCGTGATACGCGGCACATCGGGCGTCGCGTTCACTGATTACGGCCGCGCGCTGGTCGTGCATGCGCGGCTCGTGTTGGGGCAACTCGCGCGCGCCGAAGCCGAACTCGAAGCGATGCGCGGCGCGGCGGCAGGCAAGCTTTCCGTGGGCGTGACGCCGTGGCTCGCGCTGACGTTTCTGCCCGAGACCGTCAATCGCTTCAAGCAGAAAATGCCCGACGTGCAGCTGGAATTCTTCGAAGGATTACTGGCCGTCGTGCAGCCGCGACTGCGCGACGGCAGCCTGGATTTTTCGATCGGACGTCCGCCGCCTGCGTCGCCGCAATCGGAGTTTCATAACGTGCCGCTCTTTTCGACGCATTCCGCTGTGGTCGCGCGGCGCGGTCATCCGCTAGGCGAATGCCGCACGCTGCACGAGTTGCAGGACGCCGAATGGGTGTTGAACTGGGATCCCGCGAGCCGCGAGTCGATGTCCGATAACCTGTTCCGCAAGCGCGGCATGAAAGTGCCGCACACGATTCATCTCGCGCATTCGTTCGCGATCGTGCTGGGCCTCGTTCAGCAGACGGATTTCCTGAGTATCTTTCCGTGGCCGCTCGTCGAGGTGAACATCGCGAAGGAGAACTTGCGCGCCTTGCCGCTGCGCGAAGTGGTGGACGAGACGATTGTCAGCATCACGTCGCGGCGCGGCGTGCCCGTCAGTCCGGCGGGGGCGTGCTTTATCGAATGTCTGCGTGAAGTGATCGACGAAGGCGCGCGGTCGCAGGACGCGGACCGCCGCCGTCTGTTTCATTCGATCGAACTGCTATTTTAAGCCCTGTTTCAAGGCTTATTTCGCGTAACCGACCACGCCCTTGATCTCGAGAAAATCTTCGAGACCGAACTCGCCGTACTCGCGCCCATTGCCCGATTGGCGATAGCCACCAAACGGCGCTTCCGGCGAGTACTCCGCGTAGTTCAGATAGATCGTGCCTGTGCGCAAGCGTTTTGCAACGGCGCGTGCGCGTTCGAGCGAGGCCGACTGCACATAACCCGCGAGACCGTAGATGCTGTCGTTGGCCATCGCGACGGCTTCGTCTTCCGTGTCGTAGCCGAGAATCGACAGCACGGGTCCGAAGATTTCTTCACGCGCGACGGTCATGTCATGTGTCACATGGCCGAACACCGTCGGGCGCACGTAGTAGCCTTCGCCCACACCTTCGGGACGCCCCGGACCGCCCGCCGCGAGCACGGCACGTTCATGCACGCCCGCTTCGATCATCGACTGGATCTTGTCGTACTGCTGCTGGCTGATGACGGGACCGAGATCGCTCGATGCCGCATTCGCAGGACCGACGACGAGCGCATTGGCCACGTCTTTCGCGTAGCCGAGTGCTTCGTCCATCCGTGCACGCGGCACGAACATGCGCGTGGGTGCATCGCACGATTGACCGCTGTTGTCGAAACATGCGCGCGCGCCGCGCGTGACGGCATCGCGCAAGTCAGCATCTTCGAGAATCAGGTTCGCCGATTTGCCGCCCAGTTCCTGATGCACGCGCTTGACGGTATCGGCTGCGGCTTTCGCGACCTGCACGCCTGCGCGCGTCGAGCCCGTGAACGACATCATGTCGATGTCCTTGTGACGCGACATCGCATCGCCCACTACGTGCCCTTCGCCGTTGACGAGATTGAACACGCCTGCGGGCACGCCTGCTTCATGCAGGATCTCGGCGTACAGCAGCGCGCTCATCGGCGCGAGTTCCGACGGCTTCAGCACCATCGTGCAGCCTGCCGCGAGTGCGGGTGCGACCTTCGTCGTGATCTGCAACGCGGGCCAGTTCCACGGCGTGATCAGACCGCACACGCCGACGGGTTCCTTGCGGATCAGCATGCTGCCCTTCATCTGCTCGAATTCGAAGTTCTGCAGCGTGCGGATCATCGTTTCCAGATGCGCTGTGCCCGTCCACGCCTGCGCGTCGTGCGCGAACTGTTTAGGCGCGCCCATTTCGTGGCTGATGGCTTCGACCATATCGTCGTAGCGCTTGCGGTACACCTCGAGGATCGATTGCAGCAGATCGATGCGCTGTTGCACCGTGCTTTCCGAATACGTAGCGAACGCGGCCTTCGCGGCGGCGACGGCGCGATCGACATCGGCAGCGCTACCCAGCGAGATCTTCGCGAAGGGCTGTGCCGTGGACGGATCGATGACGTCGAGCGTTTTCGGCTCGATCGGGTCGACCCATTTGCCGTCGATATAGAACTGCGTGGCGTGCTGCATGATGTTTCCTCTATTGGGTTCTGCCCGTTTCAGTCGATGCGTTACATCGACCGCCCTCAAACTACATGTCTTCAAATCGAAATTCATTGCGATGCGGGTTTGGCTCAGACTCGCGGTTCCTTATTTGATCTTTTTCCGGAGACTGTGTTTTATGAGCAATGTTACGTTTACTCGCATCGATGCTAAAGGTCCTGGCGCTACCGGGCTGCAACCTGCGTTGCATGATCCCGCTGATGTGATTCTCGATGGCGCTAAAGCACCGCATGCTTTGACTGCTTTTTCTGATGCTGACAATGTCTTGACCGCTGGTGTGTGGCAGTGCGATGCCGGTACTTTGAAGCTTTCCGATCTGCCCATTCATGAAGTGTGCGTTCTCATCGAAGGCGAAGTCGAGATTACTGGCGATGATGGGCGTCGCGATACTTATCGCGCTGGGGATGCGTTTGTTCTTCATAAGGGCTTTTCTGGGACCTGGCATATGCCTGTTGCTACCAAGAAGTACAGTATTGTTTATTGTGGTTGATCGTTGCTTTTTTCTTTAAAACCGCGCGGTTTTTGCGCGGTTTTTCTGTTTAGGTTTTTGCTGCTGCGCTGGCATCCGCGAGTTCGTATCCGTACTTCAGGCGTCGCCCCTGTGCGGGGCAGCACCTACTTTTCTTTGCAGCGGCAAAGAAAAGTAGGCAAAAGAAAGCCGCTTTTGAACCTCCGGTGCCTGCCAGAATAACGCCACGGCACACGGTCTCTGAGCCATCGCGCAGCAACGTCTGCACTTTGTGGAAAGCCCGCAGTCAACCGCGCACGCCGCGAAAGCCCCACACACAGTCTGGAGCACATAACGCCGCAATCAGACCGACGGCAAACGCGCAAAAACAAGCCGACCGAACGTGCCCCAGGTGGATGTCGTCGTTCGCGCCGCGCGCGCGTGACTGCGGGCTTTCTACGGAGTGTTGGCGTCACTGCGCGACAGCTCAAAGACCGTGTGCCGTGGCGTTATCCGGGCGGGCACCGGAGGTTTGAAGCGGCTTTCTTTTGCCTACTTTTCTTTGCCGCTGCAAAGAAAAGTAGGTGCCGCCCCGCACAGGGGCAACGCCTGAAGCACCGATACGAATTCGCGGATGCCAGCGCAGCAAAAAAACAAAAAGCAAAAAACCAAAATAGCGACTGCGTCGCAGACAAAAAAACTACATAGGAAACCCAAGAGCCTTAATGGAGTTAATCCACCACCTCCTCCACCCACCCCGATCATCAGCCCCATCAAAAGCATTAAAAGTGATCTTGGCGGCGATCCACCGCACAGGCTCGGGCGGAATATACGAAGGCCCTTTCCGCGAGATATCGAGCGAAGTAATCAACGTATCGCGATTCCAGAGCATCTCGAGCCCCATGCGCGCCCCAAACCGACTACCGGCAACGCCAAACCCCGTATACCCGGCGACAAAAACAGTCTTCCCCCCGTGATACTTCCGGGCAAACACAGCGCCACGCGAGCAGTAATCAATCGGCCCACCCCACGCGTGCGTGAACTTCACATCATCGAGCTGTGGGAACGTCCGATAAAAAGCCTCGGCGAGCTTATAGTAAGTACGCTCATCACGATCCTGCGAAGGGTTGTTATTGCCGCCAAAGTGATAACTGACACGTCCGCCAAAAATAATGCGGTTATCCTTCGTCAAGCGAAAATAATTGAGTTGCGTGCGCGTGTCATACACGCCCTGGCGGTTCTTCCAGCCAATACGCGCCATCTGCTCATCCGTCAGCGGACTCGTCGCGATGATGTGATCGCGCACCTGCATCACGCGTCGGTTGATATCCGACACGCCCACATTCGCCGTCCCCGTACCCAGCAGCACGCGCGGCGTTTCGATCCGCCCCGCCTGCGTATAGACGATCATCCTGTTGCCGTGTTCTTCGAGCTTCGTCAGCGGCGAATGCTCATGCAAACGTACACCGAGCCTCAACGCAGCCGCCTTTAGGCCCCACGCAAGCTTCGCAGGATGAATCGTGCCGCTGCGATTACGTGACCACATCGCGCCCGCAAACAACGGCGAATTCAATTGCTCGCGAGCCTTCTCGCTGTCGAGCAACACCACATCGTGACCATGCGACACGTGCAGTTCGAAATCCGTCTGCAAATGCGGCACATGCTTCTCTTCGACGGCCACCGTCATCTCGCCGTTCCACTCGACATCCGCTTCAATGCCGTAACGCACCAGCGCTTCCTTGAAGCCGTCGAGGTTCTCCTGACCAAGACGTTCGAGCACGTCGAGATCTTTCGGGAACACACGTGTCGCATTCGGCAAACCGTGCATCACCGATGTGGAAATGATCCCGCCCGGACGCCCCGATGCGCCATACGCAATCTTGCCGGCTTCGATCAGCACGACGTCGAGGCGCGGATCGTTTTCCTTTGCCTGAATAGCGGCCCACAAACCCGTAAAGCCGCCGCCGACGATCACCAGATCGGCCGTGGTCGGCCCGATCAGTTCTCGCTCGACATCCGGCGCCGCCGGATTGTCCAGCCAGAACGGGAACAGCTTGACACCTTCGAATGCGCGTTTGACCGACTCGCTCATCTTCTCACCTGCTCTATTCAATGCTTTGTTCACGATGCCGCGAAGGGCATGCTCAGTTCTATTACGCAGCGTCCTGCGTGTCGAATACTTCTTCGCGCGGCGCCGACATTCTGTTGCCTCGCGCGGGACTCGGTTCGACCTGCCGGATCCGTGCATGCGTGGCCTTGTAGCTGCCGCGCAACCATCGTCGGCCCTGCGGACCATACACGCCATCCGGCTCCGGGAAGCATTGCAGCAGCGTCACATAGAGCGTGCAAGCCAGTGTCAGCGAAACAGGCATGCTGATATCGAGGCCACCTGCGAGTTCACCAAGCGGACCGACGAACTGGTCCGGCAGATTGACGAAGCACAGGCCCGTCAGCGCGCTCGGAATCCATGCGCCCATCGCGCGCCAGTTCCAGCCGTGTGTGAACCAGTAGTGACCGCCGCGACCGCCGCGATTGAACACCTGCAGATCGTCCGACAGATAGAAGCCGCGACGCGTCACGTAACCGATGATCATGATCACCATCCACGGACAGCTGCATGTGTTGATCAGCACCGAGAACGTCGACACGCTTTCGACCAGGTTGAACACGAAACGCCCGAGGAAGATGAAGCCGATCGCCGCACTGCCGATCAGCAGCGTCGCACGCACGCGATTCAGCAGCTTCGGGAACATGCTCGACATGTCGAGACCCGTGCCGTACAGCGCCGTCGTTCCCGTCGACATCCCGCCGATAATCGCAATCAGGCACACAGGCAGGAAGAACCAGTTCGGCGAAATCGCCAGCAATCCGCCGACGTAGTTGTTCGACGCGATGAAATCGGGGGCCTTCTGCGCGATGATCGTCGCCGTCGCGAGGCCGAAGAAGAACGGCACGAAGGTGGCGATCTGCGCGATCATCACGGCGAGCATCGTGCGATGCTTCGGCGTGTTCTGCGGAATGTAGCGCGCCCAGTCGCCCATCGTCGATGCAAACGAAACGGGATTGCTCAGTGCAACCAGCACGGCGCTGACGAAGGCCGGCCAGAAACCCACCGCGCCCAGCGCCACCTTGCCCGCATAGTGGCTGTCGAACGGGCCAGCGAACGCGAAGATGCCCGCGATGAAGAGCAGGCTCGCCGTCCACACGGCAATCTTGTTGACCCACAGCATGAAGCGAAAACCGTAGATGCACACGGTCAGCACGAGCACTGCAAAGATGCCGTATGCGACGCTCAACGTGAAGCCATTCACGGGCAGGCCAAGCATATGATTCGCACCGCCTACCAGCGCATCGCCGGAACTCCACACGGCCAGCGAGAAGAATGCAACGGATGTCAGCAGCGCGAGAAACGAGCCGACGATCCGTCCATGAATGCCGAAGTGCGCGCCCGACGACACCGGGTCATTCGTGCCGTTGCGCATGCCGAACAGGCTCATCGGCGCGAGAATGCACGAGCCGACCAGCACGCCGATCACGATCGACGCGACGCCCGCCCAGAACGACAGGCCGAGCAGCACGGGAAAACTGCCGAGCACGGAAGTCGAAAACGTATTGCAGCCGCCGAACAGCAGGCGGAACAGATCGATGGGCCGCGCATAGCGGGACTGGTCGGGGATGCGCTCGAAACCGAAGGTTTCGACGGTGGTGATGCTGCTGTTGTTGCTCTCGTTACGGCTGCTCATGTCTCCGACTCCTCTGACGGCCAGGGAAATCACACGGCTCGCCACAGGTTTCCGGCGTCCGCTTTTTTAACAAATGTCTGGACGCCACTGTAAAGAGAAACAATTCGAGTACAAATATCGTCGGCGCAACCTTTACTTCGATATCGGTCGATGTAAGGCGTCAGGCTTATGCTGCAAGGCTTTCAGGCTCGGCGAGCGGGCTTTCGAAAGTCAGCAAAAGACCGCTCGGAGAGCATAACGTCGAAAAAAATCGGCAGATTTCACACGCGCCGGCGTTTCTTCAAGGCCGCGACGGACGGCATCGGAATCGGCACGCTGCCTTTCATGCCCTCTTCGATCAGGAAATCGCGGAACAGGCTTGCGACGTGCGGCAGACGCTTGTCCGACACATGCATCACGTACCAGTCACGTTCGATCGGGTTGTCGGGCAGCGGCAGCAACGCGAGCAGTCCCGCGTGAAATTCCAGCGTACACGCATGCAGCGACAGAAACGAAATGCCGAGCCCCGCTTCGACCAGCTGCTTGATCGCCTCGTTGCTCGACAGCTCGGAACCGATATGGATCTTGTGGCCCGCCTGCCTGAACAGGTTCTCGACGGTCGAACGCGTGCCCGATCCGCGTTCGCGTACGAACAGATTCGCCGACTCCAGATCGCCGAGCGTGAGGCGCTTTCTCTTCATCAGCGCATGCGAAGGCGACGCGACGAACGCCATCGGATGCTTTGCGAACACGGTGGCAACCGTGCGCAGTTCGCGCGGCGGGCTGCCCATCACGGCGAGATCGATTTCATGCGTCGCGAGCATACGGATGATGTCCGCGCGATTGCCGACCTTGAACTGCACCTTCACCTGCGGACGTGCTTCAGTGAAGCGCACGAGAAACGGCGGGATCAGATACTCGGCCGTCGTGATCGCGCCGATGCGCAGCGTGCCGCCCTGCTCGCCATGCAACGCGGCGAGATCGTCGGCGGCGCCGTTCCATAGATCGAGGATTTCAAGCGCATAGCGCGCGAGGATTTCCCCCGCGGCCGTCAGTTGCACGCCGCGTCCCACGCGTTGCAAAAGCGGTGCGCCCGCTGCCTCTTCAAGCAGGCGGATCTGCAGCGACACGGCGGGCTGCGTCAGACGCAACTCCTCCGCCGCGCCCGACACGCTGCCGAGCTTCGCCACCGTGTGGAGCGCCTTCAATTGTCGAAACGTCGCGGCCTTTAACATAAGTGAAAACCTATATGTTCTGTACAAACATTAAATTGTGCTGCTGATTTCCCCGATTTTATACTCGACCTCACTGATGATGTTCGCGCATGAATTGCATTGAAAAACGTTCAGGAGAGTACGCATCATGACTACGATCGATCGACACACCGCAAGCAGCACATGCACTGCGCCGCACCGAATCGTCGTCGTTGGCGGCGGCGTGGGAGGACTGGGACTCGCGACGCGTCTCGGCGACTCGCTCGGCAAGAGCGGGCATGCGCACATCGTGCTGGTAGACCGCTCGCCGACGCACTTCTGGAAGCCGCTGCTGCACGAAGCCGCGTCCGGCCAGATCGATCCCGCCACGCATCAACTGCAATATGCCGTGCAGGCTCGCCGTCATGGCTTCGAGTTCGAACAGGGCGCGCTGCAATCGCTCGATCGTACGCAGCGACGCATCACGATCAGCGCAACGCGCGACGAAGACGGCCGCGAAGTGCTTCCTGCGCGTCACATCGCGTTCGATACACTCGTGCTCGCACTCGGCAGCGTGACGAACTACTTCGGCGTAAAGGGTGCGGCAGAAAATGCGCTGCCGCTGGAGTCAATCACGCATGCTGAATCGTTCCGCCGCAAGCTGCTCGATGCATGCACGCGAGCGAACCATGTGCGGCGCGTAAGCGGCGCGCAGCACGTGCAGCCGGTGTCGATCAACATCATCGGCGCGGGCGCAACGGGCGTCGAACTCGCGGCGGCATTGCGCGACAGCATCCGTTTGATGCATCGCTACAGCCTCTTTGCACTCGATCCGGAGCGCGACTTCTGTATCCGGCTGATCGAAGGCACGGACCGCGTGTTGCCTGCGCTGTCGCCGCGTATCTCTTCACGTGCGCAGCGGATGCTCGGCAGTCTCGGCGTCGACGTGCTCACGACGACGCGCGTGACGGAAGTGCGCGCCGACGCCGTCTGCACGCACGACGGCCAGCAACTGCCGAGCGATATCGCGATCTGGACAGCAGGCATCGCGGGCCCGCCCGTGCTGCGCGTGCTCGACGGCGTGGACGTGAACCGCAATGCACAGGTGCTCGTGAAGCGCACGCTGCAAACCACGACAGACGCGAACGTGTTCGCATTAGGCGACTGCGCCGCCTGCCCTTCGCATGCCGACGGTTTTCTTGCGCCGCGTGCGCAGGTTGCGCATCAGCAGGCAATGTTTCTGGCGCGCGCGCTGAAGTGCCGCGTCGGCGGCGAAGCGCTGCCCGAGTTCACGTATCGCGACGCGGGCACGCTGGTCGGTTTCGGCGATGTCGGGACGATCGGCAGTCTGAGCGGATTGCGCGAGCGGCCCGTGTTCGTCGACGGCTGGCTTGCGACTGTCGTGTACCGGCTGATCTATCGCCGGCACGTGATGACGGTCAGCGGCTTCGCGCGCATGGCGCTCGATACGGCGAGCCACTGGCTGCGTCGTCGCGTGCACCCTGTGATCCGTCTGCATTGATAACGCAAGCGGTCAGTCGAGAAATTCGGCGGACCGCTTGCGCAGCGCCGCCCCGAAATCGTCGAGCCAACCGATCGACAGGCGCCAGCTCTGCCAGTAGAGATCGACGTCGAGATGCTTGCCCGGCGCCATGTCGATCAGTTCGCCGCTTTCGAGTTGCCCCGCAATCATCCGTTCGGGGCACATGCCCCAACCCAGGCCCGTCGCACACGCACGCAAAAAGCCGGACACGTGCGGAATCCAGTGTGTCGGCGCATCGACCTCCGCGCGCGTGAGCTTGTGCACGAAGCGCGCCTGCAGCTGATCTTTCGGATTGAAATCGACACATGGCGCGCGGCGCAGCGTGTCGCGGCTGACGCCTTCGCTGAAATAGCGCTCGTAGAACGCGGGCGTGCAGACGGCGAGATAGCGCATACGCCCGAGACGCGTCGAACGGCAGCCCTGCACCGGCTCCGCCTGCGTCGTCACCGCCCCTTGCACGCTGCCGTCGCGAATCCGCTGCGCGGTATGGTCCTGATCGTCGATGACGAGATCGAGCAGCATGCCGCGCTCCGCACAGAAGCCCGCGACGGCGTCGATGAACCACGTACCCACGCTGTCGTCGTTCACGGCCACGCGTAAGGTCGGCCACGGTTCGAGCAGCGCGCCGGGCAGTTCGGGCATGCGTCCATTCAGCTCGGCTTCGAGCAGTTGCACGCGTTCCGTATGCCGGCATAGCAGCGCACCCGAACGCGTCGCCGTGCACGGCTGCCCGCGCTTGACGAGCACGCTGCCGACGCGCTCTTCCAGCAGTTTCACCCGCTGCGAAACGGCAGACGGCGTCACGTTCAGCGCAGCAGCCGCGCGATCGAACGAACCGTGACGCACGACGGCCGCGAGCGCATCCAGCAAAGGATAGTCGAGCATTAGCGTTCCTTAATCGGCGTTACCGAAATGAGCTTCTCTTATTCTAGCGATCGCGGCACACTCTCGCCATCCGATTCATCCTCTCTCTCCAAACCATCATGAACTGGCTGGCTTTTTCGCATGGCGCCGCGTTGTGCGCCTCGTTGATCGTCACTATCGGCGCGCAAAACGCGTTCGTGCTCCGTCAAGGCATCATGCGCTCGCATATCGGCAAGATCGTGCTGCTGTGCACGCTGTCGGATTTCCTGCTGATCGGCGCGGGTGTCGGTGGCGCGTCGGTGCTCGTCGAGCGTTATCCGACCTTTATCCACGCGCTGTTGTATGTGGGTCTCGCCTATCTCGCGTGGTTCGGCATCAGCGCACTGCGGCGCGCGTTGCGCCCCGGCCATGCCGTGCTCGACACCGATGCAAAAGGCGATACTGCGCCGCCCGCGCAGCGGGCCGTGCCCATCGTGCTGATGACGCTCGCGTTCACGTGGCTCAATCCGCACGTCTATCTGGATACGTTTCTGCTGATCGGCACGGCAGGCGCACGCGAAGCGCAAGGCTCGCGCGCCGCATTCGCGGTCGGCGCGATGGCGGTGAGCGCGATCTGGTTCGTAGCGTTGGGATACGGCGCACGAGCCCTTGCGCCGCTTTTCAGGCGTGCAACGGCGTGGCGTGTGCTGGATGGCGCGATCGGCAGCATGGTGTTGCTGCTGGCCGTCACGCAGTTGCGTTGACGCATTGATTAAAGCGCTGATTTGCCGAGTTGCAAATCAGCGCTTGAACTTCACCTTCTTCAGCGGCGCGCCGTCGGCGAGCAGCGTGCCGCCCATACCGACCGTCTGCAATCCACCATCCGTCACATACGGCACCAGGCCGAGCGCTTCGATTTTCTGCACGATCTCGCGACGACACGCATCGTCATCCGGCGGGCAATAATCGATTGAAATGACGGGCAGACGGTAGCGATCGTGAATCTGCTTTGCCTGTCCGAGCAGCCATTCGCGATCGTTCTCGGGCACGTCGTCGTAACGTTGATTCGCCTGATCCCAGCGGCCGAACAGCGATTCGAACGCGACGGCCGTCACCTGATCGTGCGCCTGCGGCAGAATGTCGAAGCCGCGATTCAGTATCAGTTGCGCCTGCGGATAGCGCGCCTTCAACGCATGCAGCACCGCGACGATGCCCGCCTGCTGCTGCGCACGCTCAACGTCCGTCTTCGCGACGAGCTGATACGAATCCAGCGTATCGAGGAAAAAGCCACGATAGCCGCGCTCCCACAGCGGCTTCACGATCTCGTCGACGAAGAACGCGGGCCAGCCCGGCGCCGTCTGATCGACGACCGTCGACGACCACGCCGCATTGCTGCCCGCGAACCACGTCTTCGGCATCTTTGCGTAGTACGCGCGCTGTTTCGTCACTTCGCCGACGCTCACATACGCGTACCAGTTCGGACAGTGCGCCGTATGCGTGCGCGGATCGAAGCCGCTGTCGGGCTCGATCACGACGGTATCGAACTGTTCCAAGCGCTCGGCCTGCACGTTCGCGCCGTAGAAGAACGCGACGGCCCCGATGCCCGTCGATGACACCCGCTTGCATGCGGCCAGCGCGGGCCGCACCCACGCCACCGACAGCAACAGGATGACCACGGCCGCGCAGGCGATGACGATCCACGAAACGCCCAGACGGGCGAGAGAACTGGCTGTCATGATGGGAACACGTGGCGCCTAGTTGCGCAGCATGTAGGTTTCGTATTCGAGCTTGCTGAACTTGCGATCGAGCAGTTGCACCGCGGCGACGACAAGAATCAGCAGCGTCAGCGCGAAACCGTAGCCGTAGAAGTCCGGCTGCATCAGCAGGGTAACGCCAGTCAGGATACCGTTCAACAGCACGAATGCAATACACAGCCGCAGCACCGTGCGTCGTGCATCGAGATAGAAGAACACGTTGAGCAGACCGAGCAGCAGCACCTGCAGGCTCGCGGCGATCACGTCGACGATCATCAGCGGCATGTACAGCGATGAAATCCCCGCAGCATCGAGCACCAGATGACCGAACGCGAGAATCAGCAGCAGCACCACAGCCTGAATCTTAACGATCTCATAGAGACCCGCGCGCACGCTGCCGACCATCATGTCGCGCATGTCGTTGATATGGCGCAGCGTTGCGCCGCTGCGCACGGCGTCGTAGAAGCGGTCGTAGTACTCGACGAAATCCGCTTCGATACGCACGAGGAACGTCGCCATGCCCGGCATCACGCACACGTAAGCGATGAACACGGGAATGTCGTAAATCACCGATGCATTGAGCGGCCCGATCACTTTCGAGCCCGTGCCCGGCGCGTACCAGAACATGAACTTGTCGAGCCACACGCCGAGATTGAACAGGAAGCCGACCATCGCGAGCGACGGATACGCAAAGCGCTTCTGGAACACTTCGAACGAGACGAAACGCTCGCTGCGATAGTTGCGATAGATGAGCCCCGACAGCCCCGCGAGCAACACGATATGGCCCGCGACGAAACCGCCGAGCAGCCCCGACAGACCATGCGTGTTCAGCATCAGCGCGAACGCGACGGTGCATCCATAGCCGAGTGCGAATACATAAAGAATCTGCCGGTACTGCTTGACGCTCGACAGAAAGATCACGGCGATCCAGATGTTGCTGACGACGACGAAGCCCGCCACCATCAGCAGCCGGTAGACGAGCGGTTCGCCGCGAAACGCGAACAGAACGGCCAGCATGCCGAGCACGCCCGAAGCCCCCGTCGACACCAGCACGACGCCGTTATAGTTCGACAGCACGAGGTCGTCGCGCTTCTCGAACAGCCGGTCCGAAATGAAGCGCGTGAACGACAGCTGCAGCGGACCCGTCAGTATCAGACTGCACGCGATGATGTACGTGACCGACACCTGGAACTGCACGATCGCGTACTTCGGTATCACGAACGCGAGGCTCATCACACCGATGATCAGAATGCCGAAGATCGACAGGATCAGCGGACCCGAACTGATCAGCCCTGCATACGCGTAAGCGCGCGCGACGCCGAGCAGCGTCTGGTGCTTCAGGATCTTGCGAAGCTCGAAACCAATGCCTGCCATCAGCGCACCTCTTCCGTCTGTGCCGCTGCCGCCCTGCCCGCATGCATCGGACAGCCGGTCTGCTTGCCGTCGGCGGCCTTGACGCGCGACGGCGCAGCCATCAGGCGCTCATACAGCACGCGATATTGATCCGTCATTTGCGCCTTCGTATAGAAACGCCGCACGCGTTGCAGACCCGCCTCTTGCGCTGCGAGCCAGCGCGGTTCGTCGCCGAGCAGATCGATCACCGCCTGCGCGAACGCAGCAGGGTTCGCAATCGGCACGACGCTGCCCGCAACGCCCAGCGCGCGATCTTCTTCGCCGTAACCTTCGATCAGTTGACGGCACGAACCGACGTCCGTCGTGATCGACGGAATACCGGCCGCGAAACCTTCGAGCACGACGAGCGGCAACGCCTCGCTGATCGACGTCAGCGCGATCACGTCGACCTTCGGCAGAATGTCGTGTATACGCTGGAAGCCGAGAAACTTCACGTTCTTCGCGAGGCCAAGACTCTCCGCCAGCGCACGGCATTCCTGCGCATACGCGGGGTCTTCTTCCTCGGGACCGACGATCCATCCTTCGATATCGGGCATCGTGCGCGACGCGATGAAAAGCGCACGAATGAAAGTCTTGATGTCCTTGATGGGCACCACACGGCCGATCAGCGCGACCACGTTACGCGGCCGCACTTCGCGCAGTTCGACGAGCGGCGCGAGCCCTTCCACGTCGACGCCGTTCGGAATATTGCGCGTGCGTTCGGCCTGCGCGCCGTCTGCTATCTGCCGCTGACGGTTCGCTTCATAGAGCGCGACGATGTCGTCGGCGGCGTCGTACGCGAGCTTGCCGAGCGCTTCGAAAAAGCGCACCCACAGTTCGCGGAAATAGCTGATCTTCGAAATGTCGCGTTCGAACGCGCCGCGGTTGTCGCGGATCCACTGGCTTTGCAGCAGATCGATCTTGCGCTCTTTCGTGTAGATGCCGTGCTCGGAGATCAGCAGCGGACGGCCCGTGCGGTAATGCAGCAACGCGCCCAGAAAGCCCGCATAACCCGTCGATACCGTGTGATACACCTTCGCGGGCGGCAATTGCTCCGCAACACGCGCGAGCTGCCACAGCGGCTTGTGCATGATCCGCACGGTCCAGAAGTAATCGGTGAACGACGGGTCCGTGCAATAGCGATGATATTGATCGACGATGAAGTCCCACGCCGCGCGACTCGTCAGGAACTGTTCTTCACTCAGCGGCGCCTTGTCACCGATCAGTTGCACCATGTCGGCCATCATTGCGCCGGGCTCGACCTCGCCGCTGTTGCGCCAGGCCTCGTGCAGCGCCGCCGACTTCGCAAATGCATCGGCATCGCCGGGAATTTCGCGCGCGGCCTGAGCATCGGCGGATCCTGCTTCGTACAGATAGTGCGCTTCGAAATGCACGACGTTGTCGGGCAGCGCATACGCCGCGCCCTTGTAGTCCTCTTCGCGGCTGCCGATAAACGCGATCGCAAAGCGCAGCTCCGGATACGAGCGGAGCATTTCATTGACCCAGCTCGACACGCCGCCGCGCACGAACGGGAACGTGCCTTCGAGCAGCAGGCAAACATCGGCGTCCGCAGCGCGGCGCATCAGTGACGGTTTCATGTTGACCAGTAACGCGCAACAGGTTTGAGCATCGGCAGCGTCGCGGCATTGCCGAGCGACGCGAGCAGTTCGGAGACGCGCGCGTAATCGCCGCGCAGATATTCGACTTCGGCGAGCCAGGGCACCAGACGCTCGCGCGGAAAACCGAGCGATTGCGCGCGGTCCATGTAGCGCGCGGCTTCGTCCGCGTTACCGTTGGTCAGCGCAAGGCGGCCGCGAATCATCCACAACGCGGCGTCGCTGTCGTCGATCTCCAGCGCGGCGCGCGCATAGCGGTCCGCCTGCTCGAGCGTGTGCCGATAAACGGCGCCCTGCACGAGGTTCTGATAGATCAGTTCGAAATAGAGTTCGGCGAGTTGACGGTTCAACGCGCGGCGATCGCCGTCCGACTCCGCCGACTCCAGCGTCTTCGCCGTATGAAAGATGCGCTGCATCACGTCGTTTTCCGCCTGATCCAGCGTGCCGTAGGCAATCAGACGCACGTCTTCGACGGGATCGGCGAGCAGGTCGCGCAGCAGCGTGCCCGTCGTGCGCGTCGGCATGTTCTGGATCGCGACGAGCGCCGACAGACGATCGGCCGCGGCGACCTTCGTGTTGATCAGACGCGCCTGCAGGCGCGCGCCGCCGCCATGCGACACGCGCGACATCAGATACGTGACGAACTCCGGTGCGGGCACGTCGCCCATTTCGTCCTCGGGATGCGATGCGGGCGAGAGCGCGGCCCAGATGCAGCTGACCAGCACCACGAGTCCGCCGCACAGCGGCACAAACGTGCACGCGAGACCGAGCAGCAGCAGGCTCCATGCACGCGGCTCACGATAACGCAGCGGCAGCAGCTGGCGGAACAGCAGCGCCTGCAACGCACCGCATACAACATCGAGCGCGATCACGGACAGGAGCGGATCGTACGTCGTCGGCATTTCCGCGAAATACACGATGCCCACGCCCTGCGCGCACGCGACGATGACGATGCCGAGCGCCGCGAGCACCGACAGCATGAAGCCGATGACGCCGCCCGCCGGGCGGTTTGTGATGATCTTACCCATCGAGGCCACTTCGCGTGAGAAGACGCTTCAACGCCACGCCCGGCTCGTCGCCGCCGAGATGCAGCGTATGCACGCCGATACGCGCGCCTTCCAGGTCGAGATTGAACTGCGAACGCAGACTCGATTCGATCCGCGCGAGATAGCCGTCGACACCCGTCGCATCCGTCGCGGGCATCAGGTTCAGCAGCACCGACTGCCCTGCCGCCTTGACCGGCCACATCAGATCGAGCGACCGGCGGCGGCGCATCACGTGTTCGAAGAACGAGTCGCCGGCATCGTCGTGCGGGAACACGAGCGCCACCAGCGACGACGTGATTCCCGCCGACCGTTCGAGTCGCGTGAGACGGTTCACGTCGAGCGCGAATTCGTACGGGCAATCGGGCACGGCCTTCAGGATGTCGCGCACCTGCTGCGAGTGTTCGACGCCGTCCGCGTAGTAGCCGAGCAGCACGAGCAGCAGTTGCAGGTTGTCGAAGTTCAGCGACAGGAACGGCATGCGGCGGATCGCGAGCATTGCCAGCATGCGGCCGTCGGCGGAAATGAGCGGCGCGCACACGAGCAGATCCGTGTTCGTCACGGGACGGTCTTCGCTCTTCAGATGCGCGACCGCGCGCGTTTCGAGCGCGCGCTGAGCCAGATCGTCGCGCGGATCGAAATCGAACGCGTCACCGACGCGCGCGAGTGCTTCACGCCCCACCTTGTCGTCATGCACGGGATACAGCGCCGCGACTTCGATCTGACACGCCTGCGCGACGAATTCGAGCAGCTCGCGCGTGCCCGCCATGTCGCCCGAATGACGCGGCTTCGTATCGAGACCATGCGCGACGGAAATGCGGCGCAGCTCGGTGATCGAGTCTCGCAACGTGGTCGGCTTCGTCAGCAAGTCCTTCTCGAGCCGCTCGTGCGACAGGCGCATCAGATAGTGGCTGTTCGTGATCGCGACGAGACGGTCGTTGAGGTAATCGTTGATCGCGTTCGCGCGTTGCGCGCGGCTGCCCCACGTGTCGCCGAAGTGACCCGCGACGATGGTCTGCAGCACGCCGCCCGTGAAGAACAGCGTCGGCCATGCGGCGGCACTGCCGTGGTTCATCGCCTGGTATGCGCCGATCAGCATCGCGCAGCCCAGCATGCCGAGCAGTGTGCCGTAGCGCAGCGCGACGATCAGCGGCGCGAACCACAGCCACGGAAACCCCGTGCGCATCAGGAACGGATCGTTGCGGTCGAGTGCATACGACACCGCGAATGCCACGCCGATGAACACGATCGTCTCCGCGATGGAAAACGGACGCGACACCGCAGGCGCGACGAGACGCCGCCACGCGCTCAGGTTGCCGAACGGGTTCGATTGACGCGGCTTCGCCGCATTGGCGGCGCTTTGCGCGGTGACGGTATTCACAGCCGACTCCTCATCACGTGTCGAATTACTCTGGTATTGCAAAATGCAGCAGATTGCAGCGCATGAGCGTCGCGGCGATGCGCGGCGCTCATCCACATGCGATACATCAGCCGCGCGTGCGCAGCGGCGACAGCAGGTTGCCGATCAGCGACGACGCGACGCTCGACAGGCTCGAACGCGTCCAGCCGCTCTTCGAACCCGTCGCGCTCCACACGACCTGGCCCGAGGCCACGTCGATCAGTTCGAACGTCACGCCCGCGACGGGCTCGCCGTCCACACCGACCTTGTAGCGCCACTCTTCCACGGCGCCCGTCAGCACGTACTTCACGCGCTGCTCGCGCGCCCATGCGAGTTTCTTCTCGCCGATATCGCGCTGCGCGGTATCGAACATCGCGTTCGCCGATGCGTCGACGGGCGCGAGGCGCACGTCAGCGAAACCGTTCGCGCGCAATGCGTTCGCTGCAATCGCCGCCGCGCTGCTGCCTGCCGCCGGCGTTTCGGTGAAGTTCGCCATCGTCACGACGGCGACGGCATCCTTCGATTCGAGCGCGGGCGAGCCCGCCTGGCGAATCGACCCGCATGCGCCCAGCACCAGCGCCGATGCGGCCGCGGCCGCCACCCACTTGATCAAACGTGACCACCCGTTGATGTTGCTCATCGAACCACTCCTCAGAAATGTCGTTATTTCGCTCATGTCGCCGTCTCCGGCATCAGTAGAACCATCGATAGCGCGCACCCAGCACCGTGACGGGCGTGCCGATCTTCGACACGCGCTGATGCGACAGATACACGGCAGCGTGATCGCCGCCGAACACCGTGCCCGCAATGCCGAGACTCACGTCCGGCCCCCAGCCCTGAATCGAGTCGTGCACGATGCCGACGTCGAGAAACGGACGCCACGCATGTGTGTACTGCTCGAGCAATTCGTCGCCGAAGCTGAAGAAGAAACCGTACTGCGTGTACGTGTCGGGCATGAAGTCTTGCGGCGTCGCGGGCTGCAATGCCGTCGGCACGAGACGCGTCATCAGCGCGTCGGCCTGACCGCTCGCGCCGTAGCCGCCATGCGTGATCAGCGCGCGCAGCGTGTAGTCCGGATAATTCGTGCGAATCCGGTAGCTCACTTCGCCCGTCGACAGCACGCCGCTACCGAGGTAAGTCCGCGCCTGGCTATAGAAGCGGTCCGCCTCGATGCTGCCCGTGAACGTGATGCGATCCGTCGCGCGATACGTGAAGTCGCCGATCAGGTTGTCTTTCATGCCGCCCACGAGCAGCGTCTGGTTTTCGTCGGCGACCTGATTGCGGCCCGCGCGCAAGCCGAGCGTCAGCGCCGAGTTGCGCCCCACCTGGCCCGCGAGATCGAGCGTATAGAACGAATCCGATGCGATGCGGCGGCCGCCCGTGATCGAGAACGACGTGTCGCGCGTGCGGCGCTCGCCGGAAATGTTCAGCCAGCGGTCGACGGACGGCACGTTGGTCAGCTGCGTGATATCGGTCGAATGCTGGAAGTGCTGAACGGCCGTCACGCCGACGAGATAACGCTCGGCGATCTTGCGGCTCGCGGCAAGCGTCGTCTCCACGTAATCGAGCGGATGCTCGATGTGATTCTCCACTTCCGCGCCAACGAACTGCGGCCAGTCGAGCGTGGTTTCCGTCACGCGCGTATGCAGGTCGGTGTCTTCCGGCGCGCCGTCGAGCGCATCGAACGCGAGTTGCTGCGCGCGGTCGGGCCGGTCGACGGCAATCGTCGCGTCGATGCGGTCGTTGATCGGCAGACGCGAGCGCTCTTGCGCGAGCAGGCGCTCCATCGTCGGGATGTCGTTCTCGGCGAGCGCGATGGTCAGCTGCGCGTCGACGGGACGCGACAGACGCTCGGCGTACTGCTGCGCGAGCCAGCGTTTCGCGAGCGGATTGCTTTCCTTCGACATCGCCCACGCCACGGCAACGTCCTTCGCGACGGCGCCGCGTACACGCGCATTCACGGGCAAACCAGCGCCGTCGAGCGGAGCGCCACCCGGCAAGCCCTTCGCCGTGCCGATCATCGTGCGGCGCGCAATCGCGTTGTCCGTCGATGCCGGTTTCGCCGACATCAGACTGTCGAGCAGCGCCGCCGATTCATCGCCCGTCGCGTATTCGGCGGAGAGCGTCACGCGCCGGCCGCGCAGATCTTCGAGTGTCTCGGCGTCCTGCGCGGTGCGGCCGCGCATTGCCGCGCGCTGCGCACCGTGCAGCTTCACGAGCCGCGCTTCGTCCTGCTGCATCTGCAGCCACACCTTCTTGCGGATCGACCACGCGAGGCCGTCGTGGCCCGCCTGTTCCTGCGCATCGGCGTAAGTCAGCAGCCACAGCGGATCGCGCGACATCATCGCCGACTGACGGCGCAGATATTCGAGCGCGGCGACAGGACGGTTCAGGCGCATTTCGGCGGCGGCGTACGGTTCCCACAACGCCGAGCTTTGATCGGCGCTGCCGCGCCAGCGCTTCAACGCTTCGCGCAGATCGCCGTCGCTGCCGTAGTCGACGAGCGTCCACAGATACGCCGCGCGCAGATCGGAACTCGCGCCGGGCAGATCGACGGCGCGCTTCAGATCGGCGAGCGCTTTCTGCTGCTCGTTGATCAGGCGATAGTATTCGGCGCGCACGCCGAGCAGCGCGGGCGATGCTTCCGCCGCCTTCAGTTCTTCCGGCGTGAGACTCGCGAGCAGGAACGCGATGCGGTCCATCGCCTGAGCGTCGGTGTAATAGAAGATCGCGTCCTGCAATGCGCGCACCGTGTGATCGCGGCGATAGCGCAACTCGGCGACGCGGCCCGCATCGATCGGATACGGATCGTAGAAGTACGTCATGTCGCCGAGGTCTTCGGACGTCGCCGCGCCGCTCGCGATCAGATGGCGATACGCTTCGTTCGCGTCGTCGTCGAGTTGCAGCAGACGCGCGAGTTCCGCATAGTTGCGCCAGAAGTCTTCGTCGGTATCTTTCGCGCCCGCGCGCGCCGTCTTCAGCGCAGCCAGCGACGCGCGATAGTCGCCCTGGCGATACAGCACGCTCGCCGTGCGCAGCGCCGCGTTCGCATCGTTCGGATGACGCGCCTGCACCGCCCGATACGTCGCGAGCGCCTGATCGTCGTGGCCCGCGCGTTCGGCGAGCTGGCCGATGCGCTGGTCGAGCGCGTCGGCGTTCTGCGCGCGCGGCAGCGAGCGCAGGAAGGCGAGGCCGTCGTCGGGACGACCGAGACGTTCATACGTGGCCGTCACGTTGTCGATCAGCTTCAGATCGTTCGGCGTCGCGCGCGCTTCGTGCACGAGCGCCGTCAGATACGCCTCGTCATCGTCGAGCATCGGCGCGATGCGCAGCACGTTCTGCCAGCCGACCTGATCGTTCGACAGTTGCGCGTAGTCGAGCCACGACTTCAGCGCGAGCGACGGATCGCGATTCCATTCCGCGACCTGTGCGAGACGCTTGACCCATTCGACGGAACGCGGATCGCGCTGCACCTGCTGCGCGGCGATCTTCTGCGCGCTCGCCAGATCGCCCGATTCGACGAAGGCCTGGAACACGACGTTCGCGACGCTCGGGTCCGAGCGGATTGCGTCGCGGCTGGGGGTGTTCGTTTCTTGCGGGCCTTGCGCGCCCTTCGTGCTGCTCACGGCTTGCGGTACTGCTGCCGCGGCGACGCGAATCACGCGAACGCCGCCCTGCTCTTCATCGGCTGCCGCGCGCATCGCTGCACGCAGACTCACCAGCGCAGCGCCCCGGCGATAA
This sequence comes from Paraburkholderia sabiae, assembly GCF_030412785.1. NCBI lineage: Bacteria > Pseudomonadati > Pseudomonadota > Betaproteobacteria > Burkholderiales > Burkholderiaceae > Paraburkholderia > Paraburkholderia sabiae. The sequence continues at coordinate 5,273,702 of NZ_CP125295.1, forward strand.
GCCACAGGACCATCCATATACGCATACCCTGCCTGCGCCACATCGTGCATAGGCGTCGGCTCAGCCAGCGCGTACTTCGCGAGCAGCTTCGCGTAATGGTCGACGGCATCGGGACGGTTCGCCGCGCGCGCAAGATTCAACAGCACGACGAGCGTCGCGGGATCGTCGGCGAGCGGGCCGAGATGTGCGTCGGCGGCCGTCAGCGCGTCGTTCAGCAGATTGCCCGACTGCAGCGTGCGGATGCCCGCGACAAAACAGCGGCGTTGCTCGTCGCGCGTCGTCGCGGCGGCTTCCTGACGGAACCACGCATCGGCAGCGGCACGATAGTCGCCGACCTGCAGCGCGTAACGCGTGATCTGCGTGTCCCACTTGTTGCGTCCGTCGGGATCGTTCGCCGACAGCCGCGCGTACAGTTGCGCCGCGAGATCGGGCATGCCGACGGCGGCCGAACGCTGCGCAAGCCATTCGAGATCGCGCGGCGCCCACGGCAACTTCGCGGCCTGCGTCAGACGCGCGCGCAGGTTTTCAAGCGCGGGAACGCGGCGCGGATCGTCTTCGGGAATCGCGAACGTGCGCTGCTCCGTCACCGACAGATGCAGCATCATCGCGCTGCGCAGCATGTCGTCCGAACCGAGCTTTTCCATGCGTGCGGCGATGCGCTCGGCGTCGTCGGTGCGACCCAGATACAGATACTGCGCGCCCAGCAGCGACAGAAACTCTTCGTTATCGGGCTGAACCTTCGACCACGCTTCCAGATACGCGACGCTCAGCTCGCTCGGCGCGCCGACCGACGCGACGCGCTGGCGCAAGCCGCCGCGCGGCGACACGCCGTACATCGTCGCGACCACCACGCCCGCGAGCGTGTAGATGAGCCACGTCGGAACGATACGGGGACGTTTGTCGTTCGTTTTATCGTTCACAGCGGATCTCGACGGGCTGATAGTGGACTTCGAGGGCGTTGAGCGGGGCCGTATCGAAGCGGACGAAGGCGCCGTCGTGTTTCAGTGGCACGGGGCGGCCCGCGATGCTCGCGCTGCACGTCTGCGCATTCGCGAGCTTCACGAACGGCTCGTAATAGCCGCCAAACTCGAACGACATGCCCTTCGCGTCGCGTTTGAAATCGCGCACGAAACCGTTGGCCTCGGCGATATATGGCAGCGCGCTCGCCTTCGACAACGTACCCGGTTCGTCGAACGACACGCGCGCCGCGCCGTCCGTGATGTGGATATACGTGCCGTCCGGTCCCGGCGCATAGCCCGTCACGCCACGCGACGCATGCAGGTCGGGCGCAGTGGTCTGCGGCCAGTGCAGTTCGCGCACTTCGCCGTTGCCGCGCACGAGCCAGTCATCGGACTTCGCGTTAGCGCCTTCGCTCTGCACCGAGCGCGCGACGGCGAACGTACGCCAGTCGAGCACCTTGTGCGCGTAGTCCGTCATATGCACGGGCAGCACGGGCTGCTTGAGCACCGCTGCGAAGATCTGGTCGAGCGCACGCAGCGACGCGACCTTCGTGCCGCTGTACATGTGGTAGTAGATGTCGATCGGCTTGAAGCGGCGCGGCTTGTCGGTCATGTCGAACGTTTCGAGCACACGCGTGAAGCCGTAGAACGGGCCGAGCCAGTCGTTCGTGTAGACGTTCTCGTCCTGGTTCGGCGCATAGACCTGATACGCGCCCGGCCCTTTCAGCACGCCGATGGGCGCGATATTGGTCCAGCTGTTCGCGCTCTTCGTGATGACGGTGTCGCCGCCGTTCACGTTGTCGACGCCTGCCTGATACGTCTTGCGCACGACGATCGCGGGCGGCTCGCAGTTGCCCGGCCATTGCAGGATCGTCACCTTCTTGCCGGCTGGCGCGAGACGCGAATTGATGTAATCGATCGAGCCCGTTACTTCGCGATCGATATTGAACGTGTAGTTCGGAATGTTCAGCGAGAACGCCGTGTCGCCGCCGCCGCGATCCACGCGCTCGCCCGTCTTCGCGTCGACGTTCTCCCATTCGAACGGATGCGAATACGTGTGCGTGCCGATCGCCACGTACGGCAGCGCGAACATCTTGCGCGCGATCTCTTCCAGACGCGGCGAAATCTGCGGATACAGACCCTTCGGCCCCACTTCGCCTTCGATCACCGACAGCGTCATCGGCACCTTGTAGCGCGTGAAAATCTGCTGATAGAGCGCTTCGCCCGAATAGTCGGCGCCGGGGAATTCCGCGCGCGACGCAAAGCCGTCGCCGTCCACGTGCGTCATAAAGAGGCGGCGGCCGTTTTCCGTGGTGACGCTCGGCGACGGCATCGCCTGCAGGCGCAGCGCCTGACGCAGGAAATCGATCGGCTGGATCGCCCAGCGCTCCTGGCCGATGCCGTTCAGCGACACGACCGTGTACGGGCTCATCGCGAAGCCGCCCCACGGCGTGATCGCGATCTGGTCGAGCGTCGCTTCGCCGCTCTTCACGCGCAACAGCGACTTGCTCGCGCTGCCGACCTGCACGCCTGTCAGATCGCGCGCGCCGAGCTTCGGATCGACTTCGAAGCCGACCATCGGATCGCGCGACACAACCTCGATCTTGTCGGTAAACGGACCCGCGACGGCTTGCAGATCGAGCGCGCGGCCTTCGTCTTCCGCCGCGTCGAAACCGAACTGCCCCATGAACACCATGGGCACATGCGCGGCCATGCGCGCATCGACCCACGTGCGCCACGCGCCGCTATTCGCCGTTTCATCGCTCTGCAGCCACGCGACGATGCCCGCGTAGCGGTCCGGCGTGATGCCGTCGGGCAGCGGCTCGTTGACGTTCGCGTATTCGACGTCGTAGCCGAGATAGTTGAGCGGCGTCGCGAGATCGCGCACGCCGGGCGTTTCGTCGAGCGGCAGGTCGACCTCGCTGTCCTGCACGATCAGCACCTTGCGCGGCAGCACTTCGATCGCGCCGATGCCCACCTGATTCAGCGACGCGTTCGTCACGTAGGGCGTCACGCCCTGCGCGAGCACTTGTGCCGCCGTCGTGCGCGCGCATGCGCGGTCGTCGGCGGGACAGGTTTCGATCGAAACGACAGGCACGCCTGTCGATTGCGTGAAGTTTTTCGCGGCGGCGGCGCGCGCATCGCGCTCGCTCGCGGCGACGTTGCCGTTCTGCGCATCGCGCACCAGCGACGGCCCGATCACGGCATAGAGCGCATTCGCGTGCGGCTGTGCGGCCTGCAACGCGCCCTCGCCGCCGATCACGAGACGCGCATCGGGATGCGCGGCGTGGATTGCGTCGATCGATGCAATGGCCGCGGGCGTGTCGAGCAGGAAGCCGCGATAGCCGCGCTTCCACAACGGTTCGATCTGCGCGCCGATGAATGTGTCCGGCGTGGCTTGCGCGGCATCGGCGTGCGTGCGCGCGAGCCAGACGGTGTGACGCAGCGGATGCGCATCGGGGTCGAAGCCGCTGGCGGGATCGATCACGACGGCATCGAACGCCTGCAATTCGCCGACGGGCACACGCGAGCCATAGAAGAACGCGAGATTGACGCGCGGCGACGCAGCACCGTTCGATGCCTGCGCGTGCAACTGGGTGGCCGCCCCGGTCGAAGATTGCGCCTGCGCAGCGACGCCATGCATCGCGAACGCAGCCGTCGCAGCCAGTGCAACCACACGAGCGTGCGCAAGCGCACGAACGAGCGCGCGCGGTTGCGCCATCATCGTTCTGTGCACTGTGAGGCCGAAGCCTTGCAACACCCCGTCGAGCGCCGATTGCGCTTCGAATATCGTTTGAATCCCCGCTCGCATACGATTTTTTCTTCGGTTATTTCTTTTTTACCGACCGGCATTAAAAAACCGGTTTTCCTGGGATTTACGTCCCGTCGATCAGCAGCGCATGGCCATATGTCAAATAACGGACAATGCGCCGCGCACTTGAGGAAAATCTGCAGACTGGAAAGATCAGAGGATACGAAGCGCTATCTCTGTGAATCGGCGCGCATTTTAGCGCGTTCCGACTGCCTGAGAAGGGGTGTCGCAAAAATATCACGGGGCTGAAAACGGCATAACTGCATGCTCCGTGAATATCGATTTATGCTGAGAAAGGCTCGCAAACGTTTAACCAGATAATCGCGAACGGATATTCGATTTTCATTATTTTTCAATTCGACCGGTTCTTATTACCGACTATTTCATGCATGCCTGACTCATTTTAAAAGTCGAATTGTCAGGAATGGAAAGGCGCGCAAACGATTTCGCGGTTGCGATGAGGTGCAACTCACGCGGCGTTGCGTTTATGCGATCATCGGTCCATGAACGATCAACGTTACTGGCGCGACCCGCAGCTGCCGTTTGTCGAAAGCCGGCTCGCTTTCGGCTCGCGCGCGTGCTACGTGCCGCATACGCACGACACGCTCTCCATCGGCGCCGTCGACAGCGGCCACAGCAACTATGTCTGCGGCGACGATCGCGCGCGCCTCGGTCCGGGCAGTCTGGTGCTGATTCCCGCGACGCGCGTTCATTCGTGCAATCCGGATACGGACAGCGAGTGGAGCTACCAGATGCTGCATCTCGATGTCGCGTGGGCGAGCGCCGTGCTGCGCGAAAGCGGCAGCGCAGATGCCGACGACGTGCTCGCGCGTCCGTCGATCAATCACGACCGCGAGGCGTATCTGCGTTATTGCTCGCTGAACCGGCTGCTGTTCTCGGACGCGGATAGCGCGGAGAAGGAAGCGGCGCTGATTCTCTTCGTCAGCGAGCGCACGTGGCTCGGCGTAGCGCGCGAGCTTCCGCCTGTGCCGTGCATCGCAGCCGATCGCCTGAGACGCATCACCGATCTGCTGCATGACGCGTACGGCGAGCGCCTGCCCATCGAGCAGCTCGCGCAGATGGCGGGCATGAGCCGCTATGCGTTCATTCGCGCGTTTCGCGCTGCGACGGGCATGGCGCCGCACGCTTATCAACTGGATCTGCGCATCAACGCCGCGCGCCGCCTGTTGCGCGATGGCCAGGCGCTCACTGCCGTCGCACATGACCTCGGCTTCGCGGATCAGGCGCATTTCCAGCGCGCCTTCAAGGAGCGCGTCGCGATGACGCCGGGCGCCTATCGACGCGCGGCCGGTTCATAAGCGCTGTGCCCTGCTTCGCATCGCGCACTTTTCTTCAATATCTCCGCGCACCTGTCCCGCAGACTCCCCGCACACACAAGGAGTCGAGATGGGTCTTTCTCTTCAGCAATTCGCGATGGTCGCGGGCGCGCATCTTCTTGCCCTGCTCAGCCCCGGCCCGGATTTCTTCCTGATCGCACGCAGCGCGCTTTTACGCGGATGGCGCAAGACGGGCGCCGTGTGCTTCGGCATCGCGTGCGCGAACGGCGTCTTCATCGCACTTGCGGTGGGCGGCGTGGCGGCGCTGCATCGGCATGGCGTAGCGTTCGCGCTCGTGCAGGCATCGGGCTGCGTCTATCTGCTCTATCTGGGCGGATTGATGCTGCGGCATGCGAGCGCGGCTTCGATCGCGACGCCCGATCGCGATGAATCGTCCGCGCCGAGGCCGAGCGCGTGGCTCACACGATTCGCAACGGGTTTCGCCTCCGCGATTCTCAATCCGAAGAACGCGCTCTTCTATGCAAGCCTGTTCGCGTTGCTCGCGGCACGCGACGCGCCTTTCGGCGCGCAGATCGTCTACGGCGTCTGGATGTTCGCGGCCGTGTTCGGTTGGGATCTGCTGGTAGCGATGGGGATCGGGCATCCCGCCGTGGTTGCGCGCTTCACGCGCCATAGCGCGTCGATCGAACGCGTGACGGGCGTCGTATTGCTCGCGATTGGCGCAAGCGTGCTGGCGATGCTCGCACGCGACTGGCTATGAGGCAGCGAGGAGCTATGCTTCCTGATGTCGCAGATAACGGGTTCCGGCGACGTCCGTGTCGATAGGCATGGGTGTTGCTCCATGCGGTGACGGCGGCGCCTGTGTCTGCCGACGCGGTTTCCGCGCCCGTGGATCGGTCATTGCATCGATCCGTTCAGCCAAACACCGATGGAGGATTCCATGCTTCGATACGCTGCCATCTTCTTCGTCATCGCCATCATTGCGGCCGTCTTCGGATTCGGCGGCATTGCCGCAGGCGCTGCTGAAATAGCAAAGGTGCTGTTCTTTATCTTTATCGTGATCTTTCTCGTCACGCTGCTCATGGGCGTGATCCGACGCTAACGCTGCTCGCGGATCCATGCCGGCAACGCAGGCGGACGTGCAATTTGTCGCGCGTCCGCTTGCAATAGTTGCCGCCGCAGCATCTACATCACTGCGATCAGACGTCTGCGCGCGATTCGAGCGCGCTAAGCACTTCATCGAGCTTTCTTGCGCGGGTCTGCTGCGCGGGAATGCGCGCGGCGGCCGTCACGTCGTCGACGCGCTTGCGCCAGTACGACAGCGGCAGATGATCCGTTCCTGAAATGCGCGCCATGACATGCTCGAGATGTTCTATATCCGACTCAAGCTGATGATGGTTCATGCGTTTCCCCGATCGCACCGTTCGCGCGGTCGACAGACATGTCGTCGCGGCGGCGTCGAATTGATATGCGCTGAAAGCGGCCGGCATGCGCACTGCGCTTGCGGCCGTCGGACGTTCAATATGACATCAGGGAAAAACGGCCCGCAAGCCCGCCGTTGCATATCGGAGAAACGATGGCGAAATGATTCCGGCTTTCACGCGCTTGTAAAACTGTCGTCCTCTCGCGCGAGCCGCGGGGTATCCACGGCGAGGCTGTAGTTCAGGAAGCCGAGGATCAGGCGCACCATTTCGTCTTCGAAGGCGTCGGTGCCGAAGTAATGCGGACGCTCCAGCGCCGTCGCGAGCAGCACGCCGGAGATCGCGCGAAACAGCACGAAGCGCGCTTCGTCGTTGCCGATGCGCTTGCCCAGATCCGGGTTCTCGCGGTTCAACGTGCCCGAAATCAGGCCGAAGTAGCGCAGCATCCCTTGTCCGAGCGGCGAGTCGGGCGCAGCCGCCGCCCACTCGGCGCGCAGGATCCCATAGAGGCGCGGACGGTCGCCGATAAACGCCGCGACCACGCGGATCATGCGGCGCGCGTTGAGCCCCGTGCCGAACGGCGCTGGCTGCACGAGCGCCTCTTTCATCATCGCCGTCAGGCGGTCCAGTTCGCGTCGCGCGAGCGCTTCGATCAGCCCTTCCTTGTTCGGAAAGTACTGATAGATCGCGCCGATACTGAATCCCGCCGTATCGGCGACGCGCTGTGTCGTCAGCCCCGCCTTTCCATGCGCTTCGAGCGTGCGGGCAGCGGCTTCCATGATGCTGTCGAGCGCGAATTCGGCACGCGCCTGTTTGGGCCGCCGACGCGACGTGGGAGTCGTGGGCAAAGAAGCTCCGTGAATGAATGAAGGTTGATTGTTGAGTGCGCAACATCATTGCGCATCAAACGTTGACGCACGCAGTGTGCATCAATCACGGCGATTGTGGAATGGTGGGAAACTTCAGCGCGATCCCGTCGAGCGAGGTTATCACGCGTGCGCCCCAGGAATTCGCACCCGTTCAGCGGCGCGCCGCCCTCGATGGCCGGTCGCTCAGGCCCAGGTCGAGTTCCTCGCAGAGAAAGCGCTGAAGCGCATCGACGGCGGCTTTCCGGGTGCTTGCCGCATGCCGCACGAACAGGCCGAGATCGGCGGCGGGCGGCTCGGGCAGGCCGTCGGCGGCGCCGAGCACACGCATCGTGTCGCTGCGGATATTGCCGTCGAGCAGCACCGATACGCCCAGCCCCGCCTCGACGGCGGACTGCACGGCAGGCAGGCTCGTACTCGTGCAGACGACCCGCCACGCGATGCCCGCGCGCCGCAAAATCGTCATCACCTGCTGCTGCCACAGACACGCGCCGCCGAACGCGACGAGCGGCAACGGTGCGTCGGGATCGGGCAGGTAACCACGCGCGCCGACCCAGAACAGCGGCTGTGTCCACGCGACGAGCGGCGTCGCGTCGACCATCGCGGGATCGCCGACGAGCACGTCGAGCGCGCCATCGTGAAGACGTTGCGACAGCGCCGCGCTCGCATCGACGACGATCTCCAGCGCGAGCTGCGGATGCGCGGCCGAGAAGCGCCGCAACGCGCGCGGCAAACGGCCGACGGCCACATCTTCGAGCATGCCGAGCCGCACCGTGCCCGCCACGTCGCCGACTTCGAGCGCGCGACGCGCGTCTTCGCCGGCACCGAGGATCGCGTGCGCATACGGCAGCAGCCGATGCCCGGCGTCCGTCAGCCGCACGCCGCGCGGCGAACGCTCCAGCAGACGCTGGCCGATGTCCTCTTCGAGTCGGCGCAACTGCATGCTCACGGCCGCCTGCGTGCGCGCGAGACGCACGGCCGCCGCGCTGACGGCGCCCGTTTCGGCGACCGTCACGAAGGCCCGGAGAAGACTGCTGTCGAAGTCGCGCATCATTAAGAATCGTGATATCGGCATAAGGAATATCAGCTTATCTTAACGCCCGTTTCACCGATATCATGATCGTTCCTCGCCCGCTGTGCGTCGCCGTTGTGCCCCACTACTCACATACATGAAAGACTCCACGCTCGCCGATCCCCTCACCTTCGACGCCACGCCGCCCGCCGCGCCGAAGCGCCACGTCGGCGTGGCCGCGCTGCTCGGCCTGATGTCGATGTCGTGCGTGCAGTTCGGCGCCGCGCTGTCCGCGCCGACGATGGACGCGTTCGGCGCGTTTAGCACGACGTGGCTGCGGCTCGCGTGGGCAGCCGTGATTCTCGCCATCGTCGTGCGTCCGAAGCTGCGCAGCTACTCGCGCGCGCACTGGCTGGCCGCGGGCGTGCTCGGCGTCGCGATGGCGGGCATGACGCTGTGCTTCTTCTCGGCGATCGAGCGCATTCCGCTCGGCCTCGCCGTCGCGATCGACTTTCTGGGGCCGCTGACGGTCGCTACGCTCGGCGTGCGGCGTCTGCGTGCGCTGCTGTGGCCGTTGCTGGCGGTCGCGGGCGTACTCCTGCTCGCGCGCGATCGCGCGGGCTGGATCGGCGACCCCGTCGGCATGCTGCTTGCAGCGGGCGCGGCATGCGGCTGGGGCAGCTATATCGTTCTGATGAAAAAGACGGGCGCGCTGTTCAATGGACTCGAAGGGCTCTCTGTATCGCTGATCGCGGCGGCGCTCGTCGCGACGCCGTTCGGCCTGACCGAGCATGGCGTGCATATCGCGCCGATGCAGTTCGCCGCGACGGCTGGCCTCGCCGTGCTCGTGCCGCTTTTGCCGTACGCGCTGGAAATGATCGCGCTGCGTCATATGCCCGCTGCATCGTTCGGCATTCTGATGAGCCTTGAACCGGCCATCGGCGCGCTTGCGGGCTTTATCGTGCTGCATCAGCCGATGACGGCGCTGCAACTGGCGGGAACGCTGTTCGTCGTGAGCGCGAGTGTCGGTGTGATTGTCACGTCGCGGTGAGGGCTGCGGCCGGGCGCGAATGATGCGCGACGTCGGGCGTCTAGAATCGAATCGACGTATGAATCGACGCATGAACAGACGAACCTGAACCGCGAGGACTCCATCATGACCGACGACGAACGCGCCATCCGCCAGTTGATCGACACCTGGCTTGCCGCCAGCAAGGCCGGCGACACGGCAACCGTGCTGTCCCTGATGACCGACGATGTGATTTTCATGGTGCCCGGCCAGAAACCGTTCGGCAAAGCCGCATTCATGGCGGCGTCCGAGGGCCAGAAAAACATTTCAATCGACGGCAAAAGCGAGATTCTCGAACTTCAGGTTTTGGGCGACTGGGCCTTCCTGCGCTCGCACCTCGAAATCTCGATCACGCCGAAGGACGGCTCCGCGCCGCCGATGCGCCTCGCCGGCAACACGATGACGATTCTGCGCAAGGAAACCGACGGCCGCTGGCTGCTCGCGCGTGACGCCAATCTCCTCGTGCCGCAGACCGCTTCGCAGACTTAAAGTACGTCACTTCTCCCAGGGCGTGCTGTTGTCCGTGGCGCGCTTGGCGTATCGATCGAGTGCTTGCCTGACGATGTCACGCGCAATGGCGCCGTCATCGGCAAGCGCCTTCAACGCGGCAATCGCAATCGACCCGCGATCCACTTCGAAAAACGCCCGCAGCGCGGCACGGGTATCGCTGCGCCCGAAGCCATCGGTGCCGAGCGTCACGTAGCGGCGCGGCACATACGCGCGGATCAGTTCGGGCACGGCGCGCACGTAGTCGGTTGCGGCAATCACCGGGCCATTCGTCGCTGAGAAAACAGACGTCACATAGGGCGTGGTGCTTTCATCGTCGGAGAGGCGCTCTGCACGTTCCGCTGCAACGCCGTCGCGATGCAGTTCGGTGAAGCTCGTCACGCTCCACACCGACGCTTCGATGTTCCAGTCTTCCTTGAGCATGCGCGCCGCCGCCTGCACTTCGCCGAGAATCGCGCCCGAGCCGAGCAACTGCACGTGCGCCGTTGCGAGCGATGCGTCATCGAGCGGATACATGCCCTTGAGCACGCCCTCGCGAATCTTGTCGACAGACACGGCAGCAGGCAACGAAGGCTGCGCGTAGTTCTCGTTGGTGACGGTCATGTAGTAGAACACGTCACGCTGACGTTCGATCATCTCCTGCATGCCTTCATCGACGATCATCGCGACTTCGTACGCGAACGCGGGATCGTACGCGCGGCAGTTCGGCACCGTCGATGCCACCAGATGACTCGTGCCGTCCTGATGTTGCAGGCCTTCGCCGCCGAGCGTCGTCTTGCCTGCCGTCGCGCCGATCAGGAAGCCTCGCGCGCGCTGGTCGGCGGCCGCCCAGATCAGATCGCCGATACGCTGGAAGCCGAACATCGAGTAGTAGATGTAGAACGGCAGCATGGGCAGATCGTGCACGCTGTACGACGTGGCCGCCGCGATCCACGACGACACCGCGCCCGCTTCCGAAATACCCTCTTCGAGAATCTGCCCGCCCGTGTCCTCGCGGTAGTACAGCATCGAGCCCATGTCTTCCGGCTCGTACAGCTGGCCGAGCGGCGAATAGATGCCGACCTGGCGGAACAGGTTCGCCATGCCGAAGGTGCGGGCTTCATCGGCGACGACAGGCACGACGCGCGGCCCGAGCGACGCGTCCTTCAACAGGCTACCGAGCATGCGCACGACGGCCATCGTCGTCGACATTTCCTTGCCGTTCGCGTCCAGCGCGAATTGCCCCCAGGATGGCAGCGCGGGCACGGTCGGTGTCTGCGATGCCGCTTTCCGCCTTCTGGGCAGATAGCCTCCGAGGGCAGCCCGGCGCGCATGCAGGTACTGCATTTCCGGGCTGTTTTGGGCAGGCTTGTAGAACTTGAGCTGCTCGACGTCTTCATCCGACAACGGCAAGCGGAAGCGGTCACGAAACGCCTTCAGTTGCTCGACGTCGAGCTTCTTCTGCTGATGCGTCGTCATGCGCCCCTGACCGATCGAGCCCATGCCGAAGCCCTTCATCGTCTTCGCGAGAATCACGGTCGGCTGGCCGTCGTGCTTCAGCGCGCGGTCGTACGCCGCGTGCAGCTTGCGCACGTCGTGGCCGCCGCGCCGCAAGCGGTCGATGTCGTCGTTGCTCAGATGCGCGGCGAGCGCGGCCAGCTCCGGGTTTTGTCCGAAGAAGCGCTCGCGGTTGTACGCGCCGTCGTTGGCCGAGAAGGTCTGGAACTGGCCGTCGACGGTATGCGCAAACGCGCGCAGCAACGCGCCCGTGCGGTCGCGTGCGAACAGCGCATCCCAGTCCGAGCCCCACAGCACCTTGATCACATTCCAGCCGGCGCCCGTGAACTGCGCTTCGAGTTCGTCGATGATGCGGCCGTTGCTGCGCACAGGACCATCGAGCCGCTGCAGATTGCAGTTGATAACGAACACGAGATTGTCGAGCCCTTCGCGCGCCGCCAGCGACAATGCACCGATCGATTCCGGCTCGTCCATCTCGCCGTCGCCGAAGAAGCCCCACACCTTGCGGCCTTCCGTCTTCAGCAGACCGCGGTTCTGCAGATAGCGCATGAAGCGCGCCTGGTAGATCGCGTTGATCGGCCCGATGCCCATCGAGCCCGTCGGGAACTGCCAGAAGTCCGGCATCAGCCACGGATGCGGATACGAACACAGGCCGGGACCTGCGATCTCGCGTCGATAGTGTTCGAGATGCGTCTCGTCGAGAAAGCCTTCGAGGAACGCGCGCGCATAGACGCCCGGCGACGAATGCGGCTGGAAATAGACGAGATCGCCGCCGTGCCCTTCAGCCGTTTGACTCGCGGCGCGGAAGAAATGATTGAAGCCGACTTCGAACAGATCGGCCGCCGATGCGTAGCTCGCGATATGACCGCCCAGTTCGCCATACGCGCGGTTCGCGCGCACGACCATCGCGAGCGCATTCCAGCGCAACGCGGCGGCGAGCTTTTCTTCGGTGTCGAGATCGCCGGGATACGGCGGCTGCTGATCGACGGAAATCGTGTTCGCGTACGGCGTGACATTCGCGCGCGCCGTCGCCACGCCATTGCCGAGCGCATGCGCCGCCAGCCGGTCGAACAGGTATTGCGCGCGCTCCAGCCCGACATGCTGGACGACGCCATCCAGCGCGGCGAGCCATTCGGCCGTCTCTTGTGGATCGCTGTCGATGCGTGCTTGCGTCAAGGCAAGCACTGGGCGGGCACCGCTCGATAAGTCCGTCATGGCGCAACTCCGGCTGAAAACGTACGTGAAAAGCGACTCGAAAACGTCCAACCAGCTTACCCATCCATCCGCAAAATGTGCGTCTCTTTTGCTTGCCTTCGCGCTTTCGGATAGTGTATTTATTCCGATAAACCGGCCCTACATGGAATGTTTACCCTATGACTTCCGAAGCCAGATCCGCCGCGGCGGCGCGGCGCCTCGACCGCATCGACATCGCGATTCTTCAGCAGCTTCAGCAGAACGCGCGCATCACGAACGCGGAGCTGGCGCGCGCCGTCAACCTGTCGCCGACACCCTGCTTCAACCGCGTGCGTGCGCTCGAAAAGCTTGGCCTGTTCCGTCAGCAGGTCACGCTGCTCGATGCCGAAGCGCTCGGGCTGCGTATCAACGTGTTCATTCAGGTAAGCCTCGAAAAGCAGGTCGAAGATGCGCTGCGGCGCTTCGAGCAGGAAGTCGGCGAACGCCCCGAGGTGATGGAGTGCTATCTGATGACGGGCGACGCCGACTATCTGCTGCGCGTCGTCGTGCCCGACATGCAGGGCCTCGAACGCTTCATCGTGCAGTGGCTCACGAAAATTCCGGGCGTGTCGAATATCCGTTCGAGCTTCGCGCTCAAGCAGGTGCGCTACAAGACGGCGTTGCCGCTGCCCGTCGCGGGACTCACGCTCGCCTCAGAGGACGATGCGCCGCGCGAATGGGCCTGAATCAGTTCGACGCAGGCGTCACGCGATCGCGCAGCTCACGGCGGATGACCTTGCCCGTCGCCGTCATCGGCAAGGCGTCGACGAAATGAATCGCGCGCGGATACTCGTGCGCGGCGAGATGCGTCTTCACGTGCTGCTGCAGCGTCTGCACGAGCGCGTCGTTCGCCTCATGGCCGGGATTCAGCACGACGAACGCAGTGACGATCTCCGTGCGCTGCGCGTCGGGCGCACCGACCACGGCCGCCATGCGAACGGCAGGATGCCGCAGCAGGCAATCCTCGATGGGCGCCGGGCCGATCCGGTAACCCGCGCTCGTAATCACGTCGTCGTCGCGACCGACGAAGCGAATGAAACCGTCCGCGTCCATCAAACCCATGTCGCCCGTCAGCAGCCAGTCGCCGCGAAACTTGTCGCGCGTCGCGGCTTCATTGCGCCAGTAGCCGAGGAACATCACCGGGTCGGGCGCGTGGATCGCGATGTTGCCTGGCTCGCCGCGCGGCACGGTGTGTCCTGTGTCATCGACGATCGCCACGCGATGGCCCGGCACGACCTTGCCGATCGAACCGAAGCACGGCTCGAACAGCGTCGCGCACGACGACACGACCACGTTGCACTCCGTCTGCCCGTAGAACTCGTTGATCGTCACGCCGAGCGCGCGCCGTCCCCATTCGATCAGTTCCGCCCCGAGCGATTCGCCGCCGCTTGCCACTGCGCGCAGCGACAGCTTCCAGCGCTCCGGATGCTCGACGACGCGCATCATCTTGAGCGCAGTCGGCGGCAGGAACGCATGCGTGACGGCGTGACGCTGCATCAGATCGAACGCGGCCTCGCCGTCGAACTTTTCGAAACGCCTCGCCAGCACGGTCACGCCGTGATGCCACGCGGGCAGCAGCACATCGAAGAGGCCGCCGATCCACGCCCAGTCGGCGGGTGTCCACATCAGATGCGCGGCGTTGGGAAAGAACGCCTGCGGCATTTCCACACCGGGCAGATGGCCGAGCAACACGCGATGCGCGTGCAATGCGCCCTTCGGCTTGCCCGTCGTGCCGGACGTGTAGATGATGACGGCGGGATCGTCGGCGGAGGTGGGTTCTGCGTCGAAGGCAGCGGGCGCATCGTTCAACGCGGACCAGAACGATTCGACCTGCAACGCGCTGTCCGGAGCATCGATATCGACGCAGAAGATCGTGCGCAACTCGGGAAGACTCGCGCGCACCGAAGCGATTTTTTGCGCGCCGCCCAGGTCCGTGACGAGCGCGACAGCGCCGCTGTCGGACAGACGATATTCGAGCGCATCGGGACCGAACAGCGCGAAGAGCGGCACGGCGATCGCGCCGCACTTGTAGACGGCGAGATGCGCGAGCGCCGTCTCCACCGATTGCGCGAGAAAGATGCCGACGCGATCGCCCTTCTTCACGCCGCTCTTGCGCAGCGCATTGGCGAAGCGGTCCGACATCGACTTGAGGTCGTCGAAGGTATAACGCGTCGCCTCGCCTTCACGCGTCTCGCAGATCAGCGCAAGACGGCCGCTGCCGTCGGCCCACTTGTCGCAGGCATCGACGCCGATGTTGTAGTGCGGCGGAATGCGCCATTCAAACGCGGCGACGAGGCTGTCGTAGGTATCGGCGGCGGGAAGCATCCGTGTCTCCTTGTCTTTTTGTATGTGCTGCCTGTCATGCTACTCCGCCGACCACGCCATCGGCGCTCCCGGAAGTCCCTGACAAGCCGTCCGCGCATCGGAAAGGGTAATGTAATGCCTCGGCGTGCGCCGGCCAGCAGCCGCGCCACGCCAAACCCCGCTAGCGTTTTTTCCAGTTGCCGTTGCGGCCCTCGCCCGCGACAATGCCCCAACTGTGGGAGGAATATGAAGAAGTGCATTCTGCTTGCCGGAATCGGCGTGCTCGCCGCCTGCACGGCGGTGTCGGGCGTAGACAGGAAGCAGAACGGCTACCTCTCGGTCACGAGCCGCGGACGCACCACCTTCGCGTCGTGGAACAGCATCCGCAACGCGGGGGTCAAGCACGCGAACGCGTATTGCCGCGACCAGCAAAAGCAGATGCACACCGTCGAGATTCATACGAACGGTGTGCGCAGCGCAGGCAACCAGACGGTCGAAGTGGTATTCGAATGCTTTTAATGTGATGCCGGACGGCGGCGTTCAGTGCGCTTCGACGTCGGCTTCGTCGGCGACCGTATCGCCGAAACGGCTCGCGACGAACGCGCGCATCGCGGCGATCAGCGCCGTGGCGCCGGCCTGTTCGATGGTGCCCGCGCCGGCGGGAACGGAGCCCGTCCATGATGCATGATCGCCTGCCGCGGCCGGCAGCAGATGGATTCTCGCCCGTTCGATGATCGGGCCGCATTGCGCCCAGTCCGACGACGGCGCGAAGGCCGCGTCGAGCGCGCGGGCGGGATCGCCGTCGCAAGCGGCCTCTTCGATCCAGCAGAAGCCGTCGTCGACGTGCGGCTTCGGCAGATTGTCCGCTCGTGCAACCCAGTAATCGAGTAACGCGCCTTCCAGATCTGAAACTCTCATCTCTGCTCCTCGTGGAGATCGGTGTGTGCCGAACGCAGCACTGATTGTGCATCAAGTTCGTGTTGCACTTTATGACGTGCTCGTCGGCGTCATTTATGGCGTGGTATCTGTCGTGAGCGATGGCGCCGCGCGTGTCGTGCGCGGCGTGTTCCGTCAACTGAATGGACACGGGGCATCCATGACTTTCCACTTCCAGCACATTGCGCGCCGCGCCGCCTGCCGGCCGCTGTTCGTGGCACTGATCGGCAGCCTTGCGACGGCGAGCGCAGCGCACGCCGCGCCCCACATGTCGGGAAATGCGATGGCAATCCCGCACAGGCTGATTATCATCGATGCGCAAGGCGACTCCACGATGTGGGGCTATCAGACGTCGAGCGGCTTCACGAAGTCCTGGCAATCGCCGAACAATCCGCCCGCGTTGCTTCAGGCTGCGTTGCAGGCGCGCTTCGGCGCGCATGTGATCGTGCAGAACAACAGCGTGCCGGGCGCGACGCTCGTCGATCGAGAGCGAGGCATGCATGGTTATGGACAACCGTACTCGCGCTGGGTGACGACGTCGCCCGCGCATATCGTGATCGTCAACTTCGCGCTCAACGACGCCGACAATCACGTGAAGGAACCGCCCGCGGCGTTTCGCGCGCAACTGATGCGCTTCATCGAGGAGTCGCGCAGCGCGGGACGCATCGTCGTGCTCGAAGAACCCAATCCCGTCGATTACGCGCTGAACAGGACGGTCGTGCCGCAATACGTGGCCGTCGTCGATGAACTGGCGAAACGCTATGGGCTCGCACTCGTGCGGCAGTATGCGCCGATCGGTGCGCGGCGCGACTGGCGTTCGCTGCTGATCGACGGCGTTCATCCGACCGATACGCTTTATAAGCTCAAGGCCGAGCGGCAACGCGAGGTGATCGAGCCGATCGTGGCGAAGCTGATCGGGTAGTCAATGCGGCGTTGGGCGCCGCATGCTCATTCGCCCACTGAAAACGTCTGTTGCGAAGCGACCAGCTTCGGATGCGGCTCGCATCCGCAGATGCACAGATCGTCGCTCAACGCAGCGTGCCGGCCGTCGGGCGCCGTCATCACCTCGCGCGGACCGTCGCACTGGATCTTGCCCGTCGTCTTGCACGCGGGACACATCACGTTGTCGCCTTCATGCGCGACGTCGCGCCCTGCGAGTTGAATCGTGGTGGACACGGCTTGCACCGTGCCGTTCGCCGTCGTCGTGTCGCCGTTCAGGATCAGATAGCGCTTCATGATGTGCTCGCCGGTTGAATTCGCGGATTCTACAAAAGATCGGTGAATTAACCAATCGAGCGGATTTAAACGTCGTTTAAACCGCTTTCTTTATGCAATGGGCATTCGTTTAGTCGTTTGGTTGATTGCTCTTTTAGTGTCTTTGGGAAGTTGCAATCGATGAGCGCTCGCGAGGTCTCGTCTGCCGTTGATCCTTTTTGACATCGTGGATTCGTGCTCTCCATAGAATCGCGCGCTGGCTGAGGTCGTCGTGACTTCAGCATCGAATCATCGCAGTCCAGCGGTAATCAGGAGCACGGTTTTTCATGCAGGAACGCAGGGATGGTCGCGGTACGAAATTGATCGCGAGGAAAATCTTTAATCGCATGCCGATGCCATGTGTAAAGGGATTACTCGCGATGATGTTCGTCTGGGTGATCGGCGTCGAACTCGTCGCGTGGTGGTGCCTCGACATGAGCGCGCTCGGCGGCATGGAATTCTGGCCCGTCGTGCTGTGGGGCGTGACGCCCTTCTCGATGCTTGCGGGCGCGTTGGTCGACTGTCTCGTGCGTACTGAGCGGTTCGGGAAGCGCGGCAATTCCTGAGGCTTCAGAAAGCAAACTGGCATGGGCGCCAGAGTCCTGCTATAATGCGCCTCCCGCCGGAGAGATGGATGAGCGGTTTAAGTCGCACGCCTGGAAAGCGTGTATAGGTTAATAGCCTATCGGGGGTTCGAATCCCCCTCTCTCCGCCACCCCGCCTTTTTTGAACCGCCTGAATCAATCGGGTTCAATCGCCAAAAACCTTCCCAGCAACCTCCCAGCCGGTTCAGCGCAAACGGATTGTCGGTGTGCCTCCATCTTCGCGTCTGTCCGCGTTTGCGTCCAACGAACGTACCGTTGCTTGCGTTCTGCGACTCACGATAGTGACCACGGATCGACCTTGCCGCCTTCGATCACGAAATGCTTTGCCTCACTTTCAGGTGCGAAGAACCGCCAGTCTTCTTCGTCCGCAACGCCGTCCGATGTCAAGACGATGCGAGCGCCAGTCGATAAGAAAATCGTCGCGCCACCTGATGTACCGGCAGAAATCCCATTAACGATAACGCGTCCCGACTCGATGAGCAATTGGCGCATTCGATTGGTAGTTCGCCTTATGGCATCGTCGGAGCTGAAATCGGCGCGTGAGGCGAACACGACGCCAGCGTTTTCGAGCTGCCAGTCGCATTGAATATGCAGCGCCCACGCGCCGCCATCAAGAGGCGTTCCGCGGCGAGTGACGTAATGTCTGATGGGGCCGAAGTGCAGCGTTAGCATGTCCGTCGCATGACTAACCACGCTAACCTCCAATCCAACAATGCTGGAAAGGCGGCAGCTAATTTCTTCTCTCGTATCAGTCATTCCGGCCTCCGAACAGATCGATCGCGCGTTCCAGAACCTCGTGGTATCCAAGTCCCTGGCCGCTTATTTCCCGGTGAAGCTCTTGCGCCTGGTCCTGGTCGAGCCCCAGGGCCCTGACGACAGCCTTGAATTGCCTGTTCTGCGCCTGGTTGCCTCGAGGCGTACCCTCTCCACCCGCCAACGCCTGAACGTCGCCCGTCACGTCGTCTGGCGCATACCCGAACGGCTGCGCGCTACCGAGATCCGTTCTGGCCGTGTCGGCGAACCCTGCAAGCGGGGTTGCAATGCGGCCATCGGGCAGCACGTCGCCGGGATTGGCATTCCATATCGAGAGCCAATCGTTCGCTGGAAGCATCGACAGAGACGGGCTGACGAACGAGCCCGCGCTCGCGATTCGCGACGCGCCCTTAAAGAGCTGGGATGGTGTGAACGTCGCAACGGGAGGCTTGGGGTTGCTGCTTCCGGCACTCCCCGTCCCTGTATAACGCGGAGGATCGGGTATCGCCACGATGTCGCCCGTCTCGATCGCACGCCTGATCTTGAACACGGCATGCGCCGGCCTCTCGCCGTCTAACCCGAGAAGGCTGCAGAATTCCTGCATCAACGCATCGTCACGGGTCCAACTGAACGCATCGGCGAGAAACGCTTTCGCGGCATCGGCGGCGCGCTGTTTGTCGGCGTCCCGCACGAAGGCATTGCGACGAAGGCGCAACGTCAGCGAACGATCCGCCAGCCTGATTTCTGTACCCACCCTTCCTCCACGCGACTGGACAGAGCGGGTATACCTAGCACAGCGCCAAATCCTTTTTGAAAAGCTTCGTCAACGTGGCGGGACAATCTGCACGCCTGCATCGTCGATCCAGTCCCGATTTGCGGAGTTATCTGCTTCCCGGCTCGCACTCCTCCCTCAACCCCTCACGGATGCCGTATATAGTCCACCAGCGCCCTTGTATAAGCATCCGGCTTCCGATCCACGAGACTCACGAGCACCGCCACCAGAAACCCCGCCGGCACGCCGAACACGCCCGAACTGATCGGCTCGATACCAAACCATCGCGGTCCGACGAAGCCCGTCAGCTGCGTGAAGAACGGATACGTCGACACGATGTACCAGATGCACACCACAAGCCCCGCCACCATGCCCGCCACTGCGCCGAGACGCGTCGTGCGCTTCCAGAACACGCCTAGAACGAGCACAGGAAAAAGACTCGACGCCGCCAGCGAAAACGCCGCGCCCACCAGAAACAGAATGTTCCCCGCATTCAGCGATGCCACATACGACGCTAACAACGCAACGCCGAGCAGCAGAATCTTCGAGATCGTCACGCGCTTCTGACTCGACGCTTCGGGATCGACCATGTGGTAGTACACATCATGCGAGAGCGCATTGGCAATCGTCAGCAGCAAACCATCGGCCGTCGATAGCGCCGCCGCCAGCGCACCCGCCGCGATCAGCCCCGACATCACGTACGGCAGCCCCGCAATCTCGGGCGCGGCGAGCACCACCATGTCGGGCTGCATCTGGATCTCGCTCCATCGCACGATGCCGTCGCCGTTCACATCTGCAATGCTGATCAGGTACGGCTCGACGCGCCGCCATTGCATCACCCATTGCGGCAGTTCGGAAAAGCGATGCCCGACGAGATTCGACAGGATCTCGTACTTGATCAGCACGGCAAGCACGGGCACGGTCAGATAGAACAGCGCGACGAAGAACAGCGTCCAGCCGACCGAGCGCCGCGCCGATGCCACCGACGTCGTCGTGTTGTAGCGCGTGAGGATGTGCGGCAGGCTCGCCGTCCCCAGCGACAGACACAGCAGCAACGATAGAAAGTTGCGCTGATGCAGCCGCCGCTCTTCTTCATTCGCGGCGGGAAACGGTTCGTGCATCGGCACGGGCGCCGCCGCGCGCTGCATCATCTCGTCGCGCTGCTGTGCCCACACGATCTGCGCCATCGCCGGATCGCGTGGAAAGCGCGCGATGCGCCGTTCGAGATCGGCGATCTCGCGCAACGGGCCGTTATGCCGCCGGAGATCGTCGAGTTGCGCGGTCAGACGGCTCTTCTCGTCGATGAACGATTGCGGCAGGCTGTCGATCTGCGTCTGGATCAACGCGGCGCGCATCCGGTAGTCGTCGCGCACGGCCTGCTCCAACGGCGCATCGCGCACGCTGCGCTCTAGCGGCTCGATGCGCTCCATCAACCGGCCATAGCTCAGTTGCGGCACCCAGCCGAGCCCGTCCTTGTGCGCGATCATCGACACGGGAATCAGGAACGCCACGATCAGGATGATGTACTGCGCGACCTGCGTCCACGTCACCGCGCGCATGCCGCCGAGAAACGAGCACACCAGAATGCCCGCGAGCCCGCAGAAGATGCCGATCGCGAAGTCGACGCCGATGAAGCGCGTCGCAATGAGCCCGACGCCCTGAATCTGCGCGACGAGATAAACGAACGAACAAAGAATCGCCGACAGCGCAGCAAGGCCGCGCACCGCGTTGCTCGAAAAGCGCGTGCCGAGAAAATCGGGAATCGTGTAGCGCGCGAGCTTGCGCACGTACGGCGCGAGCAGGAACGCGACGAGGCAGTAGCCGCCCGTCCAGCCCATCGTGTACGCGAGGCCGTCGTAGCCCGTCGCGTAGATGCTGCCCGCGAGGCCGATGAACGACGCCGCCGACAGCCAGTCCGCCGCCGTCGCCATACCGTTGAACGCGGACGGCACGCGCCGCCCCGCCACGTAGTATTCGACGAGATCGGACGTGCGCGACAGCAGGCCGATCACGGCATACACGGCAATCGGCACGAACAGGAACACGTAGCCGATCCACATGCCCGGCCCGCTCACCGCCTCGATACGCCAGAGCAGATAGATGAACGCGACAAAGCCCAGCGTGTAGAGCGAATACGAACGGATCAGCCGATGCGCGAGTTTCATCGGTCGGCGGTGCGCTCGGCGAAATCGTTCTGCGCGCTCGCTTCGAGCACGCGCTGGAGCTGCGCGTCGGCGCGCTGCATCAGCACGATGTAGACGGCGATCAGCACGAGATATACGAGAATCGCGCCCTGTGCGCCCATATAGAACGGCAGGCTGAAGCCCGCGACGCGCATCTGCACGAGACTACGCGCGATCAGCGGCACGACGAAGGACACGACGAAGCCGATCACCATCAACGTAGCGATCAACGCGATGTTAAAGCGCCAGTAGCGCGCGTGCGCGCGCGCCATCGCCTCCGTCACGGGCGGAGGTTCGGGCACGGGATTGATCGTGTGTCGCGAGGTGTGGTGTGGCGCGGCCATGCGCCTGTTTATCAAAAACGTGTTGCATCGGCAATCGGGGTTGTCCGTGCAACGATTCGCTTGTGCGCATGAAGCTCAATGAAAAGCGGCGCATCCAGACCGGATGCACCGCTTCATTCTCTTCAACGCTTTACGCGCGGCTCAAGCTCAGCGCGACTCGCCCAGCTGATCGAGAATCGCCGGATTCTCGAGCGTCGACACGTCCTGCGTGATCTCTTCGCCCTTCGCGAGCGAACGCAACAGACGCCGCATGATCTTGCCCGAACGCGTCTTCGGCAGGTTGTCGCCGAAGCGGATGTCCTTCGGTTTCGCGATCGGACCAATTTCCTTGCCGACCCAGTTGCGCAGATCCGCCGCGATCTTCGCGGCCTCTTCGCCTTCCGGACGCGCGCGCTTCAGCACGACGAACGCGCACACGGCTTCGCCCGTCGTGTCGTCGGGACGACCGACCACGGCCGCTTCCGCGACGAGCGGATTCGCGACCAGCGCCGACTCGATCTCCATCGTGCCGAGCCGGTGACCCGACACATTCAGCACGTCGTCGATACGGCCCATGATCGTGAAGTAGCCGGTTTCCTTGTCGCACACCGAGCCGTCGCCCGCCAGATAGAGCTTGCCGCCCAGTTCTTCGGGGAAGTAGCTCTTCTTGAAGCGCTCGGGGTCGCCCCAGATCGTGCGGATCATCGACGGCCATGGACGCTTGATGACAAGAATGCCGCCCTGTCCGTTCGGCACGTCCTGCCCGGTTTCATCGACGATGGCGGCCATGATGCCCGGCAGCGCCAGCGTGCACGATCCCGGCACGAGCGGCGTCGCGCCCGGCAGCGGCGTGATCATGTGACCGCCCGTTTCCGTCTGCCACCATGTATCGACGATCGGGCAACGCGAGCCGCCCACGTTCTCGTAGTACCACACCCACGCTTCGGGATTGATCGGCTCGCCGACCGTGCCGATGATGCGCAGCGACGACAGGTCGTAGCTCTTCGGATGCACCTTCGCGTCGGCTTCGGCGGCCTTGATCAGCGAACGGATCGCCGTCGGCGCCGTGTAGAACACGGTGACCTTGTGCTTCTGGATCATGTCCCAGAAGCGGCCTGCGTTCGGATACGTCGGCACGCCTTCGAACACGACCTGCGTGCCGCCGAGCGCGAGTGGGCCATACGTGATGTAGCTGTGGCCCGTGACCCAGCCGATGTCGGCCGTACACCAGAAGATGTCCGTCGGCTTCCAGTCGAAGGTCCACTTCATCGTCTGCGCGGCCCACAGCAGATAGCCGCCCGTGCTGTGCTGCACGCCCTTCGGCTTGCCCGTCGAACCCGACGTGTAGAGGATGAAAAGCGGATGTTCGGCGCCGACCCACTCGGGCGGGCATTGATCCGACTCGCTCGCGGTGATCTCGTGCATCCACAGATCGCGCTTGTCGTCCCACCCGGTCTTGCCGCCCGTGCGCCTGTAGACGATCACGCTCTTCACCGCTTCGCAGCCGCCCATCGCGAGCGCTTCGTCGGCGATGTTCTTCAGCGGCAGCGCCTTGCCGCCGCGCATCTGTTCGTCGGACGTGATCAGCGCGACGGCGCCCACATCGACGAGACGCTCGTTCAGCGACTTCGACGAGAAGCCGCCGAACACGACCGAGTGCGTCGCGCCGATGCGCGCACACGCCTGCATCGCGACGATGCCTTCGACCGACATCGGCATATAGATGACGACGCGATCGCCCTTTTTGATGCCGCGTTTCTTCAGCGCATTCGCGAAGCGCGACACGCGTTGCAGCATGTCGTTGTACGTGACGTTGGTGACGGTGCCGTCGTCGGCTTCGAAGATGATCGCGACGCGCTCGCCGTTGCCCGCTTCGACGTGCCGGTCGATGCTGTTGTACGACGCATTCAGTTCGCCATCGTCATACCACTTGTAGAAAGGCGCGTTCGATTCGTCGAGCACCTTCGTGAAGGGCTTTTTCCAGCTGAGCGTTTCGCGCGCCAGCCTGCCCCAGAAGCCTTCGTAATCGCGCTCCGCCTCGGCGACGAGCGCCTTGTACGCGTCCATGCCGGACACAGTCGCCTGCGCCGTCACTTCGGCTGAAGGCTGAAACACGCGGCGTTCCTGAAGAACCGATTCAATCGCAGACATCGACTACCCCTTGGTGAAGATGAAACGTCAATCCTTTCTGATGCGCTCGCGATGCAGGCCTTGTCAGGCGCAACGCGTCGCTCCATGTCGTGTAGTGGCGCCGCGTGTGCTGACTGCGGCGTGTCTCCCACCCTCGTGCCCACGGGCATGGGCACTCATCAACTTCGATCATTTCCCACGATAAGCGTTGCAACTTACCGCGCACTTACTGAGCGCCCACCGGCTTATAGGCGAAAACACCAGGTTTCCACGACGCGCTATCAGGTGTCATGCAGGCATGTTGCAAGGCTTGCGCCCGCATCTGGTTGTGCACCGTTGTTAGCGCCCTCTTACAATGCTAACTGAACTCGCCGCATGGATTCCAGTTGAACCGCTATTCCCTGTTCCTCATCGCCGCGATGCTGCTCGTCGGCAGCAACGTCGGTATCGGCAAATCGATTGTCGCGTTCGTTCCCGTTCCGCTCTTCGCTCTGCTGCGCTTCGTGATCGCCATGGCCGTGCTGTGGCCGCTGTTGCGCGTCGGCAAGCTGCGCCGCGTGAAAAAGGGCGAATGGCTCAATCTGTTCCTGCAGGCGCTGTTCGGCACATTCGGGTTTACGCTGCTGATGCTCAACGGCGTGCATCGAACGAGCGCCGTCGCGGCAGGCGTCATCACCAGCACGATACCCGCCGTCGTCGCGCTGTTCTCGTGGATCTTCCTCAAGGAAAAGCCCGATGGCCGCGCGCTCGCGTCCATAGCGCTCGCGATTGTCGGCGTGGTCGTGATCAATCTTGCACATGCCGATCAGAGCGCAGGCGCATCCAGCGAAAGCTCGTTTGCCGGCAACCTGATGGTGCTCGGCGCAGTCTGCTGCGAATCGCTCTACGTCATCCTGTCGCGCAGGCTCACGCAGACGCTCGCGCCCATCGACATCTGTGCATACACGCATCTGTTCGGCTTGCTGCTGATGCTGCCGCTCGGCGTGTCGTCGCTGCTCGCCTTCGATTACGCGAGCGTGCCCGCCAGCATCTGGGCGCTGGTGCTCTGGTATGGACTGTCGGCGAGCATCTTCTCGTTCTGGCTGTGGATGAAGGGCATCCGCCACGTGCCGGGCAGTCTCGCGGGCGTGTTCAGCGCGGTGCTGCCCGTCGCGGCCGCCGTCTACGGCATCGTGTTTCTCGACGAACGGCCGACGCTCGCGCACGGCGTGGCGCTTGCGTGCGTGGTCGCGGGCATCGCGCTCGCCAGCCTGAAAGCGCGGCGCGTGCCGCCCGTGGCGTCGTAGCCTGCGCGCGCCGTTGCGCCTGTTCATGCAGCCCTGCGCGGCTCGGAACGGCTGTCACGGATCACGCTGTACAATAACGCGCCCAACGCGCTCCGCCGGCCGGTTTTGTCCGCGCCGCCTGACCTTCGGTCGTTCGCTTTTCGTGTGATCCACCGTCGTCGATGCGAGCGCGCCCGTGCCCGCTGTCATTCGTCCATCGTCATCTCGAAGCGCCAATACTACGCCGACCACTCATGACCGCTCCACGCCCCGCTTCACCCGGCCAGTCACGCCGCATGCGTCTTCTGCCTTCCGTGATCTTCATGAGCCGCTGGCTGCAGGTGCCGCTCTATCTGGGCCTGATCGTCGCGCAAGGCGTCTACGTCGTGCTGTTCGCGAAGGAAGTCTGGCACCTCGTCACGCACGCAATGACGCTTGACGAAACCAACATCATGCTCGTCGTGCTCAGCCTGATCGACGTGGTGATGATCTCGAACCTGCTGATCATGGTGATCGTCGGCGGGTATGAAACGTTTGTCTCGCGCCTCGGCCTGGAAGGTCATCCCGACGAACCCGAATGGCTCGACCATGTGAACGCGGGCGTGCTGAAGGTGAAGCTGTCGATGGCGCTGATCGGCATCTCGTCGATTCACCTGCTCAAGACCTTCATCGACCCCGACAAACACTCGCAGCAGGCCGTAATGTGGCAGGTGATCATCCACGTCACGTTCCTCGTGTCGGCGCTGGTAATGGCGCTGGTCGACCGGCTGACCACGCATACGCACCCCGCGCATTTCCACGAGCCCGCTGCACACGGCAACCACACAACGATTTCCAACTCCCCTGAAGGCGCATGAGCGACTCTCGTTATCGAGCAGTCGCCATAACAAACGCCACAATGCCCCACTGAGCTAGCCATGACCGTCATCAAACAGGAAGACCTGATCCAGAGTATTGCGGACTCGCTGCAGTACATCAGCTATTACCATCCGCTCGATTACATCGAGGCGCTCGGCCGCGCGTACGAACGCGAAGAGAGCCCCGCCGCGAAGGACGCCATCGCGCAGATCCTGACGAACAGCCGCATGTGCGCGGAAGGCAAGCGCCCGATCTGCCAGGACACGGGCATCGTCACGGTGTTCGTGAAGGTCGGCATGGACGTGCGATGGGACGGCGCGACGATGGGCGTCACCGACATGATCAACGAAGGCGTGCGCCGTGGTTATCTGAACCCGGACAACGTGCTGCGCGCGTCGATCGTGTCGCCGCCCGAAGGCGGCCGCAAGAACACGAAGGACAACACGCCCGCCGTGATCCACTACGAGATCGTGCCGGGCAACACCGTTGACGTTCAGGTCGCGGCCAAGGGCGGTGGCTCGGAGAACAAGTCGAAGTTTGCGATGCTGAACCCGTCGGATTCGATCGTCGAATGGATTCTCAAGACCGTGCCGACGATGGGTGCAGGCTGGTGCCCGCCCGGCATGCTCGGCATCGGTATCGGCGGTACGGCTGAAAAGGCGATGGTCATGGCGAAGGAATCGCTGATGGACCCGATCGACATTCAGGACGTGATCGCACGCGGCCCGAAGGACTGGATCGAAGAACTGCGCGTCGAACTGCACGAGAAGGTCAACGCGCTCGGTATCGGCGCGCAAGGCCTGGGCGGTCTCGCCACCGTGCTCGACGTGAAGATCATGGCGGCACCGACGCACGCCGCGTCGAAGCCGATCGCGATCATCCCGAACTGCGCGGCCACGCGCCACGCGCACTTCACGCTCGACGGCTCGGGCGTCGCGAAGCTCACGCCGCCGCCGCTCGACGCATGGCCGAAGGTCACGTGGCAGCCGAACACGGAAACCAGCAAGCGCGTCGATCTGAACACGCTTACGCCGGAACAAGTCGCGTCGTGGACGCCGGGCCAGACGCTGCTGCTGTCGGGCAAGATGCTGACGGGCCGCGACGCCGCGCACAAGCGCATCGCCGACATGCTCGCGAAGGGCGAAAAGCTGCCCGTCGACTTCACGAACCGCGTGATCTACTACGTCGGCCCGGTCGATCCCGTCCGCGACGAAGCCGTCGGCCCGGCAGGCCCGACCACGGCGACGCGCATGGACAAGTTCACGGAAACGATGCTCGCGCAAACGGGCCTGATCTCGATGATCGGCAAGGCCGAGCGCGGTCCCGTCGCGATCGAGGCGATCAAGAAGCACAAGGCCGCGTATCTGATGGCCGTGGGCGGCGCGGCGTACCTCGTGTCGAAGGCGATCCGCAGCGCGAAGGTGCTCGCGTTCGAAGACCTCGGCATGGAAGCCATCTATGAGTTCGACGTGCAGGACATGCCCGTGACGGTCGCCGTCGATTCGAACGGCACCTCCGTTCATCAGACGGGACCGAAGGAATGGCAGGCGAAGATCGGTAAGATTCCCGTCGCGACTGCCTGAAGATTTGCTTTGTTTTAAGGAAGCCGGGACGTTATAGTCCCGGCTTTTTTTATTGTTCACGCGAATACAATTAAATTGCGTGAATGATTCTCAACAACCATATTCGTCCTTGGCTTTTGGTTTTTAGGCGTTTATTGTTGTGGGAAAACCCGCACTAACAAGGAAAGATCATGCAAGGCGATAAAAAGGTCATC
The DNA here is from genome assembly GCF_030412785.1 of Paraburkholderia sabiae. Lineage (NCBI taxonomy): Bacteria > Pseudomonadati > Pseudomonadota > Betaproteobacteria > Burkholderiales > Burkholderiaceae > Paraburkholderia > Paraburkholderia sabiae. The sequence continues at coordinate 5,301,536 of NZ_CP125295.1, forward strand.
GAATATCTGAACGCCCAGTTGAAGAACGAACTGACCGCGATCAATCAGTATTTTCTGCACGCGCGGATGTACAAGCACTGGGGTCTGGAGAAGCTCGGCAAGCATGAGTACGACGAATCGATCGGTGAAATGAAGCACGCCGACATGCTGATCGAGCGCATTTTCATGCTCGACGGCCTGCCGAATCTGCAAGATCTTCACAAGCTGCTGATTGGCGAAGAAACCAAGGAAATTCTCGAGTGCGATTTGAAACTCGAACAGATTTCACAGAGCACGTGTAAAGAAGCGATCGCTTATTGCGAATCGGTGCGCGATTTCATCTCGCGCGAAATCTTCACGACGATTCTCGACGACACGGAAGAACATATCGACTGGCTCGAAACGCAGATCGATCTGATCGACAAGGTCGGCATCCAGAATTACCAGCAATCGGCGATGGGTTCGCCGGAAGAATAAGACAAACCGTGAGCAGGAAGCGTCCCGAGTCCTGCTACACTTCTGCGGTCCGATCCGCGCAACGTTCAAGCAGCGCTGCGCGGATTTTCTTATATGGCTTCCGTTGAAACCATGATCGCTTCGTCCCCCGCCTCTGCCGTGTCCAATTCGTCGCCAACGCTCGATCCGCGCGCGCCCGTCGGCATTTTCGATTCGGGTCTGGGCGGATTGTCGGTGCTTCGCGCGGTTCGCTCGGTGCTGCCGAACGAAGCGCTCGTCTACGTCGCGGATTCGCTGTACGCGCCCTACGGCGAGCGCGACGACGATTTCATCGCGGACCGCACGCTCGCGATCGGCGAATGGCTCGTCGCGCAGGGTGCGAAGGCGCTGATCGTCGCGTGCAATACGGCGACCGCGCAATCGATCGCGCTGGTGCGGGAAAAACTGCCGATTCAACTGATCGGCGTCGAACCGGGCGTGAAACCCGCGGCGCTGCAGTCGAAGTCGCGTGTGGCGGGCGTTCTCGCGACCCGCGTCACGCTGCGCAGCGCGCGCTTCCAGGGCTTGCTCGAACGCTACGCCAGCGACTGCCGCTTTCTGTGCCAGCCCGGCCTCGGGCTCGTCGAAGCCGTGGAGCGCTGCGACATCGAATCGCCTGAATTGCGTGCGTTGCTTGCCAGCTACGTCCAGCCGATGCTCGACGCGGGCGCCGATACGCTGGTGCTCGGCTGTACGCACTACCCGTTTCTCGACGCGGCGATCCGCGACATCGCAGGCGACCGGCTGACGCTGATCGACACGAGCATCGCCATCGCCCGGCAACTGGAGCGCGTGCTCGATCAGCAAGGGCTGCGCTCGCCGGAACGCGACGCCGCGCCGCAGCCGCGCTTCTGCTCCACCAGCGACGGCGCGCATCTCAAACAGCTGACCGCGAGGCTGCTCGATATCGACGCGCCCGTCGAGCGCGTGCACATTCCGTCGCGCCGCACGCTCGCGCAGGACTCGCACGCCGCCTGAGACCGACCTACGGCGGTCTCGCGCGGCCTTTGCGCTGCGTCATTTTGATGCGCGGGTCCGGCATGAATCGCGCCTCGGCCAGCGGCAAAAGCGCCGCCACGTCGTTTCCCCACCGGTTGAAACCCTTCTAACAGGCTGGTTTTGTTACAAAAATTTGCCTCGGGCGCTTGCCAAACGGCCCAAACAAAATGATAATAATTCGCATTAACGTTAGCTATCGCGAGCTGTCATGATTGTCTGCGTGTGCAAGTCTGTTTCCGACCGAAAAATCCGTGCATCGATTGCCGAAGGTATCGACACGTTCGACGAACTCCAGTTCGAGCTGGGCGTCGCCATGTGCTGTGGCAAGTGCGAGGAGTCCGTGCGGGACGTGATGGCACAAAGCGGCGTCTGCGCGAGCCACTGCGGCGTCGAGCATCACACGCAAGCTGTGCCGCTGACTTTCTACGAACGCAAGGCAGCCTGAAGCCGGATTCCACGATTCCCGGACTTCTCCGCGTTTCAACGTAGCGCTTCATCAGGCGCGCCGGTTCCGGGCGCCGTAGTTGTTTTGTTTCCGCCGTCAGCAAGCCAGTCCGACACCAGCCAGCGACGCCATTCTTCGAGGAGTTCGAAATGGAATTGCTGATCGGTTTTCTGACCACCGTTTGTATCTCGTTGCTGATATTCCGAACATGACGCTGTTTCGCATGACGTGCTGCATCGACGGCGCGCCGCCACGCTGACCATGCAGGCCACGCCCTCTCTCCCAACCGGTTTCGCGCCGGACGCTTCTGCCCGAATCAATCCGCGTATCGCTACGGTGACGGGAATCGTCATCGGACTTCACGTCGTCGCGCTGGCTATCGCCTTCACGGTGCGTGAGCTGCCGCCCGTGCCCGTCGAGACGCAGCGCACGATCACGGCGGAGCTGTTGCCGCCGCCGGCGCCCGCTGCCGCGCCCGTCGCGATCGAATCGGCCCCGCCGCCGAAGCCTGTGCCCGTGCAGAAGGTCAAGCCGAAGGTGCAGCCGCGCCCGACGCCCAAACCCACGCCGACTCCGATGCCCGTCGCCCAGGCGCCGTCGCAGCACGAGATCAGCGCGCCCGAAACGGCTCCTGCACCGCCCGCGCCTCCGGCACCGGCTGCGCCCGCAGCGCCTGCCGCACCCGTTGCGAAGCCGACGATGTCGATCACCGCGCCGAAAGACGCGTCGCATCTGAACTGCAGCATCGTCGAGCCGACGTATCCGGCGATGTCGCGCCGGCGCGGCGAGACGGGACGGGCGATTGTCCAGTTCATCCTGTCGGCGTCCGGCCGGATCGAAAACGTCGAACTGAAAAAGAGCAGTGGCTATGAACGCCTCGATCAGGCGGCGCTCGATGCTATCCGCTCCAGTTCGTGCAAGCCCTATGTAGTGGATGGCGAGGCGACGCGCGTGCCTGCCGTTCAGCCGTTCGACTTCAGCCTGAACAACTGATCAGCTGAAAAAGATTTCAAAGAAAAAAGGAATTGCCATGCAGAACTACGGTATTGCCCACGTCTGGGCACAAGGGGATTTCGTCACACGCGGCATCGCGTTGGCGTTGCTGATCATGTCGGTGCTGTCGTGGAGCGTGATCGTCGTCAAGAGCTGGAACGTGATGCGCCTGAACCGCCTCACCAAGAACGCCGAAAAGGCCTTCTGGCATTCGGACGATTTCGCCGACGGCGTGAAGAAGCTCGGCCGCGACACGTCGTCGCCGGCTGAAAATCCGTTCCTCGCGCTCGCACTGTCGGGCCAGGAAGCCGCCGATCACCATCATCAGACGCAACCGCATCTGCACGACCGCATGGACGTGTCCGACTGGGTCACGCGCTGCCTGAAGGACACGATGGACGAAAGCGTCGCGCGCATGCAGGCGGGTCTCGCGATCCTCGCGTCGATCGGCAGCACGGCGCCGTTCGTCGGCCTGTTCGGCACGGTGTGGGGCATCTATCACGCGCTGCTGACGATCGGCGCGACGGGTCAGTCGTCGATCGATCAGGTCGCCGGTCCCGTCGGCGAAGCGCTGATCATGACGGCCTTCGGTCTGTTCGTCGCGATTCCCGCCGTGCTCGGCTACAACGCACTGACGCGCGCCAACAAGGGTATCGTCAGCAAGCTGAACCGCTTTGCCCATGGTCTCCATGCGTTCTTCGTCACGGGCGCACGCCTGTCGTCGTCGAAACGCGGAGACGGTCTTCGGCTCGCGACCCGCGCCAACTAAATAGCGAGACATAGCGATGGCAATGAGCCCTTTCGCCGGCGACGAAGACGACGGCCTCATGAACGAAATCAACATGACGCCGCTCGTCGACGTCATGTTGGTTCTCCTGATCGTGTTCATGGTGACGATCCCCGTGATCCGCCATGCGGTGAAGATCGACCTGCCGCACGCGAGCAGCCAGAAGGAAGACACGAAGCCCGCGCAGGTGACGGTTTCGATCGACGCCGACGGCAATCTGCTGTGGGACGAGCAGAAAATTTCCGACGACGTGCTGCAGGCGAAAATCGCCGCGGCTGCCCAGCAGAATCCGCAGCCTGAGCTGCATCTCAGCGCAGATCGCAAGGTCGCGTACGAGAAAGTTGCAGAGGTGATGTCGGCGGCGCAGGCAGGCGGACTGACCAAGATCGGCTTCGTCACGGAGCCGAAGGCGCACTGAACGCGCCGCCCTCGTCTGATCGAAAAAGCCCTGTTTTTCAGGGCCCAAAGTAAAAGGCCTTCATCGTCGGATGAAGGCCTTTTTTCATGCGCACTCGGCGCCTTCGGGCGGCGGGATCATTTTCCGTCGCTTCTGCTCTGGATCTGATCACCACATGCGAATGCCGTGGTCGACACGGACAACGCTGTCAGCCCTATCAGGCTCACTATCAAAGCGGCCGTGATTTTTCGCATAGGACGCTCCTTAGCGAAGGGATTTCAATATAAGCCTGTGAGCTTTTTCGTACAAGCCTGCGGCCATTGAAAGTATCCATCGCCGGCCGCGCTTAAATGGCAAAAACGATATTCCCTGCCCGCTCGGGACTACGCTGATACGCGATGCATCAGGCAACCGCTGCTTTCAGGCGCAGATTCTTCGCCTCGCGCTCCGGACATTCCTGCTGGATATGCTTGCCCGTGTCGGGATCGAGCATCTCGACGAGATAGTCGACGAAGGTCCGCACTGCAGGCACCATGCCCTGGCGCGACAGGAACACGGCATAAAGCTGCGGCGACGGCAGCGTCCAGCCCGGCATCACGGGCGACAGCCGCCCGCTGCGCAACGCGGCGCCGTACATCATCTCCGGCAGCGCTGCGATGCCGACGCCCGCGAGCACTGCTTCCGTCACCGTCATCAGATCGGCCGACACGAGGCGCGGCTCATGCTCGTGCGCGTGGCGCGTGCCGTCGGGCGCGATCAGGTGATACACGTGACGGCCGTCGCCCGTGGGCGTGTCGAGCGTCTCGAAGCGCTTCAGATCGGCGGGCTCGAGCGGCGGCGCATTCTGGCTCAGGAGGCTCGGCGCGCCGACCAGCATAGCCTGCGTGCGCCACAATGGCCGCACGACGATATTCGCGTTCTCGGGCGGCTCGGAGCGCACGCGCAGCGCGACGTCGATCGAATCTTCGAACAGATCGACGACGCGATTCGTCACGCGCATCACGACGCGCACTTCCGGGTAACGATGCATGAATTCCGGCAGGATCTGCGACATGATGGTCTGCGAGATCGTCACGGGCACGCTCACGCGCACGGAGCCACGCGGCGACGCGCGCAGTTGCTGCACGACGTTGACGGCCGCCTGCGCCTCGGACAGCATCGCCTGACAGTGCTGGTAGAACAGCTGCCCTGCTTCCGTCAGCGCGAGCTTGCGCGTCGAGCGCTGCAAAAGGCGCACGCCGAGCGACGCCTCCAGCTCCGTCAGCCGGCGCGACAGGCGCGACTTCGAAATGCCGAGCACGCGTTCGGCGGCGGAAAACCCGCCGTGTTCGACGACCTGCGAGAAGTACATCAGGTCGTTCAGGTTATGCGAGTCGATCTTCATGTCATCGTTTCACTAGCAGAACAATCCATTGCGACAGACGGCCTGTTACGGCCAAAAGCGGTCCATATAATAGCCCTATGTTTCAGAAACAGTGCTATTCCCCATTTTTCGAGGTGATTTGATGAGCGCGACCCGCACGATCGAACGCACGTATCCGTCCGTACGCACGGTTGAGGGCGGCGGTTTCGTCGTCCACCGGCCGTTTCCGACCCGCATGCTGATGGATTTCGACCCGTTTCTGCTGCTCGACGAAATGGGCCCCGTCGACTACGCGCCCGGCGAGGCGAAAGGCGCGCCCGATCACCCGCATCGCGGCTTCGAAACGGTCACGTATGTGCTTGAAGGCGAGTTCGGTCATAAGGATTCGGCGGGCCATTCGGGCACGCTGCGCGCAGGCGACGTGCAATGGATGACGGCAGGCGCTGGCGTCGTGCATAGCGAGATGCCCGATCCGTCGTTCGTCGCGACGGGCGGCCGCGTGCACGGCCTGCAGCTGTGGGTGAATCTGCCGAAGCGCGACAAGATGATCGCGCCGCGTTATCAGGAAATGCCGTCGGCGGGCATTCCCGTCGCGACCTCGGACGAAGGCAAGGTGCGCGTGAAAGTGATCGCGGGCGAAGCGCTCGGCGTGAAGGCCGCCATCGAAACGCGCACGCCCATTCTGTACCAGCATTTCACGCTGCAGCCGGGCGCGCGGATCGTGCATCCCGTGCCGCGCGACTATCGCGTGTTTGCGTATGGGTTGTCGGGCACCGGCTTTTATAGCGACGAGCGGCTGGAAATCGGACCACAACAGATGATCGTGTTCGACAACGACGGCGACACGGTGACGATCGCCGCGGGCGACGCGCCGCTAGATGTGCTGCTGTTCGGCGGCGTGCCGCTGAACGAGCCCGTCGTGCGTTATGGCCCGTTCGTGATGAATACGGAAGACGAAATCCGTCAGGCCGTGATCGACTATCAGGCGGGTCGGATGGGACAGATCACGCACTGAGATCGCGGCGTTTTTTCGCGCGCCGACACTCAGCCGCGAAGCGCGGCAAATTCGTTCACAATAGCAATTCGAGCCGCGCGCCGCGTCCTGCGCCGCGCGGCGTCACCCGTTACGATTCAACGTCCCGCACAGGAGCGCGCATGGCAGACACGAAGGTCACCGCACACATCGGCTCGACGAATTTTCAGGTGCTGTTCGACGACGGCGCGCACACATGGCTCGCCGACGAACCCGAGTCGCTCGGTGGCGGCGATCGCGCGCCGACGCCGAATTCGCTGCTGCTGTCGAGCCTCGGCGCGTGCACGTCGATTACGCTGAAGATGTACGCGCAGCGCAAAGGATGGCCGCTCGACGAAGTGCGCGTGACGCTGTCGATGCAGAAAGAAGGCGACGGTACGGCGATCGATCGCCAGATCGTGCTGACGGGCAATCTGTCCGACGAACAGCAGGAACGACTCCTGCAAATCGCCAATGCATGTCCCGTGCACAAGATCCTGACCAATCCGATCTCGATCCGCACGGGCTTGGCTGTTGCTTGAAACTGCGCTTGAAACTGCGCTTGAACCTGCGTGAACCTTGAGCTTTAAGAGGAAGCTGCCGTCTTGAACTTCGAACATCTCATCCAGATCAACGATCCCCTCAATCCGCTCGTCGAAACGATGACGCGCGAGCAGTTGTGGGAAGGTCTCGTGCTGCGCGCAGAGCAGCCGCAGCTGTTCGTGATGGGCCTCGATAGCTGCTCGATCCTCGCGCGCACCGAAAGCACGCTGGAGCGCGAGCTGCACTATGGTCACGCGACCGTGCGCGATCACGTCACGCTCACGCCGAAAGAAAGCGTGCGCTACGACATCAACGCGACGGCGGACTATGTCGGCGGCTCGCTGACGATGACGATCGAGCAGCCCGACGAACTGCAGCTGTTCCTGCGCTTCGAGTACAAAACGAGCCTGCCCTCCGCCGACGACAACACCGACCCGGATGCGCATCAGACGCAAGAGATCGTGAAATCGGCGTATCGCGAGTCGGATATCGATACCGTTCGGCTGATCCGCCAATACGTCAGCGCACGCAATACGCCCGACCAGCTGCACTAACCGCCTGTGCGCCGACCGGCCTCGGTCGGCGCACACCCCCTCGCCTATCAAAACTTCAGATCGATTAATTCTTCAACCTTGTAAATGGGAATGGTTATCATTTAGAATCAATCTAACGAATCGACGAACACTAACGGCAAGCATGACGAACATGACGCGCTCTTCCACGCTCAGCCTGCGCCGCCCTGCAGCAGCGGCACTCACGACCAGCCGTCCGGCCAAATCGGTGACGACGGCACCTGCGGAACGTCAGGCAGGCAACAGCGGCAATACGGCGCAAACTGCCGAGTCGGCGGAACGCGTGCTGCGTAGCGATGCGCTGCTCCAGGGCCGCAGCCATGTGAGCATCGTGCATAACGGCGAGACGTATCAGCTGCGCGCCACGCGATTGGGCAAGCTGATTCTGACGAAGTAAGGATGCAGTAGTACCGGGTATTGTGGGGACCACCTCCCAGAGAGGTGTTGGGCACTAGCCAGCCACGACGGCTTGCACGCGAGATCTAGACCCCTTCGTGCAGACACCAAGCCAGCCGTCGAAGCAAGCCACGCCGCTTTTTTGGTTCTCACCACAACGTGTGCGCATGAATCGCGCGACGTTTGACGAATGACGAAACGAAGCCGTGCAGATGAAACCATCTGCACGGCTTCTGTCTTTTGCGGCGGCCAGCTGTACAAGCAACCGCGTGCGATATCAGTGCAACACGAGTGCCGCGATGCCCGCGCGCGCGATCGCCGTGTCCTGCTCCGACTTCACGCCCGACACGCCGATTGCGCCCACCGTCTCGCCTTCCACGACGATCGGCACGCCGCCCTCCACCATCGCGGCGAGCGGCGCGCTTAGAAACGCAATGCGCCCCTGCTTGATGATGTCTTCGTAGACCTTGGTCTCGCGACGCCCGAGCGCCGCCGTGCGCCCTTTCGCGGTCGCCATGTCGACCGTGCTGGGCGCAGCGCCGTCCATTCGATGCAGATAGAGGAGGTGACCGCCATCGTCGAGGATGGCGACAGTGACGGTCCAGTGATTCGCCGCCGCATGCGCTTCGGCTGCGGCGGCCATGGAGCGGACGTCTTCGTCGGTCAATACGGGTTTGGTTCTCACAGGCGCCTCGCGTAGTCAGTACGCGGCGCGCCGCCGATCAGTGTGCCGGCCAGTACCAGAACATCAGCCACCACGCGCTATCGACGACGGCCAGTGCTGCCATGAACCATACCATCGACAGCCCGCGCTGGAAAACCCGTGCCGAATAGCGGCCCGTCACCAGCCACGCGAGCCACGCGCTCCACGCATTTGCGATCACGAGAATCGCGATACGCACGTCCGACGCCCAGTCGAGCGGCACATGCTCGGCCTTGAGCAGCGACAGCGTCGTCGCCGACAGACCGAGGAACACGCCCGTGCCCGCGATCGGAATCAGCGCCTGCGCGAGATGATGCAGGCGCGTCATGTTGAAGCGGCCCAGCACGCGTGTCGCGCCCGCCAGCAGCGCCAGCAGCGCCGTGCCGTAGACCGCGCCCGTCGCGAGGATGTAGGCGATGATCATCGTGCCGTCGAGCCACGAGAACACGTCGTTCTGTTCGGGGTAATGCGTGAACAGGAACCACGGCGCGTTCGTGTCGAGCGGCCACATGATGTCGTGATCGATGAGCCACGTCGCGAGCGACTGCTTGACGTCGATGAACCACGGCGAGCCCGTCCAGTGGAACGCGCCGATCGCGATGCCGAGCAGGCCGTACAGAATCAGCGCCGTGTCCCACGCGCTCGCCTGCTTGTCGCCGAGATCCACGACTTCCGACGACGGCTTGCGCCACGTCAGCGCAATCGCGTCGCGGTGCCCGCTGCAACGGCCGCACATATGACACGCCGACGCGCCCTTCATGTTGCGCAACGGCACGAGCGGCGCGCAGTTGATCGGGATCACGCGATGCCCGTGCTCGCCTTCCTTGTACGAGCGGCGCCACGCTTCCTCGTCGACCTTGTAGTGGAACGGCGCGAGACGCGCCAGAAGCGAAAATACCCCGTTGACGGGGCACAGGTATTTACACCAGACGCGCTTCTCTCGACCGTATAGCAATCCGATGATGATCGCGGCGAAGGTCGATCCGCCTAAGACTAGTAAGACTGCTTTCGGATATTGATAGACGCTGACCATCTGGCCGTAGATCGTCGTCAGACCGAATGCGACGAATGGCCAGCCGCCCCAGCGCATCCAGCGCGGAATCGCCCAGCCTCGTCCATATTTGCTCGCGAACTCCGCGAGCGCGCCTTCGGGGCACAGCACGCCGCACCATACGCGGCCGAGCATCACCATCGACAGCAGCACGAACGGCCACCAGATGCCCCAGAACACGAACTGCGCGGCTAGCGTCAGGTTGTTCCACAGATGCGCCGTGTCGCCCGGCAGTTCGGTGAACGCGGGCACGAGAATCAGAAATGCATAGACGCCAACGACGACCCACTGGATGCCGCGGATGACAGCGCCGTGGCGCTGCATCCAGTGGCCGGCTTCTGCAAGCCGGCTGCGGCGGGTTGCAACTGCACTGCTCATGCCGCGCGCCCTGCTGTCTGCTGCGCCGGAGCGCGCTTCGAACGGCGGATCAGGAACCACACGACAGCCCAGTACAGCGCATACGTGATCAGGTTCATCAGCGCGGGATGCGCGCGGTAACCCGTGAGCGTCGCGACGAGCGAGCCGAACGTGCTCGAGTCGTCGAGAATCATCGACGTATTCCACACGCGATCGAGGATCGTCGGCAGGATTTCCTTGTCGATCAGCTTGTCGACACCCGTCTGGAACAGACCCGCGCCGAGGAACAGCAGCATGATTTCGGTGACGCGGAAGAAGAGCCGCCACGAGAAAATCTTGCCGCCCAGCTGCAGCAGGTAGAAGGTGGCGAACGCAAGCGCGAGGCCGATCAGCACGGCCACGATCTGGCTCGTCTCGACATGGCCCGACTGGCCGAAGCCGAGGCCGTACAGAAAGATCACCGTCTCGCTGCCTTCACGCGCGATCGCCAGCGCGACCAGCACGGCGATGCTCCACCAACTCGCGCTTTGCGTGCTCTTCTTTAGCGACTGTTCCATGTCGCGTTTGAGCGTGCGCCCATGCGACTTCATCCAGATCACCATCTGCACGATCAGAACGCATGCGACGAGCACCATCGCGGTCTGAAAATAATCTTGTGCATCGCCCGACAGCACTTCGGTAAAGCCGACCAGCGCCGCGCCCAGACCGATCGCGGCCAGGATACCGGCGGCGACACCCGCCCACAGATACGGCAAACCGTGCCGCGCCTGCTGGTCACCGTTCTTCAGCCACGCGTACAGAATGCCGACGACGAGCAGCGCCTCGACGCTTTCCCGCCATACGATGAACACTACCTGACCCATCGAAACCTCCTGCTACTTCAGTGGACGCCGCGCGTCCGAATTACGACTCGTGTTGCCGCGACGTCACTTGGCGACGATCACGCCCTGCGCCTGCTGATGAAAATCATCGAAAAACTTGTAGGTGCCGGGATCGAGCGGCGCGATCACGACCACCGATTCGGCGCCCGGCGCCAGAACCTTTTCCTTGCGCAGCTCGACGCTCTCGAATTCCGCCGCGCCCTTGCCCGTATTCTTCACTTCGATCCGGATGCGCTTGCCCGCGGGCACTTCGATACGTGCCGGCGTCAGCTTGCCGTCTGTCATTTCCAGCTTGAACGTGACGGCTTCCTCGGCAGCGTGCGCGCCGCCGACTAACGATGCCGCCATCGCGAACGCGGCAATCTTCCTGTTGATTCTCATGCACCCTTCCTGAAAATGCGGCGCGCTCTTACGCGCCGCTGACTGCATCAAGAGATCGCGATGCGGCGATCAGTAACCGCCCTTCTTGCCGATGCCCGCGAACGTGAAGTCGTATTCGAGCGTGAACGGCTTGAACCACGGACCCACGCCCGTTTCCTTGTCGACGTGACGGCCGAACGCCATGTGGCCGGTTTGCATCGGCGGTTCGACGATCAGCTTCAGGTGATACTTGCCCGGGCCAGCGAGCTTGACGTTGTCGCCGTAGTGCGGACCGTCGTCGGCCACCATCGCCATCAGATCGCCCTTCTGGTCGTAGCTCGAACCCGGCTTCGTCAGTTCGTAGCGCACTTGCAGATAAGGCATCCAGTCGCCTTCTGCGAAGCCCGTCGGATTCTTCTTGACTGCGTGGATGTCGGCTTCCAGATGGACATCGGAATCCGACGCTTTACGCATCATGCCTTCCGGATCCATCGTGATCGGCTGCAGATAAACCGCGCCGATTTCCATCCCGCCCTGGATCTGCTGCTTGCCGATCGGATATTCGGCAGCCGATGCCGACATGACGGCTACGGCAGCGAGGGCAGCTACCCCGCCGCTCAGAATTGACGAAACGCGCATTGAAACTCCTTTGATTTTTTTAGACTGAAGCAACGAAAAGCAGACTTCGGAAAGGCGCGTTGAAGCGGTCTCGCATGCGCGTGTTCTTCCCGTTCTTCGCGAACCGTCCGATGCCGCTCTCGCGAGTGCGAAAGCAGTAACGAACGGTAATGCGAACCATTCTCAATACTTGAATCAGTTTATCACTGTTCAAAGGGAAGAACAAATGTGGAAACCTCGAAAGCCTTGCTGCAACAGGGTCTTACGGGGAGCTTAAGGGTAGTTGTCGGAACGGCAGCGCGTAGGCCGCTCCAGCTTCGGGCGACGCGCGCGGCGACAATCCGCCGCGCGTCGTGCCTTCCAGGCCTGCCGCCTAGTTCGTGCCCGTCAGATGATCGCCGACATTCGCGCCGAATACGCGCTGACGCAGCAACGCGAGCTGATCCCGCATCTGAGCCGCCTTTTCGAATTCGAGATTTTTCGCGTGCTCCATCATCTGTTTCTCAAGCCGCTTCAGTTCCTTGGCGAGCTGCTTTTCAGACATGTCTTCGAACTTCGCACGAACCTGCTGCTCCTTCAGTTCGGCGCGTGCTTCGTCGACGTTGTACACGCCGTCGATGATGTCCTTGATCCGCTTAACCACGCCGCGCGGCACGATGCCCCGCTCCTCGTTGAAGGCCATCTGCTTCGCGCGCCGCCGTTCGGTTTCGTCGATCGCGCGCTTCATCGAATCCGTGATCTTGTCGGCGTAGAGAATCGCCTTGCCGTTCACGTTACGCGCCGCCCGGCCGATCGTCTGGATCAGCGAGCGCTCGGCGCGCAGGAAGCCTTCCTTGTCGGCGTCGAGGATCGCGACCAGCGAGACCTCCGGAATGTCCAGACCTTCGCGCAGCAGGTTGATCCCGACCAGCACGTCGAACGTGCCGAGCCGCAGGTCGCGGATGATTTCCACGCGCTCGACGGTATCGATGTCGCTGTGCAGATAGCGCACCTTCACGCCGTGATCGGCGAGGAACTCGGTCAGTTGCTCCGCCATCCGCTTGGTCAGCACCGTGACGAGCACGCGGTCGCCCGCGGCCACGCGCTCGTTGATCTCGGCCAGCACGTCGTCAACCTGCGTGCGCGCCGGCCGCACGGCGATTTCCGGATCGACGAGACCCGTCGGACGGACCACCTGCTCGGCCACCTGCCCCGCCGTCTTCTTCTCGTAATCGGCGGGCGTCGCAGACACGAACACGACCTGGCGCATCTTGCGCTCGAATTCGTTGAACTTGAGCGGCCGGTTGTCCAGCGCGGACGGCAGCCGGAAGCCATAGTCGACGAGATTTTCCTTACGCGCGCGGTCGCCGTTGTACATGCCGTTCAACTGGCCGATCAGCACGTGCGACTCGTCGAGGAACATCATGGCGTCCGTCGGCAGATAGTCGACGAGCGTCGGCGGCGGCTCACCGGGCGCGGCGCCCGAGAAGTGCCGCGAGTAGTTCTCGATGCCCTTGCAGAAGCCCAGTTCCTGCAGCATTTCCAGATCGAAGCGCGTGCGCTGTTCGAGCCGCTGGGCTTCGACGAGCTTGCCGTCGTTGTAGAAAAACTCAAGACGGTCTCGGAGTTCGGACTTGATCGTCTCAACGGCGCGCATCACGGTCTCACGCGGCGTCACATAGTGCGACGACGGATACACGGTAAAACGCGGAATCTTCTGACGCACGCGCCCGGTGAGCGGGTCAAACAGTTGGAGCGTGTCGATCTCGTCGTCGAACAGTTCGACGCGCACGGCCATTTCGGCGTGCTCGGCCGGGAAAATATCGATCGTATCGCCACGCACACGGAACGAGCCGCGCTGGAAATCGGCTTCGTTGCGGTTGTACTGCATCGCGATCAGACGCGCGATGACGTCGCGCTGCCCCAGCTTGTCGCCCGTGCGCAGCGTCAGAATCATCTGGTGATATTCCGACGGATTCCCGATACCGTAGATCGCCGACACCGTTGCGACGATCACGACATCGCGCCGCTCCATCAGACTCTTCGTGGCCGACAGACGCATCTGCTCGATGTGCTCGTTGATCGACGAGTCCTTCTCGATGAACAGGTCGCGCTGCGGAACGTACGCTTCCGGCTGGTAATAGTCGTAGTACGAGACGAAGTACTCGACCGCGTTGCGCGGGAAAAACTCGCGGAACTCCGCGTACAGCTGCGCGGCGAGCGTCTTGTTCGGCGCGAAGACGATGGCCGGCCGGCCCAGCCGCGCGATCGTGTTCGCCATCGTGTAAGTCTTGCCGGAGCCCGTCACACCAAGCAGCGTCTGGAACGACAGCCCGTCCTCCACGCCTTCGACGAGCGTCTCGATCGCCGTCGGCTGGTCGCCCGCGGGCGGATACGGTTGATAGAGCCGGAACGGGGAGCCCTCGTACGTCACGAATTTGGATTCGTCGAGAGCGTCGTTGACTTCACTCAGATGATGTTCGGACATGGAAGCGGCACCTCGGCCGGGAGCAAACGACTATTCTAGCGTTTTGCGAACGGGCGGGCTGACGGCTCGCCGGCTCTCGCGAAGGCTGCCGGCGTCCGTCCGCTGCCACGTTGGGATTGATGCAGCCGCGGCATGAAAACATCGCCAGATCGCTGTTTTCATTGCAATTAATCCGCGCGCCGGCCGCTCGAATGCCGAAAACCCCGGTGAGATTCGCTACAATGACACGTTGCGCGCCAGCGCGGCCGTTGGTCAGAAGCCTCATCGGAACCCGGGCCAGGATTTTCCGCCGCAAGTTCCGAACCCAGCCGCCTCAAGGTGCATACGGTTCCTAGCAGCATCCGAAGTCGTCCCTCTTTTCACTACTGCCGAATCATCATGTCTCTGTTCTCCGCTGTCGAACTCGCTCCCCGCGACCCGATTCTGGGCCTGAACGAAGCTTTTAACGCCGATACGCGCACGACCAAGGTTAATCTTGGCGTGGGCGTGTACACCAATGAAGAAGGCAAGATTCCTCTGCTGCGCGCCGTTCGCGAAGCAGAAAAGGCACGCATCGATGCAGCGCTGCCGCGCGGCTATCTGCCCATCGAAGGTATCGCCGTCTATGACGCAGCCGTGCAGAAGCTCCTGCTCGGCAACGATTCGCCGCTGATCGCCGCTGGCCGCGTCGTCACGGCGCAAGCGCTGGGTGGCACGGGCGCGCTGAAGATCGGCGCGGACTTCCTGAAGCGCGTCAACCCTGCATCGAAGGTCGCAATCAGCGATCCGAGCTGGGAAAACCACCGCGCTCTGTTCGAAAGCGCGGGCTTCGAGGTCGTCTCGTACCCGTACTACGACGCGGCAACGCACGGCGTGAACTTCGAAGGCATGCTGTCGGCGCTCAACAGCTACGCGCCGGGCACGGTCGTCGTGCTGCACGCGTGCTGCCACAACCCGACGGGCGTCGATCTGACGGTCGACCAGTGGAAGCAGGTCGTCGAAGTCGTGAAGGCACGCGAACTGGTGCCGTTCCTCGACATCGCGTATCAGGGCTTCGGCGACGGCATCGACGCCGACGCAGCCGCCGTGCGCCTCTTCGCACAATCGGAACTGAACGTGTTCGTGTCGTCGTCTTTCTCGAAGTCGTTCTCGCTGTACGGCGAGCGCGTCGGCGCGCTGTCGATCATCACGGGCAGCAAGGAAGAAGCATCGCGCGTGCTGTCGCAACTCAAGCGCGTGATCCGCACGAACTACTCGAACCCGCCGACGCACGGCGGCGCAGTCGTCGCAGCCGTGCTCGGCTCGCCCGAACTGCGCGCGACGTGGGAAGCGGAACTGGGCGAAATGCGCGACCGTATCCGCGCGATGCGCAATGGTCTGGTCGAAGGTCTGAAGGCGGCGGGCATCGACCGCGACTTCAGCTTCGTCAACGCACAGCGCGGCATGTTCTCGTACTCGGGCCTGACGGCAGCGCAAGTGGACCGTCTGCGCGAAGAGTTCGGCATCTACGCCGTCAGCACGGGCCGCATCTGCGTGGCCGCGCTGAACACGCGCAACCTGGACGTCGTGGCTAGCGCCGTCGCTGCTGTGTTGAAGTAATCTCGCGAGCGTGACGGCGCGAGTCGCCGTCTGATCGTGAATAAAAAAGGCGCTCCTTGTGAGCGCCTTTTTTCATGCCGTGACGATTGATGACCGTCAGCGCAGGTCGCGGTGAATGTCGTGCGTGACGAACCCCGCGTCGTTCTCCGGCAGGTCGAGCCAACCGGGCTGCTCAAGCGAGTTGCGGATGTCGTCGAGGCCGCTTTCCCAATGCTGCTGCATCGTCGACAAACCGAACTGATAGTCCTTGTAATGCCCTTCGTATTCCTTGTTGCGATAGATCAGGTGCATGATGTTGTATCGCTTCGAGCACGACAGTTCCTGGGCGAGCTTGCACCAGGGGTCGTCGCGATGCTCGGGTGATACACGTTCAAGCACTTCGCGCAGCACATGCCGGAAGCGCTGCGTGTGCTGCATCATGTCCGTAACGAGGCGCGTTCGGCTCGAATACTGAACGTCCTTCATACGTCCCTGCACATCGGTGATGTTGTCCGGCACCGGCCCTAGCGCACTCCACAGATCGACTTGAAACGCCAGCGTATCGCGTCGTGGACTGGCTTGCGCAACCTGGTAGAGCGGCGTATTCGACATCAGCCCGCCGTCCCAGTAGTACTCGCCATCGATCTCGACGGCACCGAAACCCGGTGGCAACGCGCCCGACGCCATGAAGTGCTCGGGCTTCAACGTCGTGTGCATGTTGTCGAAATAGGCGAAGTTGCCCGTGTGCACATTCACGGCGCCCACCGACACATGCATTTCCTTCGAGTCGTTGATCCGCTCGAAGTCGCAGAGCCGCTCCAGCGTCGCCTTGAGCGGCGTGGTGTCGTAGTAGCTCGCGTTTTGCGGCGGAACGGACACAGCGGGCAGCGGCGGCGGAAAGCGCGGCGTGAAAAAGCCCTTCTGTCCGTCGACGAGTGCGCCGACCGCCTGCATCGCGGTGAACGCCTTGCGCACCGTATCGTTCGAATTGAAGAGCGCCTGTTCGATGGACGGCGGCACGGGCGGCCCAAAAGCCGGCTGGCAAATGGTTTCCCAGAACTCGCGCAACTTCTCGACGCGATGTTCGGGCGCATTGCCCGCAATGATCGCCGTGTTCAGCGCGCCGATCGAAATGCCAGCGAGCCAGTTGGGCAGAATGCCCGCCTCGTCGAGCCCCTGATAGACGCCCGCCTGATACGCGCCGAGCGCGCCGCCGCCCTGCAGCATCAGCGCAATGGTTTCGTACTGAGGCAGCGTCGCGTGATGACTGGCGCGAACGCCGGGCGCTGCGCCCGCCTGCTCGCTTTCCCCCGCACCGGCGCCGCCGGCGCGTGCCCGCTTCACGCCACGTTGTGAGTCGCGTTGCGCCATCATCACCTCCTCGCGTTTTACATCGGTTATTGCATGTACCAGCCGTGGCTGACGATGAACGACTGACCCGTGAGCGCAGCCGTCGGGAACGACGACAGGAACAGCACCGTTTGTGCGACGTCTTCGACCGTGGTGAAGATGCCGTCCACCGTGCCGCCCAGCATCACGCGACGGACCACTTCTTCCTCGGGGATGCCGAGTTCCTTCGCCTGCTCGGGAATCTGCTTGTCGACGAGCGGCGTGCGCACGAAGCCCGGACATACGACATGCGAGCGCACGTTATGTTTCGCGCCTTCCTTCGCGAGCACGCGCGAAAGACCGAGCAGCGCGTGCTTGGCCGTCACGTAGGCCGACTTCAGCGGCGACGCTTCGTGCGAATGCACCGAGCCCATGTAGATCACGATGCCGCCGCGATCGTCCTTGTACATGTGCTTGAGCGCGGCCTTCGTGGTGAGGAACGCGCCGTCGACGTGAATGGCCTGCATCTTCTTCCAATCCGAGAACGAATAGTTTTCGATCGGATTAACGATCTGGATGCCGGCATTTGAAATCAGGATATCCACCGAGCCGAGTTCGGCGGCCACTTTGTCGATGCCCTGGTTGACGGCGTCTTCGTTCGTTACGTCCATTGCAACGCCGAGTGCCTTGCCGCCTGCCTTGTTGATCTCTTCAGCAACGGCGTTCGCGCCGTCCTGGTTCAGGTCCGCAATCGCGACAGCGGCGCCCGCGGCCGACAGCGTCAACGCGATCTGCTTGCCGATGCCGCTCGCCGCGCCCGTGACGACGGCGACCTTGCCTTTCAGACTCTCATTCGATGACGACATCCAGAACCTCCATGCAGTTGATTGAGCAATGACAACATGGCGCGCAGGCATCGTAAAGCTGGCTGAATGGCATATGCCGTTCGGTCGATTGCTGCACTGCGGCCGACTCCGCTATTGTGCATGAAGCGACGGGAACTACACACCCAAAGGCACGAGTTGCCGATTCGGATTAATGTGTGAGGTTCCGGCTACGACACTCACAAAAGGAGAAGTAGATGAACTACCGACGTCTCGGCCGTTCCGGCCTGCAAGTCAGCGAGCTGTCCATCGGCTCATGGGTGACTTACGGCAATCAGGTGGATCGGAGCGCCGCACGGGAATCGCTGGCGGCCGCGCGCGACGCGGGCGTGAATTTCTTCGACAACGCCGAGGTCTATGCGGGCGGCAAGTCCGAGGAGATCATGGGCGAAGCGCTGAAGGAACTGAACTGGCCGCGCGTAAGCTACATCGTCTCGACGAAGTTCTTCTGGGGGCTCAACGAAGCGCCCAACCAGTATCACACGCTCAACCGCAAGTATCTGATGAACGCGATCGACGGCTCGCTCAAGCGTCTGCAACTCGATTATGTCGATCTCGTGTTCTGTCATCGTCCTGACCCATACACGCCGATTGAAGAAACGGTGTGGGCGATGAGCGACATGATCACGCGCGGCAAGGCGCTGTACTGGGGCACGTCCGAATGGAGCGCCGACGAAATTCGCGCAGCCTATGAGATCGCCGAGCGTCATCATCTGCACAAGCCGGTGATGGAGCAGCCGCAATACAACCTCTTCCATCGCAGGCGTGTCGAGCAGGAATATCGGCGGCTCTATGAAGATATCGGTCTGGGCCTGACGACGTGGAGTCCGCTCGCGTCCGGTTTGCTCACGGGCAAATACCGCAATGGCATCCCTTCCGGCAGCCGCGCCGAACTGCAAGGCTACGACTGGCTGCGCAAGGAACTGACCGACTCGGGCAAGAACAACGTGGTCAATCAGCTTGGCGATCTCGCGGACGAACTCGGCTGCACCGTCGGGCAACTGGCGCTCGCGTGGATCCTGACCAATCCGAACGTCAGCACGATCATCACGGGTGCGTCGCGTGTCGAGCAGATCGCGGAAAACATGAAGGCCAAGGACGTGGCCGAGCAGATCACGCCGGAAATCAAGGAGAGGATCGAAGCGATCGTCGGCGACGGTTATCAGTGAGCTTTGCGTTGCCGCGTGAGCCGGGCGTGGCATGCAGCCCGCTTGCGCGGCGATTCGGCTCGCCCCGTCGCGTACAATACGCGCCCGCTCCTTCACTCGCGCTTTCATCGCCATGCTCAGTTACCGCCACGCTTTTCATGCAGGCAATCACGCCGACGTTCTGAAACACGCCGTCGTCGTGCAGTTGCTGCGCTACCTTGGACAAAAGGACAAGGCGTACTGGTACATCGACACGCACGCGGGCGCCGGCGTCTATTCGCTGAAGGAAGGCTACGCGACCAAGACCGCGGAGTTCGAAACGGGCATCGCGAGACTGTGGGAGCGCAAAGACTTGCCGCCGATGCTGGCCGAGTACGTCGATGAAGTGTCGGCGCTGAATCCCGACGGCGAGTTGCGCTACTACCCCGGCTCGCCGTATCTCGCATGGCGCATGATGCGCGAGCAGGACCGGATGCGGCTGTTCGAATTGCACAGCACCGAGATCGACGTGCTGCGTCATAACTTCCGCGACGCGGGCCGTCGCGCGATGCTCTATGCGGGCGATGGCTTCGATGGCATCAAGGCACTACTGCCGCCCGCGCCGCGCCGCGCGCTCGTGCTCGTTGATCCGTCTTATGAAGACAAGCGGGATTACGCGCGCACGCTGACTTGCGTCGAAGAAAGTCTGAAGCGCTTTGCGACGGGCACGTATGCCGTCTGGTATCCGCAGGTCGCGCGACCGGAATCGCAGCGCTTCCCTGAACAGTTGAAACGGCTGCAGGACAAGAACTGGCTGCATGTGTCGCTGACGGTCAGCAGCCCGCCTAGCGATGGCTTTGGACTCTTCGGCAGCGGCATGTTCATTCTGAATCCGCCCTACACGCTGCCGAAGATGTTGAAAGAAACGCTGCCTTGGCTCGTCGCGACGCTCGGCGAAGACAAGGCCGCGACGTTCAAGGTCGAACATCGCGGCGACTGAACATACGGCTTACTTGACCTGCTCGGCCGCCTTGCGCGCAAAGTCGTTCGTGTAGGTCGATTTCAGATCGATCTTCGACGCGTCGAGCCGCGTGTCGAACGAAGCGAGCGCACGCAACGCCGTCGGCGGGCCATCGGCGGGCATCAGGCCATCCGGCGAATAGGCTTCGCGGACGTTGTGAAAGGCGTCGATGTACAGAGCCTTGTCGTTGAGCAGATAAGCGGCGGGCACCATCTTCACGATGTCGGCATCGCTTGCCGTCTGAAGCCAGTGGTCCGCGCGCACGATCGCATTCGCCAATGCCTGAGTCGTCTTCGGATTCTTCTGGATAAAGCTGTCCGGTGCGTAGAGCGTGGCCGCCGGCATCGTTCCGCCGAATACGTCCTGCGTGCCCTTCACCGTGCGCGTATCGACCAGAATCTTGATGTCGCCTGAGCGCTGCAGTTTCGTCATCATCGGGTCGACGTTCGACAGCGCATCGACCTGCCCATTGCTCACCGCGGATATCACGGTCGCGCCGCTTCCCACGCCGATCACCGAAATGTCGTTGCGTTGCACGCCGGCCTTGCGCAGCGCGACGGTCAGCACGAGATCGGTCGATGAACCCGGCGCGCTCACGCCCACTTTGGCGCCTTTGAAATCGGCCAGCGACTTCAGCGTATCGGCTTTGCTTTTCGTGACCGCGACGGCAATCTGCGGCGCGCGGCCCATCAGCACGAACGCGCGGTAGTGCTGACCTTTCGCCTGCATGAAGATCGTGTGCTCGTAAGCGCCCGCGCCGACGTCGGCACTTCCACCGACCACCGCTTCCAGCGCTTTCGATCCGCCCGCAAAATCCTCGAGCGTCACGTCGAGCCCTTCGTCCTTGAAGAAGCCCAACTGGGACGCGGTCAGAACAGGAAGGTAGTAGAGACCCGGCAAGCCGCCGACGGCCATCGTGAGCGTTGGTTTTTCGGGCGTGTCTTTCGCGATGGCAGGTTGCGTCGCCAATATCAGCAGTGCCGCGCACACGCTCGCCGCATGGCGGAGTCTCAGATTACGCATTCGTCGCCTCCTGTTCTGTTCGAATTGTTCGTCTCGCCGCACCGGTTACGCATGGAGTGCATACCTGCGAGCGATGATCGCGCAACGATTGTCGTTCGATGAACTGGCGCGCGCCATGCGCCGAAACCCGAATAGTGAGAGCGCTTTGGCTTTCGGTCGGCGCGGCTGGTCTATTGCGAATGCGGAATGTATCGCGGACGCGGCTGCGGCGTCGGAGTGGGATACGGAGTCGTCGATGCGCCCGGCACCTGGATATACGGCGCGACGATGTAAGGCGGCGCTCCGTTCGGCGGGGCAAGCTCTTCGGGCGCGGCGATCGGTTGCGCCTCGACGATGCGGCTGTGCGACAGCGGCGCCGTCTGCAGCACGGTGCCGCCCTGGCCGTCACTGATGCCGCCTTGCGTGTCGAGAATCAGCGGCTGCCGGTTCGTCGACGAAGCAGCAAATGCCGTCGATGCCGCCCCGAGCAGCACGACAAGCGCTGCGGATCGCAGCAGATGAAACGAGTGGTCTGAAAACATGGGCGCCCCGGATGATTGTAGGAATGCCGGTTATCGCGAAAACATCTTACCTTACCGCGGCATAGGCGTTTGGGCTAGTCGGTGTCGGCCAGCGTAGCGCAACTCTCCAGCTCCAGATGTGACAAAGCCCCGCATGGCGGGGCTTGATCTCGCGACTCGGGCTCGCGGCAACAAAGGCCGCGCAAGCCGGGGCGAATAACTTACAGCGAGTAGCCGTTGGTTTCGAGCGAGCGGATACGCTGCTCGAGCTGGACGATGTCCGACGACGCTGCGAGGTAAGCCTCACGGCGGCTACGTTCAGCGGTTTCAAACCAGTTGCTCAACTTTTCGATCAAAAATGCAAACATGATGTACTCCAAGGATCAGTGAATAACCCCCGGTGAATTTGGCATCAGGGATTTCCCGTAAAAGGGTTAACCCGAATTATAGCGTTCCGGTGCAACCTTACCAGTGAATTGCACGAATACCGTGCATTCCGATTTGGAATGGTGCATGTTGAATAACCGATCAAACCATTGATTTCTGGCAGTTTTTTTCGAGATTCATTGGAAATCAGTCAAACTAAGCGCTCATAGCGCACCAAACATGTGCACGAAGTCCGATTGATCTCAACGTTGCGGCACTGTTTTGCAGTCGCCGTGACAATCCGGCGCATCAACCAATGAATCGGCAGCCGCCAAGCTCTCGATGATCGGGCAATCCGGCCGGTCGTCGCCGTGGCAATGCTCCGCGAGATGCGTCAGCGTGTCGCGCATCTCGGTCAATTCGTCGATCCGGCGATTCAGCTCAGCCACATGCTCCAATGCGATCGACTTCACCTCCGCGCTCGCACGCGACCGGTCGTTCCACAGCGCGAGCAGCTTGCGGATGTCTTCGACCAGAAATCCCAGCCGCCGCGCCTGCCGGATGAAACGCAGCGAATGAACCTCCTGCGTGCCGTAAACGCGATAACCCGCCGTCGTGCGCTCCTTGGCCGCGAGCAAGCCCACGCTCTCGTAATAACGGATCATCTTCGCCGTCACGCCCGACGCGCGGGCCGCTTCACCGATATTCATCGCTCGTTCCCCACTTTGCCTTCACGATATGTTGCATGATTCTTGACCTTCCCACTGTGGGAAGGTCAATCATGATATGGCCCGTCGACAGGCATAATTCAACCGTTGCAGGACTTATCAGCCAGAGGAAAAGCATGAGCATCGAATTCAAGGTAGAAGGCATGAGCTGCCAGCATTGCGTCGCAGCCGTCACGCGCGCCATCCAGGAACAGGACGCAGGCGCGCAGGTTCAGGTCGATCTGCCGGCGGGCAAAGTGGCCGTCCAGTCGGGCGCATCCGTCGACACGCTCAAGGCCGCCATCGACGAAGCCGGCTACACGGTCGTCGGCGTCGCCGGCAACTGAGCGGGAACGCGCACATGTTCAAGGTTGCCGTTATTGGCGCATCGGGTCTGCTGGGGCGCGCGATCGTCGGTGAACTCGCACAGCAGCGGGATTGGCAGCTCGTGCAAACGACCTTCAGCCGCCAGAGTCCGGACAGCGTGCAGCTCGATATTCGCGATGCCGACGCGGTCGATCGGTTCATCGAGCGCGAGCGGCCCGATGCGATCGTCATCGCGGCAGCCGAGCGGCGTCCCGATGTGTGCGAAAACGATCCGGCGCTCGCGCGTGCGCTGAACGTGGACGCCGTGCGCGCGATCGCGTCGGCTGCGCGTCGGCACCGCGCGTGGGTGCTGTCCATTTCCACCGACTACGTGTTCGACGGCACGAAGCCGCCCTATCGCTACGACGCCGCGCCGTCGCCGGTCAACGCGTATGGCCGCAGCAAGCTCGAAGGCGAACAGGCGCTCGCCGAAACGACGGATCTCGGCTGCGTGCTGCGCCTGCCGCTGCTGTTCGGGCCGATCGTCGACTGGCGGGAATCGGCCGTGACGAGTCTCGTGCCCGCGATCGCCGCGTCGGCGCGCACGTCGCCGGAAGCGAAACCTGCCGTGATGGACGCGTGGGCGATCCGCTATCCGACGTATACGCCTGACGTCGCCATTGTCGTCCGTCAGTTGCTGGAGCGGCACGCGCGCGGCGAAGCGGTGTGCGGCACCGTGCAATGGTCCGGCGACGAGCCGATGACGAAGCACGATATCGCTAAACGTCTCGCGAACGCCTTGCAGATCGACGCGCAGCTGACGCCGCAGCACACGCCGACGGACGCCACGCCGCGCCCGCACAACTGTCATCTCGATTCGTCGCGGCTCGAAGCACTCGGCATCGGTCAGCGCACGCCGTTCGATACGGCGATCCGAGAGGTTTTCGC
This sequence comes from Paraburkholderia sabiae, assembly GCF_030412785.1. Lineage (NCBI taxonomy): Bacteria > Pseudomonadati > Pseudomonadota > Betaproteobacteria > Burkholderiales > Burkholderiaceae > Paraburkholderia > Paraburkholderia sabiae. The sequence goes on from NZ_CP125295.1 coordinate 5,325,722, forward strand.
GCGGTTTCCGTGGCGCGGTTAGCGCACGGTTAGCAATCAGTGGAAATCGCGGCTCGTCGATTGCAGGCCGCCCAGCAGATGCGACATATCGACGAGCCGTTGCGCCACCAGATGCCGCACTTCGCCTTCGCATTGCCACGTGCCGTACACGGCGAGCAGCGACGCGCCGAGCGCTTCCCGCCGCTGCTTCTCCAGCAGGCTCGGCCAGATGATCACGTTGACGTTACCCGTTTCATCTTCGATCGTCACGAACAGCACGCCCTTCGCCGTGCCCGGCCGCTGCCGCACGGTGACGATGCCGCAGCCGCGCGCGAGCCGTCCGTTGCGATAGTTGCGCAATGCCGACGCGGGCATCAGACGCTGTTCCAGCAGCACGGGCCGCAACAGATCGAGCGGATGACGGCCGAGCGTCAGTCCCACCGAGCGGTAATCCGCGACGATATCCTGCGCTTCCGACGGCGCGCCAAGTTCCGGCGTATCGTCCTGCACGCCGGCGACGGCCAGCATGTCCTTGTCGGGCACGGCGGCCACGGAATGCCACAGCGCTTCGCGCCGGTTGCCCGCCAGTGAAGACAGCGCGTTCGCGTCGGCGAGCACATGCAGATCGTGCCGGTTCAACTGCGCACGGCGCGCGAGATCGTGGACGCTTCTGAACGGCCGCACGGCACGCGCATTTTCGATGCGTTCGGCCGCGCCGTCCTTCATGCCGCGCAACAGCGACAGCCCGAGACGCACGGCGGGACGCGCACGACCTTCCACCGTTTCGAGCGTCGAGTCCCAGCCGCTCACCGTCACATCGACAGGCAACACGATCACGCCATGCCGACGCGCGTCCTGCACGAGTTGCGACGGTGAATAGAAACCCATCGGCTGGCTGTTGAGCATCGCGGCGAGAAACGCCTCGGGCTCGTGACGCTTCAGCCAGCTGCTTGCGTAGACCAGCAGCGCGAAACTCGCCGCGTGACTCTCCGGAAAACCGTATTCGCCGAAGCCCTTGATCTGCTCGAAAATCGCTTCGGCAAAACTTTGCTCGTAACCACGCTCGCGCATGCCGTTGACGATGCGGTCGTAGTATTTTTCGAGCCCGCCCTTGCGCTTCCATGCGGCCATCGCGCGACGCAGCTGATCCGCTTCGCCCGGCGTGAAGCCCGCTGCGAGAATCGCGACCTGCATCACCTGCTCCTGAAAAATCGGCACACCGAGCGTGCGTTCGAGCGCGATCTTCAACTCTGGGCTTGGATAGCTGACGGGCTCGAGTTTCTGCCGCCGCCGCAAATACGGATGCACCGCCCCGCCCTGAATCGGCCCCGGCCGCACGATCGCGACTTCGATCACGAGATCGTAGAACTCCTTCGGGCGCAGACGCGGCAGCATGCTCATCTGCGCGCGTGATTCGATCTGGAATACGCCGATCGTATCGGCGTTCGAGATCATGTCGTAGGTCGCTTTGTCTTCAGGCGGAATGTGCTGCATCTCGAATATCTCGCCGCGCTGTTGGGAAACGAGATCCAGCGTGCGCCGGATCGCCGACAGCATGCCGAGCGCGAGCACGTCGACCTTCAAGAGACCAAGCGCCTCGAGATCGTCCTTGTCCCACTCGATCACCGAGCGATCGGCCATCGCCGCGTTTTCGACGGGCACGAGCCGCGTCAGCTTGCCGCGACTGATCACGAAGCCGCCCGAATGCTGCGACAGATGACGCGGAAAATTCAGCAGTTGCGACGCGAGCCGCGCCCACGCCTGAATCAGCGGCTTCTCCGGATCGAGGCCCGACTCTTCGAAGCGCTTGAGCAGATCGTGACTCGTATCGAACCAATGATGCGACTTCGCGACGGTATCGACGATCTGCGGATCGACGCCGAGCGCCTTGCCCGTTTCGCGCAATGCGCCGCGCGGCCGATACGTCGACACGGCCGCCGCAATGGCCGCGCGGTCGCGTCCGTATTTGCGATAGATGTACTGAATCACCTCTTCCCGTCGTTGATGCTCGAAGTCGACGTCGATGTCCGGCGGCTCGCCGCGCTCCTTCGAAATGAAACGCTCGAACAGCATGTTGCCGCGCGCGGGATCGACTTCGGTCACACCAAGGCAATAGCACACGGCCGAATTGGCCGCCGACCCACGCCCCTGACACAGGATGTGCTGGCTGCGCGCATAACGCACGATGTCGTAGACGGTCAGAAAGTACGGCTCGTAGCCGAGATCCGCGATCAGCGCGAGTTCGTGCTCGATCTGCTCCTGCACGTTGAACGGAATGCCCGAAGGAAATCGCTGCTGCGCGCCGATGTACGTTTCCTGCCGCAGATACGCGGTCGGCGTGTGGCCTTCGGGCACGAGTTCATCGGGATATTCATAGCGAAGCTGATCGAGCGAAAACGCGCAGCGCGACAGCACGCTGATCGTCTCGCGTATCGTGTGATCGGGATACAGATTCGCGATCCGCAAACGCGAGCGCAAATGCTGCTCGGCATTCGGCGCGAGTTCGTAGCCGCATTCGTGCACGGGCCGGCCAACGCGAATCGCCGTCATCGTGTCCTGCAGCGGCTTGCGCGAGCGCACATGCATCACGACGTGACCCAACGCGACGACAGGCACGTTCTGTTTGTTCGCGACATATTCGACCGAGCCGCGATGAATGTCGTCCATCGCGCGCTGATGCAGTACGAGCCCGACCCACGCGCGGCCCGGAAACGTTTCGTCGAGCCATTCGATCTGCGCGTCGAGCACTTCTTCGTTGGCCGGGAAATCGGGCACGAGGATCGCGAGACAATCGGGCATGCCGCGCAGATGCACATTCTCGCGATCGGGCCGCGACAGATCGTGTGGCGTCAGCCGATATTCGCCCTTCGGCGCACGCGTGCGCGCAAGCGTGATCAGCTCCGACAGATTGCCGTAGCCTTCACGATTCTGCGCGAGCAGGATCAGGCCGAACGCAGGCGTGCCATCGGCATTGCGCAGCCGGAAGTACGACCCGATGACGAGCGGCAAGCCCTTTTCCTTCGCGGCGACGTGTGCACGCACCACGCCGGCAAGCGAGCATTCATCGGTAATCGCGAGCCCCGAATAGCCGAGTTGCGATGCGCGCTCGGCGAGTTCTTCCGCGTGCGAAGCACCGTGCAGAAACGTGAAGTTCGACAGGCAGAACAGTTCGGCGTAAGCCGGCAGGACATTGAACGTCGTATCCATCGCGCGTCATCCGAACAGGCCGTGCAGGAACCAGCGCGGCTCCTCTTCGGCATCGCGACTGCTGACGCGCTCGCGATAAACCCAATAGCAACTGCGATCTTCGCCTTGCATGACGAAGTAATCGCGCGTGACGAGCGCGCCATCGAACCAGCCCGCTTCTATCCGCTCGCCCGGCGACGCGATCTTCAATGGAGAGCCGTAAAACGGCCGATGTTCGCGCATCAGCAGACGCACGGGCGTCGCCAGCATCCACGTCGGTCGCGGCAAGCCTTTGGGCAACTGGATTTTCTTTTCCGCGTGATTGATGGGCAGCCAGCGGTTCGCGATTTCAGGCCGATAGTCGGCCGTCGGCGCGGGGCGCAGCACGTTGTCTTCGCCATTGCGCGCGATCAGCAACTCGATCAGCCGCGCGTGATCCGCTGGCGAACCGCCCGGCTGAGGGAAAAGTTGATCGGTGGCGGGCTCGGCGGCGTCGACCTTCGATGCATCGAGCCGCAACGCGATCGCAGGCGCCTCGAGCGTGAGGCGATGCAGCCGCTCCTTCACGAGACGCAGCAGATGATCTTCGCGCCACGCGGCCTCGCCCAGAGCGATGTCGATCGACGTCGGCGCAATGGCTTCGCGGCCGCGCTCATGCTCGAACGACAGCGTGATCGCCGTCACGGCCAACTGCTTCGCGCACAGCCAGCCGCACAACTGCACGATCAGCCGATGCGCGGCAAACACGGCGCCGTCTGCATGCTCCAGACGATCGGGCAATTCGAGACGCGCGCTGAACGTGGGCGGCAACTCGAGCCAGTCGAACAGTTCCGGCGCGGAGCCGAACGCGCGATCGAGCGAATCCAGCAGATGCTCGCCGCAGCGCCGCTGCAGGCCGGCACGCGGCAGACGACGCACATCGGCAATCGACTCGCAGCCCAATCCACTGAACCAGTCGGCGAACGGACGGATCTCCGGCACCGCGAACATCGGCAACGGTTCGAGCACGCGTTCGAGCGACGCGAGTTGCAGCACGCGGCGATTGCCGTGCTTCGCCAGCAGCCACGCGCCCTGCCCCGTCGGCGCGGCGCTGATGCGCGCGGTCAGGCCGAGTGCGTCGAGAATCGCCTTTGCCTCACGACACAGCGACAGCAATCCGCCGAACAGCCGCAAGCTGCCGCCGACTTCGACGAGCACGGTGGCTTCGTCGAGCAGCGAGACATCGGGCGAAAATTTCATCAACGCGATGCCGACTTCGCGTTGCGCGGCACTCTCACGCGCGATGTCGCGTTCGTACATGGCCGTTTCCGGCGACAGCGTCAGCACGCCACCGCGCTTCATTCCGAGCCGAACGCCCGCTGCTCGGGCTGCGCCGTCGGCGATCGCGACCTTGTCTTTCTCCAGCACGACGCTGCCGTGCGCGGGCTCAGGCGACCACCTCGGTCGAAAGACTTCGAGCGGCAACTTCGGCAAGTGGACGGCGAGAAAGACGCGCATGACGGGAAAACAGAACGGGTGTGGGTTGAAGAGAAATCGACAGAGGCTCCGCGCGTGTTGGGCCTCGTCGTTTCACGATGTCGACCATCAGGCCATCAGCCGAAGGTCGTAACGCCAGTCGCAATAAGGCTGGCGACGAGTCCTGAGCCGATGCGAGCGGCCGGACCATGATGAAGAGCGTCTCGGACGACTGCGCCGCCAGATGCAGACGCCGCAGCGACGACGCTTGGGCGTGCTGCGCCCACAGGATCAACGCGCCGCAGGTGCCGGCGCGCAGGATCTGCTCGGCGGACCAGAAGGCGTCGGAACTTTTGGGGGCTTTGACTTGCAGCAGTTGATCGAGCGAGAGTCCGATGTAATCGAGACCCAAACCGTCCGGGATATGCGGCGGCTGCACCAGCGCGATGGGCCGGTCTCCCAATGAACCCAGCGCAGGCCGCAACAGACGCATTTCGCCTACGCCGGGTGTTTGGACCAGCAGATCAACCAGCGCGCCGATCGGCCAGCCGCCGCCGGGCAACTCGGTGGATAGCGCGGGATAGCCGGTATCGAGCGTGCGCCGCCCTCCGCGCGCGAGCTGCGAGGCTCGCCATAGCGACGGGTGAATCTCTTCGGCACGGGAAGCGGCGACTGACATCGGCGTAGGAAAATACCTGTATATTTGTACAGTATCCTACACGGAATTTTGAAGGGGAATGGCGCCCTTTTTGAGAGCGGTTTGAGGGTGGTGTTGTGTTGCGTGGCGGGATTTTTAGCTTCGGGGATCGATCAGATGCGATCGATTGGCGGCCCCGATGCTGGACTTTACGCCATCATCAGCGTTAGAGCACTGCAACAGTTTGAAGATATTGATAGCTGGTGTTGATCCAGCAACTGAGTCTTGGAGCAGTCCGACGCGGAGAACTCCATCCGCATACGGCAAAGATTTTTTGAAGATATGGAGACGCCCTGGATAAGACGTCACATGCCGAGCCGGGATGCAAACAGGATCTGTGTTGAACCTGATTGCCTGAACTGGACGACGGGTGCTGGAGAGCGTGGCGCTAAATTGGCCTGCTCAAACGGCAAGACCCCGCTTTTGAGGGCGGGGTCTTGTCTGGTAAGGAGCCTGACGATTACCTACTTTCACACGGGCAATCCGCACTATCATCGGCGTGGAGTCGTTTCACGGTCCTGTTCGGGATGGGAAGGGGTGGTACCGACTCGCTATGGTCATCAGGCATGACGGGTTGCTGCGTCGCGCGGGTTGGAGTCAACCTGGCGCCACAGCCAATCTGGAAGAAGCGTAAAGAGTGTGGGATGTGTTGTTTATGTTGGCACAACATCGATCTCAAACCTGAGTGTGCTTCCGAGACCCTGCGCGCAGCGCAGGGTGGGGCATCCATAAGTGCTGAAGCACTAACGGCTGCCGACACACACCTGTTATAGGATCAAGCCTTACGGGCAATTAGTATCAGTTAGCTTAACGCATTACTGCGCTTCCACACCTGACCTATCAACGTCCTGGTCTTGAACGACCCTTCAAGGGGCTCGAAGCCCCGGGGATATCTCATCTTAAGGCGAGTTTCCCGCTTAGATGCTTTCAGCGGTTATCTCTTCCGAACATAGCTACCCGGCGATGCCACTGGCGTGACAACCGGTACACCAGAGGTTCGTCCACTCCGGTCCTCTCGTACTAGGAGCAGCCCCCTTCAAATATCCAGCGCCCACGGCAGATAGGGACCAAACTGTCTCACGACGTTTTAAACCCAGCTCACGTACCTCTTTAAATGGCGAACAGCCATACCCTTGGGACCGGCTACAGCCCCAGGATGAGATGAGCCGACATCGAGGTGCCAAACACCGCCGTCGATATGAACTCTTGGGCGGTATCAGCCTGTTATCCCCAGAGTACCTTTTATCCGTTGAGCGATGGCCCTTCCATACAGAACCACCGGATCACTATGACCTGCTTTCGCACCTGCTCGACTTGTCGGTCTCGCAGTTAAGCACGCTTATGCCATTGCACTATCAGCACGATTTCCGACCGTACCTAGCGTACCTTCGTACTCCTCCGTTACACTTTGGGAGGAGACCGCCCCAGTCAAACTGCCCACCATGCACTGTCCCCGACCCGGATCACGGGCCAAGGTTAGAACCTCAAACAAACCAGGGTGGTATTTCAAGGACGGCTCCACGGAAACTGGCGTTCCCGCTTCATAGCCTCCCACCTATCCTACACAGATCGGTTCAAAGTCCAATGCAAAGCTACAGTAAAGGTTCATGGGGTCTTTCCGTCTAGCCGCGGGGAGATTGCATCATCACAAACACTTCAACTTCGCTGAGTCTCGGGAGGAGACAGTGTGGCCATCGTTACGCCATTCGTGCAGGTCGGAACTTACCCGACAAGGAATTTCGCTACCTTAGGACCGTTATAGTTACGGCCGCCGTTTACCGGGACTTCAATCAAGAGCTTGCACCCCATCATTTAATCTTCCGGCACCGGGCAGGCGTCACACCCTATACGTCCACTTTCGTGTTTGCAGAGTGCTGTGTTTTTATTAAACAGTCGCAGCCACCAGTTTATTGCAACCCCTTCACCCTTCGCCCGCAGGGGCGTCAAGCTACAGGGGCGTACCTTATCCCGAAGTTACGGTACCAATTTGCCGAGTTCCTTCTCCCGAGTTCTCTCAAGCGCCTTAGAATACTCATCTCGCCCACCTGTGTCGGTTTGCGGTACGGTCAATGTGAAACTGAAGCTTAGAGGCTTTTCCTGGAACCCCTTCCGATTGCTTCGCTCCCGAAGGAGCTCGCGCCACGCCCTTGAATCCCGTGCCCGGATTTGCCAGAGCACCTTCTCCAACGCAGCGACCGGGACTTCCAACACCCGGACAACCTTCCGCGATCCGTCCCCCCATCGCATTTCACACTGGTGCAGGAATATTGACCTGCTTCCCATCAGCTACGCATTTCTGCCTCGCCTTAGGGGCCGACTCACCCTACGCCGATGAACGTTGCGTAGGAAACCTTGGGCTTACGGCGAGGGGGCCTTTCACCCCCTTTATCGCTACTCATGTCAGCATTCGCACTTCCGATACCTCCAGCACGCTTTTCAACGCACCTTCGCAGGCTTACGGAACGCTCTCCTACCATGCACATAAATGTGCATCCGCAGCTTCGGTATATGGCTTAGCCCCGTTACATCTTCCGCGCAGGACGACTCGATCAGTGAGCTATTACGCTTTCTTTAAAGGGTGGCTGCTTCTAAGCCAACCTCCTGACTGTTTTAGCCTTCCCACTTCGTTTCCCACTTAGCCATATTTGGGGACCTTAGCTGGCGGTCTGGGTTGTTTCCCTCTTGACACCGGACGTTAGCACCCGATGTCTGTCTCCCGTGATTGCACTCTTCGGTATTCGGAGTTTGCTATGGCGACGTAATCCGCAATGGACCCATCAACCATGACAGTGCTCTACCCCCGAAGGTGATACACGAGGCACTACCTAAATAGTTTTCGGAGAGAACCAGCTATTTCCAGGTTTGTTTAGCCTTTCACCCCTATCCACAGCTCATCCCCTAACTTTTCAACGTTAGTGGGTTCGGACCTCCAGTACGTGTTACCGCACCTTCATCCTGGCCATGGATAGATCACCTGGTTTCGGGTCTACACCCAGCGACTGAATCGCCCTGTTCGGACTCGCTTTCGCTACGCCTGCCCTAATCGGTTAAGCTCGCCACTGAATGTAAGTCGCTGACCCATTATACAAAAGGTACGCCGTCACCCCTTGCGAGGCTCCGACTGTTTGTATGCATGCGGTTTCAGGATCTGTTTCACTCCCCTCCCGGGGTTCTTTTCGCCTTTCCCTCACGGTACTGGTTCACTATCGGTCGATCACGAGTATTTAGCCTTGGAGGATGGTCCCCCCATCTTCAGACAGGATTTCACGTGTCCCGCCCTACTTGTCGTACACCTAGTTCTTCCTCGCTGTTTTCGCCTACGGGGCTATCACCCACTATGGCCGCACTTTCCAGAGCGTTTGGCTAACAACGAAGATAAAGAGTACAGGCTGGTCCCATTTCGCTCGCCACTACTTTGGGAATCTCGGTTGATTTCTTTTCCTGCGGTTACTTAGATGTTTCAGTTCACCGCGTTCGCTCCACACAGCCTATGTATTCAGCTGCGGGTGACCCATTCGGGCCGGGTTTCCCCATTCGGATATCGGAGGATCAAAGCTCGTTTGCCAGCTCCCCTCCGCTTTTCGCAGGCTACCGCGTCCTTCATCGCCTGTGATCGCCAAGGCATCCACCACATGCACTTGTTCGCTTGACCCTATAACGGGTGTGTCTCCCAATGATTGCTCACTGCAAGATCATCCGCTACAGGTTGAGTTTTCGCGTTGTGCCGTATTCCAGGTTCGTCTTTCGATGAACTCAAAAATACTTTCGATACAATCACAACCCTGATTCACCTACTCATGCACCCATCTCTAAGTACACTTTCGTGAATCTCTTTACTACTTCTTCCTGATTGTTAAAGAACGACAGCCGATATCCGCTACTGCCAGATACCGCTCTGACTGGCTCAATTGCCAATGCGAAGTCTTCTGCTTCAGCAGAACACTGTGCATTGGGAATTGGTGGAGGATGACGGGATCGAACCGACGACCCCCTGCTTGCAAAGCAGGTGCTCTCCCAGCTGAGCTAATCCCCCAGTCATACAGCGCACAGAGGAATGTCAGCGGGTTATCATCACCACACCAGACAAGGCGTTGGTGGGTCTGGATGGATTCGAACCATCGACCCCCGCCTTATCAAGACGGTGCTCTAACCGACTGAGCTACAGACCCCTGAGCCTGTCTTCAAACAACAGCCGACAAGTGTGAGCGCTCAACTTTGAAACGCTAGCTCTGGAAAGGAGGTGATCCAGCCGCACCTTCCGATACGGCTACCTTGTTACGACTTCACCCCAGTCATGAATCCTACCGTGGTGACCGTCCTCCTTGCGGTTAGACTAGCCACTTCTGGTAAAACCCACTCCCATGGTGTGACGGGCGGTGTGTACAAGACCCGGGAACGTATTCACCGCGGCATGCTGATCCGCGATTACTAGCGATTCCAGCTTCACGCAGTCGAGTTGCAGACTGCGATCCGGACTACGATCGGTTTTCTGGGATTGGCTCCACCTCGCGGCTTGGCAACCCTCTGTTCCGACCATTGTATGACGTGTGAAGCCCTACCCATAAGGGCCATGAGGACTTGACGTCATCCCCACCTTCCTCCGGTTTGTCACCGGCAGTCTCCCTAGAGTGCTCTTGCGTAGCAACTAGGGACAAGGGTTGCGCTCGTTGCGGGACTTAACCCAACATCTCACGACACGAGCTGACGACAGCCATGCAGCACCTGTGTTACGGCTCCCTTTCGGGCACTCCCACCTCTCAGCAGGATTCCGTACATGTCAAGGGTAGGTAAGGTTTTTCGCGTTGCATCGAATTAATCCACATCATCCACCGCTTGTGCGGGTCCCCGTCAATTCCTTTGAGTTTTAATCTTGCGACCGTACTCCCCAGGCGGTCAACTTCACGCGTTAGCTACGTTACCAAGTCAATGAAGACCCGACAACTAGTTGACATCGTTTAGGGCGTGGACTACCAGGGTATCTAATCCTGTTTGCTCCCCACGCTTTCGTGCATGAGCGTCAGTATTGGCCCAGGGGGCTGCCTTCGCCATCGGTATTCCTCCACATCTCTACGCATTTCACTGCTACACGTGGAATTCTACCCCCCTCTGCCATACTCTAGCCCGCCAGTCACCAATGCAGTTCCCAGGTTAAGCCCGGGGATTTCACATCGGTCTTAGCGAACCGCCTGCGCACGCTTTACGCCCAGTAATTCCGATTAACGCTCGCACCCTACGTATTACCGCGGCTGCTGGCACGTAGTTAGCCGGTGCTTATTCTTCCGGTACCGTCATCCTCCATCCGTATTAGGAACGAAGTTTTCTTTCCGGACAAAAGTGCTTTACAACCCGAAGGCCTTCTTCACACACGCGGCATTGCTGGATCAGGGTTGCCCCCATTGTCCAAAATTCCCCACTGCTGCCTCCCGTAGGAGTCTGGGCCGTGTCTCAGTCCCAGTGTGGCTGGTCGTCCTCTCAGACCAGCTACAGATCGTCGCCTTGGTAGGCCTTTACCCCACCAACTAGCTAATCTGCCATCGGCCGCCCCTTGAGCGCGAGGTCCGAAGATCCCCCGCTTTCCTCTCCCGAGCGTATGCGGTATTAATCCGGCTTTCGCCGGGCTATCCCCCACTCCAGGACACGTTCCGATGTATTACTCACCCGTTCGCCACTCGCCGCCAGGGTTGCCCCCGCGCTGCCGTCCGACTTGCATGTGTAAGGCATGCCGCCAGCGTTCAATCTGAGCCAGGATCAAACTCTTCAGTTCAAACCTGTTACTGTTTTTCGGGCTCTTTCGAACCCGGTCGCTCACTCAAAATCACTGACAGATGATTCGATCAAGTCTTTCGACTCCATCAAACCTTCCTCAATTTCTTCCGTGTGAGACTCGATTACTTTCGCTATTCAGCGACCCGAAGATCGCCGCGCGCCGCCATCGAGCACCCACACTTATCGGCTGTTAGTTTTTAAAGAACATCCGCAGGAAGCGCCTTGCTTTCACCGCGTTGCTGCGTCAGCAGCAGAGAAACGAGATTATGAAGAACCTTTTTCGTCTCGTCAACCGGTTTTTTTAGCATCGCCTGAAAAACCTTGCTGACCCGACCACCGCGCCGTTTCTGTCGCGGCCCCGCTCTGTCGCACACCACACCGTGCTCCCGAACGAGGACGCGAATCTTAGGCCATCCCGCGCCTCATGACAAGAGCGTGACGCAAGTTTTTTTCGAGGATTATTTCTCCGGCGTCTTCTCGACCTGAGCCACCGGATCAGGCAGCTTTCCGCCCGTCTTCGCAGTCAGCTCGCGAGCTTCAGGCGAACCAATCGTCCAGTCGTGCAGCACCGTATATGCCACGGCGAGCAACGTCGGCCCGATGAACACGCCGAGAAACCCGAACGCGAACGCGCCGCCGAGAATGCCGAGCATCACGAGGATCAGTGGCATGTCGCTGCTCTTGCCGATCAGGATCGGCTTGACGACGTTATCCGACATACCAACGACGACCACGCCCCACACCACGAGAAAGATCGCCCATCCCGTCTCGCCGCCGTGATACAGCCAGATCGCAGCGGGCAGCCACACCACGACGGGACCACCCGGAATCACCGACAGAAAAAACGTCGCGAGTCCGAGCAAGGCGGGCGCCGGCACGCCCGCGATCCAGCAGCCGAAACCGGCCAGCACGCCCTGCACCAGCGCCGTTCCGAGGATGCCATACACCACGCCCTTCACCGTGCTGCCCGCCAAAGCCAGCAGATAGTCGGCGCGTTCGCCGGCAATGCGCCGCATGCCCGCGTTGAGCCATGCGGCCGCGCCCTCGCCGCCCGTATAAAAGAAGAACGTCAGGATGATGCTGAGCGCGAGCAATCCGAGACCGTGCGTAACGGCGAGCGCTGCAGCAAGAATCCACTTGCCGGCCGGCGCGGCCAGCACACGCAACTGCGCGACCATTTCCGAATTGCTGCTGGTCACGCGCTCCCAGAACGACTCGATGCTCGAGCCGACGAGGGGAACCCGCGCGACCCAGTCGGGCAGATCGGGCAGTCCCGCGTCCATCAGATGCTGGACGAACGTGGTGATGTCCTTGGTATGCGCGCCGAGCGCAAAGCCCGCGTACACGAACGGACCCAGCACGACGATCAGGATGATGAGCACGATCAGCGTCGCGGCCCATCTGCGCCGTCCGCCCAGACTCGCCGACAGCTTGCAGTACAAGCCCCACGAGCTATAGCTGAGAATCGCGCCCCACAGCAGCGCGGTCGTGAACGGCGCCAGCACCAGCAGCGAGCCGCCGACCAGCAGCAGCAACGCGAACACGGCAGCCAGCCGTTCGATCAGTTGGTCCGACTTCACCATGCGCCACTCCCGACACCACGCCATCCCGACGGACATTCTGCAGAACGAGTATAGGAAAGCTCAGGCGAAAGCGACGAAAGCGCATCCGCGAGCGGGCCTTTCAACGGCCAGCAGGCCCGCACCGCAGACGAATCGCTGCCAGCAGAGCGTGTCGATAATATGTCGACGAAGAAACGACTAGAATATATGGTTCTCTGCACACAACCTCCGGATTTATGCGCTCGCGAATCGCCAAACGTCTCCCTCCCGATGCCGACAAGCTGGTCGGTCTGTCGCTCGCGCTCTTCGCGTCGGGCAGCCGTACCGAAGACCGCTTCTGGGAAGCCAAGCTCGACGGGTTGCTCGCAAAAATAGTCCGCAACGGCAACCAGACGACGCTCGACGCCGCGCTCGACCATCTTCAGCAGAATCATCCGGACGCCTACGGCGCCCTTGCCGACATGGCCGAAACGCATAGCGAGTCGCTGATCGTCGAGCACGACGGCGTCCAGTACGAAGCGCTGCTGATCGCCGCGCCCGTGCTGGCCTGGACGCGCTATGTGATTCCGTCGGGCGCGCTGAAAGGCGACGCCGCCGACGCGTTGCGCGCGCATCTGCAGGCACACGTGCTGGCTGCCGACACCCGCGTCGCGATGGCGCCCTTTATGTATAGCATCGACCAGTTGCCGCGTCACCACGTCGAAACGTGGCGTCTCGCGCAGCAGCTGGCCCAGGCGGCCGTCGCGGGCAGTAATGCGAAGATCAATTTCGGCGAACTGCCGGAAACGTCGCCCATTCTGGCCGACCCGCGTTTCCTGCTGGCAGTCGTCGCAGCACCCGTCGGCGCACCCGTGTTCCGCTGGCAGGAAGAAGAACACGGCTCGCGGATCGAGCGCGGCCAGTGCCTCGAACAATGGGCGACGCAAGGCGGGGCCAATCTGGCCGTCGTGCTGCCCGGCTGCGAGTTCGAATGCCTGCTGCCCGACGCTTACTACTCGGCCTGCCGCGACGCCGACGAGCGCGTGCGCCCGCACACCGTCCGCACGGCAGTGCGCTATCTGTTCGACACGATCGGCACGACGCCCGACGAGTTGCGCGCGGTCGTCGCGGGCTTCGGCGAGCGGCGTATCGATGAATATCGCATCGGCTTCACGCGCCGCGGCAGCAACGACGTGATCTATGGCGTCGTGTGGCCGCTGTACGGCCGCGAAAATGGCGACCCGGGCATCGACGAGGAACCGCAGGAAGCGATGTCGCCCGAAGGTCCGCTCGAAGACATCGTTGCGTTGCTGAAGGAGACGGGCATCACCGATATCCGTCGTCATGCAGGCCGCTTCGAGCCGGAATATTGCGACGACTGCGGCGTCCCGCTGTATGCGGATCCGCTCGGTGAGATCGTTCACGCCGAAATGCCGGAAGATGCCGAGCCCGCTCAACCGCATTTCCACTGATCACTTCAGAATTTTCCCTGCATCGAATCAAGCCCCGCCGCGTGCGGGGCTTTTTTCATGGCACTCGTCCTATGCCACTCGGACAGGCGGTCATCCGACAAGGAATTTGTCATCATCGATACGACGGTGCATCGCTGCGCAACGACGAAAACGTTGCGGGCATCGCACCGCCATGACCGCTCGATCAGGAGGCAACGCATGCGATTTTCAGTTTTCAACTCAGACGCCGAACGCAGGGAAGGACTCAAGGCACTTTTACGGCAAGTGGACCGGCAGGCAGGGTTCGGCGAAGCACAGGACTGGCCGCAGGCCGAGCGCATGTTGCGCCGCCTGCAGCCCGACCTGTTGCTGATCGACTGGGAGGACTGGATGTCGCCCCTCGACGCCCGCGCGTTGCTCGCCAAACATCCGGGTCTGCCCGTCGCCGTGCTGGTCGACGATATCTCTCCCGCTCATGTGCGCTCGTTCGTCGAGAAAGGCGTGCTCGGCGTGATCCCACGCTCGACCGACCCGCGCGTGATCGTGCGTGCGCTCGAAATGGTTTTGCTGGGCGTGCACTACATCCCCGCCGATGCGCTGTCGCTCAATGCGTCGGCTGCGTCGGCTGCATCGAACAGACGCGTGCGTCCGCTCGCCGATCCACACGCGCGCGATCTGGTCGCGCCGACGAAGCGTCCGAGCCTGACGGGCGGTCTCTCGCCGCGGCAAGAACAGATCATGCGCTGCGTCCATATGGGCAGCACGAATAAAATGATCGCTCGCGCGCTAGGCATCAGCGAGGGCACCGTGAAAATTCATCTGGCGACGATCTTCCAGCAACTCGGCGCACCGAACCGCGCCGCCGCCGTCGCGATCTACAACGGCTGGCTCACCGCGCAACTCGAGGTGCTGCGCAGCGGACAGAACCGCATCCCGCGTCCGGCGCGCGTGGCGGTCAACGTCACGCCGCTACGTCAACGCAAGCAGCGCACTTTCCGCTATCCGTTGCCTGCCAACGACACTTCCGCTGCACTGCCGATGGCGGCCGAAGCAACCGTGCCCTACGGCGCGCGGCGGCCGAGCCCGGAGCGCGACGACGGCGCGATGTAAAGGTCGAAAGGAATCTGCTGTCAATCGACATAAATCATTTGCTGGCATGGAATCCGCTCACACGTTTCGGCAATCAACGAGTAATATGAAGACATGGGTTTCCTCTATACACCGCTTCCGTTGTGGGTCGCTGTCGGTGGCTGGATCGCCGCTGTGGCTCTGCTCGCGCTCGCGCTTTGGAAGAACCCGTTCAGGCGATTGCAGGAACCCGTGCTTCAACATGTGTGGCTCGCTATCATCGTCGCCGTCTCGGTGCTGTGGGCGACCAACGCATGGCTCGAAGACGGCACGGTGATACACCTGCTCGGCGCGACGCTCGTCGTCACGCTGTTCGACTGGGGGCTCGCGCTCATCGCAATGGCCATCGTCACGGGGCTCGCTGCCGTCGTTTTCGACGCGCCATGGCAAGGCATCGCGTTGACGTTCCTCGTGTTCGGCGCCGTGCCCGTCGGTGTGTCCACGTTGCTGCAACGCGCGAGCATCGCGTGGCTGCCACGCAATCTCTTCATGTTCATCTTCGGCCAGGGCTTCGTGTCGCCCGCCATCGCAGTCACGGTCGCGTCAGCCGTTGCATTGGCAACGCATATTGCACTCGCCGACGGATCGATGTCCGTGATCCCGGCCGGCTATGCATTCAGCGTGTTCCTCCTTGCGTCGGGCGAGTCGTGGTTCACGGGCATGTCGACAGCATTGATCGCCGTCTATCGTCCTGCGTGGGTCACCACGTATGATGTGCGTCGCTACCGGCTCGGTGGTCCGCGTACCTGATCGTTGCCTGCATGCAGCGCGTCGTCGTCGGAACAATGAACAGCCTGCAAGGGTCGTTCGGCTTGTTCGCATCCCTGCATCATCCGCCGATATATCGCTCATCGAGCCAGCCCACCACGACACGACAAAATATTTGTGCCAGGATTGAACTCATCCCTGCCGACGGGCATCTTATGTGCCTGAACTCTTCGCAGCATTGATCAAACATAGATGGATCGCACTAACGCACCGCGCCGATTGCCGCGGTTGGTCGGCCGGTTAGCGGTGTGGATGGCGAGCGCATCGCTCGCATGCGCGCTGCCCGCTTTTGCCGATCAACTCGGGCAGCACAACGACCTCGTCAACAAATTCATCAACGACATGCACGCGGATCCGCTCGTTGCGGATTGTGCCGCGCATGGCAACTTCGTCGCGAGCACATCGACGGCTTTCGATCACGTCGAGTTTCCGCCCAGTTCGTTCGACAGCGCGCACTCGGCCGTCACGCCGTGGAACGATTCGTTCGACGAAGGCAAGCAGAAGGTCAAGGTCGACAGCATCGTGACTGTCGAAGGTCTCGGCATTCCGCAGGCGGGCGGCGATCCATCGCAGCTCAAGTTCCGTTGCGGCTATGTCGGCGCGCAGATGCTCGCCTTCAGCTGGAACGATCCCGTGCCGCCGTTGCGCGCGCGCAGTGCCGCGTCGTCGGGCTCGCACAGCGCGAAGGGCAAACACGCCGTCAGCGGCAAGGGCTCGAAGAAGAGTTCCGGTAAATCGACCAAGGGCTCGCCGAACAAATCGGGCAACAAGAAGTCGAGCAAATCGTCAGGCAAGGCCGTGACGAACAAGAGCAGCAGCAAGAAGAAACATTGATGCCGCGCATGTCCGCGCATATCCGATTCGAACCACGAATCGGGCGCATCGCGCGACCAAAAAAAGCGAGGCCACGCATACGCGTGGCCTCGCTTTTTTACATACCTTTGCAACGGCTCGACACATCGAGCGTCGATGCACTCAGGCAAACGCCTCCATATGCCAGAGGATCGCCTGTAGCATCGACGCGCCGAGCGACGCGCTACGCTCGCCATTCCAGCCGACGCGTTCGTCGGGCAAATTCGCGTTGTCCTTGAACGGCATTTCGAGCGTCAGCGACAGGCAGCCGAACTCGTTGCCGATGTACTTCGACGCGAGCTTGAGCGCATCCTGCCGATACTTGCTCGCCTCATAGCCGTACTTGTCCTGGAAGTCGGGACTCGCGCGCAGGAAGCCCTGAATGAACGCCGTCTGCTCCTCGCGTTGCCGCTCGGTAAAGCTCGGCAGCATCTCCGATCCCGCGACGAACACATACGGCAGCGCTTCGTCACCGTGGATGTCGAAGAACAGATCGCAGCCCGTCGTATGAATCGCGTCGCGCACGAGCAGCACTTCAGGGCTGCGCGCGGCATCCGGCTCCATCCATTCGCGATTCAGGTTCGCGCCCGCCGCATTCGTGCGCAGATTGCCGTGCACGCTGCCGTCCGGGTTCATGTTCGGCACGATGTAGAAGTCCGCGTAATCGTAGAGCTTGCGCGAGACCGGGTCGCCCGACCAGTCGCCCCAACCCGCGAGCCGCTTCACCAGACCTTCGACGAACCATTCGGCCATCGTCTCGCCCGGATGCTGTCGCGCGATGATCCAGATTTTCTTCTTGGGCTTCAGCGAGCCGTCGTCGAGCAGCGTCGGCGCGCCGAGCGTCAACAGCGACATCGGCCGGCCTTCGACCGTCTTGCCCAGTTCCGTCAGCGCGGCATGCGGCATCTGTTGGACTGCGCCGAGAAATTCGGAATGTCGCTCTTCGCTATACGGCTCGAAGTACGCGTAATAGATGCGATCGAAGTCGGGCGTGTGATCGATGGTCAGCACGCGGCCATCGTACGACGTCGGCACGCGGAACCAGTTCACGCGGTCATAGCTCGCGCATGCCTGATAGTTGCGCCAGCCTTCGGCGAATGCGCAGTCGGCGGCATTCTCGAAGGTCATCACGCAGCGCTCGCCGCGCCCGCCCGACAGCCGGAAGTAGAACCACTGCGCGAAGTCGGCATGACTGTCCGGACGCACGCGCAAACGGATGTTGTCGGCCTGCGCACAGGACAGAACTTCGATCGCGCCTGCGTCGAAATTGCTCGTAATGGATAGCGTCATGTTGATGTTCCTGCTGGTTCGGCGTCGCGTCAGTCCGCGACGCGCCGGCGAAAGACATAGGTGGAATCGTTCGATGCGTCTTCATCGAACGCATAGCCTTCGGAATCGAAAGTCTTCAGCTGTTCGGGTGTGTCGAAACGGTTTTCCACCGCGTAGCGCGCCATCAGACCGCGCGCGCGCTTTGCATGAAAATTGATGATCTTGTAGCGGCCGCCCTTCCAGTCTTCGAACACGGGCGTGATCACGGGCGCCGCGAGCAGCTTCGGCTTGACGGACTTGAAGTATTCGGTCGACGCGCAATTGATCAGCGCGCGCGAACCGGCCTTCTTCTTGTCGAGTTGCTGGTTGAGCGCCTGCGTGATGCGCGCACCCCAGAACGCGTACAGGTCCTTACCGCGGCTGTTCTCGAAGCGCGTGCCCATTTCGAGCCGGTACGGCTGCAGCAGATCGAGCGGACGCAACAGGCCGTAGAGCCCCGACAGCACCCGCACATGTTGTTGAGCGTAGTCGAGATCCGACGCGGACAGCGACTTCGCGTCGAAGCCTTCGTAGACGTCGCCGTTGAACGCGAGCACGGCCTGCTTCGAATTGGACGCGTCGAAGGTCGGCGACCAGTCCGCGTAACGCTGAAAATTCAGATGCGCGAGCTGATCGGAAATGTCCATCAGCGAGGCGATGTCTTGCGGCGACAGACGGCGCAGACCGCCGATCAGTTCGGCGGCGTCATCGACGAAATCGGGGAGCGTATGTTTCTTGACGTGCGGCGGGGTCTCGTAGTCGAGCGATTTGGCCGGCGACAGAACGATTATCATAGAGGCTTTCAGGCACGCCGTGCCTGGCGGTCAAAGACGAAAGCCAGATTGTAACGAATGCCCGAAACCCCTGCCTTGCCCCAACAGAACGCGCCGGTCGCGAATCACGCAGCCGCGCCCTCCGTCGTGCTCGATTCGAACGTGTGGATCGACATTCTCGTGTTCGACGATCCTCATACGCGCCCCATTCTCGCCGCGCTCGAACGCGGCACGCTGCGTGCGCTGATCGACGCGCGCTGTCTCGCCGAGCTGACGCACGTGCTCGACTATCCGCAGTTCCAAAAGCGCGCCGTCGACAAGGCCGCCGCGCTGGCAAGGGTCGCGCGGCTGTCGTCGCTGGTCACGCCGCCCGCGCCCGCTGAAGACGCGCGTCCATTGCCCAAATGCAAGGACCGCGACGACCAGAAGTTTCTCGAACTCGCGTACGCGGCCCAGGCGAACTGGCTCGTTTCGAAGGATCGCGCGGTGCTGAAGCTGGCGAAGCGGATCGCGCGCGACTTCGGTTTCCGCATTGCGCAGCCTGCGCCGTTCGTCGTCGAATGTGCGTTGACGGCAGACGAAACCACAGAAGCCTGACGCACGCAACGCGCAGTCAGTCATCTCCGCGCCCGGCCCGCACAACCGCCGAGCCGTTTTTCCCTACAATCGACATGAACGCACCGCACGATCCGACGACCACGCCTATGACCACCACGACTCCTTCGTTCCCGTCCCGTCTGCCGAATGTCGGCACGACGATCTTCACCGTGATGAGCGCGCTCGCTGTCGAAAAGAACGCGGTCAATCTGGGCCAGGGCTTTCCGGATTTCGATTGCGATCCGCGTATCGTCGATGCCGTGTCCAACGCGATGCGCGAGGGTCACAACCAGTACCCGCCGATGGCAGGCGTCGCGCCGCTGCGTCAGGCCATCTCCGAGAAGATCTCAAACCTGTACGGCCGCCGCTACGACGCTACGACGGAAATCACGGTGACGGCGGGCGCGACGCAGGCGCTTCTGACGGCGATCTTGTGCGCCGTTCATCCCGGCGATGAAGTGATCGTCGTCGAACCGACCTACGACAGCTATCTGCCATCGATCGAACTGGCGGGCGGCAAGCCCGTGTTCGTCACGCTCGACGCGCCCGACTACGCGATTCCGTTCGACAAGCTCGCCGCTGCGATCACGCCGAAGACACGCATGATCCTGATTAACACGCCGCATAACCCGACGGGCACCGTCTGGCGCGCCGAGGACATGCAGAAGCTCGAAGACATCGTGCGCGGTACGAATGTTCTGATCCTGTCCGACGAAGTGTATGAACACATGGTCTACGACGGCGCGCCGCACGAAAGCGTTGCGCGCTATCCGGAACTCGCGCAGCGCAGCTTCGTCGTGTCGAGCTTCGGTAAGACGTATCACGTGACGGGCTGGAAGGTCGGCTATGTGGCCGCGCCCGCTCCGTTGATGGCCGAATTCCGCAAGGTCCATCAGTTCAACGTGTTCACGGTCAACACGCCGATGCAACTGGGCCTCGCGCATTACATGCAGGATCCCGCGCCGTATCTGAATCTGTCCGCGTTCTATCAGAAGAAGCGCGACTTCTTCCGAGCCGGTCTTGCGCAATCGCGCTTCAAGCTGCTGCCGTGCACGGGCACATACTTCCAGTGCGTCGACTATTCGGCCATCAGCGACATGCCCGAAGCCGAATTCGCGCAATGGCTGACGGGCGAAATCGGCGTGGCCGCCATTCCCGTGTCGGCGTTCTATCACGAGCCGCATGAATCGGGCGTCGTGCGCTTCTGCTTCGCGAAGAAAGAGGACACGCTCGCCACCGCGCTCGAACGGCTGGCGCGTCTCTGATATGGCGCGCGCGATGCTGCGAACGAACCGAGGTTCTTCGCCATCGCGCGCGAAGCATTGCGGCGCTTGTGTGCCGAACGTGCAGGCACATCGGCACCCCGCCCGCTCACTTCTTCTTTTGCGCGTCCATATACGCCTTGCGGTCGTCCGTCACGCGCTGCGCGGCCGGGCGCGCATTGAGCGCCTTCACGTACGGCTTCCAGTCGATACCGACATCGAGCAGAAAATCGCGTCCGTAAATGGCCTGTGTCGCCATGCCGACGAGCGGCAGACTCACGAAGCCCGCGACATCCGCAACGCTGAAGCGCTCGCCGCGCAGATACGGCGTGAACGACGCGAGCCGCCTGAAGCCGCGAATGTGATGGATCAGAAGTTTCTCGGTGCGTCCTTTGGTGGCGTCGGTGATCGTGCCGCCAAAGAACGCCTGCTTGTACAGATTGCGCGCGGTCAGTTCGAGATGCACGTCGACGAACGTCATCAGTTCGCGTTCCTTCGCCGCTTCCCACGGATCGCGCGAGAAGATCGCCTTGTCGGGATAAGCAGCGGCGAGATATTCGATGATCGCTTGCGACTCGCACAGACTGCCCTGCTCCGTCACGATGAACGGCACCTTGCCGAGCGGCGAATGTTCGAGAAACGTCTCGTCCTGGCTCGGCTGCACGGACACTTCCTCAAACGGAATGCCGAATTCGAGCAGCGCGAACTTGACTTTGTTGTAATAGTTGGACAGCGCAAAACCATGCAGCTTGATCATCCGGTGTCTCCTGCGGATGGTTGTCGAAAGACGCTTGCCGTTTTAGCGCGCGTTGCCAGTACGACAGTTCGGCGCGGCTTTGAAACGGACGTACTATTTTAGAATAATCATGGAGTGAGTCACATCATGTCATCGAACACCTCTCGCCAGTACAACATCGAGACTGTCGGCATCGTCGGCACGGGTGCGATGGGGCGCGGCATCGCGCAGATCGCCGCGCTCGCGGGCCTCAACGTCAGGCTCTACGACACGAACCCCGCCGCGATCGGCGCCGCGCGCGACTATCTGTCCGACACGTTCTCGAAGCTCGTCGCCAAAGGCAAGCTCGACAGCTCGCGGTCGCTCGCGGCGCTCGCGTGCGTGACGGGTGCCAACGCGATCGACGGACTCAAGGACTGCGATCTCGTCGTCGAAGCGATCGTCGAAAAGCTCGACGTGAAGCGCGCGCTCTTCAAGGAGCTGGAAGGCATCGTCGGCGAGGACTGCATTCTGGCTTCGAACACGTCGTCGCTGTCGATCACGGCAATCGCCGCCGCGTGCACGGACCCGTCGCGCGTGCTCGGCTATCACTTCTTCAACCCGGTGCCGCTGATGAAGGTCGTCGAAGTGATCGACGGCTTGCGCAGCGATCCCGCCGCCGGCAACGCGCTGATGGATCTCGCGCGCCGCATGGGTCACACGCCCGTGCGCGCAAAGGACATGCCCGGCTTCATCGTGAATCACGCGGGCCGTGGCATGAACACGGAAGGCTTGCGCTGCGCAGATGAAGGCGTCGCGAGTTTCGTCGACATCGACCGCATCATGCGCGAGCAGGCGGGCTTCCGGCTCGGACCGTTCGAACTGCTCGACCTGACCGCGCTCGACGTGTCGCATCCCGTGATGGAATCGATCTATCACCAGTTCTACGAAGAGCCGCGCTTCACGCCGTCGCCGATCACGGGCACGCGGCTCGCGGGTGGTCTGATCGGGCGCAAGGCGGGCGAAGGTTTTTATGTGTATGTCGACGGCAAGCAGCAAGCGCCTGCTGAACTTCCTGCACCTGTTGAGCTTCCGAAGCGCGTCTGGGTCAGCGCGCGCGTGCCCGGTGCACGCGATGCCGTGCTCGCGCTGATCGCGAAGGCCGGCGTCGCCGTCGACGAAGGCGCGTCGCCCGCCGCCGATTCTTTGATCGTCGTCACGCCGCTCGGCTTCGACACAACGACGGCTGCCGTCGACGAAGGTCTGGACGCAAGCCGCGTCGTCGCGATCGATACGCTCTTTCCGCTCGTCGACGCGCAGCGCCGCACGCTGATGACCACGCCCGCGACGACGCGCGCCGCACGCGATACCGCGCACGCCCTCTTCGCGCACGACGGCGTGCCCGTCACCGTGATCCGCGATTCGACGGGCTTTGTCGCGCAGCGTGTAGTCGCGACAATCGTCAACATCGGCTGCGACATTGCGCAACGTCAGATCGCGTCGCCGGAAGATATCGATCTCGCCGTGACGCTCGGCCTCGGCTATCCGCGCGGACCGCTCGCACTCGGCGACGCGCTCGGCGCACAAACCATCCTCACCATTCTGCGCAACATGTTCAGCGTGCTCGGCGATCCGCGCTATCGTCCTTCACCGTGGCTCGCGCGCCGCGCACAACTCGGCATGTCGCTCACGCAACGCGATGCCGCCGACAACAACGATTACAACGATAAGGAGCAAGCGTAATGGCCGCCGAACTGCTCGCCTCCCGCCCGACCGAAAGCGAATCGACGCTCGTGCTCACCCTCTCGAATCCGGGCGCGCGCAACGCGATGCACCCGGACATGTACGCGGCCGGCATCGAAGCGATGAACACGGCCGAACGCGACACGTCGATTGGCGCGATCGTCATCACGGGCGCCGACAACTTCTTTTGCGCGGGCGGCAATCTGAACCGTCTGCTCGAAAATCGCGCGAAAGATCCGTCCGTGCAGGCCCAAAGCATCGATCTGCTCGGCGAATGGATTGCCGCGTTGCAGGCGTCGTCGAAGCCGGTGATCGCGGCCGTCGAAGGCGCAGCGGCAGGCGCGGGCTTTTCGCTCGCGCTCGCATGCGACCTGATCGTCGCCGCCGACGACGCGAAGTTC
This sequence comes from Paraburkholderia sabiae, assembly GCF_030412785.1. Taxonomy (NCBI): domain Bacteria; kingdom Pseudomonadati; phylum Pseudomonadota; class Betaproteobacteria; order Burkholderiales; family Burkholderiaceae; genus Paraburkholderia; species Paraburkholderia sabiae. The sequence continues at coordinate 5,349,344 of NZ_CP125295.1, forward strand.
GTGATGTCGTATGCACGCGTCGGTCTAACGCCCGACGGCGGCGGCTCGTGGTTCCTCGCACGCGTATTGCCGCGTCAGATCGCGACGGAAGTGCTGATCGAAGGCAAGCCGATCGGCGCACCGCGTCTGCACGAACTCGGCGTCGTCAACCGGCTCGCGAAACCGGGCGCCGCGCGCGATGCGGCCATCACGTGGGCTGACGATCTCGGCAAGGTGTCACCGAATGCGAAGGCGCGCATCAAAGGCCTGATTGCGGCTGCGGGCGAACAGTCGCTGCCCGATCATCTCGTCGCGGAGCGCGACAGCTTCGTCGCGTCGCTGCATCATCGCGACGGGCTCGAAGGCATCACGGCGTTCCTCGAAAAGCGCGCGCCCAACTACAAATGAGCACGCCGGGTTATCAGCTGCCGAAACGCCGCCGCATCTATCTGATGCGGCACGGCGACGTCACGTACTTCGATACGTCCGGCAAGACGATCGACCCGGAGCGCGTGCCGCTCAACGACAACGGCCGCGCACAGGCCGATGCCGCGGGCAGCGCTTTCGCCGAACAGAACGTGCGCTTCGATCGCGTGATCGCGAGCGGCTTGCCGCGCACGGTCGAAACGGCGCAGCGCGTGCTGGCGCAAATGAGCGCGGAAGTCGCCATCGATATCGAACCCGCCTGGGAAGAAATCCGCGGCGGCAAGCCAGGCTCGATTCCCGCCGCCGATCTCGAAGCGACTTTTCTCGCCGGGTTCGACGGCATCGTCGCGGAGGACATGCAGTTTCTCGGCGGCGAAACGATCGGCGCATTGTTCGATCGCGTGCTGCCCGCGCTCACGGCGCTGCGCGAAGACGAATCGTGGGACGTCGCGCTGCTCGTGCTGCACGGCGGCGTCAATCGCGCGATTCTCTCGCACGCGATCACGGCGGGTGGCCGCACGTTCTTCGGCCATCTCGCGCAGGCGACGGGCTGCATCAACGCACTCGACGTCGGCGCGGCGCCGCGCGACTGGGTCGTGCGGCTCATCAATCATTCGCCGCCTTCACCGCTGCATCGCGACGTGCGCAATACGTCGATGGAAATGCTGTACGCGCAATTCATCCAGAGCAGGCGCAGCTAGCAGTCGATCATTCGATCATCCACGGAGGAGACATGCCGCACGACGCGACACCAGCCGGATCGACGACGCAAACCGATTATTCAGCCTTCGAAGGCACGCGTCCCGTCAGCGAACGGCAACGCATCGACATCGATGCGCTGTCGGCGTGGCTCGCGCAACATGTCGACGGATTTGCCGGGCCGTTGACGCTCGAACAGTTCGCAGGCGGCCAGTCGAATCCCACGTTCAAGCTGATCACGCCGACGCGTTCCTATGTGATGCGCGCGAAGCCCGGGCCGTCCGCGAAACTGCTGCCGTCCGCGCATGCAATCGAACGCGAGTATCGCGTGATGCATGCGCTGCGCGACACCGACGTGCCCGTCGCGACGATGCTCGCGCTGTGCGAAGACGAAAGCGTGATCGGGCGCGCGTTCTATGTGATGGAGTTCGTGCAGGGCCGCGTGCTTTGGGATCAGTCTCTGCCCGGCATGACGCCCGCGCAGCGCGGCGCGATCTATGACGAGATGAATCGCGTGATCGCCGCGCTGCATACCGTCGATGTCGGCAAGGCCGGGCTCGCCGATTACGGCAAGCCGGGCAATTATTTCGCGCGGCAGATCGGCAGATGGAGCAAGCAGTATCAGGCGTCGGAGACGGAGCCGATCGACGCGATGCATCGTCTGATCGAATGGCTGCCGCAGCATATGCCCGCCGACACGAACGCGCGCCCTTCCGTCGTGCACGGCGATTACCGGCTCGACAACCTGATCTTTCATCCGCATGAACCGCGCGTGCTCGCCGTGCTCGACTGGGAACTGTCGACGCTCGGCGATCCTCTCGCCGACTTCGCGTATCACTGCATGGCGTGGCACGTCGATCCCGCGCAGTTTCGCGGCATCGCGGGTCTCGACTGGGCCGCGCTCGGCATTCCCGACGAGGCACAGTACGTGCAACGCTATTGCGAGCGCACCGGCCTGACGATACGCGGCGACTGGAACTTCTATCTCGCGTACAACATGTTCCGAATCGCGGCGATCCTGCAAGGGATCATGAAGCGCGTCGTCGACGGCACGGCAGCGAGCGAACAGGCGCTCGACGCAGGACGCCGCGCTCGCCCGATGGCAGAACTCGCGTGGCGCTACGCGCAGAAAGTGCGTTGAACAGGCGGTGCCGCGCATCAACCGGTAGCACGGATTTCACGTCATCCACGAGGGCAAGATGAATTTCGACTACACCCCGAAAGTTCAGGCACTGCGCGACAAGCTGCTCGCTTTCTTCGACGAGCACATCTATCCGAATGAACAGGCGTTTGCCGCTGAAGTGGCGCGCAACCGTCAGGCGGGCAATGCGTGGGTGCCGACAGAACTGATGGAAAGCCTGAAGCAGCAGGCGCGCGATGCCGGTCTATGGAATCTGTTTCTGCCCGACTCGGAGCGCGGCGCGGGCCTGACGAATCTCGAGTACGCGCCCCTTTGCGAAATCATGGGCCGCGTGCCTTGGGCGCCCGAGGTCTTCAACTGCAGCGCGCCTGACACGGGCAACATGGAAACCATCGAGCGCTACGGCAGCGACGAGAACAAGCGCGAGTGGCTGGAGCCGCTGCTGCAAGGTCAGATCCGTTCGGCATTTCTGATGACGGAGCCGGAAGTCGCTTCATCGGATGCGACGAACATCCAGACGAGCATCGTGCGCGACGGCGATTCATACGTGATCAACGGCCACAAGTGGTGGTCGTCGGGTGCGGGCGATCCGCGCTGCAAGCTGCTGATCGTGATGGGCAAGACCGACCCGGACGCGCCGCGTCATCAGCAGCAATCGATGATTCTCGTGCCGGCCGACGCCGCGGGCGTGACCGTGCATCGACCGCTGACGGTGTTCGGTTATGACGACGCGCCGCACGGCCACATGGAGATCACGCTCGACGATGTGCGCGTGCCGGCCGCGAACATGCTGCTCGGTGAGGGGCGTGGGTTTGAAATCGCGCAGGGGCGATTGGGGCCGGGGAGGATTCATCATTGCATGCGGTTGATCGGGCTGGCTGAGCGTGCGCTCGAATTGATGTCGAAGCGTGCCTTGCAGCGGGTTGCGTTCGGCAAACCGATTGCCGCGCAGACGGTCACGCAGGAGCGGATTGCCGAAGCGCGTTGCTTGATCGAGCAGGCGCGGTTGTTGACGCTCAAGACCGCGTACATGATGGACACCGTCGGGAACAAGGGCGCTCGCGGTGAGATCGCGATGATCAAGGTTGTGGCGCCTAATATGGCTTGCACTGTGATTGATTGGGCTATTCAGGCGCATGGCGCGGCTGGGATGAGTGACGATTTTCCTCTTGCCTATGCATATACCACCGCGCGGTGGCTGCGGTTTGCTGATGGGCCCGATGAGGTTCATCGCAATGCTATTGCCAAGATTGAGCTTGGCAAGTATGCCCAGCAGCAGGCTGGTTGAATTTTTTGGCGCTGCCGTTTTTGGTTGGCAGGGCGTCAGCGGGGTTTGGGGAACTGTGGTGTAATTTTTTTTGTTTGTCTGCGATGGTTTTTTTTGTCGCTGGCGTCCGCGAGTTCGTTTCGGTGCTTCAGGCGTTGCCCCTGTGCGGGGCGGCACCTACTTTTCTTTGCAGCGGCAAAGAAAAGTAGGCAAAAGAAAGCCGCTTTTGTACCTCCGGTGCCGGGCACGATAACGGCACGGCGGACTTTCTTTGAGCCGTCGCGCAGCCACGCCAACACTCCGTAGAAAGCCCGCAGTCAGGCGCGCGCGGCGCGAAAGATGACATCCACCTGGGGCACATTCGGTCAGCTTGTTTTTGTGTGTTTGCCGTCGGTCTGATTGCGGCGTTATGTGCTCCAGACTGTGTGAGGGTTTTCGCGCTGTGCGCGGTTGACTGCGGGCTTTCTACGGAGTGCGGACGTCGCTGCGCGACGGCTCAACTGCGGCATGCTGAAGCGCTATCCTGGCGGGCACCGGAGGTACAAAAGCGGCTTTCTTTTGCCTACTTTTCTTTGCCGCTGCAAAGAAAAGTAGGTGCCGCCCCGCACAGGGGCGACGCTAGCAAACCGATACGAAACCGCGGATGCCAGCAAAAAGACAAAAACCAAAAAAGCAAAAAGCATGGCGACTAGCGTCGCAGACAAAAAAACCCTGGAACAGGAGCCATCGATGATCGACATCTACAGCTGGGCCACCCCGAACGGCCACAAAATCCACATCATGCTCGAGGAAACGGGCCTCGAATACAAAGCCCACCCGATCAACATCGGCGCAGGCGACCAGTTCACCAAAGAATTCCTGGCGATCAGCCCGAACAACAAAATCCCTGCGATCGTCGACGATGACGGCCCGAAACGCGCAGACGGTGCACCATTCGCCCTGTTCGAGTCAGGCGCAATCCTGCTCTACCTCGCCGAGAAAACGGGCAAATTCCTGCCCACCGACCCGGCAGCACGTTACGAGACGCTGCAATGGCTAATGTTTCAGATGGGCGGCGTCGGCCCGATGCTCGGTCAGACACACCACTTCCGCGTCTACGCGCCGCAGCCGATCGAATACGCGATCAACCGCTACACGAACGAAGCAAAACGCCTTTACGGCGTGATGGATACGCAACTCGGCAAGACGCGCTATCTGGCAGGCAACGACTATACGATCGCCGACATCGCGACGTTCCCATGGACCCGCTCATGGCAAAACCAGGGCTTGCAGATCGACGACTTCCCGAACGTGAAGCGCTGGCACGAAGAAATCGCCGCGCGCCCCGCGGTGCAACGCGGCGTCGAAGTGCTGGCGTCGGCGCGCGTGCCGCTCATGGACGACAAGGCCAAAGAAATGCTGTTCGGCGCGACGCAGTACGCAAAGCACTGAGCGTCTGCATCGCGGCGAGCGTGCCTAGAAATAGTGCCGCGTAATGAACTCGGCGACACACACGGGCCGCTCGCTGCCCTGCCGTTCGAGCGTCACATTCCACGCGATCTGCACGCCGCCTGCTTCGACGTCCGTCACGCTCGCGACGCCGAAGCTCGCGCGCAATTGCGAGCCGACGGGCACCGGCGCCGTAAAACGCACGCGATTGAGCCCGTAGTTGACGCCCATGCGCTGCTCGAAACGGAACGTCTCGATGAGCAGCGCCGGGATCAGCGACAGCGTCAGAAAACCATGCGCGATCGGTCCGCCAAACGGCGACTCGCGCTTTGCGCGTTCAGGATCGACGTGGATCCATTGATGATCGCCCGTCGCCACCGCAAAGCGGTCGACGCTCGCCTGATCGATCTCAACCCACTCGCTCATGCGCGGCGACTCGCCGACGAGCGCACGCACATCATCTGCCGAGCCGAGCGTCAGCTCGGGCGTCATGCGGCCGCTCCCGGATTGCGCAGCCCGAAGATCGCCCTCGAACGCACGGTGATCACCAGTTCGCCGTGCTGATTGAAACCCCGCCATTCCGTCGACACGATGCCGCGATCCGGCTTGCTCGCCGACACGCGTTTGTCGAGCACGCTGTTGGTCATGCGGATCGTGTCGCCGACACGCACCGGCTTGAGCCAGCGCAGATCGTCGATGCCGGGCGACCCCATCGACGTCGATCCCGCCAGCGAGTTGCGCACGAGCATGCCCATCATCACCGAGCACGTGTGCCAGCCGCTCGCGATCAAGGTGCCGTACGGCGACGCGGCCGCGCCCGCATCGCTCACGTGGAACGGCTGCGGGTCGAACTGCTCGGCAAACTGGACGACCTCGTTGCGCGTGAACGTGTGCGAGCCGACTTCATACGTCGTGCCGACTTCCATATCCTCGTAGCTCAAACCCATCTTTCACCTCGTATGCATGTGTTGGCGGACGCTCAGGCGTCGGCCGTCGCGAATCCCGGCAGCGCAGCAAAGCGCGCAAGGTGATGATCGACGTCGCCGAGCGTGGTTTCGATGATAGCGAGACGCTTGAACAGATGTGCGGCGGCAACCTCGTTCGTCACGCCCATGCCGCCGTGCAACTGCACCGCCTGCTGGCCGACGAAGCGCGCCGCCTGCCCCACCCGCACTTTCGCCGCCGACACCGCGCGTCGGCGCTCGTCGGCGTCGATGCTGCTATAGCGCACGGCCGCAAGATAGGTCGCGGAACGCGCCTGCTCCGCGTGAATCAGCATCTCGACCATCCGGTGCTGCAGCGCCTGGAAACGCGCGATCGGCACGCCGAACTGCTGACGCGTCTTCGTGTACTCGACGGTCGCGTGATTCAAGGCGTCGAGTGCGCCGATCGCCTCCGAGCACAGCAGCACGATGCCGTAGTCGGCGATATGCTCCAGCGCCGCAGCGCCCGCATGTTTGCCGTTGAGCTTGCGCGCGGGCGTCGCGTTGAATGCGAGCGTCGCGGCACGCTGGCCGTCGATGGTCCGGTAGTCGGTGATCTGCGTGTTGGCTGCATCGCGTGTTACGACGAAGAGCGCGACTTCGCCATCGAGGCGCGCGGGCACGATCCAGAAATCAGCCTGTGCGCCGTGCTGCACGACCGATTTCGTGCCGCTCAACGTATAGCCGTCGCCCTGACGTGTTGCCGTCGTGTCGATCGAAAACAGGTCGTAGCGCGCGTCCGGTTCGTGAAATGCCACAGCCAGTCTGATCTCGCCTTGCGCCGCGCGTTCGAGCAACGCGGCATCGTCGCCCTCGCCCGTGCCGGACAGCTTCAGCGCCTCGATGCCGACGGCCGTCGCCCAGTACGGCTCGACGACGAGCGCACGCCCCAGTTCCTGCATGACGACCAGCATATCGACGGTGCCGCCGTTGAAGCCGCCCCGCGCTTCCGGTACAGGCAACGCAGTCAGGCCGAGTTCGGCAAAGGCCGAACCGTGCTCTTTCGATATGCCCGCATCCGAGCGCACGATCGCCTGCCGCGCTTCGAAGCCGTAATGCTTGTCGAGATAGCGGCGCAGCGCGTCCGCGAATTGCTGTTGTTCGTCGGTGAAATTGAAGTTCATGCGCCGCTCCTCACAGTCCGAGAATCATCTGCGCGATGATGTTCTTTTGAATTTCGTTCGAGCCGCCGTAGATCGACGTCTTGCGGTAGTTGAAGTAGTACGCGGCAAGCGGAGCGGCATCGTCGTCGCCCGCAATGCTGTGCGCGCGTTCGCCTTCGAGGAACGGCACGTCGAACGGCGCAGCGAGCGGGCCGACCGCTTCGAACATCAACTCGGTCAGGCCTTGCTGCACTTCCGTGCCCTTGATCTTCAGCATCGACGCTTCCGGTCCCGGCCCGCGCCCGCCCGCTTCATTCGCGACCACGCGTTGCACCGTCACTTCGAGCGCCATCAGTTCGATTTCGAGGTTCGCGACTTTCGCGGCGAACAGCGGATCGAGCAGCAAGGGCTTGCCGTTCTTCTTCTGATTCAGCGCGAGTTGCTTGAGGAACACGAGTTCACGCTTCGACTGCCCGACGCGCGCGATGCCCGTGCGCTCGTGGCCGAGCAGATATTTCGCGTACGTCCAGCCACGGTTCTCATCGCCGACGAGGTTCTCGACGGGCACCTTCACGTCTTCGAAGAACACTTCGTTGACTTCGTGATCCTCATCGAGCGTGATGATGGGCCGCACGGTGATGCCCGGCGTCTTCATGTCGATCAGCAGGAACGAAATGCCCTCCTGCTTTTTCGCGCCGCTGTCGGTGCGCACGAGACAGAACATCATGTCGGCGTGCTGGCCGAGCGTCGTCCAGGTCTTCTGGCCATTGACGACATAGTGATCGCCGACACGTTCGGCACGCGTGCGCAGCGACGCCAAGTCCGAACCCGAGCCCGGCTCCGAATAGCCCTGGCACCACCAGTCGGTGCCGTCGAGAATGCGCGGCAGATAGTGACGTTTCTGCGCTTCGCTGCCGTATTTCATCAGCACGGGCGCGACCATCGATACACCGAACGGCAACACGCCTGGCGCGCCGACGTCGGCGCACTCTTCGTCCCAGATATGGCGCTGTGTCGCGTTCCAGCCCGGTCCGCCGAATTCGACGGGCCATGCGGTCACCGACCAGCCGCGCTTACCGAGCAGCTTGTGCCAGCTCGCGTAGTCGTCGCGATTCAGACGTTTGTGGTTGAGAACTTTGTTGCGTAACGCGTCCGGCAGATTGGCTTCGAGCCAGGCGCGAATGTCGGCGCGGAATGCGTCGTCGGCGGGGGAATAATTCAGATCCATGCGCAGTGTCTCCTGGCCGCGGCCTTGCGCCGCCAGGAGCACTGCAAGCAATGGCTTATTGCAGCGGCTCTTTCAGTGCGGCGGGCACAGGCAGCGGCATCACATCGATGCCTTCTTCGACGAGGGCTCGTGCGTCTTCCGGCGTGGTGACACCCCGGATGCTGCGAGCGGGCGCTTCGTTGTAATGAATGCGCCGCGCTTCCTCGGCGAAGCGGTCGCCCACGTTCTCCGTCTTTTCCAGCACCTCGCGCACTGCACGCATCATGTGCGCCTGCAGTTCGCCAATCTCCGCAGCTGCCTTCTCCTTCGAAGCGTTCGACGCGCTCGTCGCACCGGACAGATTCAGGCGCGGCGCCGACGGCAAACGGCTCACTTCCGTTGCACCGCAAATTGGACATTCGACCAGCTTGCGGGACAACTGCGATTCGAAGTCATCGGACGAAGCGAACCAGCCTTCGAACCGATGATCATGCGGACACTGTAGATCGAGGACCTTCATGTGGAATCAGGGCTTGCGTACGAGTGTAGCGCAAAAATGACATTTTGTGAACGGTCGTTCGTTAAAATGTATGCGCCTTTTTGTAAAGGGCAGCAGCACGTCGGCGAACGGGAATCAGCCATTCTAGCGCGTCGGCTCACGACGCGCCGACGGTAGAATGGCCATAGAGCGGCAAGCTTCACAAACGAAAAACGGCAGCGCGAGGCTGCCGTTTTAAGTTCGACGACGAAAATCGCGTTGCGCGCCTCAGCCTGCTTCCGGCGCGTTCTCCGGCCATGCGCCCGACAGCAGCTTCTCCAGCCAGAACGTACCGATGATCGTCTTCACGTCGCTCAACTGGCCCATGCGGATCCACTCGGCCACGTCCGACACTTTCGCAATGAACGTCTCGAGAAACTCGCCGTCGTCGAGCTTGCGCTCGCCCGGTGTCAGACCGCGTGCGACGTAGATGTCGATGAATTCGGTCGAGTAGGAAATGATGGGATGAACGCGCGTCAGGTAGACGTACTCGCGCGCCGTGTAACCCGTTTCCTCGAGCAGCTCGCGCTTCGCGCACGTCAGCGAATCTTCGTCCGGATCGAGCTTGCCCGCGGGGTACTCGTACATCACCTTGCCCATCGCGTAGCGATACTGCGTTTCCATCAGCACGCGGCCGTCGTCGAAGAGCGGAATCACCATCACCGCGCCGGGATGTTTGACGTACTCGCGCGTTGCGTGCTTGCCGTCGGGCAGTCGCACCGTGTCGCATTTGACCGTCATGAACGGCCCTTGATATGCGACTTCGCTCGTGATGCAGGTCTCTTTGAGTGCAGCGTCGTGATCGGGAAGTTCTGCCATATGCGACCTCTTTGCAGCAAAGGACGCGACGGCCGGAACCGTCAGCGCCGTTTGACGAGATATTGAAACGTGAAGCCCGGGAAGGCGAAAACGATGAACAGGCTGAACGTGATCGCGTAGAACTGCCAGCCTTGCTCGAAGCGGTTGCCGGCGCGCGCTTCGAGCATGAAGCCGAGTGCGCCGACGATGAAATACAGCACGATCAGTTCACCGATCCTGATCCACGCGCTTTTCCGGGCGGCCCGCACAGGCACGACACCGAACACGCGCTGGTTCAGGAACGGTACGTTGGCGCCCACGAGCGCCAACAGCACGATGAACCACCCCGCTGCCGACATTACAGCGGCAGGGTATGCGAAATAGCGTTGAGACAGATCGACATCAACGGGCCCGGAACGATGCCGAGCACCAGCACGGCCACGCCGTTGAGCGCGAGCAGCGTGCGCTTGCAGGCGTCGCCGGCGATCGGCGTCGTGTCGACGGGATCGTCGAAGTACATCACCTTGACGATGCGCAGGTAGTAGAACGCGCCGAACAGCGACGTGATCACAGCCAGCACGGCGAGCCACGTGAGACCGGCGTTCATCGTCGCTTCGAGCACGGCAAGCTTCGCGTAGAAGCCGACCGTCGGCGGGATGCCGGCGAGCGAGAACATCATCACCATCATCACGAACGCGAACACGGGGCTGCGTTGATTGAGGCCCTTGAAGTCGTCGATCGATTCGGCTTCGAACTCGCGGCGCGCGAGCAGCATCACGACACCGAACGAGCCGAGCGTCGTCAGCAGATAGACGATGCTGTAGAACATCGCCGAGCCGTACGCGCTTGCCGCTGCGCCCGTCTTGCCGTCGACCACACCGGCCAGCAGGCCGAGCAGCACGAAGCCCATGTTCGAGATCGCCGAGTAAGCGAGCATCCGCTTGATGTTGCGCTGGACGATACCCGTGATGTTGCCGACGATCAGCGACAGCGCGGCCAGAATGACCAGCATTTCCTGCCAGTCGACGGCGAGCGGCAGCAGGCCCATCACCAGGAAGCGCAGACCCCACGCGAACGCGGCGACCTTCGGACCACCGCCGACGATCAGCGTCATCGCAGTCGGTGCGCCCTGATACACGTCAGGCACCCACATGTGGAACGGCACGGCGCCCATCTTGAACGCGATACCCGCGACGATGAAGATCACGCCGAACAGCAGCACGACGTCGTTGATGCGTCCCGACGCGACCGCCTTCAGCACTTCGTTCAGTTCGAGCGAACCCGTCGCGCCGTACAGCATCGAGATGCCGTAGAGCAGGAAGCCCGAAGCCAGCGCGCCAAGCACGTAGTACTTCATCGCGGCTTCGTTCGACGGCGCGTTTTCACGGCGCAGCGCGATGACGGCGTAGAGCGACAGCGACATCAGTTCCAGACCGAGATACAGCGTCAGGAAGTTGTTGCCCGAGATCATCACGAGCTGGCCGAGCAGCGAGAACATGCCGAGCAGGAAGAAGTTGCCTTCGTAGAGGCCGCGGTCTTCCAGATACTTGCGCGAGTACACGATCGAAATCGCGTAGCCCAGCGACACGACCGCCTTCATCACGCTGGCGAAGGGATCCACCACGTACATGCGCGAGAAGAAATACTGCGGCCCGGCGCCCGCTGTGAAGGCATCGATGGCGAACCAGATGCCGGCCACGACCGTGGAAATCAGCGCGATGAAATACGTCGTGCGGCGGCTGTTCGGGCCAACGAACGTGTCGATGAGCCACGCGACGACGATAGCGGCCATCACCAGCGCGTCGGGTAACAAGGCGGTCATAGGTGCGTTTTGCATGATCTTTAAATTCCTCCGCTTCGCATTACTGCGGTAGCGGCAGCTTCGACTGCGCAACGTGGGACAGGAGATTTTCCACCGACACGTGCATTACTTCGGTAAAGGGCTTCGGATAGATGCCCATGTACAGCGTCAACAACGCGAGGACTGCCAGCATGAAGAACTCGCGACGGTTGATGTCGACGAGGCTCTTCACGTGATCGTTGACAACCGCGCCGAAGTACACGCGCTTGTACATCCACAACGTATAGGCCGCGCCGAGAATCAGCGTCACGGCCGCGCCGAACGCGATCCAGAAGTTGTACTGGACAGCGGCCAGAATCACCATGAACTCGCCGACGAAACCCGACGTGCCCGGCAGGCCGCAGTTCGCCATCGAGAACAGCATCACGAGCGCCGCGAACTTCGGCATCGTGTTGACGACGCCGCCGTAATCGGCGATCTGACGCGAGTGCATGCGGTCATACAGCACGCCGATGCAAAGGAACATCGCGCCCGACACGAAGCCGTGCGAGATCATCTGCACGATCGCGCCTTCCGCGCCCAGCTGGTTGAAGATGAAGAAGCCGAGCGTGACGAAGCCCATGTGCGCGATCGACGAATACGCGACCAGCTTCTTCATGTCCGCCTGCACCATCGCGACGAGGCCGATGTAGACCACGGCGACAAGCGACAGCGTGATCACGACGGGCGCGAGCAGATGGCTCGCATCCGGCGCGATGGGCAGCGAGAAGCGCAGGAAACCATACGCGCCGAGCTTCAGCATGATCGCGGCCAGCACGACCGAGCCGCCCGTCGGCGCTTCCACGTGCGCGTCCGGCAGCCATGTGTGGACAGGCCACATCGGCACCTTGACGGCGAACGCAAGGAAGAACGCTATAAAGAGCAGCACCTGCGGCGTCATCGAGAGCTTCGCGGCATGCCATGCGGCCAGATCGAACGTGCCCGTCTGCGTGTACAGATACAGCAGGCCGACCAGCATCAGCAGCGAGCCCATCAGCGTGTAGAGGAAGAACTTGAATGCCGCGTACACGCGGTTCGCCCCGCCCCACACGCCGATGATGATGTACATCGGAATCAGCGTCGCTTCGAAGAACACGTAGAACAGCATGCCGTCGGCTGCGCTGAACACGCCGACCATGATGCCCGACAGGATCAGGAACGCCGCCAGATACTGGCCGACGTTCTTCGTGATCACTTCCCACGCGGCGATCACGACGATCACCGTGATCAGCGCCGTCAACACGACGAACCACATGGCGATACCGTCGATGCCGAGGTGATACGTGATGTTGAAGCGCTCGATCCAGTTAGCCTTTTCTTCGAACTGCAATGCTGCCGTACTCGTGTCGAAGTCCGTGATAAGCGGAATCGTCACGATGAAACTCAACACCGACCCGATCAGCGCAATCCATCGCGCCGGACCGGGATTGCGATCTGAACCGATGGCCAGAACCACCAGGCCGAAAATTATCGGCATCCAGATCGCGATACTCAGAATCGGAAACGTCGTGTGCATGAGAAGTGTCTCCAGCCTGTTCTTATTTGCCGCCTAGCGTTACAAACAGGGTCAAGAGCCCCAGCATGCCGATGATCATGGCGAATGCGTAGTGGTAGATATAACCCGATTGCAGGAAACGGATCACGCTCGCAAACCAGCCGATAAAGCGCGCGCTTCCGTTGACAATGCCGTCAATGACCACGACGTCGCCTTCTTTCCACAGGCCGCGGCCGATAGCCACAGCGCCGCGTGCGAACACGACTTCGTTGATCTTGTCCATGTAGTACTTGTTATCCAGCAGCGTGTAGATCGGACCGAAACCACGCTTGATCACGGCGGGCAGATCCGGACGCTTCAGGTACAGGAACCACGACACCACCACACCTGCCAGCGCCAGCCACACAGGCAGGCCCGACGCAGCGTGCAGGCCCATCGAGGCCCAACCCTGGAATTCTTCAGCCATCTCGTGCAGCGCCGGATGGTTTTCGCCGATGAAGATGACCTTCTCGAACGCCACGCCGTGCTGGAAGAAATCGCCGTACAGCATCGGACCGATGGCGATCGCGCCGATCACGATCGACGGAATGGCCAGCAGAACCAGCGGCAACCAGACGACCCACGGCGTTTCGTGCGGCTCGTGAGCGTGGTGATCGTCATGACCGTGGCCGTGGTCGTCGTGACCGTGGCTATGACCATGCGCAGCCGCTTCGGCGCCCATCGGCGAGTCGGGATGCTTCGGACCACGGAAGCGCTCTTCGCCGTGGAACACCATGAAGTACATGCGGAACGAGTACAGCGCCGTCACGAACACGCTCGCGACGACCGCGAAGTACGCGAAGCCCGAACCCGGCAGATGCGACAGCTTCACGGCATCGATGATCGAGTCTTTCGAGTAGAAGCCCGAGAAGAACGGCGTACCGATCAGTGCCAGCGAACCGATCAGCGACGTGATCCACGTGATCGGCATGTACTTGCGCAGGCCGCCCATGTTGCGCATGTCCTGATCGTGGTGCATGCCGATGATCACCGAACCCGCGCCGAGGAACAGCAGCGCCTTGAAGAACGCGTGCGTCATCAGGTGGAACACGGCGACCGGATAAGCCGACACGCCGAGCGCAACCGTCATGTAACCGAGCTGCGAGAGTGTGGAGTAAGCGACAACACGCTTGATGTCGTTCTGCACGATGCCGAGGAAGCCCATGAACAGCGCCGTGATCGCGCCGATCACCGTGATGAACGACAGCGCCGAGTCCGACAGTTCGAACAGCGGCGACATGCGCGTCACCATGAAGATGCCGGCCGTCACCATCGTTGCCGCGTGAATCAGTGCGGAGATCGGCGTCGGGCCTTCCATCGAATCGGGCAGCCACACGTGCAGCGGGAACTGCGCCGACTTACCCATCGCGCCGATGAACAGGCAAATACACGCGACCGTCAGCAGGCCCCAGTCGGTGCCCGGGAACGACAGCGACGCCAGTTCGTGGCTCTTCGCGAACACGTCGCCGTAGTTCATCGAGCCGCCGTACGCGAGGATCAGGCCGATGCCGAGAATGAAGCCGAAGTCGCCCACGCGGTTGACGAGGAACGCCTTCATGTTCGCGTAGATCGCGCTTTCACGCTTGAAGTAGAAGCCGATCAGCAGGTACGACACGAGACCCACCGCTTCCCAGCCGAAGAACAGCTGCAGGAAGTTGTTGCTCATCACGAGCATCAGCATCGAGAACGTGAACAGCGAGATGTACGAGAAGAAGCGCTGGTAGCCCGTTTCTTCGTCGGCCATGTAGCCGATCGTGTAGACGTGCACCATCAGCGACACGAAGGTCACGACGCACATCATCATCGCGGTCAGCGTGTCGACGAGGAAGCCGACTTCGAACTTCACCTTGCCGACCGTCATCCATTCGTAGACGGTGGCGTTGAAGCTGCCGCCGTGCAGCACGTCGAGGAACACGATGCACGAAAGAACGAACGAAATCGCAACGCCGAGGATCGTGACCGAGTGCGCACCGGCACGCCCGATCGCATTGCCGAACAGCCCCGCGATCAGCGAGCCGGCCAGCGGTGCAAGCGCAACCGCCAGCAACAGGTTTTCATTGAGTGTCGTTGACATAACAGCCTGTGCCTGAAGTTAACCTTTGAGCTGATCGAGATCCTCGACATTGATCGTGTCGAGGCTACGGAACAGGGTCACCAGAATTGCAAGACCGATCGCCGCTTCTGCTGCTGCAACCGTCAGCACGAAGAAGACGAAGATCTGGCCATGCACATCGCCGAGATAATGCGAGAACGCGACGAAGTTCGTGTTGACCGCCAGCAGCATTAATTCGATTGCCATCAGGATGATGATGACGTTGCGACGGTTCAGGAATATGCCAACGATGCTGATCGCGAACAGAATCGCGCCGAGCACGAGGTAATGGGCAAGTGACAACATATTTTTCTCCTCCTGAGCTCAGCTGTTCTTGCCGGCGCCCGAGTCGCCGGTAATGGCTTCAGGTTCGGCCAGATGCTCTTTCTCAGACGCCATCTTGACCACACGCACGCGGTCTTCGCGGCGCACCTTGACCTGATCCGACACGCGCTGGCGCTTGCTGTCCTTGCCGTGACGCGTGGTCAGCGCAATCGCTGCGATGATCGCGACGAGCAGCACGAGGCCGGCGACTTCGAACGCGAAGATGTAGTCGGTGTAAATGATCTTGCCGATCAGGCGCGTGTTCGACCAGTCGGCGGCGCCCGCGACGGCAGCCGTCGTGTCACGCACGGGTTGAACCGTTGCGCCGTAGCCGTGCCACAGGATCAGCGCCGTTTCGATCACGATGATCGCGCCCACCACGGTCGCCATCGGAACGAAGCGCTTGAAGTCGCGTCGCAGCACGTCGAGATTGATGTCCAGCATCATCACGACGAACAGGAACAGCACCATCACCGCGCCGACATACACCAGCACCAGCAGGATCGCGAGGAATTCGGCCTGCAGCAGCATCCAGATCGCGGCCGCGTTGAAGAACGCGAGCACGAGGAACAACGCGGACGACACCGGGTTGCGCGAAGTGATCACCTTCAGCCCTGACACCGTCAGGAGTAGCGCGAAGATGTAGAACAGTACGGTCGTGAAGTCCATGATTACCGATTCATCGTTAGGCCATCGTCAGGCTTGGTGCTTTGACGCGCGTCGTTTCTGCATTGCACTGCTGTGCTTGCTGCATGACTTGACGCTGCGCCAGAGCGGTCTGGCTGCGCCGCGCGGTCTCATGCCTGTCGGACCGCGCGGCGTCGAACTGCTGTATCGCCCGAACTAGCGATACGGCGCGTCCGCTGCCTTGTTCGCAGCGATTTCCGCTTCGTAGCGGTCGCCGACTGCGAGCAGCATGTCCTTCGTGAAGTACAGGTCGCCGCGCTTTTCGCCGTGATATTCGAGGATGTGCGTTTCGACGATCGAGTCGACCGGGCAGCTCTCTTCGCAAAAACCGCAGAAGATGCACTTGGTCAGGTCGATGTCGTAGCGCGTCGTGCGGCGCGTGTTGTCCGCGCGCGTTTCCGATTCGATCGTGATGGCGAGCGCCGGGCACACTGCTTCGCACAGCTTGCACGCGATGCAGCGTTCTTCGCCGTTTTCATAGCGGCGCAGCGCATGCAGGCCACGGAAACGCGGCGAGATCGGCGTCTTCTCTTCCGGGAACTGCACGGTGATCTTGCGCTGGAACGTGTAGCGTCCCGTCAGCGCGAGGCCCTTGAGCAGCTCGGTCAGAAAGAAGGTCTTGAAGAAGTTTTGGATTGCGGTCATGGTTCGTCCGCCCTTTAGTTCCAGATATTCAACGGCGACATGATCCAGAAGCCGACCACCACGACCCAGATCACGGTGACAGGCAGGAACACCTTCCAGCCCAGACGCATGATCTGGTCATAGCGGTAACGCGGGAACGTCGCACGCACCCAGATGAATACCGACAGCAGGAAGAAGACTTTGAGGACCAGCCAGAAAATGCCCGGGATGAACGACAGGAATTCGAACGGTGCGCTCCAGCCGCCCAGGAACAGGATCGATGCCAGCGCCGAGATCACGATCATGTTGATGTACTCGGCGAGGAAGAACAGCGCGAACGCCATACCCGAGTAATCGATCATGTGACCCGCGACGATTTCCGATTCGCCTTCCACCACGTCGAACGGGTGACGGTTCGTTTCGGCGATGCCCGACACGAAGTAGACGACGAAGGCCGGCAGCAGCGGCAGCCAGTTCCACGACAGGAACGTCACGCCGTGGCTTGCGAAGATGCCGCGCATTTGCGAACCGACGATGTCCGACAGATTCATCGTGCCCGCCGTCATCATCACGACGACCAGCGCGAAGCCCATCGACACTTCGTACGACACCATCTGCGCCGCCGCGCGCATCGCGCCGAGGAACGCGTACTTCGAGTTCGACGCCCAGCCCGCGAGAATCACGCCGTACACGCCGACCGACGAGATCGAGATCGCGTACAGCAGACCTGCGTTGATGTCGCCGAGCACTGCGCCTGCCTGGAACGGAATCACCGCCCAGACCGCGAACGCCGGGACCACCACCATCACCGGTGCGACCAGATAGACCCAGCGGCTTGCCTGAGTCGGCTGAATCACTTCTTTCAGCAGCAGCTTGAGCACGTCGGCGATCGGCTGCAGCAGACCTGCCGGGCCGACGCGGTTCGGTCCGAGACGTACGTGCATCCAGCCGATCAGCTTACGTTCCCACAGGATCAGGTAAGCGACGCACAGCAGGATCGCGACGGCCACCACGAGAATGCGCACGAGTGCCCAGACGGTGGGCCATGCCACGCCGAGAATCTCGGCGCCGCCCGCGTTGATCGATTCGAACAAGGTCATTTACGCCTTCTCCACCACCAGTTCACCGAACAGGCTGCCCAACGCTGCACCGGCAGGCGTAGCCGCCGACACGCGGACGACCGTCTCCGCAAGATTCGCATCACGCACGGCCGGAACCTGCACCGAGCGATCGCCCTGACGAACGCGCACGGCGTCGCCTTCCTTCAAACCCAGCTTGTCGAACAGCGCGGCCGGCAGACCGACCGAGTTCGCGGCGCGTGCCGCTGCCGTCAGATGCAGCGATTCCGCGCGACGCACGAGCGGGTCGGCGTGGTAGATCGGTACATCGGCGATACGCTCGAACGTGCCTTCCGCTGCCTTCGCCGCGTTGCCGCGCGCGACAGCCACCGACGTCTTGTTCGACAGACGCGGCGTGAGATCGCCGTCGCCGAGTGCAGCGACGCGCACCTGTTCCGCCGTGTCGAAGTCGAAGCCCGACGCGCCGAGCAGATTGCCCAGCACGCGCAGCACCTTCCATGCGGGACGCGTGTCGCCGAGCGGACGCACGACGCCGTTGAACATCTGTACCGTGCCTTCTGCGTTGACGAACGTGCCGGCCGTTTCCGTGTACGGCGCGATCGGCAGCACGACGTCGGCGTATTCAGCGCCCGTCTGGAACGGCGACAGCACGACAACCATTTCCGCCTGCTTCAGCGCGGCCAGCGCCTGCGCCGGGTTAGCCGTATCGAATTCGGGTTCGAGGTTCAGCAGCACGTAACCCTTGCGCGGCTGTTCGAACACTTCGCGAGCGTTCAGACCGCCCTCGCCCGGCAATGCGTTGACGAGATGCGCGCCGACCGTGTTCGCTGCTTCCGTCAGGAAGCCGAGCGTTGCGCCCGTCGCGTCTGCGATCCATTGAGCCGCTGCGTGGATGCGTGCGAACTCCGGATGCTGGACAGCGCCGTTGCCGAGCAGCACGACACGCGTTTCGCCTGCGCCGAGTGCAGCAGCCGTCTGCTTCGCGGCATCCGATGCCGTCGTGCCCGCGAAGGCTTCCGGCAGCGCGACGCCCTTCGCTTCCGACACAGCGGCCGCGATGCCAGCCAGCTCGTCGAGCCATGCCGACGGCGCCGCAGCGATACGCGCGGCTTGCGGGATCAGTGCGTCGTCCTTGGTGGCTTGCAGCAGCGTGATCTTCGCGCCGCTCTTCGCTGCCTGACGCAGACGCGCGGCAAACAGCGGATGATCGCGACGCAGCGACGAGCCGATCACGAACGCGCTGTCGACCATCGACAGATTCGCGATCGACGTGCCGAGCCACGGCGTGCCGTTCGCGCCTGACGCGAAGTCCGTCTGACGCAGGCGGAAGTCGACGTTCGGCGTGCCGACGGCCTGAGCGATCTGCTTGAGCAGGAACAGTTCTTCGACCGTGCTATGCGCGCTACCAAGTGCGGCAATCGCGTTCGCGCCGTGGTCGTCCTTGATGCCCTTCAGACCCTTGACGACGTATTCGAGCGCCGTCTGCCAGTCCGTTTCGATCCACTGACCGCCCTGCTTGAGCATCGGGCGCGTCAGACGTTCCGGGCTGTTGAGGCCTTCGTACGAGAAGCGGTCCTTGTCCGAAATCCAGCATTCGTTGATGGATTCGTTTTCGAACGGCAGAACGCGCATCACGCGGTTGTTCTTCACCTGCACCACGAGGTTCGCGCCGACGGAATCGTGCGGGCTCACCGACTTGCGGCGCGACAGTTCCCACGTACGGGCGCTGTAGCGGAACGGCTTGCTGGTCAGCGCGCCGACCGGGCACAGGTCGATCATGTTGCCCGACAGTTCGGAATCCACCGTCTTGCCGACGAACGACGTAATTTCCGAGTGTTCGCCGCGGCCGAGCATGCCCAGTTCCATCACGCCGGTGATTTCCTCGCCGAAGCGCACGCAACGCGTGCAGTGAATGCAGCGCGACATCTCTTCCATCGAGATCAGCGGGCCGACGTTCTTGTGGAACACGACGCGCTTCTCTTCGCTGTAACGCGACGACGACTTGCCGTAACCGACGGCCAGATCCTGCAGCTGGCATTCGCCGCCCTGGTCGCAGATCGGGCAATCGAGCGGGTGATTGATCAGCAGGAATTCCATCACCGACTGCTGGCCCTTCACCGCCTTTTCCGACTTCGTGCGCACGATCATGCCCGCCGACACCGGCGTTGCGCATGCAGGCACGGCCTTCGGCATCTTCTCGACATCGACGAGACACATCCGGCAGTTGGCCGCAATCGACAGCTTCTTGTGATAGCAGAAGTGAGGGATATAAGTGTCGACCTTGTGCGCAGCCTGAATGATCATGCTGCCTTCGGCCACCTCTACTTTCTTGCCGTCTATTTCAAGTTCAACCATGATGGTCAATCTTCCTTAACCTGTTACCGCTCAATCGTTCGCCCGCTCGCCGCTTCGCTCCCCGCGAAGCAGCGGCGCCCGCGTGTGCTTCCGCTTTATGCGGCGACGGTTTCCGAAACCGCCGCCGCGCCGGCATGACCGCCGACGACGCAACGCTTGTTGGCGACGTGATACTCGAATTCGTCCCAGTAGTGCTTGAGCATGCCTCGCACGGGCATCGCAGCCGCATCGCCGAGCGCGCAGATCGTGCGGCCCATGATGTTCTCGGCAACCGAGTTCAGCAGATCCAGGTCTTCCTTGCGGCCCAGACCGTGCTCGATACGATGCACGACGCGATACAGCCAACCGGTGCCTTCACGGCACGGCGTGCACTGACCGCACGACTCTTCGTAATAGAAGTACGACAGACGCAGCAGCGAGCGCACCATGCAGCGCGTCTCGTCCATCACGATGACCGCGCCCGAGCCGAGCATCGAGCCCTGCTTCGCGATCGAATCGTAGTCCATGTCGGTTTGCATCATGATGTCGCCCGGAATAACCGGTGCCGACGAACCGCCAGGAATCACTGCCTTGATCTTCTTGCCGCCGCGCATGCCGCCAGCGAGTTCCATCAGCGTCGCGAACGGCGTGCCGAGCGGAATCTCGTAGTTGCCCGGACGCTCGACGTCGCCCGAGATCGAGAAGATCTTCGTGCCGCCGTTGTTCGGCTTACCCATCTCGAGGTAATTCTGCGGGCCGACTTCCAACAGGAACGGAACCGCTGCGAACGTTTCGGTGTTGTTGATCGTGGTCGGCTTGCCGTACACGCCGAAGCTCGCCGGGAAAGGCGGCTTGAAGCGCGGCTGGCCCTTCTTGCCTTCCAGCGATTCGAGCAGCGCCGTTTCTTCGCCGCAGATGTACGCGCCGTAACCGTGGTGCGCATGCAGCTGGAACGAGAAGCCCGAGCCCATGATGTTGTCGCCGAGGAAGCCCGCTGCACGAGCTTCTTCCAGCGCCTCTTCGAAGCGTCGATAGACTTCGAAGATTTCACCGTGGATGTAGTTGTAGCCGACGGTGATGCCCATCGCGTACGCGCCGATGGCCATGCCTTCGATCAGCGAATGCGGATTCCAGCGCAGGATGTCGCGATCCTTGAACGTGCCCGGCTCGCCTTCGTCCGAATTGCAGACGAGATACTTCTGCCCCGGAAACTGGCGCGGCATGAAGCTCCACTTCAGACCCGTCGGGAAGCCCGCACCGCCGCGACCGCGCAGACCCGACGCCTTGACGTCGGCGATCACCTGCTCGGGCGGAATCTTTTCTTCGAGAATGCGGCGCAGCTGCTTGTAGCCGCCGCGCTCGACGTAGTCCTGAAGATGCCAGTTGTCGCCGTTCAGACCGGCGAGAATCAGCGGCTTGATGTGACGATCGTGTAAAGACGTCATTTCGAAAGTTCCTCGAGGAGCTGGTCGATCTTCTCGCGGCTCATGAAGCTGCACATACGGTGGTTGTTCACGAGCATCACGGGGGCGTCACCGCACGAGCCCATGCACTCGCCCTCTTTGAGGGTGAACTTGCCGTCGGGCGTGGTTTCGCCGAAGTCGATACCGAGCTTCTGCTTCAGATATTCGGCGGCGCTGTCCGAACCGCCATCGGGACCGAGCTGGCACGGCAGGTTCGTGCAGAGCGTGATCTTGTATTTGCCGACAGGCTTCGTCTCATACATCGTGTAGAAGGTCGCAACCTCCTGCACGGCGACGGCCGGCATGCCGAGATAGTCCGCGACGAACTGCATCAGTTCGGGCGACAGCCAGCCAAGCTCTTCCTGACCGACGGCCAGAGCCGACATCACGGCGGACTGTTTCTGATCGGCGGGATACTTCGCGATCGCGCGATCGATTTCTTTCAGGCCTTCAGCTGAGATCATTTTCAGACACGACTCTTTCAATTCCTACCGAACGAAAACCTGTCGCGCACTCCGTATTGCGGCGTATTGCGACAGACCCGGCGTTCCTTTGCTTGACGCGCGCTCCGCTTCTCATGCTTTATCGGCTGCGGGAGCGCGCGCCTTGATGAATACCGCTAATGTGACCCGGCTAGCGGTCCACTTCACCGAACACGATGTCTTGCGTGCCGATGATCGTCACGGCGTCGGCGATCATGTGGCCGCGCGCCATTTCGTCGAGCGCGGACAGATGCGCATAACCTGGCGCGCGAATCTTGAGGCGGTACGGCTTGTTTGCACCGTCCGACACGAGATAGATGCCGAACTCGCCCTTCGGATGCTCGACGGCTGCATACGCTTCGCCTTCGGGCACATGGAAGCCTTCCGTGAAGAGCTTGAAGTGGTGAATCAGCTCTTCCATGTTCGACTTCATGCCGACGCGCGACGGCGGCGCGACCTTGTGATTGTCCGTCATCACAGGGCCTTGATTCTTACGCAACCATTCAATGCACTGTTTCGCGATGCGCGTGGATTGACGCATTTCTTCGACGCGCACCAGATAGCGGTCGTAGCAATCGCCATTCACGCCGACCGGGATGTCGAAGTCCAGCTGGTCGTACACTTCGTACGGCTGCTTCTTGCGCAGATCCCACTCGATACCCGAGCCGCGCAGCATCGCACCCGTCATGCCGAGTTGCAGCGCGCGCTCCGGACTCACGACACCGATGCCGACCAGACGCTGCTTCCAGATGCGGTTGTCGGTGAGCAGCGTTTCGTACTCGTCGACACACTTCGGAAAGCGGTTGAAGAAGTCTTCGATGAAGTCGAGCAGCGAGCCCTGACGCGTTTCGTTCAGCTTCGACAGCGCCTTCGCGTTACGGATTTTCGATGCCTTGTATTGCGGCATTGCGTCCGGCAGATCGCGATAGACGCCGCCCGGACGATAGTACGCAGCGTGCATCCGCGCGCCGGACACCGCTTCATACACGTCCATCAGGTCTTCGCGCTCACGGAACGCATACAGGAACACGGCCATCGCGCCGACGTCGAGTGCGTGTGCGCCGATCCACATCAGGTGGTTCAGCACGCGCGTAACTTCGTCGAACAGCACGCGGATGTACTTCGCGCGGATCGGCACATCGATGCCGAGCAGCTTTTCAATTGCCAGCACATAGCCGTGCTCGTTGACCATCATCGACACGTAGTCGAGACGATCCATGTACGGCACCGACTGGATGAAGGTCTTACTTTCTGCGAGCTTTTCGGTGGCGCGGTGCAGGAGGCCGATGTGCGGATCGGCGCGCTGGATCACTTCGCCGTCGAGTTCGAGCACGAGGCGCAGCACGCCGTGCGCTGCCGGGTGCTGCGGACCGAAGTTAAGCGTGTAGTTCTTGATCTCTGCCATGGCGTTCTCTTAGTGTTTCAGGCCGCCATAGCGATCCTCGCGGATCACGCGCGGCGTGATTTCCCGAGGCTCGATCGTCACCGGCTGATAGACGACGCGCTTCTCTTCCGGGTCGTAACGCATCTCGACATAACCGGAGACAGGGAAATCCTTGCGGAACGGGTGACCGATGAAACCGTAATCGGTCAGGATGCGGCGCAGGTCGGGGTGACCTTCGAAGACGATGCCGTACAGGTCGAATGCTTCGCGCTCGTACCAGTTGGCCGAATTCCAGATCTCGACAACCGAGGGGATCAGCGGCACATCGTCGTCCGGTGCGAACACGCGCACGCGCAGGCGCCAGTTGTTCGAAACGGAGAGCAGATGCAGGACGGCGGCAAAACGCGGACCTTCGTAAGCGCCTTCACCGTAGGTTTGATAGTCGATACCGCAGAGGTCGATCAGCTGCTCGAAACGCAGCGTTGCGTCGTCGCGCAAACGCGTTGCCACTTCGAGGTAATCGCCTGCCTTCACGACGATGGTCAGCTCACCGGTCGATTCGGTGATGCTCGTCAGGCGGCCGCCAAAGGCCGCCTCGAGGTTCGCTTTGAGGGTCTCGAGTTTGCTTGCCATATTGTGGGGAGGCTTTGGGCTTATTGACGGGCGATGGTGTTGGTGCGGCGGATCTTCGCCTGCAGCTGGATCACGCCGTACACCAGCGCTTCAGCCGTGGGCGGACAGCCCGGCACATACACATCGACTGGCACGATCCGGTCACAGCCACGTACCACCGAATACGAATAGTGATAGTAGCCGCCGCCGTTCGCGCACGAACCCATCGAGATCACCCAACGCGGCTCGGCCATCTGGTCGTAAACCTTGCGCAGCGCAGGCGCCATCTTGTTGCACAGCGTGCCGGCGACGATCATCACGTCCGACTGACGCGGACTCGGACGAAACACCACGCCGAAACGGTCAAGGTCATAACGGGCGGCGCCCGCATGCATCATCTCGACCGCGCAACACGCGAGACCGAACGTCATCGGCCACAGTGAACCGGTACGCGTCCAGTTGATCAGCTTGTCAGCCGTGGTGGTGACAAACCCTTCCTTCAAGACCCCTTCGATACTCATTTGTTTTCCACTCCAGACGGGCGGCGAGCCATCGCCACCCATACACACCGGCGATTAACCCGTCATTCCCAGTCTAGGCCACCTTTCTTCCAGATATAGGCAAAGCCCAACAGGAATTCGAGCAGAAAAATCATCATCGAGATGAAACCCGGCCAGCCGATATCGCGCAGAGCTACGCCCCACGGAAACAGGAATGCCGTTTCAAGGTCAAAGATGATAAAGAGAATGGCGACCAGGTAATAGCGCACGTCGAACTTCATGCGCGCATCTTCGAATGCTTCGAAGCCGCACTCGTACGGTGCGTTCTTTTCGGTGTCCGGTCGATTCGGACCGAGGATCTTGCCGATACTGACCAGTGCTACGCCTAAACCGGTGCCCACGAGGAGGAACATCAATACGGGGAAATAGGCTGCGAGGTTCAAAGCTATCCTCAATCGGTTGGTTCTGAGTAACGTCAGGAGACGCAAACTACCGTGAACAACCCCTGACGCGAAACACTTCGGGATGCTTGATGTTGAAAGCCCACAGCAAACACCACCCCAGAAGTGAAAATGCCAGCCGAAGCTGAAGCAAGCGGCTGGCATTAGATAACATTGGTGCCGACGGCGAGACTCGAACTCGCACAGCTTTCGCCACTACCCCCTCAAGATAGCGTGTCTACCAATTTCACCACGTCGGCACTGTCTGCAATCCGGGAAAACAACTTCTAAAACCCGCGAATCGCTTCAAGACTTGAATTGTAACCCGGTTAAACAGTTTGTTCAACGCACAAACGTGTTTTCCTCGAAAATTTATTTCGGCACGTCTTGGCCTGGCGCAGAAGCTGCAGGTGCAGCGACTGCAGCCGATGCATTAGCCGGTGCCGACGCAGCAGGAGCACCCGATGCCGCTGCGGGCGCCGATGCTGCCGGCATGTTGCCAAGCACGCCTGCCGAAGGTTTCGAGTGATACGCGCCGAGGTACGTCAGTGCCAACGTGGTGACGAAGAACACAGCTGCCAGTATCGCAGTGGTACGTGACAGAAAATTAGCAGAACCTGTCGCGCCGAAGAGACTGCCCGATGCGCCACTACCGAAAGCCGCACCCATGTCGGCGCCCTTGCCATGCTGCAACAGCACGAGGCCGATGACACCCAGCGCCGACAGCAACTGCACGACAATGATCAACGTTTTCAAATACAGCATCACACTCACCTGAGTCTTTATTTAACCGCACAGCACGACATGCTGCACGCAATGGGTCATCCTCGCCCGGGCACTCTGCCTTGATGCTCAGCGTGCGGCCGTGGCCGCGACAGCTGCAGTGCAGATTGCCAGGAAATCCTTGTCCTTCAACGACGCGCCGCCGATCAAACCGCCGTCGATATCCGGCTGGCTGAACAGGTCTTCCGCGTTCTCCGGCTTCACGCTGCCGCCATACAGCAACAGCACGTCGGCGGCATCGCCACCCTTCGCCGCGAGACGCGCGCGCAGAAACGCGTGAACGTCCTGCGCCTGTTGCGCCGTCGCGCTCTTGCCGGTGCCGATTGCCCACACAGGCTCGTAAGCGACGACGATGCGGACCGCATCTTCAACCGACAGCGTCTCGAGAACAGCGTCGATCTGCTCGCCGATAACTTGCTCCGTCCTGCCGCCCTCGCGCTCTTCGAGCGTTTCGCCGACGCAAACGATCGGCGTCAAACCTGCTTCGAGCGCGCGCTGCGTTTTCACTGCCACCACCTCAGCGCTTTCGCGATGATACGCACGACGCTCCGAGTGTCCGACTATCGCGAAAGTCGAACCAAACTCAGCAGCCATTTCAGCTGCGACTTCGCCGGTATAGGCGCCCTGCGTGTACGCGGAAACATCCTGCACGCCCCACGCGACGCGGCCGCTTTCGAGCAGCGTCTGCGCCTGCGCGAGATACGGGCATGGCACACACACGCCGACCCGCACATCTTCAGGAAGATCTTCCGCACCGCGCGATACCGCTTGCAGCAGCACGCGATTGTCGGCAAGCCGACCGTGCATCTTCCAGTTACCGACTACCAGTTTTGCTCGTTGTTTCGCCATCGTCTCGCTCGATTATCGTGGTGCGGGTGATGAGCGCGTCCGCTTCGTCGACGCTCGGTACCCGGTCTGCATGCAAAAACCATGCAGAACGCGCAAAACATGCGATTTTACTGTGTGCTGACAGACCGGGTCAAACTCAATTAAATGAGCGCTGTCAAGCACCCGCGCCCCAATTCAAGACGATCTTGCCGACGTGCGTGCTGCTCTCCATCAGCTCGTGCGCCTGCGCCGCTTCCGCTGCGGGGAACACCTTGTAGATCACGGGCTTGATCGTGCCGTCTTCGAGATGCGGCCACACGCGCTCTTTCAGTTGCGCGGCGATCTTCGCCTTGAACTCGACGGGCCGCGGACGCAGCGTCGAACCCGTCACCGTGAGCCGACGACGCAGAATCTCGTTCAGATTCACTTCGGCTTTCGCGCCGCCCAGCAGCGCGATCACCACGAGACGCCCGCCATCGGCCAGCGCCTTCAGTTCGCGCGGCACGTAACTACCCGCGACCATGTCGAGAATGACATCGACGCCGCGATCGTTCGTCAGCGACTTGATGACTTCGACGAAATCTTCCGTCTTGTAGTTGATCGCGCGCTCGGCGCCGATTTCTTCGCACGCACGACATTTTTCGTCGGTGCCCGCCGTCGCGAACACGCGATAACCGAGCGCATGCGCAATCTGGATCGCGGTCACGCCGATGCCGCTCGAACCACCCTGCACGAGCAACGTTTCGTTTTCGCCGCCCTCGCCTTTGCCGAGCATCGCGCGGTCAAAAACATTGCTCCAGACCGTGAAGAACGTCTCGGGCAACGCAGCGGCTTCGATATCGGAAAAGCCTTTCGGCACAGGCAGACATTGCAGCAGCGGCACGGTCGCGTATTCGGCGTAACCGCCGCCCGCCATCAGCGCACACACGCGGTCGCCGATCTTCAGACCGAACGGATTGCGCTTGTCGTCGATATTTCCGCCGACGATTTCACCCGCCACTTCCAATCCCGGCAGATCCGACGCGCCCGGCGGCGGTGCATAACCGCCCTTGCGCTGGAACACGTCCGGACGATTCACGCCCGACGCAGCCACTTTGATCAGCACTTCGCCCGCTTTCGGCTCCGGCATCGGCCGTTCAGCGAGTTTCAAGACTTCCGGCGCACCGAATTCGGTGATTTCGATTGCGTTCATCGTCGTCTCTCCCAGGTCTGGATAGCGCTGCAAACCGGTCAGACAAAACCCGTTCGCACTGCAATCCACCCTACATGAAAAACGGCCGGCGCGCTTTTGCGCTACCGGCCGTCCCGCTTTCACCGCGTTACTGCTGCGGCGTCGGCTCCGTCTGTGCTGCTTCGTTCAGGAGCGCCTTCGCCGACAGGCGCACGCGACCCTTCTCGTCCGTCTGGATGACCTTGACCTTCACTTGCTGGCCTTCCTTCAGGTAGTCGTTGATGTCCTTGATGCGCTCGTTAGCGATTTCGGAGATGTGCAGCAGACCATCCTTGCCCGGCAGCAGGTTGACGATCGCGCCGAAGTCCAGCAGCTTGAGCACCGTGCCTTCGTAGATCTGACCGACTTCGACTTCCGCCGTGATGTTCTCGATGCGCTTCTTCGCTTCCGCCATGCCTTCGGAACTCGTGCTCGCGATCGTGACGACGCCGTCGTCCGAAATATCGATCGTCGTGCCCGTTTCTTCCGTCAGCGCGCGAATCACCGAACCACCCTTGCCGATCACGTCGCGGATCTTTTCCGGATTGATCTTGATGGTGATCATGCGCGGCGCGTAGTCGGACAGTTCCGTGTTCGTGCTCGGAACCGCTTCCGTCATCTTGCCGAGGATGTGCATGCGGCCTTCCTTCGCCTGAGCGAGCGCGACCTGCATGATTTCCTTCGTGATGCCCTGGATCTTGATGTCCATCTGCAGCGCCGTGACGCCGTTCGCCGTACCGGCCACCTTGAAGTCCATGTCGCCGAGGTGATCTTCGTCACCGAGGATGTCCGTCAGCACGGCGAACTTGTTGCCTTCGAGGATCAGGCCCATCGCGATGCCCGCGACGTGCGCCTTCATCGGCACGCCGGCGTCCATCAGCGCGAGACAGCCGCCGCACACCGATGCCATCGACGACGAACCGTTCGATTCCGTGATTTCCGACACGACGCGGATCGAGTAGCCGAACTCTTCGGCGCTCGGCAGGCAGGCGACCAGCGCGCGCTTCGCGAGACGGCCGTGACCGATTTCGCGGCGCTTCGGCGAGCCGACGCGGCCCGTTTCACCCGTCGCGAACGGCGGCATGTTGTAGTGGAGCATGAAGCGGTCGCGGTACTCGCCTTCGAGCGCGTCGATGATCTGCTCATCGCCCTTCGTGCCGAGCGTCGCGACGACCAGCGCCTGCGTTTCGCCGCGCGTGAACAGCGCCGAGCCGTGCGTACGCGGCAGGACGCCCGTGCGGATTTCGATCGGACGGACCGTGCGCGTGTCGCGGCCGTCGATACGCGGCTCGCCGTTCAGGATCTGCGAACGGACGATCTTCGCTTCGATGTCGAACAGGACGTTGCCGACCGATGCCTTGTCGGCCGCCGCCGTGCCCGCTGCCGACGCTTCTTCTTCCAGCTTGGCCTGCGTCGCTGCGTAGACTTCCTTCAGCTTCGTCGAGCGAGCCTGCTTGTCGCGCGTCTGATACGCCGACAGCAGTTCGTTGTAGGCGATGTCGTTGACGCGCGAGATCAGCGTTTCGTTCTTCGGCGCAGCTTGCCAATCCCATTCGGGCTTGCCGCCTTCACGCACCAGTTCATGGATCGCGTCGATGGCCGTTTGCATCTGCTCGTGACCGAACACGACAGCGCCGAGCATCACGTCTTCCGGCAGTTGATCCGCTTCGGATTCGACCATCAGCACCGCGCGTTCCGTACCGGCGACGACGAGGTCCAGACTCGATTCCTTGACTTGCGAGCGGGTCGGGTTCAGCACGTACTCGTTGTTGATGTACGCAACGCGCGCAGCACCGACGGGGCCGTTGAACGGCAGACCCGACACGGCGAGCGCCGCCGACGCGCCGATCAGCGCGGGGATGTCGGCGGGGACTTCCGGGTTGATCGACATCACGTGGATGACGACCTGCACTTCGTTGTAGAAGCCTTCCGGGAAGAGCGGACGCAGCGGACGGTCGATCAGGCGCGAGATCAGCGTTTCGCCTTCCGACGGACGACCTTCGCGACGGAAGAAGCCACCGGGGATCTTGCCTGCCGAGTAGGTCTTTTCGATGTAGTCGACGGTCAGCGGGAAGAAGTCCTGGCCCGGCTTTGCCGTCTTCGCACCGACGACGGTCGCGAGCACGACCGTATCTTCGATGTCGACGAGCACGGCACCGCCCGCCTGGCGGGCGATTTCACCCGTTTCCATGCGAACCGTGTGCTGGCCCCACTTGAACTCTTTGACGACCTTGTTAAACAGAGACATTTGTCCTCCTTGATCTTTGGTCATGCCGCGCAAAGCTGCGCGCGGCATCGTCAGGACCGGAGCCCTTCGGGTAGAGGAGTGTTATGCCATTCCAGAGAATCACGTGGATGGATGCATCGCTTGCACGCGAACCGCTGGAATGACACAGCGCCCTACCCTGAAGCCCGGCTTTGTTTCGTGCTTTGTTTCGTTTTATCCCGCGGCACAACCGGCGCACCGGCGGGTTGATTCAACGACAAACTTCACATGAAGCGCACCGTTGAAAAACAAAATGCCTGTATCAGCGGAACTGACACAGGCATCTTGCTGACAGAAAGTCCGATGCGCCGGATTACTTACGCAGACCCAGCTTCTCGATCAGAGCGCGGTAACGATCCGCGTCCTTGCCCTTCAGGTAGTCGAGCAGCTTGCGGCGACGGCTCACCATGCGCAGCAGACCGCGGCGGCTGTGGTGATCCTTCGAGTGGGCCTTGAAGTGGACCGTCAGTTCGTTGATGCGCGTGGTCAGCAGAGCGACCTGAACTTCGGGGGAGCCGGTGTCGTTTGCGCCACGTGCGAATTGCGCGACGACGTCGGATTTCTTGATTTCAGCTACGGACATGTTGATTTCCTTTGAATCGACAGGCGGTCACGGAAGAAGGGCCGTGCCGTGGGTTACAATAAAACGAGTCGCGTATTGTAGCACAGCCCGTGCATCCGTCGAACCCTGCCGTTTCGGGCCTTCCGTCTGGCAAAGCGCGATCGCGGCGGCGTGACGTCTTCAGGGCCGTTTCATCCGGCAAGTCGTGGCGGGAACGGTGCGCTCGGGGGCGAGCGCCAGCACCGTCCTGAAACCGTAGCCGGAGCCTTCGTTGTCGAAATGGACGCCCGGTGTGCCCGCCTTGTCCATTTCCATCACGTAAAGGGGCTGGATCAGCTGATGGTCATCGGCGCGCATCCACGATGCATGGAAGCCGTTGTCGTACTTCATTCCTTCCAGCGCCTTCGCGACCTTTTCCGGCTGCGCGCTGCCCGCGCGGTTCATCGCGGCGGCCAGCATTTCGATCATCAGCGGCATGCGCAGCACGAGGTAGTCGTCCTGCGCGGCGGGAAAGCGCTGACGGAACGATGCATACCAGGCATCCGACGCCGCGCCGCCCGCGTTCGGATGCCAGTCGGCCACGGCGATCACGCGCTTCACGCCCGCGTCGCCCAGCGCGGCCGGCGCGCCGAGACTGTTGCCGTAAAAGGTGTAGAACTTCGTGTCGAGGCCCTGCTCGCGCGCGGCTTTCACGAGCAGCGTGAGATCGTTGCCCCAGTTGCCCGTGATCACGGCATCGGCGCCGCTCGCGCGAATCTTCGCGATGTACGGCGCGAAGTCCTTCACGCGGCCGATCGGATGAAATTCGTCGCCGACCACGCCGATATCCGGCCGCTTCGACGCGAGCGCCGCGCGCGCCAACGTACTCACGTCATGCCCGAAGCTGTAGTCCTGGTTCAGCAGATAAACCTTCTTCACCGATTTGTCGCGCTGGATCACGTCGGCGAGCGCGTCCATCCGCATGCCCGCGTGCGCGTCGAAGCGGAAGTGCCAGAAGCTGCAGGCCGCGTTCGTGAGCGCCGGATCGTCGGCGGAATAGTTGAGGAAGAGCTCACGGTTGTCCGGTTCGCGCGTGTTCTGCTTGTCGATCGCGGTAAGCAGCGCGGCGGCGACGGCCGAGCTGTTGCCTTGCGTGATGAAACCGATATGCCGGTCAGCCGCGGCGCGCAGCTGCACGAGCGCCTCTTCCGCACTGCCCTTGCTGTCGAGCACGACGAGTTCCAGCGGATGCGCGCCGTCCGCGAGCTTCACGCCGCCGCGTGCGTTGACCGTTTCGACACCGAAGCGCAGATTCCGCTCGACGGCCGCGCCCGCGTTCGCAAACGGCCCGGACATGCCTTCGATCATCGCGATACGGATCGGCGAGCCCGTCGGCGCGCTCTGCGCATGCGCGATCGCCGCCACTGCCAGCGTCATCGCCGCCATCACCGCTTTTGCCCACTTTGCTTTCATCCGCACGCCCCGTCTGTCGATCGAAGCGCGGATCATAGGACGGCGCATGGCCCGCAAGCAAGCGCGTCGCGGGCGAAAGCACGCACCGACGCACGAAGCGCCCCAAATCTTTTCACGCAACGCGTGTCAAAATATCTGGTCAGGACAATAACAACCAGTCATCGAACGCCTACGGAGGTGTCATGTTCAACCGCCCCTCATCCGCGCGATCCGTGCGTCCGGCGCGCGGCGCGCTCGCCGCGCTCGCGTGCGCTCTCGTGCTCGCCGGATGTGCGCAGCCGTGGCAAAACTACCAGGCGGGCGCGGATCAATCGACGATCGTCGCCCGCCTCGGCCCGCCGCGCGAAGTCTACGATCTGCCGAACGGCGGCAAGCGCCTGATGTGGCCGACGCAGCCGATGGGCGAATTCACGACTGCCGCCGACATCGACGCGTCCGGCAAGATCCTGAACGTGCGTCAGGTGCTGCAGCCGAACGAGTTCTATCGCGCGGAAATCGGCAAATGGACGCGCGACGACGTGCTGGTCAATTTCGGTCGCCCCGTCGAAACGAACTATTTCCCGCTGATGAAGCGTGAAGTCTGGACGTATCGCTATCTGGAAGACAACGTCTGGTACATGATGTACAGCTTCTATTTCGACGATCAGGGCATTCTGCGTCTGACGCAGAAAACGCCAGATCCTCTGCACGATCCGGATCGCCGCAGCCTCTTCTGAGTTGCTTCGCCGTTCGAAGAAAAGCCGCCTGATGAGGAGGCTTTTCTTCGAACGCGACGGCAACAAAAAACCCCGCCGCAGCGGGGTTTTTTTCATTGCGGCTGCACGCAGCAACTGGCGATCAGATTTCTGCGCGTTGCGGATTCAGCTTGTCCGCGCCGGCATACAGACGGTTCAGCGCCGAGATATACGCCTTAGCCGAAGCAGCGACGATATCCGGGTCAGTACCCACGCCATTCACGATGCGGCCTGCCTTCGACAGACGCACGGTCACTTCGCCTTGCGCCTGCGTGCCCGTCGTGATCGCGTTGACCGAGTACAGCAGCAGTTCGGAGCCGCTGCCGACTTCCGTTTCGATCGCGTTGAACGTCGCGTCGACGGGACCGTTGCCGTTCGCTTCGCCGATCACTTCCTTGCCTTCGACCGAAAACGCGATGCGCGCGTGCGGACGCTCGCCCGTTTCCGAGTGCTGGGACAGCGACACGAACTTGTAGTGCTCCCGCTCCTGCGCTTCCGCCGATTCTTCCGTGACGATCGCGATGATGTCTTCGTCGAAGATTTCGGCCTTGCGATCCGCGAGTTCCTTGAAGCGCTGGAACGCGAGGTTCAGTTCGCCTTCGCTGTCGAGCGAGATGCCGAGTTCCTGCAGGCGCTGCTTGAACGCGTTGCGACCCGACAGCTTGCCGAGCACGATCTTGTTCGCGGTCCAGCCCACGTCTTCCGCGCGCATGATTTCGTAGGTGTCGCGGGCCTTGAGCACGCCGTCCTGGTGGATGCCCGACGCGTGCGCGAACGCGTTCGCGCCGACCACCGCCTTGTTCGGCTGCACGACGAAACCCGTGATCTGCGACACGAGCTTCGACGCGGGCACGATCTGCGTCGTGTCGATGCCGAGATCGAGGCCGAAGTAATCCTTGCGCGTGCGCACGGCCATCACAATTTCCTCGAGCGACGTATTGCCCGCGCGCTCGCCGAGACCGTTGATCGTGCACTCCACCTGACGCGCGCCGCCGATCTGCACACCCGCGAGCGAGTTCGCGACGGCCATGCCGAGGTCGTTGTGACAGTGCACCGAGAAAACGGCCTTGTCCGAGTTCGGAATGCGCTCGCGCAGCGTCTTCACGAGGTTGCCGTACAGTTCCGGCACGCCGTAGCCGACCGTGTCGGCGATGTTGATCGTCGTCGCGCCTTCCGCGATCACGGCTTCGAGCACGCGGCACAGGAAGTCCATGTCCGAGCGGCTGCCGTCTTCCGGCGAGAATTCGACGTCGTTCGTGAACTTGCGGGCGAAGCGCACGGCCAGCTTGGCCTGCTCGAACACCTGTTCCGGCGACATGCGCAGCTTCTTCTCCATGTGCAACGGCGACGTCGCGATGAAGGTGTGGATGCGGAAGTGGTCGGCGGGCTTGAGGGCGTCGGCGGCACGCTGGATGTCCTTGTCGTTCGCGCGTGCGAGCGAGCAGATCGTGCTGTCCTTGATCATGCCGGCGATCGTGTGGATCGCGTCGAAGTCGCCGTTCGAGCTGGCCGCGAAACCGGCCTCGATCACGTCGACTTTCATCCGTTCGAGCTGCTTCGCGATACGGATCTTTTCTTCCTTCGTCATCGACGCACCGGGCGATTGTTCGCCGTCACGCAAGGTCGTGTCGAAAATGATGAGCTTGTCTGCCATCTCGGGTCTCCGGGGGGATTCGGTCAATTTGAATTGGAAAACGGAATTCGAGTGTTTGCGCCGCGACCGCTGGCGACGCTAAACGACGAACGAGGCAGACGGAGGGCGAAAACGATCAGCGCGGCAGGCGCGCTAGCGCTAGCTCGCCTAGTAGCGGCGTGCTGGCTTGAAGAGACAGGAAGGGGAACTTGGAAAGTGCCATGCCAGCGACTATAGCGGCAATCCTGAAATCGTGCAATTGTTTGCCCTGCGGGCGGTTTTTGGTTTTGGTTTGTCTGCGACGCTAGTCGCCATTCTGGTCTTTTCTCTCGCATCCGCGATTTCGTACCGGTGCTTCAGGCGTTGCCCCTGTGCGGGGCGGCACCTACTTTTCTTTGCAGCGGTGTACAGACTGGAGACATGGTTGACACATGTACGGGGACATCGTTGACACCTGATGGTCAGGGTTTGGGTGCCTTCAGGTCAAGTTTGGCGACCCGCTGATGGGCGAACCAGATCTCGATCACCCCGTCTTCCTTCTCGCTCATGCGGGCTGCTACCTGCAGCCCCTTGAGCGCGATCGACAGCTTCAGTTTCTGGCCGCGCAGGCGCACCACGCCGCTGGCATTGACCCGTAAGACTTCATCGCCACAGCCGTATTCGGGCTCGGGCACCCGCCCGGGCATCGCGCGCAGGCTGCACGCGTAGCGGGTAATGGGCGTGGCCATCCCGAGTGCCTCGTGCGGACGTTCGACGTTGTACACGTGCCGCCAGCGATCCAGTGCCTGCTGCATGTGCGCATGTGTGCTGAAGGCCTGCCGGTCCAGCACTTCGGCCTTCAGCGTGCGGTGAAACCGTTCGTCCTTGCCATTGGTCTGCGGGTGATACGGCCGGCTGTAGCTCACCAGGATGCCCAGCCGGATCAGCCAGACCGCGAGTTCGGTGAGCTGCCCCGGCGCGCTGGGCGAGCCCCACGGCGCGCCGTTGTCGGTGTTGATGCGCGCAGGCAGCCCGTAGCAGCGGAACGCGCGCTCAAGCGCGGCCTGCACGACCTGTGTGGTCGTACGCGAGCAGGCGCTGAGCACGAGGTTGTAGCGCGAGTGATCGTCGATGACCGTCAGCGGCATGCAGCGCCCATCCTTCAGCGTCTGGACGTCGCCCTTGAAGTCCATCTGCCACAGCAGGTTCGGATGCGCGTGCTCGAAGCGCTGCCAGTGCTGGCGCTGCTGCGACGCCTGTTCATCGATGAGCCCGTGGCGGCGCAGGATTTCGGTGATCGTGGCGGGCGCGGGCACCTCAGTCTCGCCCAGATCCTTCAGGCGCCGTTCGATCTTGCGTCCGCCCCAGCCATGTTCGCGACGCAGTTCCAGCACCCGCGCTTCGATGTGTTCAGGTGAGCGCAGGGGGCTGTGGTGCGGGCGTCGGGAGCGGTCGGCCAGCCCGCCGGGGCCTTCGGCCTTGTGACGGTCCAGCCACTTGTAGCCGGTCTGGCGGCTGATCCGGTAGCGCCGGCATAGCTCGCTGAATGACAGAGCCTGTGTGGCGGCCAGGCTGACGAATTCTTCGCGGAGATTCATGGTGTTTTTTGCTTCCCAGGGCATGGTTGAATCCGGGCGTTTGATTACCCGAAAGTGTCAACCATGTCCCTGTACACCTGTCAGCTATGTCTCCAGTCTTTACACAGCGGCAAAGAAAAGTAGGCAAAAGAAAGCCGCTTTTGAACCTCCGGTGCCTGCCAGGATAACGCCACGGCACACGTTCTTTGAGCTATCGCGCTGCGACGTCCGCACTCTGTAGAAAGCCCGCAGTCAACCGCCCACGGCGCGAAAACCCCACACAGTCTGGAGCACATACCGCCGCAATCAACTGACGGCAAATGCAAAAAAACGTGCTGACCGAATGTGCTCCAGGTGGATGTCATTTTTCGCGCCGCGCGCGTCTGACTGCGGGCTTTCTACGGAGTGGTTGCGTCACTGCGCGACAGCTCAAAGACCGTGGGCCGTGGCGTTATCCAGGCGGGCACCGGAGGTTTGAAGCGGCTTTCTTTTGCCTACTTTTCTTTGCCGCTGCAAAGAAAAGTAGGTGCCGCCCCGCACAGGGGCAACGCATGAAGCACAGAAAGCAAAACGCGGATGCCAGCGAAAAAAAGCCGCCGCAGGCATCAACCCAAACCCTTACCCCGGCCGCTGCGAGGACCGAGCAGGATTCCCCATTCCCCGCACCACGCGATACCCCCAGAACACGTAACCGGAAAACCCATACAGCACGAAGAGGCCAAACAGCATCAACGGCGGATCGGAAGACACCAGCACGAACGCGACGACAACAAGCAGAATCGCCGCAAACGGCACACGATGTCGCACATCCAGCGCCTTGCCGCTATAAAACGGCGCGTTCGACACCATCGTGACACCGGCATAAATGGTCAATGCAAACGCAACCCAAGGCAGCCAAACAAGTTTCAGCGGCACGCGATTATCAGTAGCAAGCCAGACAAAACCGGCGATCAACGCAGCAGCAGCCGGACTCGGCATACCCTGAAAAAACCGTTTATCAACGACACCGATATTCGTATTGAATCGCGCGAGACGGAGCGCAGCGCCCGAGCAATAAACGAACGCCGCGAGCCAGCCCCACCGCCCCAGATCCTTCAGTATCCACTCATACATCACGAGCGCCGGCGCGACGCCGAACGACACCATGTCCGACAAACTATCGAACTGCTCGCCGAACGCGCTCTGGGTATGCGTCATGCGTGCGACGCGCCCGTCCATGCCGTCGAGCACCATCGCGACGAAAATCGCGATCGCGGCGACTTCGAAACGCACGTTCATCGCCTGAACGACGGCGAAGAAGCCGCAGAACAGCGCGGCCGTCGTGAAGGCATTCGGCAGCAGATAAATGCCGCGCTTGCGCAGAAACTGCTGACGCGCGGCACGGCGGCTGTCGATCACGGATTCCGCGACCACGGGTGGCTTGTTGCGCCGGAACGGTCGCGGCTGCGGCGCACCGCTGCTACGAGGACGACGCGGTTTGAATGCGGCCATCGAACCCTCCCTGTGCCGCTTTACAGCTCAGCCAGAATCGTGGACGACGCCGACACCTTCTCGCCGATCGACACCCGCGGACGGCTGCCCACGGGCAGATACACGTCGACGCGCGATCCGAAACGGATGAAGCCATAACGCTGGCCGCGCGTCAGCGGCTCGCCCGAGCGCACGTAGCAGAGGATGCGTCGCGCGATCAGGCCCGCGATCTGCACCGACGTCACCGTCGCGCCGCTCGCCGTTTCGATGACGATTGCGTTACGTTCATTTTCCGTCGACGCCTTGTCGACGGCAGCGTTCAGATACGCGCCCGGGAAATACTCGACCTTCGAGATCGCGCCATCCACCGGCGAGCGCTGCGAATGCACGTTGAACACGTTCATGAACACGCTGATCTTCAGCGCTTCGCGGTTCGCGTAGGGATCGTGCGCCGTTTCGACAGCGACGATGCGGCCGTCGGCCGGGCACAACACTGCGTTGGCCTGCGTCGGGATGGGGCGCGCCGGGTCGCGGAAGAACTGCACGACGAAGATGAGCAACAGCCAGAAAATCCAGGCAATGCCGAACCCTGCGACGAAGTGGATCAACAACGCAACGACGGCCGCGATGGCGATGAACGGCCAGCCTTCGCGCGCGATGATCGGATGAGGGTAATTCATAAGGTTGGGTTCAGTCTTTTCGAAAACCGTAGGATAGCAAAAGCCGTCCAGGGTTCAGCACACCTGGACGGCTTTTTGACGCTTCCGGCGCATTTCGTGCGCCGGAGTGCGAAAAACAGGCAGATTAGTTCTTCGACTGATCGACCAGCTTGTTCTTCGCGATCCACGGCATCATTGCGCGCAGCTTCGAGCCGACCTGCTCGATCTGGTGCTCGGCCGTGATACGGCGTCGCGATTGCAGCGTCGGCGCGCCAGCGCGGTTTTCGATGATGAAGCTCTTCGCGTACTCGCCCGTCTGGATGTCCTTCAGGACTTCCTTCATCACCTTCTTCGTGTCTTCCGTGATGATGCGCGGGCCCGTCACGTACTCGCCATATTCGGCGTTGTTCGAGATCGAGTAGTTCATGTTCGCGATGCCGCCTTCGTAGATCAGGTCGACGATCAGCTTCAGTTCGTGCAGGCACTCGAAGTACGCCATTTCCGGCGCGTAGCCCGCTTCGACCAGCGTTTCGAAACCGGCCTTGATCAGGTCGACCGTACCGCCGCACAGAACAGCCTGTTCGCCGAACAGGTCGGTTTCCGTTTCTTCGCGGAAGTTCGTTTCGATGATGCCAGCACGGCCGCCGCCGTTAGCCGCTGCGTACGACAGTGCGATGTCGCGCGCTGCGCCCGACTTGTCCTGTGCGACCGCGATCAGGTGCGGAACACCGCCGCCTTGCGAGTACGTGCCGCGCACCGTGTGACCCGGCGCCTTCGGCGCGATCATGATGACGTCCAGATCCGCGCGCGGGATCACCTGGCCATAGTGCACGTTGAAGCCGTGTGCGAACGCGAGGGCCGCGCCCTGCTTGGCGTTGCCGTGAACTTCCTTCGCGTAGACTTCGGCGATCTGCTCGTCCGGCAGCAGCATCATGACGACGTCGGCGCCCTTCACGGCTTCCGCCACTTCCTTGACCGTCAGACCTGCGTTCTCAGCCTTGCTCCACGATGCGCCGCCCTTGCGCAGACCCACCGTGACGTTCACGCCGCTTTCCTTCAGGTTCAGCGCGTGCGCATGGCCTTGCGAGCCATAGCCGATGATGGTGACCTGCTTGCCTTTGATGAGGGAGAGGTCGGCGTCCTTGTCGTAGAAAACTTTCATGTCTGTTCCTTGGCGAAATTCAGAAAAATTCAAAGCTGCGTGTGTATGTTGCGTCGAACCGGACGTCTGATGCAACGCCCGGCTCCGATCGAACTGCTGTCAAACCTTCAGGATGCGCTCGCCGCGCCCGATACCCGAACCGCCCGTACGGACCGTTTCGAGAATTGCGGTGGCGTCGAGCCCTTCGATGAACGCGTCGAGCTTCTCGCTCGCGCCCGTCAGTTCGATCGTGTAGGTCTTTTCGGTGACGTCGATGATGCGGCCGCGGAAAATATCCGACATCCGCTTCATCTCCTCACGTTCCTTGCCGACCGCCCTAACCTTGATCAGCATCAGCTCGCGCTCGATGTGGGCGCCCTCGGTCAGGTCGACCACTTTCACCACCTCGATCAGGCGGTTCAGATGCTTCGTGATCTGTTCGATCACGTCGTCCGAGCCAATGGAAACGATGGTCATGCGCGACAGCGAACGGTCTTCGGTCGGCGCCACCGTCAAGGTTTCAATGTTGTAGCCGCGTGCGGAGAACAGGCCGACCACGCGCGACAGCGCGCCCGGTTCGTTTTCCAGCAGAACGGAAATGATGTGTCTCATGTTCGCTTCTTCCAGATGTCGATGTATGCGATGCGTGCGATCCACGCCGCTTCGTCCGCGTTCGCCTTTTGTGGAGACGTGCATGACGAAGCCGGCGCGAGAAGGCGCTCGTTATAGATCTTCCGACCCGAGGAGCATCTCCGTGATGCCCTTGCCGGCCTGAACCATCGGCCAGACGTTTTCGGTCGGATCGGTCTGGAAGTCGAGAAACACCGTGCGATCTTTCAGGCGCAGTGCTTCCTTCAGCGCCGGTTCCACGTCAGCGGTCTTTTCGATCCGCATGCCGACGTGGCCGTACGCTTCGGCGAGCTTCACGAAATCCGGCAGCGCATCCATGTACGAATGCGAATAGCGCTTGCTGTATTCGATCTGCTGCCACTGGCGCACCATGCCCAGATAGCGGTTGTTGAGCGAAATGATCTTGACGGGCGTGTCGTACTGCTTGCAGGTGGACAGTTCCTGGATGCACATCTGGATCGAGCCTTCGCCCGTGATACACAGCACGTCGTCATCCGGATGCGCCATCTTGACGCCCATCGCCGCCGGCAAGCCGAAGCCCATCGTGCCGAGACCGCCGGAGTTGATCCAGCGACGCGGCTTGTTGAAGCGATAGAACTGCGCCGCCCACATCTGGTGCTGGCCGACGTCGGAACACACGAAGGCATTGCCGTCCGTCAATTCCCACGCCTTTTCCACCACGTATTGCGGCTTGATGATCTCGCTCTTGCGGTCGAACTTCAGGCAGTCTTTCGAACGCCAGTCTTCGATGTCCTTCCACCAGTCGGCGAGCGCCGCGGTGTCGGGACCATGCTCGGCCGTCTGCAGTTGCTCGATCAGTTCCTTCAGCACTTCCTTCACGTCGCCGACGATGGGAATGTCGACCTTCACGCGCTTCGAGATCGACGACGGGTCGATGTCGATGTGAATGATCTTGCGCGGACGCGACGAGAAGTGCGCCGGATCGCCGATCACACGGTCGTCGAAACGCGCGCCGATCGCGATCAGCACGTCGCAGTGCTGCATCGCCATGTTGGCTTCGTACGTGCCGTGCATGCCGAGCATGCCGAGGAATTTCTTGTCCGCTGCGCGATAGCCGCCCAGACCCATCAGCGTGTTCGTGACGGGATAGCCGAGCAGATCGGCGAACTGGTTCAGTTCGCGCGACGCATCCGCGAGGATGATGCCGCCGCCCGTATAGATGTACGGACGCTTTGCCGACAGCAGCAGCGCGACAGCCTTGCGGATCTGGCCCGAGTGGCCTTTCGTGACGGGGTTGTACGAGCGCAGCGACACCGTTTTGATCGGCTCGTACTGGCAAGGCGCCTTCGACACGTCCTTCGGAATGTCGATCAGCACCGGACCGGGACGACCCGTGCGTGCGATGTAAAACGCTTTCTTGACGGTAGCGGCGAGATCGCGCACGTCCTTCACGAGGAAGTTGTGCTTCACGCAGGGACGCGTGATGCCGACCGTATCGCACTCCTGGAACGCATCCTGGCCGATCGCGGCAGTCGGCACCTGGCCGCTGATCACGACCATCGGGATCGAGTCCATATAGGCCGTCGCGATGCCCGTCACCGCGTTGGTGACGCCGGGACCGGAGGTCACGAGACAGACGCCGACCTTGCCGGTCGAGCGTGCGTAAGCATCGGCGGCGTGAACCGCGGCCTGCTCGTGGCGCACGAGAACGTGCTGGAATTTGTCCTGCTTGTAAAGCTCGTCGTAGATGTAGAGTACCGAGCCGCCGGGATAGCCCCAGACGAATTCGACGTCCTCGTCTGCCAGTGCCTTCATGAGCACGGTGGCGCCGATAGAGTCAGCTTCGTGATGGGGAGTGGTATCCGACGTGGAGAATTCCGCGCTGGGCATATTCATCGTTCACCTTTCGAATTTTCGGCAAAAAATTGATCGGGTGCTCTCTGCCGGGCTTGTGGCTCGGGTTCAAGCGGCGCGTCCAGTTTGACAGGAAGGCTTCTTGGGCCAACCTCAAATGAGACAAGTCACTTATGTTGCGAACCGTAGACGATATCTACGATACGTCCGATGGTCAAGCAAATATTTCCATGATTGACGACAACTCCCCTTTCATCGTCAACTTCTGACCGTTTTACGGGCGGCTTTCGCCGTCGTCGCTCGATGAGCGGAAATACGGCTGTAGGCCAGATGCAAGGCGCCCGCTTGCCGCGTTTTCCCCCGGATCGGGTGAAAGTTTGTTAGCATCCGCGAGTTTTACGACATTTTTCGACCGATTCCGCGCACATTCGCTGCGCCGACCCCCAACGGATGGCATCAGAAAAGGAACTCGCCGATTTTCTGGCGGGCGTCGAAAGGCGCGCGTTCAAGCAGACGGTCTACGCCGTGCGGGACGATGACGCGTCGCTCGACATCGTGCAGGACGCGATGATCAAGCTCGCCGAAAAATATGGCGACCGTCCTGCCGCTGAGCTGCCGCTTTTGTTTCAGCGTATTCTCCAGAATGCGATGCACGACTATTTCCGTCGGCAGAAGGTGCGCAACACCTGGGTGAGCCTGTTTTCGTCGCTGGGCAATGCCGACGACGAAGACTTCGACCCGCTGGAGACGTTCGAAAGCCAGGACGGCGCGACGGGTGTCGAGAGCAGCGAGCAGCAGCTCGAGCGCGAACAGGTCCTGCAGCTGATCGACGACGAAATCCAAAAGTTGCCGGCACGTCAACGGGAGGCGTTTCTGATGCGTTACTGGGAAGATATGGATGTCGCTGAGACTGCTGCCGCGATGGGCTGCTCGGAAGGCAGTGTGAAAACTCACTGCTCACGAGCCACGCACACGCTGGCGCATGCGCTCAAGGCCAAAGGAATCACGCTATGAGCTCCGCTCTCGAAACAAAAGAAATCGAGTTTGCGCGGCAGCTTCGCCGTGCGCTCGACGAAAACGCTGCCCGTATTCCACCCGCTACGACCGACCGGCTTGCCGCCGCGCGCCGTGCCGCCCTCGCTCGCAAGAAGCCTGAAGCCGTGCAGGCGCCTGCGTTTGCGCCCGTGTTCGTCGGCGCCGGCACGCTTGGTCACCTGCCGCAGCCGGAAGGCTCGCGCCGCCTGCCGCGCCTGCGCAAGCTCGCGCTCGCGTGGCCCGTGCTTGCGCTCGTGATCGGCCTCGCGGGCATCGCGTGGTGGGAAGACCATCAACGCACGGCCGAACTCGCCGATATCGACGCCGCCATGCTGAGCGACGACTTGCCGCTCAATGCCTATCTCGATCACGGGTTCAACGCGTACCTGACGCGCAACAACCACTGACCGGGGAGAGTTGACGGGTGAGTTACAAGCGCGGCCTAGCCGTTGTGTCCGGATGCGTGATTGCAGCCCTGGTGTCATTCGCCGCCACCTATCCGCGCTTCTACCCGGAGCCCACGCCCGTCGCGGCGCCTGCGGGCGGCACGCCCGCGAAAGCGCCTGCCCCGGCGCTGACGGTCGAACTGCCGGGCCTGCCCATTTCCACCAGCCCGCTCGCGTGGTCGAAGCTGACCAATGCCGAACATGTCGCGCTCGCGCCGTTCGAAGCGCAATGGGACGGCTTCAGCGAAGAGCGCAAGCGCAAGTGGCTCAAAATCGCGTCGCGCTATCCGAAGATGACGCCGGAAGCGCAGAAGCGTCTGCACGAGCGCATGGCCGAATGGGTTCGCATGACGCCGGAGCAGCGGCGTGTCGCGCGCGAGAACTATCAGGTGTCGAAGGAACTGCCGCGCGAGGCGCGCCAGAACGCGTGGAAGGCGTATCAGCAGTTGCCTGAGGAACAGAAGCAGAAGCTCGCCGCCAGCGAGCACAAGCGTCGGCCGACGGTCGTCAGCGCGCCGCCTTCGGGCAAGTCCGAGATCAAGGACATCAACCGACTCGTGAACGGCAAGGACAAGCTCGCAAGCGTGCCGGTGCCGCCGGCGACGGCGGGTGCTTCCGCCGGCGTCGCGGCGCCCGCGCAGGGCGCGCCTGCCATTCCTGCTGCCGGCAGTTTCGTTCCGGCGACGCCGACGCCCGTCTCACCTTCCGACGCGCCGTCCATCTTCAACGGCTCATAATCTCTTCCTTCGAGCCTGCAAGGTGCGGGCTCATCAACGGCAACCGAGGCCTCGCCCGTGTCCACATCTGTCGACTCCGCAGCCGTGCCGCCCCAACCCGAATCCGTAGAACCTGCCGTGCCGACTGTGCGCCGGCGTCTCGCCACGCTGATGTACGAAAGCGTGCTGCTGTTTGGCGTCGTGTTCTTCGCGGGGTACCTGTTCAGCACGCTCACGCAGCAGCGCAACGGGCTCGTGCATCACAACTGGCTCGCGGCGTGGATCGGACTGGTGGTGGGCGTGTACTTCGTGTGGTTCTGGACGCACGGTGGACAGACACTGCCGATGAAGACCTGGCGGCTTCAGGTTGTGGGCGCCAGGGATGGCGCTTCAGTGCCTGTTTTACGCGCTGTCTTGCGGTATGTGTTTGCCTGGTTGTGGTTTTTGCCGCCGCTGGCTTTGCATCCTCTACTCGGTTTGTCTGTGCCGCAGACGCTCGTGCTGGCTGCTATCTGGTTTGTGCTGTATGCCGGGGTTGGCCGGCTCGGCGCCGGGCGGCAGTTTTTGCATGATCGGATTGCGGGGACCAAGGTTGTTAGCGTTGGTCGGTGAGGTTTTTTGGTTTGTCTGCGACGCTAGTCGCCATTCTGGTCTTTTCTCTCGCATCCGCGAATTCGTATCGGTGCTTCAGGCGTTGCCCCTGTGCGGGGCGGCACCTACTTTTCTTTGCAGCGGCAAAGAAAAGTAGGCAAAAGAAAGCCGCTTCAAACCTCCGGTGCCCGCCCGGATAACGCCACGGCACACGGTCTTTGAGCTGTCGCGCAGTGACGCAAACACTCCGTAGAAAGCCCGCAGTCAGACGCGCGCGGCGCGAAAGATGACATCCACCT
This sequence comes from Paraburkholderia sabiae, assembly GCF_030412785.1. Classification (NCBI taxonomy): domain Bacteria; kingdom Pseudomonadati; phylum Pseudomonadota; class Betaproteobacteria; order Burkholderiales; family Burkholderiaceae; genus Paraburkholderia; species Paraburkholderia sabiae. The sequence continues at coordinate 5,394,134 of NZ_CP125295.1, forward strand.
GGAGCACATTCGGTCAGCACGTTTTTTTGCATTGCCGTCAGTTGATTGCGGCGTTATGTGCTCCAGACTGTGTGTGTGTTTTCGCGCCGTGCGCAGTTAACTGCGGGCTTTCTACAGAGTGCGGGGGTCGCTGCGCGACAGCTCAACTGCGGCATGCCGCAGCGCCATTCTGGCGGGCACCGGAGGTACAAAAGCGGCTTTCTTTTGCCTACTTTTCTTTGCCGCTGCAAAGAAAAGTAGGTGCCGCCCCGCACAGGGGCAACGCCTGAAGCACCGATACGAATTCGCGGATGCCACCGCAGACAAAAACCAAAAACGCAAAGACTGGCGACTGCGTCGCAGACAAAAAACCACTAAGGAAGCGAACGCCTCCCGCGAACCCTGGCAAGCATAGTCTGCGGATTCATCCGCGTCTGCTGCAAGAACACAGCAACAACGATGATCAACCCTTTGAGCACCAACTGCGTATTGCTATCGATGTTATTGAGCAGCAGGATATTCCCAAGAAACCCGAAGATCAGCACGCCCGCCACGGTCCCCGCAATCCTCCCCACGCCGCCCATCAGACTGGTGCCGCCAATCACTACAGCCGCAATCGCATCAAGCTCCCAGCCGACACCCGCATCCGCCTTCCCCTGCCGATACTGCGCGGCATAAAGAACGCCGACAAGCGCCGCGAGCATTCCCGAAATCGCGTACGCGGCGATCTTGTGCCGATCGACCTTGAGCCCCGAAATGCGCGCGCATTTCTCATTACCGCCGATCGCATACAGATACTTGCCAAACACCGTCCGGTTCAAAACGAAGTCCGCAATCAACGCGATCACGATGAAAAAGAGCGCCGGCACGGGCACCACGCCAAATAGCAACGCGCGCAGATTGTCGATGTCGGTCGTCGCATTGCTGCCGCTGTAAATCGAATAGACGGCCGTATCCTGCCCTGCGACGAGCCGCGCCATACCCATCACGCCGACCATCGCCGCGAGCGTCACGATGAACGGCTGCATGCGCCCGCGCGTGATGATGAAGCCGTTGAGCGCGCCGATCGCGAGCCCCGCCATCGGCACCATCCACAGCACCGTCAGCAGCGACACCTTCTGCGGCAGTTGATGCCACGCGAACACACACGCCAGCAACGCAACGATTCCCGCGACGGCCATGCGCACGCCACGATGCCCCGAGTCACGCAGACCGGGCGACATCTGCATCGTATGTGCACCGCCCCGCCCCCGCCGCGCAAACATTCCGCTCGCCATATACACGACGGCGAAAAGGCTGATCGCATCGAGCGCGAGCGCTGTCCACGACGCCGCGTTGCTGCCGGGCGTCGTCAGCAGGATCGCCGTCAGCACACTGCCGAAACCCATCACCGAACCGACGGACAGATCGATACCCGCCGTGATGATGACGAGCGTCATGCCCACCGACATCACGCCGACATTCGCGACCTGCCTGAACACATCGGAGAAATTCGCCGACGACAAGAAGATGTTGCTGCCGTCCGCCGCATGCGGCGACGTGAGCGCGCCGAGCGCAAGCAATACGATCAGTCCGAGGTAGTACTTCACGTTCGTGAGCCACGCGCGCAGGCGCTGTTGCCGCCGCAGCTGCTGCGCATTGGGCGTCGCGTCGAGTGCGTGTTCGTTGGTCTTCAGCATGTTCACCGCTCCATCATGTTCAGGGCGACGCGAGCTTCACGAGTTCGTCGGCGGAAAACGCATCGCGTTCGAGCACGCCGCGCGCGCGTCCTTCGCACAGGACGAGAATGCGGTCGCACATCAGCATCAGTTCGTCGATCTCCGAGCTCGCGACCACCACCGTCAAGCCGCTGCGCGCCGCCTGCAGGATCTGGCTATAGATTTCCGCTTTCGCGGCCACGTCGACGCCGCGCGTCGGTTCGTCGAGCAGCAGAATGGCGGGCTGCGTCATCAGCCATTTGCCGATGATCAGCTTCTGCTGGTTGCCCCCTGACAATGTCGCAACAGGTTCGCTCGCGCCGCCATGCTTCACGTTCGACGTCAACGCTCGCGCAGCCACGCGCTTTGCAATCGCGCGTCGGCGATAGAACGGAAAACCGTCGATATGCGCGAGACTCGGCAGCACGAAGTTCGCCTCTACCGACTGATCGACGATCAGCCCGTCTTTCTTGCGGTCTTCGGTGACGAACGCGACGCCTGCCTCGACGGCTTGGGCAGGCGTGCGAAACGCGCGCCGTCCCGCGCCGATTTCGATCGAGCCCGACACGCGATACGGCGACACGCCATACAGCGTTTCGAGTATCTCGGTCTTGCCCGCGCCGAGCAGTCCGGAAAGACCGAACACCTCGCCGCGCCGCACATCGAACGACACGCCGTCCACCACGGGACGATGCTCGCCATGCAGCGTCAGATCGCGCACGCTAATCAAATGGTCTGCCGCAGCACGCACTTCGCCGGACTCGCGATGCGGCGCGACGAAGTTCTTGCCGATCATCATCGACACCAGCTGTTCCGCCGATTCGACGCGGCTCATCGGCAGCGTTGCGATATGGCGTCCGTCGCGCAGCACCGTCACGCGATCGGCGAGATCGAACACTTCCTGCAAGCGATGGCTGATCAGCACGATGCCCATCCCGCGTTCGCGCAGCGCGCGCACCAGCACCGAAAGCGCCTGTGTTTCCGTGTCGGATAGCGCGGACGTGGGCTCGTCCATGATGAGCACGCGCGCGTCGGCAAGCAGCGCTTTCGCGATTTCGATCAACTGCTTTTCGCCGATCCGCAATGCGCCGACGAGCTCATCCGGCGACGGCCTGAACTGCAATTGCGCGAGCACGTCGAGCGCTTTCGCTCGCATCGCGCGATGATCGGGAAAGCCGAAGCGCGTCGTGATTTCCTTGCCGAGAAAGAGATTGTCGACCACGGACAGGCTGTCCACCAGATTCAGTTCCTGGTGAATGATCGCGATGCCTGCGTTCATCGCATCGGCTGTGGTTCTAAAGTCGACTCGCGTGCCTGCTACGTCGATAGAACCAGCATCGGGCAGATACAGGCCGCCCAGTATCTTCATCAGGCTCGACTTGCCTGCGCCGTTCTCGCCGACGAGCGCATGCACCTCGCCCGCCACGATGTCGAAATCGACATCGGTGAGCGCGGGTGTGCCGTTGAACGCGATCGAGATGCGCGTCGCGGCAACGAGCTGTGTCGCGCTCATGGCGTGGGTCGCGACAACAACAGGTGGATCGATGCTCGTGACACCTTGCGTCATGAATTCCTTCCGCTCTCGCATGCACGACGCGTCGCGCGGCGGGCATCGGCACCTGCCCGCGCGACGCGTTCACGCATCACTCAACTCGCGACAAACTGCTTCGCGTTGTCCGCGAAGATCCCTTGCGTCGGCATGATCACTTTCTTCGGAATCTTTTCACCGCCGAGCATCTTCAGCGCCTGGCGCATCGCTTCGCCGCCCGGCGTCGGATACACGAACGTCGCCGTGAGAATGCCCTTCTCGACCCACACCGCGCCTTCGTTCGGCAGGCCGTCCGCGCCGACGAACTTCATCTTCTTCTCGACGCCCGCGTCCTTCGCCGCGAGATACGCGCCGTACGCCATGGGGTCGTTGTGCGCGAACACGAGATCGACCTGCGGGTTCACGCGCAGCACGGTCTTCATGTAGTCGTAGGCCTTGTCCTGCTTCCAGTCGCAATCGACGCGCTGCCCGACGATCTTCAGGCCCGACTCCTTGCCGACGAACGACATCATCCCGTCGTGACGATCGTGCGACGCCTGCGTGCCGAAGCCGCCCCACACTTCGACGATATTGCCTTTCGCCTTGCCCGCACCGCCTTGCGTCTTCACGATGAACTCGCCCGCGCCCTTGCCGATCAGCACGTTGTCGCCGCCGACGAACTGCGTGTACTGATCGCCGTTCACTTCGCGATCGAGCACGAACACGGGAATGCCTGCCTTGTACGCCTTTTCGACCACGCCCGTCAGTCCCGCCGACTCCTTCGGCGAAATGAAGATGACGTCCATCTTCTGCGCGATGAAGTTCTCCATGTCGGCGTTCTGCTTGTCGGTGCGATCGTTTGCATCGGCGATCACGAGTTCGACGTTCGGATGCTTCGCGGCCTCGGCCTTCATGTCCTTGTTGAACTGCACGCGCCACGGCTCGACGGTCGTCACCTGCGAGAAACCGAAGCGGTATTTCTTGCCTTGCGCGTGCACATAGCCGGCCTTGACGATCAGCCCGGCAAAAGGCGCCGTAACGAGCGCGCCCGTGATCAGACGGCGATTGCGGTTCATGTTTGTCTCCATTCGTTGCGCATTGCGTGATGCGCGTTGTGCGTCTCCCTTGGTCTTGCCTTTCTGCTTTTGCTTTTGTCTGCTCTTTGAAATTGAAACGTTTTAGTCCTGCTGGTTTCCTCACGCACCATCCAGTACAGCCTGCACGGCGGGCGCGGCCGCCGTGCTCTCGCGCACCAGCAACTCGGCCTTGAAACTCAGATGCACGGGCGCATTGCGCTCGCCATTCAGCAGCTTCAGCATCAGTTGCCAGATTGCGTGACCGATCGCCTCGACGGGCTGCCGGATCGAACTCAGATAGGGACGCAGCACCGACATCCACGGCGCGTCGTCGAACGACAACAACGAAATGTCTTCAGGCAGGCGCAATTCGGCATCGCGGATCGCGCGCAATGCGCCGAGCGTCGTCACGTTGCCGCCTGCAAAGAGTGCAGTAGGACGCAGCGCATTCGACAGCACATCGAGCGTCGACGCGTGAATCTCTGCGGCCGTCATTCCGCATTCGACGACGCGTATGTAGCTGTCGAGTCCCGCGCGTTTCATCGCATCGACATAGCCGTCCGCGCGCTCGCGCGAATTCACGAGATCAAGCGTATTGACGAGGAACGTGATGCGTTTGTGGCCGAGGCCGATGAGATGCACGGTGCCATCGAACGTCGCTGCATGGCTGTCCGTCGTGACCGTATCGGCGGGAAAGGAATCGTCGACGCGATCGGCCATCACGAGCGGCACATTGCACTCGCGCACTTCGTCGATCGCATGTTCGTAACCACGGCACGGAATGATGATCATGCCCGCGACCTGACCCGACATCACGAAACGGATGCGCTCCATTTCGCGCGCGGGATCTTCATCGGCGTGCGCCATGATCAGGCGGTAACCATGCTCCAGCGCGTGATTTTCGAGCGCGCGGGCAATGTCGACGAAGAACTGGTTGGTGAGATCGGGTAGCACGAAGCCGATCGAACTGGGCCGCCCGCGCCGCAAATCGGCGGCGATGCCGTTGCGACGATAACCGAGCCGGCGCGCCGCGTCCCACACGCGCTGTGCACGCGCTTCGCTCACGCCGGACGCACCCGACAGCACCTTCGATGCCGTGCCCACCGACACCTCGGCGGCATTCGCGACATCGCGCAGCGTGGGCAACGGCCGGTCGGGCAAGCTCATGTTGCGTCGGCTCCTCTGGCGGTGCGGTTCGTCGCAAAGAACGAAACCGGTCGTGGAGATTGAAACGTTTCAGAGCATATGCAATCGATTACATGAGTACAAGGCGCGTCCTCTCAGGACTTTCCCGATGCGCGATTGCGCATCTGCAGCAATTGCGCGCGTCATGTTGCGTTGCATCGAGCCGACAGTTCGCGATACGTAATAAGAACTTCTCGTGAATGTCACGGCTCCGTCATGCAGCAATGGCGCAATGCGGGTACTGCAACTCGACGCGTGAGCCATGGACAACAACACGTCCGCGACTTCCCTCTTCCGCCAGACTGGCCCGAGCGTCGATCCCGGCGCTTTCGGCCCCCGCTCCCCCTCAGTCGGCCTGCCGCCGATACCGCATCTGCCGACGACACCGACGCCGTCAGAACA